>CAZLZO010000001.1:0-223162 GCA_964564025.1 uncultured Desulfurococcales archaeon
AAAACATATTTGACACATTAGTTACGTATAAGCCTGGAACAACCGAACTCATAGGGAAACTTGCTGAAAAGTGGGAATCAAATGAAGATGCTACAGTATGGACATTCTATCTTAGGAAAGGAGTAAAATTCCATGATGGTACAGAGTTAACGGCTGAAGCAGTAAAGTATTCTATTGAAAGAGTTCAGAAACTCCAGGGACCCCCAGCATTCCTACTTGATGCCATAGATAAAGTAGATGTTGTTGATAAGTACACTGTAAGATTTGTTCTTAAATACCCCTTCGCACCATTCCCGTCGCTTGCAGCATTCATGGTAATGGCGCCTGTAAGCCCTGAAGCAGCTGAAAAGTATGGTGAAGAATTCGCTGAAAAACCTGTTGGAACAGGACCGTTTAAACTAGAGTCATGGGTTAAAGGACAGGAAGTTGTTTTAGTAGCTAATGAAGATTATTGGAGAGGTAAGCCGAAAGTAGAAAAGATAATTATTAGAATATTTAAGGACCCATCATCTCTAAGGATAGCTTTAGAAAACGGAGAAGTAGATATGGCCTTTGGAATACAGCCATCGGATATACCTGCTTTAGAAAAGAACCCGAACATTAAAGTTGCTTCAATAGAGGGATTAGTGATAGAATGGTTAGGTATGAATCTTAGAAGGGAACCATTCAATAATAAACTATTTAGGAAGGCAATAAACTACGCTATAAACTATGACTACATATTAAACAATGTTCTTAAAGGAACAGCAACTAGGCTTTATGGACCATTACCTCCGAAGATCTGGGGTTATGACGAGAAAATAGAAACCTACGCTTACAAGTACGATCCTGAGAAAGCTAAGGAATTATTGGCGAAAGCAGGGTATCCGAATGGTGAAGGTTTACAAGAACTTGAGTTAATAATAAGTACTGAAGAGAGGGCGGAAAGAGGAGAAGTAGCTGCTGTAATACAGGACAATTTAAGACAAATAGGTGTTAAAGTGAAAATAACGAATCTTGACTGGTCAACGTTCTTAGATAGACTTTTCGCAGGAAACTTCGACATGTACATGGTCGATTGGTTCCCGGACTATGTAGACCCTGATGACTGGTTCTATCCGCTATTCTCATCTGAAGGACTAGGTTTAGACGGTTTTAAGAACGAAACTGTTGATGAATTAACGATGAAAGCTAGAACAATATCAGATATTGAAGAAAGAACAGCAATTTATAAGCAACTACAGAAAATAGTTGTCGACGAAGCACCTTGGGTATTCCTGTACGTGCCAAAACTCTACGTATTCATGCAGAAGAATGTTGAGGGCTTCATACTGTATCCAGCATACTACATAGACTTCTACCCTGTATACAAGAGGTGAACAGCTAAGACATGGCCAGGAGTATAACGCGTTTTCTTTTTATACGCCTCCTTCAACTCATTCCAACAGTTTTAGGAGTTTTACTTATAGTTTTCATATTATCACGTATTTTGCCAGGTAACCCTATAGTTGCTATTTTAGGGCCGAAAGCAACACCTGAAAATATTGAAAGAGTAATTAAAGAACTAGGTCTTAACAAAGACTATTTAACGCAATTTATAGAGTATTTAGGTAAGATTTTAACATTTGATTTTGGAAGATCATACATAATGAATGTTAGGGTAAGAGACCTTATTTTATCTAGACTACCTGCATCTTTCGAACTTGTAATTGCAGCTTACATTTTAGCTGTAATTATGGGTTTACCTTTAGGTGTAATTGCTGCTTTAAAGAAGGGAACGTGGGTTGATGATTTAGTTAGGGTTATTGGTGTAATAGGTATTTCAATGCCGACAATATGGCTAGGCATGGTTGTTCAAATTGTTTTCGGAATATACTTAGGATTCCCCGTTGGTGAAAGAATAGATCCTTTATTAGCTCCAAAGCCTATTACGGGATTTATGCTTATAGATACTTTACTTGAAGGAAACATTCACGGATTTGTTGATGCATTAAGGAGAATAGCGCTTCCAGCACTAACACTTGCTTTTCCACTCTCAGGATTACTTATGAGGCTTGTGAGAGCAAATATGGTTGAAGTTTTACTTTCAGACTACATAAGAACAGCTAAAATGAAGAAATTACCGCAGAACATAATCCTATATAGGCATGCCCTTAAGAACGCATTAATACCCGTAGTTACTGTTATGGGCCTTTATTTTGCAGTCGTCGTAACAGGGGACATAATAATAGAAACTATATTTTCATGGCCAGGTATTGGAAGACTAGTTTACGAAGCTGTAATGCTAAGAGACTACATGGTAATTCAGGGTACTGTAATATTCATTTCCATAATATATGTACTTGTCAACTTAATCGTTGATATCATATACTTCTACATTGATCCTCGAATAAAGATTTAAGCGAAATGGTGACTTAAATTGGGGTTTTTCGAAATATCGCCTGAAACAAAAGACGTGTTGGTAAGGTTCTTACAGCCATCTACGGTTCTAGGCATAGCTATTTTAGGAGCAATTATTATTTTAGGTATGTTGGTACCTTTAATATCCCCTTATGATCCATATGCTACTTCAGACAATGTGCTTTTGCCCCCGCTTTCATCAGGCCCTATGTGGCCATATATTTTTGGAACGGACTCTTTAGGTAGAGATATATTTACAAGAGTTTTCTATGCAGTATCAATAGATCTAGCTGTTGCAATAATTACTGTGGGTTTAGCTGCATCTATAGGTGTGGTTATAGGTTTAGTATCAGGATATTTTGGCGGAGTATTAGACTCTGTGCTCATGAGAATTATGGATGTTTTGATATCAATACCTGGGTTCATGCTAGCAATAGCTGTAGCTGCAGCTTTAGGTGCAAGCTTATTCAATGCTATGTTAGCCGTAGCTATAGTTACAGTACCAATATATGCAAGGCTTATGAGAGGAGTTACTCTCTCAATTAAAGAACAACTCTACATTATGGCCGCAAGAGAAGCAGGCTTAGGTCCATTAAGAATAATATTTAAACACATTTTACCTAATGCATTAGCTCCACTAATAGTTCAATCAACATTAGAACTAGGCAACGCAATAATATACATTGCCGGATTAAGCTTCATAGGGCTAGGTGCGCAAGAACCTCAGCCTGAATGGGGGCTAATGCTCAATGTCGGTAGAAAGTATTTGAGAGAAGCATGGTGGTTCGCTACATTCCCTGGCTTAATGATTTTCCTTGTTGTTTTATCATTTAACCTCATAGGAGATGGTTTGAGAGACGCGTTAGATCCTAGACTTAGAGGGACAATAAAGATTAAGAGGTCGAGACTATGGCGGTTCTTGAAATCAGAAACCTAACAGTACTATACTATACTCCAAAAGGCTTAGTTAAAGCATTAGACAATGTTTCACTGGACATTAAAAATAGAGGTGAAGTTCTAGGCTTAGTAGGTGAGTCGGGTTCAGGAAAGTCAACACTAGGATATACTATTGCAGGGCTTCTCCCAGACAATGCCGAAATAGTTTCGGGAAAAATAGTTGTTAACGGAGTAAACGTCCTAAATAGTAAAGAAGCTGGTAAAGCACGTATTTCAGTTATTTTTCAAGATGCTCTAACAGCTTTAAACCCTGTTTTGACTATAGGTGAACAAATAGCTGAAGTTTTCATATATAACCATAGTCTTTCAAGAAAAGAAGCTTATGAAGAAACAGTTAAAGTGTTAGAACAAGTTGGCTTACCTAGAAACTTTGTAAACAGATACCCTCATGAGCTTAGTGGTGGTCAAAGGCAAAGAGTAGTAATAGCTATGGCATTATCGATGAGGCCAGATTTAATAATAGCGGACGAGCCTACAACAGCATTGGACGTTACGGTTCAAGCTAAAATACTGAAATTGCTTCTTAAGGTAGTTAAGGAAAACAATTTAACGATGTTGTATATAACTCATGATTTAAGCCTTGTAGCTCACATGTGCGACACTGTTGCGGTAATGTATGCTGGAGAAGTAGTAGAGTACGCTAATGTTAAACAACTTTTTAAAGAACCAAAGCATCCATATACTAAAGCATTACTTAAAGCTATACCTAGAGTAGATGTTGACGTAGAAGAGTTAGAGCATATTGAAGGCTCACCACCATCACTTATAAACCCCCCACCTGGGTGTAAATTCCACCCAAGATGCCCTAAAGCTATGGATGTTTGTAGGAGAAGAAAACCTGAATTAGTATCTATTAACGGTAATAGGCTTGTAAGGTGCTTCCTCTATGGATAATTTGGAGAATAAGGCTCTTGTGAAAACAGTTGATTTAAGAAAGTATTATCCAGTATATGGCGGAATAATTAAGAGAGTAATAGGCTATTTAAAGGCTGTAGACGGAGTTACACTTACAATATCTAAGGGTGAATCCTTAAGCGTTGTTGGCGAAACAGGTTCAGGCAAAACAACACTAGGTCTTCTACTTGCAAAACTTCTTGAACCAACTTCAGGTAAAATATTTTTTAAAGGAGTAGACATTACAAAAAGCGTTCCTAAGAAGTTAAGAAGAAAAATTAGAATGGTATTTCAAGACCCTTATGCATCACTTAACCCTAGAATGAAGATAATAGACCAAGTAGTGGAGCCCCTAATAACTGAAGGTTTAAGGAAAGATTTAGCTTACGATAAAGGATTTAAAATATTAGAATCTGTAGGTTTAGATTCGGATTTAGCTAAAAAATATCCTCATGAGCTTAGTGGTGGTCAAAGGCAAAGAGTAGTAATAGCCAGGGCTTTAATAACAGAGCCTGAATTCTTAATTTTGGATGAACCAACATCAATGCTTGATGTGTCAATACAAGCTCAAATACTTAACCTGTTAAAGAAACTTAAAAGAGAATTCTCACTAACCTATCTTTTCATAACTCATAACTTAGCTGTAGCAAGATACATAGGTGATAGAGTTGCTGTTATGTACCTAGGACAAATAGTTGAATTAGCCGATAAGAAATCCTTATTTAAGAACCCACTGCATCCATATACTAAAGCGTTAATATCAGCTTATCCCCCACCTGATCCTGAAAAACCATGGGAGCCTCTAGTTCCAGAAGACATTGCTGTGAACCCTATAAGTCCTCCTTCAGGTTGCCGATTCCATCCAAGATGCCCATACGCTATGGAAAAATGCAAAAATGTAGAACCTAAAATGGTTCACGTAAACTTCGAACACCATGTTAAATGCTTACTTTACACTTAGCTTAAACACTACTATAGTGAATTAACCTTCACTATATTTACTTACAATGGTTTAATTCCAAATAACTAACTCTAATTATTATAGGAGAATAAAGTGTTTACCGAGGATTTTGAGGTCTTAGTGAAGACATTGCTTAAGAATGTCTTTCAAGAAATATGCCGATTAGGGTTAAAAAGATGCCTATTATAGTTATGACGTAGAGTGTTATTAAAGGTATTATTTTAACAAATGTGCAAAAGGTTTTCCAAAGAATTGTTTCAAATAAGGGTGAAAGAAATATTAAAGCTTCAATTAAAATTCCCAAACCCATTCCTAAAAGGATGGTTCCAGTACACTTAGATACCATATTATTCAGCCTCTTACTCTACAATACATATAGTGTTTTTTCTTATAACTGCTTCCGATCTTGAACCAAGACCATTTCGGCAAAAAGCACGATTACACTTACTAGGTTTCTTTATGCTACTAGAGTCTATTAAACTCTAAGAGTCTTTAAGAGCTTATTCCAGCTCTTTTAGAACTTACTGTTAGGTCTCCTATTTTCCGAGACACCTTACTCTTTAGCAAGTTTAGTCTTTTTGTTTTTTGTTGTTCAACGGAAAGCTTATATTTTTAGTTTAACCAATGGTTATACTTGGTGATACTATTGGTTAAACTTAGGGTTAAAGTTGGTCCTAAAGGACAAATAATTATTCCTAAGATTTTCAGAGAAGCTTATAAGATTAAAGAGGGAGGATACGCAATACTTGAGCCAGCAGATGATAAGCTGATATTGAGAGGAATAGAAGATCCTAGAGATATTTTAACATGGATTAGGGAGAGAAGGAAAAAAATTAAAGGTAAAGAAGCCAGGTTAGGGGATTTAGCTAAAGTAGACTTAGAAGAGGAATTTGAAAATGAAAATATTTGTTGATGCTAGTTTGCTAATATACTTGAATGTTAAAATGCCTGAAGACGAAGCTAAACTTATAGAGGACTTCTGGTTAAATCTACTATTAAATAATTTATTGTATACTAACGTATTGGTTCTAGACGAAGTAATATACGTGTCTAAAAGAAAATATGATGTATCACCTAAGGATACAATAGACTTCATAGATAAAGCAGTACTTCCCTACGTCGACGTTTTATCAATAGGTTTAAGCGAGTATTTAAGAGCTAAAGAGCTAATGGTAAAATACGGGCTTAAACCATCGGATTCAATACATGTAGCAACAATAGAAAACCATGGTTTGCAAGCGGTGGCAACCGAAGACGAAGACTTTGAAAAAGTAGGAATTAAAAGGTTATGGATTAGGAAGTAAGAAGTAAATTCATTGCTATACATGATATTATTTAGTAAATGTTATGAACAAGTTTAGTTACTATCCAAAAGCCTAGTCTTCAATGTTCCAATATAGTACATCCGATAACAACGTTACTACCATGGCTTTACTCTTCGATAGTTGTTACGGTTATTAAGCTGTTGCTTCTCCCACTAACAATTTAAACGCTCACTTTACATTTAACTTAAGGTTGCTATATATTGAATTAAAATTTTTATTCAACAATTTCTAATGTAGTACTGCGGTGACATTTAATAATGGGTAAGCTTCGTCCTGAAATTCTTAGCAAATATGTTCTTACGAGAGTAGGGATTAAAGACTCTTCAGTCATAGTTGGACCAGCTATTGGCGAAGACTCAGCAATTATTGACTTAGGTGATGGAAGAGTTCTTGTAGCACATGTAGACCCTATAACGGGCGCTATTGAGTTTCTCGGATGGTTGGCTGTTCATATTGCAAGTAACGATGTCGCAGTAACTGGAGCAAAGCCTAAATGGCTACTTCCAGTTCTTTATTTTCCAGAGAATGCGCCAGAAGATCTTATAAATAAGATAACTAAGCAAATAGATTCTGCTGCAAAAGAGTTAGGGTCAATGGTTGTAGGTGGTCATTCAGAGTACACCCCAGGACTTAAGAGACCCTTTATTTCTATGACTGCATTAGGTATTGTAGAGAAAAATAAGGCCGTAAGGACGAGCGGTGCAAGAGCAGGTGATGTAATCGTAATGACTAAAACAGCTGCTGTAGAAGGAACAGCAATACTGTCAACAGATTTTGCCGAAGAACTAATGGCTAGAGGGGTACCGTATGAAACCATTAAGCGTGGTACCGAATTCATTAAGAAAATTAGTGTCGTTAAAGAAGCATTAGTTCTTGCAGAAAACAAATACGCGACATCAATGCATGATCCCACGGAGGGAGGAGTACTCGGCGGATTACTTGAAATAGCATATGCTTCAAATAAGACCTTAGAAGTTTGGGAGGACAAAATACCTGTAGCTAAAGAAACTAAAGAACTCTGTAAAGCACTTAACATAGACGTTCTTAAGCTAATAAGCTCAGGGGTTCTTATAGCAACTGTGCCTAAAGATAAAGTTCATGAAGCACTAATGACACTTAATTCTAAAGGCTTTAACGCTTCAATTATAGGTGAAGTACATGAAGCTTCAGATAACTTAGTAATTCTTCATAGAACAGGGGGAATTGTTGAAAAATATGACAATGTTTTTGTCGAAGACGAGCTAATGAGGTTGTGGGAGAAGTACAAGGTTTAATTACTCGAAGTATTCACCTTATATCTTCAATATACTCTAGTATTTTCATAATTTTTTCAAGAAATCTTGCTCTATTAACAACATATCTCTCATGTAAACCCTTCCCTACTTTAATGTCTTCCCAAAACACTACAACCTTAAAGACGAGCTTTCTATCTTTTACGGCAATAAGGTTAGCTTTAACAAGCACATTAGCCCCTATAGGTACGGGGTTAAGATGCTTAACTTCTACTTTAACACCAACAGTCATGTAGTCTTTAGGCAAATACTTTTTAACGCATTTCCACGCCACATTTTCCATAAAGGTAATCATTGAAGGTGTTGCAAGAACATCGACATCGCCGCTACCTAAACTTTTAGCACTATGTTGAGGCTTAACTTCAAATACTTCTTCACATGTGGTACCTACAGGTATTTTAAATTCAGCTAAGCCCAAGTGCTTCATACCTGGGAAACCAAAGCTTACTTGAATCCAAAAATTTAATAAAATATAAAATAATTTAAAAACAGCTTATTTTAAAATCCAAAACGTTGACTTTCCAAAGAAAGCTTTTTCAGCTACAACTATTGTTAATCCATAAGGACCTTCTCCATCAACTTCTCCAATAACAGTAACGAAGCCTCCTACCTTAGGTTCTCCATGAACTTCTGTTTCATTAGTTATCTTCACAATCCATGGCTTAAATACTCTAATCTTATGCCACTTTATAATGAATGGTGGTTTAAGTATTACATGTGCTCCTCCCGTAACAACAAACATATTTTCGCTTATCTTCCACGAAATAACACCTGTTATTATTACCTTCTTACCTTCAAGAACCTCCGGCTTCATTATTTCCTTAATGTTCTCTATAATGTTCTTTAAGCCTAAATTAACTTCTTTAACCATTTTTACAATACGTATTTGGGATTTTGTTAAATTACCTGAAATTTCAAGTTGATTTAGCTTCTCTAAGTTACTGTTAACTTTCTCTTCAGCTGAACTCAGAAGTTCCTTAGATTCATTAATGTTTCCAACAACGTACTCTGCAATGCTGGATAATATGTTATGTATTGCCCACTTAGTATTGTTTATTATCTCTAACATTTCATCCTTAAATGGTCCTTCCTGTGTTTTTTCAACAAATTTTTCTGCGGCAGTTAGCTTACCGCTTACACCCTTAATTTCAACTAATTTTGCTGCAACAGTACCTTTTCTAGCCTCTAATACTTTAGACATTACTTGGCCTAAGTTCCACATGCCCTTCTTAAACTCCATTAGCTTTCTAATTTTACCTATTATTTCAACAACTCTTCCTTTAGCGGAGATGTTTACAAGATTCTCTATTTCCGGAACTTCTATTTCCTCTTCAGTGATGTTGAATTCTTCTAAATGTTTTCTTAAATGCTTTCTTAGCTCCTCCTTAACTTTAGCTAGTGTTTTTAAAGCTCTTTCTACAGCTTTATGCCTAGCTATTTCTGAGATTTTAATGCTTAATTCTCTAAGCTCTGCTCTTAAATCAGCAAGTATGTGGGCTGTTTCGTTAACTAATCCCTTATTTAAAGCTTCTTTAGCTGCCTCTATTTTATCCATAAGACTCTCTATTTCGGTTGCGTTTAAGTAGCCTGTTTCATTTAGTTTTTTAATGTATTTTTCGAAAAGCTCTATTTGCTTTCTTAAACCTTCAGCCACAGGTGCTGCTTTTTCCGCTTTAAGTGTTTCTCTAAGTCTCAGCCTTACTTGTTTCATAATCTGCATACAGAGAGTTACTGTTTCATTATAGTTTGTTACGTTAAAGTATTCTCTAGCTTCCTCAAGTAAATCCTCTAAATCAGTAACATTAACATTCCTTGACTTAGCTAAGTTGATAAGTTTTTCAGCGATCTTTAACATGGCTTCAGCTTTATTCTTAAGAGTTTCATTTACGAACTCCTCTGCTTCCTCATCGGTAGGAGTTGTTGTCGTAGCGTTTTGATTCTCTCCTGCAGGTACTTCACCATTTTCTTGAGCTTTAACCGAAATTACCATTGCTATGGGGGCAAGTAGAAGCAATAATATTAGCCATATTGAAACATACTTTATTGCTTTCATTTTTTACAGCCTCCGAGCTAAATTTACCACATATTTAGTTAAAAGGGATCTGAGTTACTATGAAGAATCAAGAAAGGAACACTCAAGGAACAGAGTGTTTCACTAAAGTTTCCTCTTTAACTTGTAAACTTTTCTCCCTCCCACCTCAACTTCCTCAATATATCCTAGCCTTAGCAACCTCCTAATTCTTCTGTAAAGGCTTGTTTTAGGTATTTTTAAAGCAGCAATAATCTGACTTGCTGTAGCTTCCCCTCCGAGCTCCTTAATCGCATTTATGACTTCTCTATCTCTTTCATCAAGCACATAAGACATTGTGCTTTTTCTAATACGGAGTTTATGAAGTATTCCAACAATAGCACCTATAATGATTGCTAAAGCAGCTATCCATAAGCCAACTTCAGCTGTAGTAGGTGCAGGAGGAGAAGGAGTCTCCGGCGGTAATTGAGGAGATGTTTCGGTAACAGTAGGTGATGGAGATTCTGTAGGCGAAGGAGGCAATGTTGTAGGTGGAGGTTTAGTTGTTTTCTGCGGCGGAACATATACTGTGTATTCAACGCTTATGTTTCCTGGAGGCAATAAAATAACCGTTCTTGAATCATTAAGTCCAACATATAGGGGCTCAGGCTCAATATTTAGCGGAATAGTGTTTTCAGGAAGCACAATAGCTACATTATCTTGGGAAACAAGGTTTAAACTCCAAAGAGCTCCTTCCTTACTTGTAAGTTCCTCAGTTAAGTAGGTTAAAATAACTGTTCCATTTACATCAACACCTAAAATAAGAGAACCATTATACTCTACAGGAACAAGTTCACCCGTATCTAAATAATACGCATAATATGATAGTGGCGTCCCTAGAGGCTTATGCACAATTACTACTGGAGCATTATATACATTATACACTATATATGTTTCAGCAGTACCTGTTTCACTAATATCAACAATTATATTAGCTGGTATTGGAAGGAATAATCCTAAAATTAGCATGTAAGCAAGCAAAGTGTTCATTATTATTTTACCCCATGGGAAACCTTAAGTTAAAAAGCTAATAAACATTCCTAATAGAGAAAGACTAGATAAAGTTAAACAGAAATGTGGATGAATTTTGTTAAATGAAGTTTTCAAATAGGCAATGTTTTTCTGAGTTTCTCCAGGTCTATGTTCATCTTTTCTTGAAATAAATTACATGTTAAAACAAGGTAGGGATATGGTTTAGAAGATTATTTGGGGAAAGTTGTCCCGTTAGGCTTGAAATGTTAATTTACGTGTTTATTCAATATTAATTTTAAATATCATTAGTCTCAATACGTTTTAGACGGGTATGTGAAGTGTTTAGTATTAAAGTATCTAGAAATAAAAAGAGAGTTTTCGGCGAAGTTTCTGATGAAAAGGGCAATGAAGTTGACTTTGTAGTTTATGGTGAAGGTGGCGAATTGGTTCTTTGCGTTTCCGGAGACAACGTTATTTCTAAAAATGTTTATAACATATTATCTAATTTCATGAGAGAACTTGGTAATGTCGTCTCAGCATCAATAACTTTTCCCAGTATTGAAGATGCTGGTTCTAAAAGGCTTAGAGGTAATGTTTGGATTTGTTCGAGATGGGTTTTAAAGGAGAATAGGAGTGTTGAAGATGCTCTAAATTCCCTATATTCTTTCTGTAATACCAGTATTAGGTGATAACATTAGGTGATTTAGTATCATGACGGATATAAGGTTTTACATAGTAATTCTAACAATATATTTTATTATAGGTTCTGTTTTAGCATTAATTTCTAGAAAATTCAGTGTTAAATCATCTATAGATTATTTTGTTGGAAGCTACAGGCTTAGTGGCTTTCTTTCAGCTATGACTTATGCAGCTACAACCTATAGCGCTTTCATGATGATAGGTCTTGTAGGTTTCGTTTACGCAACAGGTATTGGAGCGTTTCTTTTCGAAGCGTCATATCTTGTAGCTACAGTTATTTTGCTCAAAATTTTTGCTTTCAAAGTTTGGCTTTGGGCTCGCCGCGGTGGTTGGGTTAGTCCAGCTGAAATGCTCGGTAGCATTTATGGTTCTAAGCTACTTGCTTCAATTATTTCACTAGTTTACCTTGTAGCTTTAATTCCTTACGCTACTGCACAACTTGTTGGCTTAGGTAGATTGTTTGAAGGATTAGGTTTGAATTACACTTCAGGTGTAGTTTTCGGCATCCTAGCTTCTCTAATATGGATTATTTTAGCCGGTATCTGGAGTGTTGCGATAACAGATGCGTACCAGGGAATATGGATGCTTACTGCAGCATTCGCATTTACGGCATGGATTATTGCATTACTTCTCCCTAATTTAGGACTAAGTTTAGGGGGAGCTGTAGAAGCCTTAATTAAAGAGGGAACATTAGGAATAACTAGCTTCTGGACTCCGCAGGTTTTCCTAGCATTTACGTTACCATGGATTTTCTTCGCAATAACAAATCCCCAAGTAGTTCAAAGAATTTTTATGCCGAAAAACAAAGATGCATTGAGAAGCATGATAAAGTATTTTGCGCTATTCGGTGCTGTATACACGGTTTTGGTTACTATTATAGGGTTGTTTGCTAAATCACTAACTTTAGCTGGAAAGTTCCCTGATTTAACATTGAAAAGAGATTTAGTTACACCAACACTTACTCAAATGGCCAATCCACTTCTCGGCTCAGTAGTTTTCGTAAGTATTGTTGCAGCAGCAATTTCAACTTTAGACTCTATAGTCTTAACTCTCTCAAGCTCCCTTTTCAAAGACATTTTAAGTCAAGTGGTTAAAGTAAGGAGGGAACTTAGGTTAGTATATGCTACAACAGTAGCATTAATAGCTTTAGTTGCTATGGTTGCCCTAGCTAAACCCGGATTTGTTGTCGAATTATCTGTTCTATCGAGTGTAATACTTTTACCATTAGCACCAATAACTTTAGCTGCATGGATTAAACCTGAAAAGGCTACTGGCAAACATAAAGTAGCTTTACTATCGTTACTCGCTGGAGTAGTTATTGGATTATATGCGGCGGTAATAATAGGTCCGAAAGCAACGTTTACTATGACTTTGCTTAACGCTCCACTATCCCTCTGGATACTCATAATATCTTCAATAATAGTGTTCTTAGGTTTGAAAAGAAGTTAACATTATTAATATTATAATCTATCTAAGCAAAAGAGGAACTTATGATATTAGAAGAATTTTTGTGGTGAATATGGAAACTCGTACCCGCAGTTAGGACATTTTATGTATCCGCAATTCCCAAAGGTAGCATAAGGGCAACTTGTGCAGGATACTGCTCTCGAATACGATATGTCGAATGTGAATCCGCATTTAGGACATGTTATTCTCATTTTCCTTAGCCACCTCATTTAAACTATCTACTACACAGCACTGCTTTAAGCATAACTATGTTGAAGTTTAGGGAAGAAATATGTAGAATAAATAGGACGTTTTCATATATAGTGTAGAAAAGTAGTGAAGGGCTGAAAGAAATTGTTTAAGTGCGGTAAACCCTTTTTTCTGAAAATAAATGATATTAAACTTTACATTTACGATTCAGTAGAGAAATGCAAGTACGAAGAACCTATAACGCTCGTTTTCTCCACGGATTTCCAGGACAAATGAGCAATTGGAAGTACCAAGTAGGATTTTTCGAGCAAAAATATAGGACAATAGTTTATGATCAAAGGGGTTTTGGAAAATCAGATAAGCCATTGAAGGTTTCTTTTGAAAACTATATCTCAGACTTAGACGCAGTATTGGAGAAGAGAGGTGTCGAAGTAGAAAACACGGTTATTGTAGGGCATAGTTTCGGAGCTATGGTGACGCAATCCTACGTTAGCCGAAGAAACATCAAAGGACTAGCGCTAATAGGTTCTCTTAAGAAAATGAAGCCCGACATAACGGATTATTCGATAGTTGATGGTGTCTATGTTCTTATGGTTACTTAGGAAACTTTTTGGTATTTTAGTAACTTTATTCTGGCTCTATTATTACTATTACTTTAACTTTTCTCCCATGGTATTGTTTTAGTTTTTCTTGGTATCCTTTAGGTGGGTATATTATGTATCTTCCCCCGCCATACTTCATTATCTTTGCCTCAAAGCTATACACATAACTCATTCTCTCACCAATATAGCAATCTGAGACTAAAACTTACAAGTATGTCTCATATACATGATACTTGAGGGCTAGGGGATGAGGGTTTTAGTAACCGCTTTCACCTTAGCGGTTACTCCCGACCATAGCCATAAATATAGGTTAATTAAATTCTTGAGGGCATATCGTGATTGGACACAGTATGTCTTAGACGAGATATGGTCGGATAAGAGAGTACCCTCCATAAAGGAGCTACACCATAGATTCTACAAGTTACTGAGAGAGAAGGGATTTAGAGCACACCATTGCCACAAGATTGAGCGTAGAGCAAGAGAAGTGGTTAAAGCAGTAAAGAAGAACAATGGCAGTAAACCAATTCTCAGAAAGCTAACAGCTAGGCTAGACTGCCAAGACTACAAGCTAGACATAAACAATAAGATACTCAGAGTAACTGTTCTAAACAATGAATGGGTTGAACTAAAACTACAATGGTACAGTTATCTGGATAAGTATTTTAATGTCTCATGGAAGTTGAAGGAAATACTGGTAAGCTACAGAGACAATGAAATATGGATTCACTTTACTTTCAAGAAGAAAGTGGTATTAAAGAAACCAAAAACCATTATGGGTGTAGACATTAACTTCAACAACATAACCTATACCATAATAGATACGAAAGGAGAGCTCAAAACAATGGGTATTATACCATTCAATGGTTTGAAAAGAGCTTTAGCTCACAAGATTATTGCTGAAAAGATACAGAGGAAGTACTCTAGGAAGTGGAGATACGTTAAGGGGATAAGGGAAGCTATCAGTAAACACGGGAGAAGAGCTAGAAATATCCTAAATGACTCAGGCCACTACATCTCTAGGAGGATTGTAGAGATAGCTAAGGAATATAACGCATTAATAGTTCTAGAAAACTTAAACAAACTTAAGAGTAGAGCTAATGGTTCTAGAAGGTTCAATAAGAAGTTCACGCTATGGACGTTCCGTAGAATACAAAGCTACATCCACTATAAAGCATTAATTGAAGGACTACAAGTAATTCATGTTAATCCTAGAGGAACCTCCAGAACCTCGCCTGTAGGAGGTAAGCTAGTATTCATTAATTATAGATGGATTAAACTACCTAGTGGTCATATTATAACAAGGGATATTGTTGCCTCTTGGAACCTAGCTCTAAGAGATCTTAACCTTTTAATCCGAGATGTGGGGTCTCATGGTTATGTGGAGACCTCGAAAGCCCCCGACTAGATGCAGACCCAAGAAGGGATGAAGGGGAAGCCCTGCAGGTTTCCATAAATTTCGAAAACACCCAAAAGATAAAACACGGGCAACCACTACATAATATGGTATTTACCATCATTCATATGGAAGAAAATATTCTTCACGGAAAACATCTTAACCAGAAGAATGTACAGGGATCTCATGTTTAGCCCTAAGACCCCAGATAAAGTGTTTGAGGAATTCGTAAGGGACAATAGAGAATACTTAGAAACACTACCACCACTTGTTTACAGGTACAGTAAATACATAGTACATTACGATACAACGGGAGATCTAGGCAAGATAAAAGCACCAACACTAGTGGTAGTGGGGGAACATGACAAAGTAACTACACCTAAGGAAAACGTGGAAATAGCGAAGCTAATACCAAACTCCAAGGTTGTGGTAATTAAAAATGCTGGCCATCTAGTATTATATGAGAAACCTGAAGAACTTAACAAAATAATTGAGGAGTTTATTGAGGAAATAAGTAAGAAATAAATT
This sequence comes from uncultured Desulfurococcales archaeon, assembly GCA_964564025.1. Taxonomy (GTDB): domain Archaea; phylum Thermoproteota; class Thermoprotei_A; order EX4484-217-1; family EX4484-217-1; genus DRYM01. The sequence goes on from CAZLZO010000001.1 coordinate 15,727, forward strand.
GTGTGAAAGAGGAAAACCTATGCTTGAAGTGATGAGGGCTAGATTATCTGAGAGATGATGAAGGTTTCTGGTGCTGAAAACAAAAAGTGACTGGGTCTTTCATAAAAACTTCACGGTCCCGAACCTTTAAGTGTAGGTGTTTTCATCAATTATCACTTTCACGGAGAAATGTTATAACTCTTATCCCTTAAATCTAAAGTTAAGTATGGTAGGATAGTGTTGCAAATGTGTGGTGAAGAAGAGATTGTTCGAGAAAATATGGGAAACATCGGAAATTCTTTCTATGCTGAGGAAGAGAAAGCTTCTTAAAGGCTTCTGCGGTAAGTGCCTGATTGCAGGAAATTTAATGAATACGACCATGTATTTGAGGATTTAACATGCATAAAAGAGAGAATAGTTTCTACAAGGTCTAGACGTGTTAATAGGGTAAATGCTAAGCATGACTATAGGAAAATACAGAAAATGATAGAGTACAAGACTTTAGGAATGAATATCAAGTATATTATGTTAAGCCGCATTATACTTCTCGTACCTGCCCTAGATACGGGTTTAAAGCAGATAGACAGCTTGTAGCAGTATGGAATATAGCTATGAAATGCCTTGAGATGTGGGGGATAAGGGAGCCTCTTCGGAAGCCCCTAAGGGTGATGATACCCCAAATCCTATGCTGGGGGAAGAGAGAACCAAACAAAAAACGTAAAATATCATAACTCCCAGACCCCTATTACCTAGAAAGCCATAGCTATGGCTAAGAAGCGTAGACATTAAGAAATTTTTACTATATATTAGGCCCCTATGTTCTCCTAGCATATAACCAATAATTCCCAATCTTATTTTGCAAGTTTTCCATGAATCATATAATCACTATAACTATAGTGATTATAGCTTCTTTATAATCTCCTCGATTTCTCTAAGCCATTCTAGGTTACTTAAAACACGTTAAGGAGCAAACATATTTAACTATGGAACTTTCAAATATAGTTAAGCCTCCTACCTCCTCATAACACACAGTTTAATTAACGCAAATAAGTTGCGCTTATAACATTAACAAGCCATGATGCGATTAAAGCTTCCTTATACGTTTAATATTTTTAAAGTAGTGTCTGTTCAAGTTTAAAAGGGGATGTATTGTGAATTTTCACTCCAATTACGAAGGAAGTAAAGCGATAATTTATAGGCCAATAGGAATTATACATACACCGTTTAAAGAACCTAAAGGAACACCTATTCAGCCTACTGGAGCATTAGGGGTTAAGGGCGTCGTTGAAGTATTCCCTGAATATGCGGAGGGACTTGAAGGATTAGAGGGGTTTTCTCACATTATTCTAATTTATCATTTCCATCTTGTGAGGAAATGCATGCTTAAGGTTAAACCCTACATGGGAAACAAGTTAGCAGGTATATTTGCGACGCGTGCTCCTCCAAGACCTAACCCTATAGGTATTTCCGTGGTTAGGTTATTAGAAGTTAGAGAAAATACTCTTCACGTATGCGATGTGGATATAGTTGATGGAACCCCGCTTTTGGATATTAAGCCTTATGTTCCAGCTTTTAACCATAGGAGCGTTAAGAGCATAGGCTGGCTTGAAAAAGTGGCAAGTAAGGTTGCAGTAACTAAAGACAACGGCCGCTTTTATGACTATGAGAGCATGGCTCCATGAGCATGGTACTGTAGGTTTCTTCTACGCTCTCCCAAGAAAGAAGGAGAAATAAGCTATGCTTTCTTCCTAAGCTCTTCAAGAATAGACCTTATCTTCTTAAGCTCCTCAAGCATTTCCTCCTCAATAACTCTCCTCTCCTTAGAAGAAAGAATGCCTACTTTTCTTCTCACGTTAGATGCTATTTCACCAGCTAAGTTAGCGTCTATTTGGAAAAACGATAGTTCAGGCCTAAGTGTTCCTTGAGCTGGTGTGTAAATATCTACGTTAGCTAGTTTCAGAGATCTTTGAAGCGGGCCTTGCCTAACTCTTACTTCTGAAACTAAATTGTATGGTACACGTTTCTCCTTAACCCACCAAACACCGTATTTAGCGTATGCATGGTCTTCCTCAAGTCTAAAAATAATGCTTCTGTAGAATCTCGGTATCCACATAGCTAATACTACTAGTGGAACCACTACTAAGCCTATGGCGAACAATATTCCAGCGTAAATGTTGAAGTAACCTATAATTGCCGAAACAGCAATTGCAGGCGCAAAGTATCCTAGAGAATAAAGCCAGTAAATAACAGTTATTTTAGGCGACGATTTAAATTCCTTCGTCCCAGCCATGATGTTTCATCTCATTAAGCTAAAGTATTGCTTTAGAGGTATTAAAGGTATTCTAAATAATAGATTAATAAGGTTAAACCATAGGTGAAACTTACGGAGATGCAACAATGAAATTTCGTAACGCTAAAATACTAAGTGTCTTAGCCATAGTATTGCTACTTATCACATTTTCTATTACATTACGCTTCCTAGTTCGCGAAGAGAAATGCTCCATTAGAACTTTCTTAGCTGAGGCTAAGGAGGTATACTATGCTTTCAGAGATAAGCCTAAACCAGGTGTGTCTAAAGCCATAATGCTAGATAGCTTCTCCAGGGATGTAACTACCGAACTCTAATGTGGTTAATGACGCGGTAATTTCAATCAATAACACACTATATTACTACGCAATTCTGAGATTTTATGGTGAAGACTGACCAGGAATCATTGCGAAGGATTCTTATTTGGGTTCAAACGTGCATCTAAGGCTTCTGCCAACTAATGTGACCACTACAGGTGGTAGATTATGGATTTATGAGATCAACATTAACGGTTCTAGGAATATAGTTAAGTTTTATGAAATACCCTTCATAATAGGATTATATAGGCTGTATGGGGATAGCATAAATTTAGGTAGCGGATTAATTCTAGTTAGAATATACTATAATGTTCATTCTAACGAATGGAATATATTGTGGATTATTCTAAGGAAAAATGTAATGTTTAAAATATTATTCAATATGTTAACGAAGATGTTGTGGGAAAGTTTTAAATTATCTCTGGAGATATTAGAAATCTCGAAATTTCCTAAGCCTATAAAACATGTTTTGTTAGGTGGTGCTAATTGCTATATGTGAAAGGAGAATAAGAATATTCGATACTACACTTCGCGACGGCGACCAAATGGCTGGTGTTGAACTTTCTCTTGAAGACAAAATAGAAATCGCTAAAGCTCTTGACGAACTTGGTGTCGACATTATTGAAGCGGGGTTCCCTATTTCTTCAAAAATAGATCTTGAAACTATAAAGGCAGTTTCTAGAGAGCTTTCTAAATCTAAAATTGCAGCTTTAGCTAGGGCGTCTAAGAGAGATATTGATGAAGCAGCAGCTTCAGATGCACAAGTAATACATGTTTTCATAGCCACTAGCGATATACATTTAAAATACAAGCTTAGATTAACTAGAGAAGATGTTTTAAGTAAAATTACTGAAGCAGTAGAGTACGCTAAAGAATATGGTGCATTGGTTCTTTTCTCAGCAGAAGACGCTACTAGAAGTGATAGAGAATTTCTCGTTAAAGCATATATGGAAGCTGTAAATGCTGGTTCAAAATACATAAACATACCTGATACAGTAGGTGTAGCAACACCTTGGGAAATGCGTGATCTAGTCAGTTATGTACGTTCCAAACTACCGAGGCACGTATGGATAGATGTTCATTGCCACAACGACTTCGGTATGGCAACAGCTAATTCTTTAGCCGGAGTCCTTGGTGGAGCAGATGGAGTTCAAGTAACAGTTAATGGTTTTGGTGAAAGAGCTGGAAATGCTGCTTTAGAAGAGGTAGTAGCTGCTCTTCACTTCCTAATGAATTACCGTACAAACATCGTATTGGAAAAGCTAACATCTGTGTCGAAATTTGTTGCTAAAAAATTTGGAATAAACCTTCAGCCTAACAAGCCAATAATAGGTATAAATGCATTTGCCCATGAAGCTGGAATACATGTTCATGGAGTGCTAAGTAATCCTGCAACTTACGAAGCAATAGCTCCGGAAGACGTAGGTAATCGTAGAAGAATAGTTTTGGGAAGACATAGCGGCCGTCATGCTGTTATATGGGCTCTTGAAAGAATGAGTATTAAACCTACACATCAATTAGTGAACTTCATCCTTCATAAGCTTAAGGAAGTAGCTCCTAAAACTAAGAAGGTTTCGGAAGACCAAATTAAAAAATGGATTGAAGAGTTCAATAAGTTTAAAGGTGTAATTTATTATGCCTCGAATACTTGTAATACCAGGTGATGGAATAGGTCCTGAAATAACAGCAGCTGCAATGAAAGTTTTAGAGGCAACCATGCTAAAGTATAAGCTAAACATAGAAATTATAACAGGTCAAGCCGGTGATGAAGCTTTTCGTAAATTCGGAGAGTCTCTTCCACAAAACACCATAAAACTAGCTAAACAAGCAGATGCGATACTTAAGGGGCCTGTCGGCGAAACAGCATATGATGTTGTTGTTAAATTACGTAGGATGTTTGAATTATACGCTAACATAAGGCCCGCTAAAAGCTTCAATGGAGTACCAGCCATAAAAACAGCTGACCTAGTTATTGTTAGAGAGAATGTTGAAGACGTGTATGTAGGTGCGGAATATAGGGTAGGTGACGTAGCTATAGCTTTAAAGATTATTACATCGAAAGGTGCCAGAAGAGTTGCTAAAGTAGCTGCTGAAATTGCTAAAGATAGAAGGAACAAGGTAACTATAGTTCATAAAGCTAATGTTCTAAGAGTTACCGACGGGTTGTTTAGAGATGAAGCTCGAAAAACACTTGAAACGGAGAAGGTAAGTATTGATGAAATGTACGTTGATGCTGCGGCAATGGAGCTTGTTAGAAACCCAAGTAGATTTGATGTAATATTAACTACGAATCAGTATGGTGATATTCTAAGTGATTTGGCAGCACAAGTTGTAGGAGGTCTTGGCTTAGCTCCCTCAGCTAATATTGGTGTTTCAAAAGCTATCTTCGAACCTGTACATGGAGCTGCTTGGGATATAGCTGGTAAAGGCGTAGCTAATCCGGTTGCAATGATACTTTCAGTAGCTATGATGCTCGAATGGTTAGGCTATAAACAACCAGCACGAAGAATATGGAACGCTGTAGAAGAAGTATTAGCTTCAGACATTAAAACACCCGATATAGGTGGAAACAGTTCTACTATGGAATTTGCTGAAGCCGTAGCTACTAAGGTGAAGAGAGCATGAATAGTTTAGCATTAAAAATTCTTGCAAAACATGCTGGGCTTAAAAGGCTAGAACCTGGGGATTTAGTGTATGCTAGGGTTGATAAGGTAATGGTTAATGACGTGACAGGACCTGTGGCTCTAAAGGTTCTAAGGGAGACTGGTGCTGAAAAACTGGTGGGTGCTAAGAAAGTTGAAATATATGCTGTTTTAGACCATTACTCTCCAGCACATAATTGGGATGCTGCTAACGCACATATTGAACTCAGAAAGTTTTCAAAGCAGCACAGATGCGTGTTTTTTGACGTAGGACTAGGGATTGCTCACCAATTACTTGTTGAAGGGATAGTTAAGCCTGGAGAGCTAATAGTTGGAGCAGACAGTCACACCATTACATATGGAGCTTTAGCAGCTTTCGCAACAGGCATTGGTAGTTCAGAAGCAGCATACGTAATGGCTACGGGAGAATTATGGTTTAAAGTGCCTGAGCCTCTATACATAAGGTTAACGGGAAAATTCAAACCCAGCGTAGCGAGTAAGGATTTAGCGTTACATCTCCTAGGAGAAATGGGCCCTGAAGGTGCTCTATATTGTTCAGTTGAATTCTTTGGTGAAGGCTTAAGAAGTTTAGATTTAAGTGATAGGCTTACAGTAGCTAATATGATGGTTGAAGCCGGGGCTAAAACAGCTATTTTCCCATACGATAATGAAACTGAGACGTGGCTATTAAGCTATGGAGTTAAGCCGGATAGGAAATGGAGGGAACTAAAATTGGAATCCAATATTGAAGCTAACATGGAAGTCAATTTATCAGATATTGAGCCTTTAATATCTGAACCCCCTATGCCTACAAGAGTTAGGCATGTTGCAGATTTAGAAGGTACTATTGTAGACCAGGTGTTTGTGGGTAGTTGCACTAATGGAAGATATAAGGACATACTAATTCTAGCACGTCTTCTCAAAGGAAAAAAGGTTAAAACAAGACTCATTGTGATTCCAGCATCCATGCGAATATTGAAGCGCATAGCATATGAAGGAATACTTAGTATTCTCGTCGAGGCAGGAGCCATAGTAGGAGTACCTGGCTGTGGACCTTGCTTTGGAGCACATATGGGGGTTCTAGGAGATTACGAAGTCATGGTTTCTACGGCTAATCGCAACTTTCCTGGAAGAGCTGGCCCACCTAGCGCTAAAGTCTATTTAGCTTCACCTTACACAGCAGCTGCAACAGCCATTACCGGAACAATAACTGATCCTAGACCTTTAATAAAGAGTTTGTAAGGTTGGAAGAGGGAGAGAAAATGAGGGTTAAAGGGTATGCGCTCTTAGTTGGTGACAATATAGATACAGACACAATAATTCCTGCAAGATACTTGCATAAAAGTGATCCAGAATGGCTAGGCAAACACGTGTTTGAAGATACTCCTGAAATTAGAAGTAGACTACTGAGCTTACCTAAACCGATAGCAATAATTGCTGGAAAAGGATTCGGCTATGGAAGTAGTAGAGAGCATGCTGTAATAGCGCTTAAAGCTATTGGTGTTTCATTAATAATTGCAAGAAGCTTTCATAGAATATTCTACCGCAACGCTATCAATAATGGGTTACCAGTAATAGAAGCTAATTTAACGGGACTTAAAAATGGGGACTTAGTAGAAGCAGATCTTGAAAATGGAATGATTCTTGTGGGAAATAATGTTGTATTCAAATTCAAACCTATGCCAAAACAACTTCTCGAAATTTTAAAGCATGGTGGATTAAAATACTTCCTTAAAAAGCTAGCTTCAGAAGAGCTTGGAAAGTAATAGTGCAAACGCGTTGATTGAAAACTGATTATTCTTAAAAGCAGTGAAGTAACTAAACCTACAGTATTACTTTATATCTTTTACCGCCAAATTTTGATAGTAATGCTTCATACTCTCTCTTACCAAGTACCGTTAGAACCTCTACCCTTGAACCTCTAAATGCATAAACTACAGCTTTTCCCTCAATTGAAACAGCAATGTAAACATCATTCCATGAATCATAAACTATCTGCACTGGATTTATTAAAATGTTTAAAATTTCTTTTTCAGTCACTTTTCTTTCAGCAATCCTTTCTTTCGCATGCTTTGAAATGATAATTTTGGCTTTTTCAGGAATAATCATGCTAACCACTTATTAGCATCATGATTTATACGTTTATTTAGGTAAACATTTGGGAGAGCATGCCATATTTTAGAATACAACCAAAAATTTTTTCTTACACATTAGCATCAGTATAGCTTACATGAGTAACGTATTGGGGAATGTGTTAGATATGTCCAAAAGCCGCCGTGACTTTGAAAGGTACATACCCTATCTTCTAATTCTTCCGGCTCTTAGCTACTTAATATTCTTTATAGGGTATCCTTTGATTCAAGCGCTTTATCTTGCGCTTTTTCCCGATGGAAGATTTAGTATGGAGAATATAGATTACCTATTCACTAGCCCTTTTTCTAGGTTTGAAGAGGCATTTGCAAACACCATACTTCTCGTTATAACCATTATCCCTATACAGGTAGCTATAGCTATAGGTTTAGCTATGCTTTTTAACATGAAATTTCCCGGGAGAAATACTGCATTATACATGGTTGTTTTGCCGTTAACAATAAGTGATGTTGCAGCAGGGCTTATATGGTACTCTCTTCTCTCATCAAACGGCTTCTTTAACAAATTACTTATTAACCTAGGGCTTATTAGCGAACCTATTCAGTTTTTCGGATACCAGTTCAGACATATGGAGTTTTTGGCGATTGTTTTAACGGAGCTTTGGAGAGCTACAGCAATAGTTTTCGTAATATTATTTGCTGGATTGCAAATGATAAGTAGAGAATATATTGAAGCTGCAGAAGTTTTTGGAGCAACGGTTTGGCAAAGAATAAGGTACATTGTCTTCCCAATGCTGAAGCCCAGTCTTCAAGCAGCGTTAATTATTAGAACACTTTTCGCATTCCAAATATTCGGTGTAGTATGGATTCTTGCTGGAAGAGACATTCCAGTTCTCGCAGGAGAAGCATATTATGAGCAGGTTGAACTTAAACATACGGGAGTCGCAGCAATTTATGCTCTAATAATAGCTTTAATATCCATTGTAATAGGCTACATTTACATTAAACTTTTCAAGGCCAAATACTTGGAGGTGTAATGTTATGGAAATGAATGACATGTCTATTGTAAAATACTACCTTGTAAAGATACTTATTGCCGGCGGAGCAACAATAGCTGTTCTCTGGATACTTACACCATTCATAATAGCTATTCTCTATGCTTTCACTAACCCAGCTGATTACTACAGTCCAAACATCGTTCTTCCCTTAAGATATACTTTCGAGCATGTTCAGAAGCTTTTAGCTTTAGGAGCAACTAAAGCCATATTTAATAGTGTAGCGGTAGCGCTAATGACCATAGGGTTAAGTTTCATATTAGGGCTTCCAGCTGGATACGCTTTTGCAAGATACATTTTCCCAGGCAAGGACAGTCTTAAGCTTTTCATAGTGAGTTTAAGAATGTTCCCGATAATGGTAATAGCTGTTCCCCTAGTTACACTTTACATTAGACTCGGCCTTTCAGACACTCTCTTAGGTGTAGCTTTAGCTCATACAGCAATGTCTTTACCTTTCGTAATAGTAATCACGTCAAGTATTTTTGCAGGTGTACCTAAGGAGCTTGAAGAAGCAGCGCTTATATTTGGTCTTGATAGGAAAGGCGCTTTCCTAAGAATAACAATGCCCTTAGCTCTTCCTGGACTCGCTGCTGCAGCAATATTCACATTCATTATGTCTTGGAATGAGGTTTTCATAGCATCTGTTTTAACATTAACTAATAGAACACTACCTGCATTCATACTTACATCCGCTATGGCAGCTACAGATTTCATAAAGTTTGCAGCAGGATTCATTATGATTCTTCCAGCCATGATTTTCGTTTTTATAGCTAGAAGATACCTTATAACAATGTGGGGTATAACACTAAGGTGATTAGGTAATGGTAGATGTTCACCTAAAAAACATCGTTAAGAAGTTCGGTAAAACCATAGCTGTAAACGGAATAAACCTTGATATTAATGATGGAGAATTCATCGTTCTCTTAGGACCTTCAGGCTGTGGTAAGACAACAACACTAAGAGTCATTGCAGGCTTAGAGAAACCTGATGAAGGACATGTTTTCTTCGGTGATCGAGAAGTAACATATCTTCCACCTAGGGAAAGAAATGTTTCAATGGTTTTCCAAAGCTACGCAATATGGCCTCACATGACAGTTTACGATAACATAGCATTCCCCCTGAAAATAAAGAAGGTTCCTAGAGAGGAGATAGATAAGAAGGTTAAGTGGGCAGCTGAACTACTTCAAATATCTGAGTTGCTCAATAGGTATCCTCATCAGCTATCCGGTGGGCAAAGGCAGAGAGTTGCTGTTGCAAGAGCAATAGTTGTTGAACCAGACGTTCTACTAATGGATGAGCCTCTAAGCAATCTCGATGCATTGTTAAGAGTTAAAATGAGAAGCGAGCTTAAGAAGTTGCAAAGGAGAATCAAGGTAACAACAATATATGTTACTCATGACCAGGTCGAAGCGATGACTATGGGGGATAGAATAGCTGTAATGAATGCTGGAAAAATAATGCAAGTAGGTACTTCGGAGGAAATATATCTTAAACCGTCAAACCTCTTCGTAGCCGGGTTCGTAGGGTCACCGCAAATGAACTTCTTTGAAGCAACTGTGAGAATAAACGATTCTAACATAATCTTAGATGCTGGAGACTTCACAATAACGTTGGAGAAAGAGTATGCGAAATTCCTCAAGAATTATGATGAAAAAACAGTTATAGTGGGCATAAGGCCTGAACACATGTATCCCCTAGACTTAATTGCTTCTAAGAAGGGAACTTCCGAAATAGAGGGAACCGTAGATTTTGTTGAAGCGCTAGGATCAGACACAATAGTCCATGTAAATACAAGGAACATGATAATGGTTGTGAAAATTAGTGGATCACATCGTTACAAAATAGGGTCTAAGATTAAAGTGGCGTTAGATTTAAGACAACTCCATGTTTTCGATAAGAGTACTGAGAAAGCAATAATATAGTTTGAGGCATTAACTATTGATAATAGCTTTACCCATAAGAGGAAAAGATATGCACAGTATTAAATATAGGGGCTCCTTTGCTAGAGCAAAGTACTTCATAATAGTTAAGCGTGAAGACAATAGAGTAGTAACACTAGGAACTATTAAAAACCCTTATAGGAATTTGAAGCGAAAAGCTGAGTCTCTAGTATTGAAAATGCTTAAGGAGAAAGGTGTTGAAGCAATTGTAGTACATGAAGCAAACCTAGAGCTAACTGAATTAGCCAAGGAAGTAGGTATTAGAATATTCTCCGGCAATTTAAACATGAGAAATAGAAGGTCCTAAGGGAGTGTTATTAGCGGAATTTTTATGAGGGATTCGGGATATATTTATTTTTAAAATACTTAGGAATAATGGAGTTACAATAGATAAAAGATATTAAATAATCTTTCGAAATCAACTTTCAGAATCATTATCATGAAGGGTTAGTGTTTATGCTGAACGCATCATTACTTATTGTCCCAGTAAGTTTGTTAGTTATAGCGTTTATAGTATCATTGCTTGCTCGAGGAAAGCTGGGAATATATCTTTACTCAATACTTTCGGCAGTGGCATCTCTCTTCATGATATATATCGGCTTAGACGTCCTCTTATACGCCAATAAGCTTTCGTACATTGTGTTTTCATACGCTGCCGGAATGCTCTCCCTAGGACTTAACAGGTTAGAGCTCGTTGTCGACCCCGTTTCAGCAGTTTTTCTTGTAGCGCTTGGAATTTTAGGTTTAGCCGTTTCAATATATTCACTAAATTATCTCGAACATTACATTGGCAAATATAGTCCAGAATTCTTTGGAACAACATATACGCTATTCTTAGCTTCAATGTACATGGTTTTGACAGTATATAATCTTGTTTGGTTCATAATATTCTGGGAGCTAATGACAGTTTTTTCACAATTCCTAGTAGCATACGAGTATAGGAGGGATGCAGCGCGTAAAGCGGCTTATAAATACTTCTTCATGGCTAAAGCAAGCTCGGAATTCATAATACTGTTCACATTACTTACACTTATTTACTTAGCAGGATTCAATCCCGACTACTTGAACGTGAAAATAGCTATTGCTCTTACAGCTCAGCAAAACCCCATGCTAATAGCTGGGATTTTCATAGTTCTTCTAGTAGGGCTAAGCGTTAAGTCAGCAATATATCCTCTCCACTCATGGCTTCCCGATGCGCACTCTGAGGCTCCAAGCAATATATCAGCTCTATTAAGTGGCATAATGGTTAAAATGGCTATATATATGATGGTAAGATCTTTCGTATGGTTCGCACCACCGCTCATAACGCTTGTGTGAGGTGCTTGGAGAGTGGACACTTCACCTATACTTTCAATATTTCTTCCCGCGATTTTCGCAGTATTTCTTACATCATTTACACTTTACATTGTAAGGATAGTTAAGGGGCCAACGGTTTTCGACATGGCATTGGCTGTTGACTGCTTAGCTTTCGATTTAGCGGTATTCATAGCCCTACTTTCACTGTACTATGATACACCGTTTCTAATAGCTGGCGCTATCGCATTAGCTCTCTGGGCCTATATTCTCGATATCTACATTTCCAAATACTTTTTAACAAAAGAGCTTGGAGGTCGTAAATGAAAATGTTTGAACCACTAGAATACATAATCTTAGCATTGGGAATGATTCTAGTTGCAATAGGGGCGTTCTGTGATTTAGCTGGAGCATTAGGTATGGTTAGGTTTCCTAATTTCTTCGTTAGATTACATGCTGCAACAGTAGGATCAATAGGAGGAGCGGTTATACCCTTAATAGGTGTGGCTTTAATAGCTTCAGTATCTGATCAACTTGGATTCTTCAAATGGGCAATTAGTGGAGGAGCCTTAGTGGCTGCTCTCATAATTCTTCTCGTTGCTCCAGCAGGATCTCACGCACTTGCATATTCTGCACATAAGTCTAGAGCTGTACCTGTAGAGCCGAAGGTTTGTGATCTACTTGAAGAACATGAGAGAGCGAAAGCTCAAAGAAAAGTTGGCGAAAAAGGTGAAGAAGCATGATATCAACAGGTTTACTCATAATAGCTTATTTAGCGACTGTTGCAGTAGTTTTCACGTATAAGGCTATTACTGAAAAGGATCTCATAAAAGCTATCGTATATTCTGCTGGTCAATCAGTAGCTTACGCTATAGCTTACGCTACACTATTAGCTCCCGACATAATGTTAGCCTATATCGCCATAGGTGTAGGTGTATATTCAATAATCCTACTCTATGTTATTTCAAAAACAAGCAGATTTGAGGAGGCGTAATTAGTATGGAAAGCATTAAAGCACTCTTCGTAGTCTTGACGATAATAGCTTTTGCGCTAGTAATAACATATATTAGCTATGGTACAGTAGGTTATTCACCTAAGGAAGAAATTAGGCCCTTAGGGGAGTATTTCGTAAAGTTCACGTTTAACGAGGAAGAAAAAACTTGGTGGGCAGCATCACCAGAAACAATAACGGCAACTCTTTGGGACTATAGAGGTTTAGACACAGTCTATGAGACCACAGTATTTTACCTTGCAGTAATAGGGTGCTTAGCTATCTTTAGACTTAGGAAACCATCATTTCTTAGAGAACTAGAAGATAAAGGAGGAGTAGAATTAACAGTTATTGTAAAAGTCGTTACAAGCATTATTGTTGCAGCAATACTTTTAATATCAATAGACATAACTCTACACGGACACATAACCCCTGGTGGAGGTTTCCAAGCAGGCTCAGCATTCGCTGTAGCACCACTTCTCCTAATAGCCGCATTCTCTAGAAGCTTTCTTGAAAAACTAGGGTTCAAAATAAACATTTCACATACCTTAAGAACCATAGGATTACTTATAATAGTTTTCGTAGCTATTCTTCCACCCTTACTTTCAGGCTTTATCTTACAGAACCAGCCAAAACCATGGGCGCCTTTCCCCGGATACCCTGTGAAACTAGGACCATTTGAACTAGGGGGCTCACTATTTTACCTTGATGTTGGAGAGTACTTGAATATAGCTATGGGCTTCCTAGCAATATTCCTTCTAATCTCATTACCGGAGAATGTGTTTAAGAAAGATATGGAGGGTGTTGAGGGTGGAGCTTGAAACATTAATTGTAACTTACGTTTATGCAATGTTCTTCACGGTTTTCGCTATAGCGCTCTATGGAGTTGTTATTAAACCTAATATTGTAAAGAAGATAATTGCGTTATCTATCTTAGGCGATACAGCAAATACAATAATAATATTCTTAGGCTACCGCACTGCAGCCAAACCTTTGCCTCCAATATTTCCTGAAAGAATATTCTCAAGGGATACTCTTGAAATGCTTCTTTCAAGAACAGTCGATCCAACACCTCAAGTATTGGTAATTACAGCTATCGTAATTAACATGGCCGTTACAGCTTTGCTTACTTTTCTCGCAATCCAAGTTTATAGGTTATATGGTACACTTGACTTTAGAAAGATTATTAAGATGAGAGGTTGGTGAAAACCATGGCAAATTATGCTAAAATAGTGCTTATAGCAATACCCCTATTCATACTCTACCTCTTATTTGCCGGAACATTTAGCGTAGAAGACATAGTGTTTGGAGCATTAGCTTCGCTCATAGTTTCCACGTTGATTTCCGAAGTTCTCGTAAAACAGCATAAGAAGCTTATGGAGCTAAGTAGGCTAGCGGTTCTTATCAAGTATTTCTTCCACTACATTATAGCAATAGAGTTTAGAGCGCACTCAGACGTTATTAAGAGAATATTTAGCCCTAAAATGCCTATAAATCCGGGAATAGTTAGAGTACCTTATCATGTTGAAACAGACTACGCTCTCGTAACAATAGCTAATTCAATAACAAACACCCCAGGAACAGTAGTCGTCGATGTTGATAAGGAAGAGAAGAAGCTTTTCGTACATTGGATTGATGTTAAGGGTATTGATGAGAAATTAACTTATGAGAAAATATCTAAAACCTTCGAAGAATATGCTAAAAGAATTTTCGATTAGTTTGGGGTGAGATATGATGGTTGAACAATTAATACCCTACTACAACGTGGCGATAGCCTCTCTTCCAGGATTAGCCGTACTCATATGTGCAACAGGAGCTTTCGCCTTACCACTAATAGCGTTAGTTATTAAAGATAGAAGGGTTTGGGGAGTATATAACCTCATAATATCGTTTATTGTAGCCCTAATTTCATATAGACTGCTTTTAGCAGTGCTTGAAGTAGGTAAGCCATTAATATACACGTTTAGCGGTTGGCCCGCACCTTTGGGAATAGTTTATGAAGTTGATGTTTTCAACGGACTTCTAGGAGTAATGGTTACTTCAATAATGTTCTTAGTTACACTTTATAGTTTAAAATACATGGAACATGACGATGGTTTACAATGGTACTACACTTTGCTTTTAGGCATTGAAGCAGGAATGCTGGGATGTCTCTATACCGGCGACTTCTTTAACCTATTCGTAATGATTGAGGTAACTAGTGTTTCAGCCTACGCCTTAGTAGCTTTTAGAAGATACAATAAGATAGCTATCGAAGCTGCAATGAAATACGCTATTTTCGGAGCATTAGCTACGACAATGTACTTTACGGCAATAATTTTCGCCTATGGAAGCTTAGGCACATTAAACATGGCGGACATGGCATTGAAAATAGCCGGTTTAGAGAATGTTCCGGTAACCAATGGTCCCTTTGGAGTAGTGCATTATGGTTTAGCTTTATTCATAGTTTTTGCGCTCTGGTCGTTTACGTTTAAGGCTGCGCTTTTCCCCAACCACTTCTGGCTTCCTGACGCTCATGCTGCAGCACCTTCATCCGTTTCAGCAATTCTTTCGGGATTAGTTGTTAAAGTTGGAATATATGCTATTGCAAGATTTGTTTACACAATATTCTTAGGTTCAGGGGGGCTGAAAAACCTAGTTAACATTGTTCTTGCAGTACTGTTCATAGCCGGTGTTGCATCAGCCTTTTTAGGATCAATACTTATGCTTGTTCAAAAAGATCTAAAGAGACTAATAGCTTACAGTACTATACTCAATATAGGGTATATTTCCATAGGGCTTGGACTAGGGAATTTACTGGGGATAGTGGCTGCAATATACCACATAATCAATCATGCCATTGCTAAGTCAGCGCTCTTCCTTTCAGCCGGTGTATATATTCACTCCTTCAAAACTAGGGAAATAGAGAAACTCTCCGGCGTAGGAAGACTGCTTCCTATCACAACATTCTCGTTCATTATTACGGCATTTGCTTTAGCAGGAATACCGCCCTTAAATGCTTTTATGAGCAAATTCCTGCTTTACGGAGCACTTGTAGGTAAACATCCTGCACTAGCATTACTAGTGATAATACCAAGTATTCTTGCATTCCTAGCTTACCTAAAAATAATTTATGTGGTATACGTTAAGCCTTTACCTCAGGAGGAATCAAAATATAATGTAAAAGAGTCTTTGATAATGACGATACCTATTTTCATATTAGCATTGGCATGTATAGTAATAGGAATACTTACACCCTACATAGTAGACAACTACATAATACCTGCTGCTCACTCAGTAATAGACACTAG
Organism: uncultured Desulfurococcales archaeon; assembly: GCA_964564025.1. GTDB lineage: Archaea > Thermoproteota > Thermoprotei_A > EX4484-217-1 > EX4484-217-1 > DRYM01. The sequence continues at coordinate 31,632 of CAZLZO010000001.1, forward strand.
AAGCTATGTTGAATCAATGCTAGAGATAGCTAAAGTACTTCCGTAAAGAAAATACTGTAGCTAAACCTATCCTACATAGTAGGAGTGCATGTATGGTATTTCAGAAGTTTCTACAAGAGCTACGGAGGAAAAATAGTAGAGGACTTATAGTGGTTACAGGTAATCCAGAAGATTCTCTTAAAAAACTTGCCTTACTAAACATAGACAATATTCTCTACGTGAAAGGCTATGGAAAATCATCAGATAACATCGCTAACACTGTTCAACATTTTCTTAGAGGAAAGAATATTTCACATACTAAGACACCTTCTGAAGTATTTAGAAGACTAGGAGAAGAATATAACTATGTACTTCTAGACGTTTACGAAACACTTAGGCCAAATATTGTAGCCGCATCAGCTGAAATGGTTAAAGCCGGAGGAGCATTAATCCTAATTACAGCACCTTGGAACAGTTGGAATCCTACACCCTTAAATGGGTATTCTGAAGAACACTTTACTAAGTATATTAAAGAAAGAGTATTGAAAGCTCATCCATTGCTCATATATGATTGCTCAGCTGACAAACCTATCGTGGTAAAGTATCCAAAAACAACAGTGGCACTTGCTAAAGAGGAAAAAATAGATTATAAGAAATTTAAAGCCCATAAGCAACTACTTAAGCTTTGCATAACTGAAGAGCAAGCTCTATTTCTTGAAAAGTTCATTGAATTAATGAGAACAAAGCACAAGGTACTTTTAGTTAAAGGCAATAGAGGTAGAGGTAAAAGTTCAGCTTTAGGCTTATCTTTAGCTCAAGCCATTTTAGCAAGATACATAGGGAATGCTGTCGTAACTGCACCATCGCTTGAAAGCGTTCAGCCGCTCATGAAAATGCTTAGAAAAGCTCTTTCAGCATTAAACATAAAATATAGAGTTGCTAAGCGAAATGGTTTAGTAAAAACGGTTTATGGTCCATGGTTTAAGGTTGAATATAAAGAACCAGCATTAACTGAAGGAGCGGCATTAACAGTCATAGATGAAGCATCAGCTATAGGTGTCGCTAGGTTAAGAAGAATTGTTTGGAAGTCTCATAAAATAATTGCTGCAACAACCATTCATGGATACGAAGGATCAGGCCATGTTCTAGAGCAAGTAGTTATGAAGAGTCTTCCAAACCCTATGGTTGTTGTTTTCAAGAAACCCATAAGATATGGAGTTAATGACCCATTAGAACAATGGCTTTACGAAACATTTCTTTTAAACATCGAGCCCTATACTGTTTCTGAAGGAAAGGTGAAATACGTAAGTGTGAATAAAGCTGAACTCGTTAAAAATCATGAATTGCTAAGGAGAATGTATGGATTATTAGTTATTGCTCACTACAGAAACATGCCTGATGATCTCGTTACTCTATTAGATGCTAAACACCATTTAATTAGAGCTTTAATTAATGATAAAGGTGAAGTAGTTGCCGTAGCGCAGCTAGCTATAGAAAATGGGCGTAAAGAGATTCTACCTAAAAATATCGGTAAGGGACTTTTAATTATTGATAAATTCGCTAAATATGGTGTTAACGAAGCCGTGAAAACAGTAGGTATTAGGGTAGTTAGAATTGCTGTGCACCCCGGTCTTCAAAGAAAAGGCTATGGTTCATTATTGCTGGAGAGTATAGAGAAAGAATTTTCAAATATGGACTGGGTAGCTTCTATTTTCTCAAGAAACGAAGTACTTCACTTCTGGGTTAAAAATGGTTACAACGTTTTTTACATTTCACCGAGATACAATAAGGTTACTGGAGAGAAAAATATTGCAGTTATTAAACCTTTAAGTGATGGCTTCTCAAAAATTTTCGCAAAAATAGCGTATTTATTTAAAAGGAAGCTCATACTCTCTTCCAATAGTGTTTATAGAGATGTACAAGCAGAAGTGCTAGTTGAAGCACTAAATAGCTTAGAGAAATTCAGTTTCAAAAGCATGTTTACTTTAGAAAAAGAGGACATAGTGAAGCTTAGAAAATACGTTGCTAACGAAATACCATACCATGAACACATTTATGATGTTATATTTATGCTTACAGCTAAGCTCGTTATGGAGGGAGGATTCAGTATTCTAGGGAATAGCGAAAAATTGGCATTGGTAATAAGGTTTCTTCAGGGAAAACCTTTAAACATAGTTTCTGAAGTTCTGAAAATACCTTCGAATAATGTTGAAGAACTTTTAAGAAACATATTTAAGAAGATACCATACATGTAACCTATTTTGAAAAATTGTTAAGTTTTAAATGTTTAACTTTAATGTGATATTTCGCAACCTATCTGACAATATGCTATTAACTATGTTTTAACATTTACTAGTGCGTCTAAAACTACTTTAGCTGCCACATCAACTTTCTCCTTTAGCTCTTCAGCGCTCGCTAGAGTAGCTTCTTCAGGCTTAACTAAGCTGTCACTCACAACTAATAGTGCCCCTGTTTTCACATTTCTCATCCATCCTAGCGAAAATATTACTGCACATTCCATTTCAACTGCTAGAATTCCTCTTTCACTCCATTTCCTAGCGAACTCCGGGTCTTCGGCATAGAAAGCATCGCTACTTAAAACTGGTCCGAGGAAATATTTTACACCATGTTTTTCTGCTGAGGAAACAAGAGCAGATGTTACCTCATGATGGGGTGCTGTAGGCATACATGCTTCATGAGCATACATTCCTATAGCGTTTCCTCCAGTGTAATATGCTGCCCCAGTCGCAATAACTATGTCTCCTTTACTAAGCTCCTTAACCATGCCTCCACATGTTCCAAGCCTTACAATAACTTTTGCTCCAAGCATTCTTAGTTCTTCAAAAACAATAGCTACGGAGGGTCCTCCTATACCATGTGTTGCAACAGTTACTGGAACACCTCTATAATAACCAGTGTATGTTAAGAAACCTCTGTTTGTATTAACTATTCTTGGTTTTTCAAGAAGCTTAGATACTTGCTTTACTCTAGCCGGGTCCCCAGCTATAATTACTCTTTCAGCTATATCTTCAGGTTTAGCTTTAATATGGAAAGGTGGGGAAGACATTTTAACATAACCTAAGCTATAATGGTTTTAAATAGGAGTTTTAAGGTAAAGAAGAAAAATTTTGTTTTAAGGAAGAGATTTAGCCTAAGATGCTTCTCCAGTACTCTATGTCCTCTTTAGTTAGCGGTAACGGTACTTCTACTTCACCGCTTCTTATTTTATCTTCAAGCTCCTTAATTGCTTGCCATATCCATTCTGGTTGTGCTTCTCTCATAGCCTTAACTTTCGCTTTAATATCCTCTGGGGGCATGGGTAGTATCTTCTTTCCGGTCATTTTCTCTGCTTCAATACCCATCTGTATGAATTCATCTAAATCATCAAGTGTACTTACAGATATGCCCTCCATTAACTCACCATCAACTTTGGTACCAATACCTAATAAGAGAACTCCTTCATTTCTTTCAACGATCTCTCTAAACTTACCATCTAAAACTAATTTTGTAGCGTAGTATACTCCCTTATCCACTCTCTTCATCATGCTTGCAATTACGAATCCTGGATTAATCCAGTCTTGATCTGCATCAACACCTATCCAGAACGGTGGTCCCATATCTAGTCCTTTCTCTTTAGCTATCTCTTCAACTGCTTGGTTAATTCCTAATCCTAAAGGTCCTGCAACGTTATATACTGCTATTGCTCCTTTAGCATACATTTCCTTGGCCGCTTCGTAACCCTTAGTTATATCACTAAACGTTCCAGTATATGTCCATAAGACTCTGTCTTTAACATCTAGTGATAATATGTTGTTCGGGTTCTTAGATTTCTTCTCGTATTCTTCGGGGAAGTGTTCTTTATACCATTTGAGTGCCCAATCACAGCCCCACTTATATCCTACTTCGAACTTCCATAGTACAGGTATTTCGATACCTAATACCATACCTACATGTGGGTAGTCATAGTGTGCAGCTAGCAAGCATCCTAATGCTCCAACTAAGGCGCTTCCCTTATGTTCTTCGAACTTAATGTCTAACATGTTTGGTAAGTAGTGCCCTAATTTCTCTTTAGCTAGTGCTTGAGTGTAGGTGTCTATACCTGCAAAGTTTTTGTCAGGGAATTCCTGCGCTACTTCAAGTAATGCATCGCTTAGTAGAAATCCTACGCCAACTATTAAAACTACGTCTGGGTCTTTAGCTGCAGCTCTTAGGTTTGGTAAGTAGTCTGCTTCGGTTTTACTTATAAGCTCAATTACCTCTACTCCGAAGTCTCTCTTTGCCTCATCTGCACCCTTAAATGCCATATCGTTGAATGATAGGTCTCCTCTTCCTCCAATATCCGAAACGACTGCTATCTTAACCTTTTTAGCAGGTGTTGTAGTTGGTGGAGCAGTTATTGCAGCATCAGGCATAGGTAACGGCGCACCTGTTTCTTCAAAGAGCTTCATTAGCTGTGGCCCTAGTTCGCTTGTAACAGTTTTAATATCCTCGTTGTTTAAGACTATTCTTTGAAACGCTGTTAAGTATACGTTCTTGAAGTCTCCTCCTTTAGCTCCAAGGCTTGGAATTAAAGCTACTAATGCGTCTGGTGTTGCAAGCTGCGTTCCAACACCTGCTGCAAGTATTCTTAATGGTCCCTCAGGTACGGCAGCCGAAGCCTCCTGTACTGATGGGAAGAATCCTACGTTCTCTAATACTTTAACTTGTGTTTCAGGTCTCGTTAGGTATTCTATTAGCTTCCATGCTGCATCCTGGTTAGGCGCACCCTTGGGTATAGCTAATCCGGCAATTACTAATATGAAGCCTCTACCTTTAGGTCCAGCGGGTATAGGTACTACCACGAAATCTTCAGGTCTGTTAACTATTGCATCCTTTATTCTAGCTGTGTGATCCCATGCAACCCAAACTTCCTCCTTAAGTAATGGGTCTGCCATAGCATCCCATGTGGTGCTGCTTGGATGTACATATTTCCATAATTCCCTTAGGAATTCCCATAGTTTTGTAGCATCATCGCTTGCAAAGTTTTTAACTTGTGCCCCAGTGAATGCTGGGTAAAGGTATCCATGTAGGAATCTTACAAATAGCCCCTTAGGGCCAGCTGGGAAACCTACTTTAGGACTACCTGTTTCCTCATATAATTTCTTAGCCCATGCAAGAAACGCTTCATAAGTCCACTTAGAGGATCCTGATAAAATGTCGTCTTTAGTTAATCCTTCAGGCAAGTAGTCAAAAGCTTTCTTATTGACTACCATAACATATGTTGCAGTCATCCATGGCACATAAGCCTTAATTCCGTATAGATGGCTGTAGTCCTCTAAAACCTTGGGGAATGTTCTTCCACTTAATGTACCGAACTTGCTTAAGTCCTCAAGCCATCCTTTAGAAGCAAAGAAGTCTAATCCTCCATGAAGTTCTCCTATAACGCTTATTGTCACTTTTCCTGCTTTCTCCTCTGATTCAAGCCTTGTAGCTAAGTCTTCATAGGATGATGCAACGAATTCTACTTCAATACCTGATTCCTCCTTAAACTCCTTCAGCAACGCATCCTTTACAAACGCTTGTTCCTCAGGCGGGTTTAACTGTGTTGAAACCCAAATAATCTTCTTTGCAGGCGGTGCTGGAGCCATCATCATAGCTGCACCAGCGATGACAGCTACGATAACTATTGCAGCTATGATTATTGCAGCCGTTTTAGAAATAGCTTTAGAATGCATAATATGCACCCTTCTTAAACCACGATAATTAATTTGTTTCTGAATTTATTATTTCGTTCGATACTTAAAAATTTTAACTAAAGCATTAGCAGCTTATACTCTTATAAACCCCGGTTGCACCGATACTACAGTATGTCTGGGTTACTAATCGAAATTTACGCGGACCCCAAAGTTCATGGAGAAATAAGAAATACTTTAAAGAAAATACCTAGTCTAGGAAATACTGTAGTTAAGATTATTGGAAGGAAAGTGAAAAGCGATCTTTTTTACGCGGAAAATGAAATAGTGAAGAAAAACAGGTATGAAGTTTTTATAATAAACATTTCAGATATTGTTCCTAAATCCCTTATTAGAGATGTTGTAAATATTGAACTACATAAAGCCATACTTTATTTCAAAAACGAAGCTGTTAAAGCATTTAGGTGGCATGCAGGAAAAATATTCTATGACGTAGCTGAGACGCTGCTTGAAAGAAGCATATATGCTAAGCTTGTTGACACAGTTGAAAATGCTGCTGTAACTAAATTTAATCCCGATCTGTCTAGCGCTTTCTTAAATATTTTCTTAGAAAACGAAGTTTACGATAACATATTAGACTACATAATTTCACAATCAATGTTAGTACCAGTTATTACAGGAAACTATGTTGTAGCTAGAAACCCTGATGATGCTGAAGCTTTAGCACTACTACTCTCATCATATGGTGAAGAAATGGTTAATAAACCAATTAAGGAGAAAGGTATTGAAGTAGCAGAGGAGCTATATTATTTAACAAAAACTCTCATAAACTAATTTTTAAACTCCTTAATTAACAAGTATATTGGAAAATAAATCTTAATAGCTACTTAAGACAAATGGAAAGCACTAGGTATGTTGAAGTAAGAAGAATAATAGACTTAGGATTTTAATTTTAATTGAGAAATATTGTGTTAAACCCAAATCTTAACTAATTTCTCATATCTTAGCCTATATAGAATGTACAGTATTGTACCTTTTAAGTAAACATCAGTAAACATACCTATCCATGCACCAATAGCTCCTAAGCCTAAGAAAGCTCCTAAAATGTATCCTAAAGTCAATCTCGCAGCAATCATTGAAACTATGTTTACAACAGTAGGTACTATAGTGTTTCCGCTTCCCTCAAAAACCCCGGAGACTGTCATTACTAAGCTTAATCCTGGCTCGCTTGTTCCTGCAAGAATAAGGTATATCATAGCTAACCTTATAACTTCTTCATTATCAACAAAAGCTCTTGGAACATAGGGGGATATTAATGCCAATGTTAGCCCTACAATTGTGAGAAATATTAGCGAAAGCCTTATTCCTGCTTCAGCAATTTCCTTAGCCTTCTCTACTCTTTTAGCTCCAACTTCATGACCTACAAGAGCTGATGTAGCTATTCTAAAAGCCATAGCCGGCATGAAAGCTAAGCTCTCTATCCTCAAACCTATTTGATGAGCTGCTAAAGCAACATAGCCAAACCTAGCTATCATTGAAACATAAACGAGACTTAACATTGAAAGCGATGCTCTCTGGAAGGAAATAGGCAAGCCTAGTTTAAACACTTTAGAAATAATTGCCTTCGTAGGGAAACCTATCCTAGGGGTTATAATTAACGCTCCTTTAAAACCCATAGCTAAATAAATTGCAAGTACGAAGTAAAAGGAAGCAGCTGAAGCTAAACCTGCACCAAAAATTCCGAGCTTAGGTAGGCCAAATAATCCAAATATTAATAGAGGATCCATGATCATGTTAAATATGTTCCCCAAAATACCTGTTTTCATAGGTGTTTTAGTGTCTTTAGCTCCTCTTAAAGCAGAATTCACCGTAAAAACAATATACATTCCTGGCAGTCCAAGTAAGCGTGCGGTGAGGTAGAGAACCCCTTTAGAAGTGACTTCAGGATCCACAACAACTATTCCAACAATGTCTTCAGCAAAAGCAATGCCCATGATTGCAGCTAAGAAACTAATGATTAATGTTACAGTTAATGCTTCGCCAAAAACTCTTTTTGCAAAACTCTTCTTACCCGCACCTAATCCTTGAGCGACTAAAACCATAACACCGGTTGTAAAGGTAAATCCAGGTATCCAAAAAGCCCATGCAATATAGCCAGCACCGCCTAGAGCAGCTACTTCAGCAACACCTAATTTAGATACGAAGAATGTGTCAACTAGGGTGTAGAGGCTTGTTAAGAAATACTCTATAAGGGCTGGCCAAGCGAGTTTAAAAACCTTTTTAGCAAGCTCCATATTAACTACTTGCAATTCTACGTTAGCCCTCGCTTTCGCTAAATACTGTTCCTTAGTGTTGGTATGTGGAAACGTTTTATAACATTTATTGTTTCATAAGTGGTAGTGGAGGTTTAGAAAAAAGGGTATTGCTAATGAAAATAACAGATTCCTCAATAATTCTCGAAAATTTAGGTTACGACTATGTAGTATTTAAAGAGGAAGCTGTTAAACCGGATATTTCAAACATATCTTTCAAGGATATAATACCTGAATTAGCGAATTCTTCAGGAAGGGCAGGTGGAATAGCTTCAAAAAAACTGTACAAACACCAAATTGAAGCTTTAAATGCTTTAGAAAAAGGAGCAAATGTAATATTAATTTCAGGTACTGGAAGCGGTAAAACAGAGGCATGGGCTTTTTATTCTTTAAAGAATAAGGTTAAAACTTTAGTCATTTATCCTACCTTGGCTCTTTCAGCCGATCAAATAGAGAGATTAGAGGATTACTATAATGCATTAAAGCTTAAAGATAAAGTTTTCGAAGTTGATAGAGCAACTATATCGAATTTAGTGAAGATTAAAGGTTTAGAGTATGTTAAGAGAAGATTATATGAAAGCCTACTGATAATATCTAACCCAGCATTCCTCATGCAAGACCTTAAGAGATTTGTTTCCAGAAAGTCAAAGGCATTCCTACACGATTTCCTTAAAGACATGGAGCTTTTCGTAATAGATGAACTGGATTTTTACGGATCAAAAGGAGCAACACTCATTATGACCATGGCTGAACTTATAGTTAACTACATATCAAAAAGAAAACCACAAATAGTTGTTTTAACAGCGACACTGGGTAATCCGGAAGAACTGGCATATCATTTATCGAAGCTTAACGGCAGAGAAACAGTGGTAATAAGGGGAAAGCCTTTTCGAGTTGAAAATAGAAGTTATTTGCTTATAGGAAAGAATTTGGAGAAACTATGGGAATCCTTAGTCAATATGAAAGATGAAATTTCCCGGAGAACTCCTGAAATTCTTGAGTTTATTGAAGATTATGAGGTTTTTAGAAGATACGCCTACAAAGTTGTTGAAATCTTAAGATCCTACGGAATATATGTTCCAACACCAGCACCCGACATTGTAGAGTTGCTTTTAAACTACATTAATTCGAACGAAGAAGGGGTAACATTAGTTTTCACTAGAAGTATAAGGTCTGCTGAAAAACTTGCTAAAACAATTAAGTCGAAACTTCCTCTGGTTAAACAAGATCTCGTTAGAACACACCATCACTTAATTTCTAAGTCTGAAAGAAGAGAAATTGAAGAGCTTGCTAGGCAGGGATTATTAAGAATCATTGTTTCACCTAGAACATTAACTCAAGGAATAGATATAGGTACTGTTGTTAGAATAGTTCATTACGGCCTGCCAATGGATGTTAGAGAATTTAGGCAAAGAGAAGGTAGGAAGGGTAGGAGAGTAGAAATTCCATTTACAGAATCAATAATAGTCCCTGTTTCAGCATGGGATAGAAAACTTATTGAAGCAGGTATTGATACATTTAAGGAATGGATGAATTTACCGCTAGAAAAAGTGTTCTTCAATCCTAAAAACAAGTATGCACTTATGTTTAAAGCTCTATTCAAAATTAAAGCTGGAATTAAACTTAGCAGGGAAGAAACCAGTTTACTTAAGAGTCTAGGTTTAGTTAAGCTTGAAACTAAAATTTTCGGAAAAGAATACGGGCTGTCAAAGGATGGAGAGAGAGTATGGGAAAACCTAGGATTTTACGAATATGGCCCACCTTACGGTATTAAAAGAGTAATCATTTCTAAAGATGGTGAAGAAAGATTTCTTGAAGAAGTTTCGAGAAGAGACTTCGTTGAAAAACTGCAGCCAGGATGTTTTGACCCTACAAGCGACAGCATAGTTGTTGACGCTAAGGGTGCTAGGGTTATTGTTGAAAAAGGTTTTCCATTAGCAGTTAATGAGCATGAAGAAATAAGGAATGCTTATGAAGAATACACGTTTATTAAGCGAAGTAAATGGGGTGAAAGAGCAGATTTAAAAAGCGACTACTATTCAGGAAAGATTTTCTCACAAATAACAATACATGTTAACGTACCAACCAACGGCTTCGGACAACTCATAGAATACCCTGACAAGGTAGAGTGGATTATAGAGTCTAGAACACCTAAAGCTATTAAATCAAAATCGGGAATTAGACTAATTTATGATGTAGAAAAAGTGCCTTTAAAAGTAAAGACTTATGGTAGATACTATGATTACACTTACGGATACCTTTACGAATTAGACCCTTCCGAAGACGTAGAAATGTTAAGATTAGGCTTAGCTTACCTTATGGTTTCACTTAGGCTTTCAGAATATAGGGTGCCTTTAGGGGAAATAGCTTACTATGTGTCCCCAATAGAGTACCCGGTTAAAGTCATGGTTCTCTGGGAACCTGAACCTTCAGGAATAATAGACATGCTGGAATGGTGCAAGGTGAGAAAGTTTATTGAAGAACATGAACCAACGGGACTAGATGAAATACTACTGTGGGCAATAGATTACGAAGCAGCTCAGCAAACAATATTAAAAGACATTAGCTGGAATGTTCTTAAAAAACATGCTTTAAAAGCCTTAAACTACATTGAAGGAATAGTTGAAATATCGCTGAAAAGCTACGGTAAAATTGAAATACCGAAACCTAAGCGTGAACTTAAACTATTGTCTATTGAAATAATGCCCTTTAGTAGGGATGAAGGTGAAAACTACTACGCTATATCAATATTTGATGGGGAGAATTCGGAAACCTTTGTTGCTGAAGTTTCCCAGAAGAAAATAGACCAAGAAGTTCTTGAAAAAATCGCTTCTAAACTTTCAAAGTTTCTCGATGAAAACTTCAAATTACTTCATTACTCAAGGACTAAAGAAATTTATGGATTAAGAAGTTACTCAACGCTTTTAAGGCTTGTCTTAAGGGAATTTGAATTAACGAATAAACTCATTGACGTACTTGAAGAAGTGAAGGATGTTTTTAAAGTAGAGGAAGCTCCATTAGAAAAAATTGAAAGTGTTTTGGGAATTAATGGCTGGAGAAAAGTGAGCTTATTGGAAGTTAGAGATTACATTATGAAAGCTAAGAAATATAGGAAATACCTTAGTGAACTCCTCAAGCTTCTAAGAGAATATGCTGAAGCAAACGCGAAAACTATTTACATGCTGCATTTAATAGCGAATGCCTACAAATCTAAGAATACTGTTTCCTCAGCCTAGTTGCTACCGTTAATATTACGAAGATTTGAATCGTAGATAAAGCCATTATAGCGGGTATGTAAGTGCCTATGATATCGTAAACCACGTTTGAAACAAAGGATCCTAAAAGGGATCCTAAAACAGAGGAAGATAAGATGGCTCCATAAACCTGACTTATCCTTGATGTTCCAAAGACCTCAGTTGTTAGTTTAGGAAATATTGTGAATAGGGAACCATGCCCTAAACCTGCTATAAATGTTGAAACAAATATTACATAGGGAAATACGGGAGGCAAAATCATTAGTGCTATAGCGTTTAAGGAGTGATAAATTACTGTAAATACCAGTACTTTTTCTGCATTGAAAATGTCACTTAAAGCTCCGCTAACAAACCTTCCTAAGGAGTTCCCTAATGCAAAAAACGTTATTGGTAATGTGGCAAGCATTTCATTAGCTAAAAACTCTTTAGCATAAGGCTTCAAGAAACTTGAAATGGCAAAACCTATTGATGACGTTAATGCCATGAGAAACCATAGTCTGTGAATTCTTCTATCACGAAATATCTTTAGTAAAGACCCTACATAATCTACTTTATACCTTTCACTCGTATTTGGAAAAGCAAGCACAGGTAAAGCTAATGAGAAACCTATAAGCCCTAACATTGTAAAGGCTTGTTTTAAACCGTAAACGTCAATAACATATGATATTAGAGGGCCAAAGAATCCTGCTGAAAGGCCAAAACCAGCAATAACAAACCCTAATGCGCTTCCAATTTTCCTAAAACCACTCCTAGTAATAGCTGCAATATTTGACATGTAAAGAATACCTGAGCCTAAACCCACAAGTAACCCGTAGAAAACATAGTATTCTATAAGTGTCCTTTGAAAAACCATTAATGTAAAGCCTGAACCTAAAAGAAAAACCCCTATGAGCCCAAGTTTCCTAGGACCGTAAGCGTCTATGTAGTAACCTAAGAATAAACCCGTAACGTTAAGTACCGAGATAGATATTGTTAAACCTAAAGCTATTTCAGATCTAGACCATCCATAAGCTTCTTGAAGAGGTATTACAAAAACACTAAAAGCATACTGCAACCCTATTGCTAAATTAACTGTAAAACATGCTAAAGCTACAATATATCTTCTCATCATCCATAAATCATCTCCTGTAGGCGCCGCCAACAACATGCCGAATCAATATTGTTCAACACAGCTTAGTCTTAAAGAATTAGGTACTAATAAAAATATATTGCTGTAAACTATTCTATCGAAATGTACGTTAGTAGATACATAAAGAATTAACATTAGAGCTAATAAACACCAAGCACGTATGTTTTAATCAATAATTACGCATGAATAAGTATTAAGTCTTTCATTGTTCTTAATCCTGGCCTTAAATTAACTAGGTTCTTAACTATATTTAATATCATAGCTACTGTAGCGTGATCGCCAGGTATTCCATTACTAATCCATTTTATTACATGATTATCGCAAACTATTTCTATAATGTCTTTATCTTCCTGACCTACCGAAGCTATAAATTTCACTTTCGCTTTTAACAAGCCACTTCTGTCATAGCCTTCCCCGTAACCCTCAATTCCCTTTACTTCTCCAGGCTTTATTTTAAAGAACTCTGTTTCTAAGTAAGTGTTTGAAATTAATGGTTGCTGTTTTTCAACAACATTAACTATGCCTAATCCAACAATTTCTGATAAAAGCATTAGTGATTCAGCATATCCTACATGGCCTGTTATTTCACCTTTACTTAGTTTCTTAGCGAACTCTTCCGGAGTAAGGCCTAATCCTATTTTCTTTTGAAAACTAAACCTTCTTTTACTGGCATCTATGAACCTTGAAACACTTATCTCCTTAACCTTAGTGCATACTGAAGTTAGAAACGCTGGTAAGCTATCAAAAACGAATCCCGGATTAATTCCTGAACCTATTACTATGACGTTTCTTTCTAAAGCTTCCCTATCCAGCTTTTCAGCTAAATCAGGGTATTTAAGCCACGGATAAGCTAGTGTTTCACATGTTGAAACAACATGTGCACCATACTTTATAGCTAGCATTATTTGGTCGTAAACTTCATTCAAATAGGAACCTGTAGCATGAATTACAACATAGGGTTTCGCTTTTTCAAAAACATCCTCAGGATCTGATGAAACCTTTATTCCCAAAGGTTTTATTCCTAATACCTCTCCAATATCTTTACCAACTATTTCCTCATTAACGTCTATTACGCCAGCTATTTCTAAAATACCAGTATTAATTATTTCCTTAGCTATCATTCTCCCTATATATCCGAAACCGTAAAGTACGGTTGTTCTCAATTTTCCACATCCATATAATGTACTCTTATGAGTAATGTATTTAAACTCATATACTATAGAGTTTAAATATTTTTGCAAGGCTTCTAATTATAATATATAGAGGTTGGGAATATTAGAAAGCCAAATTCTAATGTTAGAAGGGAAGGTGTGCTTAGGAAAGTTCAGTTAACAGGCGGTGCAACACTCATAGTTTCCCTACCTAAAGAATGGGTTAAGAGAGTTAACCTTAAACCAGGAGACTATGTCGTAATTATACCTCAACCTGATAACTCACTAAAAATATCATTAGCTACTGAAGATAAGAAAAGCCTTGAAACAACTTTGAAAGTATCTTCTCGGATGAGTCCTACAATTGCTCTTAGAGAATTTGTAGCAAGATATCTTTTAGGCTACAATACCATAAAGGTTGTTTTAGCTGATGGCACTAGGAGGCAAAGAGAAACAATAAGGGACTACATGGCTAGGTCACTTATAGGAGTGGAGATTGTTGAGGAATCAAAGAATCTCATGGTTGTTCAATGTTTAGCAGGTTATTCTGAATTACCTCTTAAAACAGCTTTAAGAAGAATGTCTAATACAACATATTACATGATATCTGATGTAATAGCCAACATTAGGGAACCGAGTGATGAATCCCTTGAAGACATAGTTAAGAGAGATGATGATGTAGATAAATTTTACCTATATATTGTTAGGCAAATGAACCTTGTTTCACAAGGTTTAATTTTACCTTATGAAGTAGGTCTTTCTAATGTTAGAGAAAGTGTAGAATACGTTATGATATCTAAGTCTATAGAGAGAATTGCTGATCACGCCGTAAGAATTGCTGAGTCTTTAAGAAAGCTTATGAGAGAAAACGTGTTTTTAGATGAAACAATCAGAGATGCTATTTATGAATACGGGAATAATGCTCTTGAACTTTATCTTTCAGCTATCAAAGCCCTCTTTAAGAGAGACTCTATAACAGCCCATGACGTAATAGATAGATCAGAGGAAATGAGAATTATGGAAAATGAAATCCTTAAATTAATACTTTACTCTGGAGGAGACATAGTTAAAAAGGCATTATCATTAAGGATAATTTTAGAAAGCTTCAAGAGAATAGGTTTTTATAGTATGGACATTTCAGAGCATGTAATAAGTCTTCTCCTTGAACCCCCGAAGAAATGACTTTTTAACTTTTTAATTTTCAACATCTGGATTCCAAGCTCTAATTTCCCTGTAAAATTTAAGCACTTCAGAAGGCCATTTAACAACATAGTGTAACTTTATGGTTACACCATTCACTCTTTTTTCACCATCATAAACCATTTTAACTTCAACATCTGCTTCCTCTAATCCTAATACTGTTAAAACAGCTCTTACAGCTGATTCATAGTCGTCTGCTGGAACATCTCTAATAACCCACTCATCTCCTTCAACAATTAATTTAACATCAAACTTTTTAGGCAAATAATTCCACCTCAAGCCATACTCCATGTATTTAAGGGTTTTAAGCTTATATGCCTTTAATCTTGAAAGGAACGTGTCCAAAAACATGAGGAGGAATGCTCATTAAGCCTATTAAGAGAAAACCTAAAACTACAGCTATAATTACTGCTAAAACTATAACTGTTATAACTGATACTATGTAAAGTAAAGCCGCTTTACCCCAGCTAACATCGTAAACGTTTTTAATTACCCATAAATACGCGATAAATCCTATGATTAGCGAGAGAAACCATGAGCCTGTAATAGCTAAGGTGAAGGCGTAAACAACTACGGTAACTATTCCTCCAGCAACAGTAGCTATGATAGCGTTCAATAAACTTGACTTCTTAACACCTAATATTTTAGACGCTAGCCATAGCGGTACACTTGAAATAACTATTAACAAGAAGTAAACAAGTAATGTAATAAGCAGTGTCGTAAACATTTTAATCACATCACCTTATCTTTGATGCTTAAGCTCTTATATATCATTTTTCACATAGCTTAAAGAGAATTAATATAATAAAGTATTAAAGAAAAAACTTTAATACAAGTTTTTTCTTTAGTAACTAATCCGGTAAAAACCATGAATTCCAGCATGGTTTTTGAGAGAAGCAGAATGTATAATGTAGGTTTTGACACTATTGTTGATTTCTTCTATAGATTAAGTGACGTAGCTGATGAGCTTAAATCTGATGGCCTATGGTTTAGATATGGACCAGAAGCTTTACCTGAAACAATAAAAGTACCGAAAAGAGGTACTTTGAGGGTCAAGTATGGTTTTCCGGTGTTTCAGAAAGGTGGTGTATGCATGGACGTAACTAATGTTGAGCAAGCACAAATAGCTGAAGATGCCGGTGCTGTTTCAGTTATGGTGCTTGATAAGCTTCCATACGATGTTAGAATGGCTGGAGGTGTTGCCAGAATGGCTGACGTTAAAGTTATTGAGGAAGTAATGAGCAGTATAACGATACCTGTAATGGCGAAGGTAAGAATAGGGCACTACATGGAAGCACGAATCCTTGAAACCATAGGAGTAGACATGATAGATGAAAGTGAAGTACTTACACCAGTAGATGAAAAACATCATATAAACAAGTGGGAATTCAAAATACCATTCGTTAATGGAGCTAGGGAATTAGGGGAAGCGCTTAGAAGAATAACTGAAGGAGCATCAATGATTCGAACAAAAGGCGAAGCAGGTACTGGCAATGTGGCTGAAGCAGTTAGACACATGAAGCTAATAATGAATGAAATCTCAGTTTTAAAAAGGCTCCCCCCTGAAGAAAGAATGAGGAAAGCTAGAGAATATGGAGTACCATACGAGCTCGTAGACTTAACTGCTAAGTTAGGTAGACTTCCAGTAGTTAATTTTGCAGCTGGAGGAATAGCTACACCCGCTGATGCAGCATTAATGATGTGGCTTGGAGCAGATGGGGTTTTCGTAGGTTCCGGGATTTTCAAAAGCCGCGACCCAAGAAATAGGGCTGAAGCCATAGTTTTAGCTACTAGCATGTGGGATGATCCTGAAGCTATTGCTGAAGCTCAGAGAATGATAAGTGAAGCCAAGAGTATGATGGGAATAGATATACGCAAGTTAAAACCTGAAGAACTTCTTCAAGTAAGAGGAGTTTAAAATGAAGATAGGTATTTTAGCATATCAAGGAGGAGTTTATGAACATAAGTATATGCTACATAAAGCCTTAAGTAAACTAGGTATCAGCGGCGAAGTTATTCTCGTAAAAAAGCTTCACCAACTAAGAAACCTGGATGGAATAGTTATTCCAGGAGGTGAAAGTACAACAATAGGTAAAATAGCCGAGAAAACAGGTGTCTTAAGCATCTTAAGAGACTTAATAAAGGAAGGTCTTCCAGCCTTTGGCACATGCGCTGGAACCATAATGATGGCTAAGAAGGTTAGAGACAGTGTTGTTGGATCGGTTCATCAACCACTACTTGGAGTTATGGATATTGAGGTCATAAGGAACTACTATGGTAGGCAAAGAGAAAGTTTCGAAATAGATCTTCAAATATCAAAGCTCGGCAATAAGCCCTTTAGAGGAGTTTTCATTAGAGCACCAGCGATAACTAATGTGTGGAGTGATGTTTCACCATTAGCTAAAGTTGAAGGAATCATTGTTGCTGCAGAGCAAAAACATATGCTTGCCACAACATTTCATCCGGAACTAACAAGTGATACACGGTTCCATGAACTATTCATAAACATCATTAAAAGGTGAGCAATTATGAAGTCTTCAAGAGCATCTAAAGCTAAACTTACAGCATACATAGCTACATTTACTGCATTAGTATTCGCAGCAACATCAGTTATTGTCGTTGAAACACCAGCTACCAAAGGATTCTTTAACTTAGGAGAAACCATGGTTTACACTGCAGCATTACTTGGAGGAACCCTAGTAGGATGTTTTGCTGGAGGCGTGGGTTCAGCTCTTGCTGACTTATACTTAGGATATCCACACTATGCTCCAGGAACATTGGTAATAAAGGGTATTGAGGGACTTATAGTAGCTTATTTATCTTTAAGATTTAGGAGGCTCAATATTGCCCAATGGAAAGCTATCTCAATAATTTCAGCATTAATTGCTTTCGGATTAATCGTAGGTCTCGGATACACTTACTATAGAGGAGAAACAATACTTTACTTCCTAGGGTCTGAAACAAGATTCTCAATACCTGGAGAACTATGGTTTATTCTAGGGTTACTTTTTGCAACAGGAATACTGTATTTAGGGTTTAAGTACGACCCCAAAGTTGGCGGAGACGTTTATGCGATAATCTTGGGAGGATTAGAAATGGTTTTAGGATACTTTACATACCAAGTATTTGTACTAAAGTATCCACCAATGGTTGCTGCACTCGAAATACCAGTTAATTTAGGACAAGCAACAATAGGGTTGCTTGTAGCATTACCTTTAGCAAGAACCATTAAGGCTATGGGGGCTAAAGTGGAGACTTGATAAAGATAGAGAATCTATGGTATAGATATGGTAGTGGAGAACGTTGGGCCTTAAAAAACATAAATTTATTTTTGAAACCAGGCGAAATAGGGTTAATTGTAGGCCCTAATGGGTCTGGAAAAACAACATTAGCTAAGGCGATAGCTGGTATACTTCCAGAATTTTACTCAGGTGAATTATGTGGAAAAGTAATTGTTAATACAGTTAATGTTCTAGACAAACCTGAAGAGGCATTTAGATACGTTGGTTACGTGGGGGAAGACCCTGAAGTTCAATTAGTAACATTAACAGTTAAAGATGAAGTTATGTTTGGCCCATCAAATTTAGGATTACCTCTTAAAGAAATTGTTGAGAGAGCTAATTGGGCATTAAGAGTTTCTGGGGCCGAAAATCTCAAAGATAGAACTATTTTCGAGTTAAGCGGCGGAGAAATGCAGAAAGTAGCTTTAGCATCAATCTTGGCCTTAAAACCTAAAGTACTTATTCTCGACGAACCAACAGCGTTTATTGAAGCACCTTTAGCTAAAAAATTTTACGAGAAACTAAGAGATATAGCTAAAAAGGAATCCATAACTATAATGCTTATAGAACACAAGTTAAACCATGTAATTAATATTGCCGATAAGATATTTGTTTTAAAGAATGGAGAAATAGTTTTTCAAAAGAACGTAAAGGAGCTAACGTTCTCTGATATCATGAATAATCCTATGCCTAAGCCTATAGAGACCTTATTTGGGAAGATAGCTAGTAAAGAAGGTTATGAAGCTAAGCCTTTGTCACGCGTAGTACTTAGTGAAAACACATCTAACATAGTGGAAATTGAAAGTTTATGGTATAAATATCCTAGATCAAAAAATTATGCTTTAAAAAACGTAAATTTGAAAATTCCCAGAGAAGCAAAAGTGGGTCTTTTAGGACCTAATGGCTCAGGTAAGTCAACTCTAATTAAGATAATTGCTGGAATAATTAAGCCACAAAGAGGCGTTATTAGAATTTATGGAGAATTTCTTAAAGCTAAAATAGGTTATGTTCCTCAGAATCCTACTCTTTCCTTCACCCAACCAACACCTTATAAGGAAGTTTATGAAACAGCTAAAAAGCTTAAGTTAGCTAATCCTGAGTATGAAGCATGGAAATCTCTAAAAATGCTAGGACTAGAAGAATACGCCGAAAAACCCGTGTTGCACTTAAGTTATGGTTTCAGAAGAAGACTATCTATTGCTTCAGCTTTAGTAGGTAAGCCGAGACTTCTACTTCTCGATGAACCAACAGCTTACTTAGACTTCGATGGTAAAGTAGAGTTAATTGAAGTATTAAACACTATAGCGAAGGAGTATAAGACAACATTAATCATAGCTTCTCATGATACTTGGTTTATTAGTGAAATTTGCGATTTAGCTGCAATACTTCATAGAGGCTCGATAAGATTTGTAGGCGAAATAGATAGCATTCTAAAGCTTCCTGAAATAGAAAGCTATGGTATAGAAAACCCGTTTCATGGAGGTGTAAGCGTAATTGATTTTATGGATACTCGATAAAATAAGGGTTGCACTAACATTTTCCCAAGAGAATACTCCACTATCCAAAGCCCATGTAGGTTTTAAATTCCTCTCACTAATACTCTTCTTTATCTCAATAACTTTAGTAGACAATGTATATGGGATCGCTTTAATTTCGACATACCTGGTTTTAGTAACGCTAATGTCTAAAAATTTAAGAATACTCTACGAGAGCTCATTAGCTGTAGTAGTACCCATAGCTTTACTCGGATTTTTTGCTTGGATTTTTTCACCTACAGGAATATTTTCCTACGAAACTTTGGTTTATGTCTTATCTCTTGTAGCTAGAATTTATTTGCTAGCTGTATCTTTCCTAATAATGTTTTCTACAACTAACCCTTCACAACTAGCTTGCTTTCTTGAGAAACACGGATTACCTTTAGTTTTTTCACAATCACTAATTCTTACATGGAGACTAATACCTTTAGTGCTTAAGGATGTTATCGAATCCGTAATGTCCATTAAACTAAGAAAATTTCCAAGTACGAGGGCATTAATTCCTGTTACAGCAGTAGCTATTGAAAGAGCAAACATGGTTTCTGAAACTCTTTACGTTAAGGGATTAGGGTTTAAAGAAAGAAGAACAATTATCTCTTCTCCAGGAATCCTTAGTTATGGATTAATTTTAACCATATACTCTTTAATATTACTCGTTTTAGTTTTAATTTTATAGTTTTTACCTAGTAACACTTTCCCCTTATATATTTCGAAGTAATACATTTAAGTTAAGGACAGGGGATTGAGGAGGAAATGTCCGAGACATTCTATATTGCTGAAACAAAAAAGTTCTCAAATAGGAAGTTTTTTGTAGTACTTTTGGCCGTATTGGCTGCTTTTTTATCAGTACTTTTTCAGGGTTACAATATACTCATTCACTCTATATGTTTTGGAACATTTCTCTTTTTAATACATGATGTACTTGTTTCTAAAGAACCTGGCGAAACACATTATCTCTACTTCGGCTTAAGAATATGGGTTAGTGTGACCATAACACTTTACTTAGGAATATTAAGTGGGGTCATTTTTTCAATAATTCGTACGGAAGAATCTATAGAGTTAGTGAAAACTGTAGGTGAAGCTTTAATTTCGTTAAAGAATCCGATAATGATATTTCTCTTTAACTTGCCTAAGGGGCTTCTTGGAGCGATACCATATGCTGGACCATTTATAATAGGGGTTGCTGGGGGGAATTCAGGGTTCATTATGGGAACAGCACTATATCATATTTTTATAGGAGGAGAAGAGTTTAGAGCTATAATTACATCCCTTATAGCTTTTCACCCTTATGGGTTTTTAGAAATTCTTTCTTATAGCATGTTCATTACTGCATCGCTCTATGCTAGAAGAAGAATGTGGGGTGATGTAGTAAAAATTATTGGAATAGCTACT
This sequence comes from uncultured Desulfurococcales archaeon, assembly GCA_964564025.1. Classification (GTDB taxonomy): domain Archaea; phylum Thermoproteota; class Thermoprotei_A; order EX4484-217-1; family EX4484-217-1; genus DRYM01. Next base: position 52,537 of record CAZLZO010000001.1, read on the forward strand.
TTACTCTTAGTAGCTGCGGCTTACCTTGAATTCTGGGAAGTCTCATTTTTAAGTAAATACTGATATTAATTGATTACATACATTTTTTAGCATATATTTAAATTAGAACCTTTATTACTTACGTGAACCATTTTTAAACAGATCCTCCCCAAACTATTTACCATAATTCACTGCTTGATGTATGTGAAATAATTTTACCTAATTAGGAAACGTAGTTTGTTTAAGGTAAGTTGTTAGAAACGGAAACACGTTGACTTTAAATTTGTACCGTAAGAACTTTTTCGAGAAATATTTAAGAATCCTTTTTGCCTTTAAAATCTAGGGTTCTGCGATGACGACTTCTGAAGAGCGTGAACTAGTGAGGTATAGAAATGAGCTTGATGAATTCATTAGAGATCAAATGACTATTTTTAGGGAAATAGCCTTAAGAGTTAAAGACTATTTTGACACGTTCCTTATGGAAGCGGGAATGGACGATTTAGACCAGGTGGATAAGTCATTTTATTACGCATTTATACTTGAAATTTCTAGGTCAATATTCATTAATTGGAGTGTGTATAAAAGACATAAGGAAGGATTTAGACATGACAAGAATAATGGGGCACGTTAGCTCTTCCCTCCTCTAAGCATTTCGTACAGCATGATTAATTCCTTGACGGGATTTACTGAATAATCAACTCTTAAATTAACTATGTAGTCATAGTATTTTCCATAGAGTGTTTCTCCAACAACAATTAAAGCCCCACTTCTATCTCCTCTTTTATCTCCTCCTAGAGCATGTCCAGCAGCCAATGCTAAGAGAAGAGCCCATGCAAAATCTTCTCCTCTTTTTCTCTTGAACTCTTCACACATAACCTTAGGTATTTCCGCAGTAACAATAAGGTTCCCTAAACATACAACAGTTTGATCTACGCATATGCCATTTTCCTTAGGTATTTCTTTTCCACTATGAAATGCAACATTCCCCTTATAATCAACTACTGCTACTTGTCTTTTCTCAGGCTCACTATCCTTAGATAACGCCTTAGCTAGTGCCTTATCAGCTGAAAAGCCATTGGCTAAGTATTCAAGAATTATTGGGCCTAACGCAGGGTTAGTATATGCTTGTGTTGCTACAGCACCTACGCCAGCCCTTGCCCATGGAACTCTTGAACCTACGGCTAAACTTCCGGAAACAACTGCTACACCAAATAACTTCTTACTTAAGTCAGCACCTACAATACTGTACGTCATTTCATATAAGGCCTCAGAAAATTTTGCTTAGCGCTCAAATATATTATTTCTTCTTAAAAATTCTAATTAAGCCTTTATTCGAAAGTTCCCTAAGTACAAAATATAGTAGTACTAGAGAAACTAGTCCCCCATAAAACTCTATCTTTTGTAATTCAGAAAGTATGTTGAACTCTGCTTCTTCACCTATACTCTTAAGTATTAATACATCAGCTATGTTAGCTAGAATAACCAAGATATGAAGTATAAAAAGAGCTAAGGCCAGAAATGTTCCAACAGTGAGCGCTGATAAACTCTGTACTTCACTACTATACGATACTAATGATAATGCAAGTATTGAACCTATTGTAATCAACGCTATAGAATATCCTATGTCGCCTGGCACATTAAGTGTTAAGAAAACATTAAATGGTTCATAACCTATTGGAAATGTTGAAGAAAACCAGTTGTATAGAGCAATTAAACCATAAACTAAGTAAATTACGCCCAATATTCCCGCAATTATTCTAGCAATTATTCTCACTATAATATTCTCCCCCTTTTAAGTTAAACCAACAAACCTGCCCATAAACACTATAGTTAATGCTACAATATACGCTAACATTATTTCATAAGCTAAAGCCATTAAAGCGTATTTTCCTCCAAGCTCCCCTCTTATAGCTGCTATTGTAGCTAAACATGGAACATAAATTAATGTAAAGGCCATGTAAGCGTAAGCTGTGAGAGGAGTAAAAGCAGTTCCTATAGCTTGTGAGAGATTTTCCTCACTAACCCCATAAAGTACAGCCATAACCCCTACAACCAATTCTTTAGCTATTAATCCAAAAATAAGGGAGGCCGTAGCTCTCCAATCCCAACCCATAGGTGTGAAAATTGTTGAAAGCATGTGCCCAACAACACCTACCCAGCTTTTACTAAAGAGCTCCGGATTTTCCAGAGCTTCAACACCTATAATTCCTGAGGGCCCCGTTATACTTAATGCCCAAACAGTTATAACTCCTAGGAAAATTACTGTGCCAGCTTTAAAAAGGAATTTTTTGGTTCTTTCCCACATTTTTAAAATTACGGTTTTAACTTGCGGTATAAGGTATGGAGGCATTTCCATAATGAAGCCTACCGATGGGCCTTTGAACACAAATTTTCTAAGAAAAGTAGCTATTAAAATTGCCAGAAAAATTCCGAGAAGATACATGCTCAAAACGGCAGTTCCAGCATAAGCTCCAAAGAATGTCCCAGCAAAAATTAGGTAAACTGGCAATCTAGCACTACACGACATTAATGGAAGTATTAAGGCTGTTGTTTTTCTATCATTTTCATCCTCTATAACTCTCGTAGCCATTATTGCCGGAACATTGCATCCAAAACCTATAACCATGGGTATTATTGACTTCCCCGTTAAACCTACCTTAAGCATTATTCTATCCATTATGTATGCAACTCTCGACATGTACCCTACATCTTCAAGTAAGGCTAAGGCTAGAAACAGGAAAGCTATGTTTGGAAGAAATACAAGTATCGAACCTAATCCTGAAATAACTCCGTCAGCTAAAAATGAAGCTGCAATCTTAGGTAAATTACTTTCAACAACAGCGCTGTAAAGTATATCGTTGAATAAAATATCTACTAAGTCCACGAAGGGTGTAGCAACATCAAAGGCGAATCTAAATAACATGTATAAAACAGTTACCATTACAGGTATTCCAAGGGTTTTATGTGCTATGGTGTAGTCCAGTAGATCGCTGAAAGTAAGTCCTATTTCTTTAACTTTAACAACTGTTTTCCGAATTATCTCAGCAACTCTATCGTATCTTCTTTCAACAAGATGTTCTTCAACATCTTTACCTAGTTCTTCACTTAATCTCCTCCTTATTTCCTCAACCTCTACAATTATCTCTTGGGAAAATCTTTTGACTTTCTCTTTCACCTCATGGTCGTTTTCTAGAAGTTTTATTGCAATCCATCTTAATGGATATTTTTCTTTGAGGCCTTCTACTCTCCTTAATCTCTCCTTGATATACTCTATTTGTTTCTCAACTTTGCTGCCGTAATTGACAATTTTTCCGCACTTAGCTTTCTTTTTTGAAGCCTCTATCATTGTTTTTATGAGATTATTAAACCCTATTTTCTTAATAGCTACCATAGGTACTATTGGAATATCGCATAGTTCTCTCTGAAGTTTTTCTACATCGATCTTTAACCCTGCGCTTTCAGCTAAATCCATCATGTTCAATGCTATTACTACGTTAGCTTCCATTTCAAGAAGAGTTAATGTTAAGTAAAGGTTTCTCTCAATACTTGCAGCATTAACTATGTTAACCACTACATCAGGTTTTTCTTCAACAATAAAGTTTCTCGCTATAAGCTCATCAATACTGTAAGCGGTTAAGCTATATATTCCAGGTAAATCTGTTATTTCGAATTCATAATTTTCTACCTTAAGTTTACCTACTTTTTTCTCAACAGTAACTCCAGGCCAATTTCCAACCCACGCTTTTCCTCCTGTTAACTCGTTAAATATAACAGATTTTCCCACATTCGGATTACCTACTAAAGCAACTCTAATCTTCACCATAATCACCTGTTAGAAACATAAAAAGTTAGGTCAGCCTAATATTATTCGCCTAATTTAACATAGTAAGGGAAGCCTATTTAAATATAGTTTCGTGCAATATCATATAATTTAGAAATAATAAATCATAAAGTTAGCTTTACAATAAATAAGAAGTTGAAATTTAAACAATTAAAAATTATAAAATTTTCTGTTAAAGTTAGACTAAACATATGACTTACGTAAAGACAAATATTTTAAAATATATGTTTAAAAACAATGTTTAATTGAGAACAATTATTTTAAAATAATCAATTAAAAATCAATTTATAACCCTCATTAGAGATTCAATGAGAAATAGTGGTAAGAAGAATTGATTAATGATATAGAAAGAGCTCGGAATATTCTTAAAAAGTTAAAGGAAGTGTTTGGAAGAGTAAATGAGGAAGAATTTTTAGCATATAAGGTAGCTTTTAGAACAAGAGATCCTTTCGAAACCTTAATTGCAACAATACTTACTCAAAACACTAATGAAAGAAACGCTTTCAGATCATACTATAGTTTAAAGAGAGAGTTTAAAATAAAACCGGAGACTTTAGCAGTTAAAACAGTTAAAGAAGTATCTTCACTCATTTCCCATGGGGGATTAGGTTCTATTAAGGCAAAAAGGATTATTGAAGCTTCAAAGTACGTGCTGGAAACATATAAAGGCAATTTATGGAGTATTCTTAAAAAGCCTCTAGAAGAAGCTAGAAAAGAACTGTTAAAAATACCTGGTGTAGGTCCTAAAACAGCTGACATATTATTGCTCATGATAGCAAATAAGCCTACAGTACCTGTAGATACGCATGTAATGAGAGTTAGTAGTAGATTAGGTTTTGTAAAGAGAAATGCTAAATACGAAGATGTAAGAAAAGCTCTAATAAACCTTTATTGTCCAGATAAGTGTCTTGAAGCCCACCTATACCTTATATTGTTAGGTAGAAAATATTGTTTATCGAGAAAGCCTAGATGCCACGAATGTCCTATAGCAAATTTATGCCCTAAAATATGCTAATGCTAAATGTCTTAAGGGGTTCCGGAGGATTCTTTTGAGATATTTTCTTCATGAAAAATGTTTCAAGTAACTCTATTGTTTTAAGCATTAAACTTATTGCATTCTCTCGTATAAGACCATTCTTTAACCAAACATTTATTTTCACATCAACTCTCCTAAACTCCTTATTCTCACTGAGATATAGTCTGAAATAGTGTATCTTACCTTCACCACCGCTTGGTTTCAAATATTCTCTCTTTAGCGGTTCCTCATGCTCTCTTAAGAAGAGCGTTAAAGCATTTTTCTTAGCATTTTTAGGTGAAACTCTAAATTTCCACTTAGTCCACAAGAATGTGTCTACGAAAACCACTTGAGTCTCAGGTATTTTAAGTTCTCTATCCTTAAAGGAGCCTTCAAACCCTATGAATGAAGACTTTTTATTTCTAATAGACATAGCTAAGATGTTCGTATAAAGCCCGTTAGATAGTGTTATGTATCCATTAAGTGTTAAAGCCCTATAAAGAACATTTTCTTTAAGTTCAACAATACTAACTGATTTAACAAGGGACCCTAAGTTTTCCTTACATATTTTAACTAACTCCCTAGCTAACTCCATAGCACTTCCAGGGCTTCTCCACGTAAAGGGATCCATTATTTCACCGAAACTAAAATGGCCTATATATTGCTATAGCAACTGCACCATATAGTACTATATCGTCACCTAGTTTTGTAATTTCTATTCTTGGAACCTTATTTACAGCATAATGGTCAATGTATTTCAATATGGGATCTATAACTAATTCTCTTGGATTATTTAAAGCTATAGCTCCACCTACAGTAATTAACTCTGGATCATAAGCATTTATTACGTTAGCAAACCCGGCTGCATTTATTTTACCTAACTCATCAATAACCAGCAACGCTAATTTATCCCCTACTTTTGCTGCGTCAAATAAGTCCTTAGATGTTAATGTGTTGCTTAATATTTTCTCTCTAAGAATACTTTCTCTAAGTAATTCATTGAACTTGTTCTTACAAAGCATCCTAACAAATCTCGGTATGTTCCTACCTGAAGCATAAGCTTCCCAATGGCCAAGCCGACCACATCCACAGATAAGCGATGATTCATAATTTATAACGGAATGTCCCATTTCGTGAGCGTTTCCGTCTTTACCTAAAAGGAGTTTCCCATTAACTATTACCCCAACACCTATGCCCGTGCTTAAGGTAATATACACTAAGTTTTCAACGTTTCTTCCTAAACCGAAATGTTTTTCACCCCAAACAGCCGAGACAGCATCATTAAGTACAATGACTTCTGTTTCGAAGAATTCTTCTAAAGGTGCTTTCAACTCTACTTTTTTAAAAGGCAAATTTGGTGGATTAACTATTATGCCTTTCCTTATATCTAATGGTCCTATAGAGCCTATAGCGACTTTAACTATTCTTACGCTACCTAGTTTTTCAATGAGCTTCTTGTACGTCGCGATTATTTGCTGAGCTATAGCGTATTCGTCACCCTCCTTAACAACGTATTCTTTAACTTTTGAAACAATCTTACCTTGCATCGTTGCTAAAGCTAACCTAAGATAGGTTGCTCCAAGATCAATTGCTAAAACATATTCTTTCAAACTACAATCCTCCCTTAAAAATTCTAAACAAATCTATAACTAAAATTGTTAAGACAAGAATTATTGGAGCGACAAGAATAGTTCTAAGAAGAAACTCTATATTTAAGCCGTAAATCATTATTAATAACCCTATAATGTGAAACATTACAAGTATATGTAGCCCATAGCGTAAAAGTAAGCCATATTTTCTAGCTTTTTGAGTTAAAAACACTATAGTGAAAACAACTATTGCTGAAAGAATCTGTGTTATAAATATTCCTAATTTTAACCCAAATGCTTCAAAGAAGAAATGTAAACCTAAATTTATTTCTTCCGCCCCAAAGAACATAATGCTTCTATATGTAAGAGTCATGTCAAGAGACCTAATAATTAAGGCTACTAGACCCAGGATGAAAAGATCAATGTCTATGGTTTCCGTAAAAAGGTTTTTCTTAAGTAATTTCATCATTTTCCTCTCAAAATACATTAAGTATGTAGGGAAATTAATGTTTACTCTTTTCTTCCTCAGCCTGAGATAGAAAATCAAGTAATGATACTGTCCTCTTATTACCTCTTTTGTCACTAACTAACATCTTTACCTCAGGCTTGAACTGTTCTTTAACATGCCTCGTTGAAGCTTCAATACTCATTTTATAAATACTCCTACTTATGACTCTAAAAGTTTCCATCACTTTTTCAACATAATCTAAATCTATGTTTTCATAGTATACCTTTGTTCTCGTGGCTTCAGAGTCTAATTCAAGTCTTATTATACTAAGTTTTTCCTCACCTGAAACATCATAGAATGATCTATCATGTGTAACAATAATTACCTGTCTCGGCCCTCCCGGACTAAAAAGGACCCTTCTTAATAACTCTACTCTCTCAGGAGAGAAACCGTATGTCGGTTCATCAAGTATTAACAGGCCTTCCCTAAGCTGGGGAATCATGCTTCTAGCAACTCTATTTAAAGCAAGTCTATAGGCCAAAGAAATACTTGTAAGCTGTCCCCCGCTCGGCGTGTCTATAGTAACTAAAGAACCATCTACTTTAGCTTTAAATTCAAGCTTGAAGTCCGGTGAGACTTCTACGTCTATGTTTTCATATCCCATCATTAGAGTTTTGAATATTCTTAAAAATTCTTCTTTAAAAGCAATATAAGCTTTGGATTTAACATATCTTTCAACTTCCCTTATTATGGCCAATATGTTCTTATCTAGAAATTCAAGATAAAACCTATTCTTGTTTATTTCCTCCCTTATTTTCTTAAGTTCCTCTTTAACCCTGCTTATTTCTCTTAATTTTTCCTCATAACCTCCAATTTCTCCTTGTAGCTTCCCTTTTTCCTCATTAATTCTTTCTTTCTCTTTCAATATATTCTCAAAATCCCTTTTAGCAACACTTATTTCTTCACTCACCTTTTCAAGTTCCTTAGTTACTTTAGCTATTTTTTCAAGTTCGCTTTTCAACTTGCTTATACGGGACTCTATTTTAACTATGTCTTTAGCAACTTCAAGGAGGCTTGCTAGTTTAGCTTTTCTTTCAAAAAGTTTCTTTAGCTCCTCGTTGATTCCTCTTTCTTCAGCTAAGAGATCGTTAAATTCTTTTTCAAGAACATTCTTTTTCTTTTTCATCTTCTCTATGTCGGCCTCTACTGTAGCAAGTTTCTTAAAAATCTCCTCCTTTTCAGCTAAGAGTTTATCAATGTCTTTGCTAATTCTTTCCTTAAGATCTTTAGCGTGTGCGTGAGGTATAGGTTGTAAACATAGTGGACATATTCCTTTACTTTCAAGATCCCTTATTTCTTCCAGTCTCTTTTCAAGTTCTCCTATTTTACCATCTATTTTAGCTACTTTAGAATGTAAAGCTTTGCTTTCACTTATTTTTGATTCAAGAATATTTTCTAACTCCTTTTTGTTATTACTTACCGCCTCCTTTCTACTACTTATTTTCCTTAATTTACCCTCTATTCTCTTAATTTCATTCTCTACTACTGAAAGTTCATTTTCTAGCTCTCCTATGTTCTTATCTCCAAGTTCTTGTTTTTTCATTCTTTTTTCATTCTCTAGTTCTTCAAGTTCTCTTCTCAAGACTTCAGCTTTGCCCGCTTTTTCCCTTAACTTCTTCTCTTTCTCCTCAAGTTCTCTTAGTTTTTCTTTTAACCTTTCTTCAGCTTCTTTTAATTTCTTAGCTTCTTTCTCAAGTTTTTCTAGTTTTCCTTTTGCTTCCCTTAACCTTTCCTTAACTATGGTTTCATCAACTATTTTCTCTCTTAACTCGCTTTCCCGCTTCTCCAACTCTTTCCTAAGTTTACGGCGAACAAGTGTTTTTACATAATCTATTCTCTCCTTAGCATAACTGTATTTTACGAGATTTAGAACCCTATTTACTATTTCCGACCTCTCTTCCTCACTCACATTAAGTATTGAGTGTATTCCGAATTGGGGAACATAAATTGCTGAAGCAAAAACCTTACTTCTAGCCCGTGTTTTCTCTTCAGGTATTCCAAGAAGTTCCAGTATGTAGCTTCTCATTTCAGAAGCTGTAAGTTTCCTAAATTTTGTTGGACCATCTTTCTCTACTACTAGAACCCATCCCCCCTTATCACTTACCGTTTTCCCAGACTCAGCTATTTCCCTGTGAACTATTATGTCTCTTCCTTCACTTCTAATCCATAATTTAATGAATCCTCTACTTTCACCTCTTCTTAGAAGATCTCTAGCAGTTGGATTAGCGAATCTCGAGAGAGGATCCGTTGGTGAACCTGGAACATTTCCGAAAATAGCAAATCCTATTGCGCTTAGAATACTTGTTTTCCCCGAACCCACATCGCCGTAAATCACTGTTATTCCTTCTTCGGGAAACACTACTATTTCATCCTTATAGGATCTAATGTTATGTAGCCAAATAGCCTTGATAATCATCGCTTACTTAAACCTCTGAGACAATTTTAGCTAAATCCTCTAATTTCTCTACTTCCCGCCTACTTTTCACTGCGATTTCAAACCATCCCTTAAAGTAAGCTGGTATGGGGTCTCTAACTCTAACATCTGGTGTGTAAATGTATCCTTCTCTATCGTTTAGTAAGGGTATTTCTGATGAGGGGACACCTATTGATGAGAAATATTCTATGTCACTCCTATACTTTGTTCTTAAAACTATGAGAGTGTTCATGTTTGCTAAAAGCTGTTTTTCGATAATCGTAGCTAACTGGGTTATTGCTATAAGCCCTATCCTAAACTTTCTTCCTTCACGAGCTATTCGCGCAAAAGCATTTCTAGGGCTCCTAACTTTTTCGGGTGAAAGATAAAGGGGTGCTTCTTCAGAAACTATTGCTACAACATTTTTCCTGCTTAGTTCTCTAGGATCCAATCCTATTCTACCACTTAGAATTCTCCTAACAACATTGAGCACTACAGCATCGGCTTGGGCTGAAGGCGCAGAGGAAACATCGAGTATTACTATGTTTCCCTCTTCAATTTTCTTAATTATTGAATCAATGCTTAACCCTCTTTCAATAACTGATAGTTCATCAGAAACACTAATTCTATACCACTTATAATTTGCTAGGTTCTGTTTAACTCTTAAAACAGGGCTTTTAGCTATTTCCTCAAGAAGCCTACGTAGGGAACCTGGTTTCTTAAAAACATCACTTAATTTAAAAATGCTTTTATCGTCAGAGTAAACTGTTACAACTCCTCCGTTTTCGGAAATACTTTTCGGCTTAATGTTTAGGAGAGCTAATAAGCGTGTTCTCCAAACCCTAAGCTTCTGAATATACATTCCCTGTTGAACAAACTCCCTATAAACACCCTTCTTCTCTTTTTCCCCAACACCTTCGCTATTACACATGTTATCAACTACGGCTATGAATAGCGGAATTAAATGACCACTTAGTACTCCTTCTCTACTCCTAAACATTTCTTTCCAAGTATCAGATAAATTAGATGCTTCAACTATTGCTTCAAGAGTTTCAAGAATAATCTCTAATGTAGCTGCTTCCTCATCGGATACCTCAAGCGCCATTGAAACATCATTTACTGTTAAACTTCCAATGTTTATTGCTGCTTCTCTTATCTCCACATTACCATATGTTTGTGGTTCTCTTTCCGTAAAAGAGAGCTTATATACATGAATTCTTTCCTTCAACACATCTTCAGAATTATTGCTTAAAATAGCTTTAGAAAGCTTGTTAAGGAAAAATTCTCCCCCACCACTTGAATACTTACTATACTCTCCATGCCTATCTATTATGAGCCAACTTATCGGTGATTTCCCATGGAGAGCCCAGTCCAGAATTATACCCATAATCCCGGTTGTTTTCCCGGCACCAGTTTGTCCAGAGACAAGAATGTGTTTTGGAATTAAAGATTCTATATCAACCTTTATTTCTGCTCTATCAAAATACTTTAGAGCTTTCTCGCTTTCCGTTGATGCTGAGCCACTTCTTAGAATAGCTATTGGCACTGTTTTTTCTAAATATTCCTGTACAGGAATTCCTAAACTGAACATATACATTATTTTCTCAGATTCTTCATCACCGCTTTCAAGCCTATAAACTTCAGTATTAAGTGGTGGAGGAGTTGCGGGCCTTGAAACATAGATTCTATCTCCTTCCTCGATAACTAAGAACATAGGTGATGTTATAATGGTTCTTTCCTTTCCTGCTTCAATAAGCGCTCCGCTAGGCTCAACTTTCCTAGGCAGGAGACCTAAAGTTTTATTAGCTCCTGCTGGGAGCTTATTTAAAACATCATCTACGTGAAGCAATAGAACTTTACTTAACCCCTTAAGTTTAACGTAAAGTATGTCCCCTATGCTTATTCCTAAACTACTCTGGTGACCTGCAATTAACACTTTATCTTTAGAAGACTCGAAAATCCATCCAACAAATTTACCCATAATTACTCACCATAACCATATCTTAACCTCATACTTCCACTTATTATTTGGAGAAGCGTTTTAAGCATTGAGAGATTGTTTCCAGCAGATTTTAAAGCAGCAACTTCCATATATGCTATAATCGACTTCCTATGTTCACTACTTATTCTAACGTGCTCATCAACTTCCATAAGCCCCATAGGGGGTCTTCCTGTGAGAGGACTTTTAATGTTAAATATTTTTAAAATACCTTCCTCAACTTTAGAGTTTACCTTTAAAACGTTTTCAGGGAATGTTCTCAAAACTCTTTTACTTTTCTCTTTAACATAATATATTGTTGGCTTCTCTGAGTATACATCCAATACCATAACATGGTTTCCATCCATTGTTAAAGGAAATCTAAGCACCCAAACATTGTTTTGAGGAAATACCTTAAGACTAAACATTTTAACAATGCTTTCAATAACTTCCCTGGGTATTTTATCTTTAGACTCGGCTTCTTCAAACATCATTTTCAACATGTTCAGCTCTTTATCATCAATTACCGTGTAAAGTTCATATTTACCTTCTTTAAGGAATTTCCCGAAAAGATCCATTGCCCTAGAGACTGTAGGGAATGCTGTAGTTTTCGATATGCCATAGACTCCTTCAAGACATTCCCTGATGACATTTGATTTATTAAGTCTCGTAAGAATAGATAAAATGTCTATTCCATCTATTTTGTAACTTTCCCTAGCTTTTTTAGGTCTAAGCCATCTAACAAGAGTGCCATCAATAACTACTTTATCTAATTTTGCCTCCTTTAATATTTTAAGTCCATAAGCTAATTCTAAAAGACTTTCAATGTATTTTGAAAGCTTACGGTATAATCGGGGCTTCTTAATTTCTACTGTTAAACCTAAAGTTTCAAGAATTCCCGTTATTTCCTTAGAAATTTTCTCCGCATCTTTAGGTGATTCGAAGAGGAGTGATTTTTTCTCGGGACACCTAATTTCCACTTCAAAAAAGTACTTCATGGATCCATTAATCATTTTTCTTCTCTTAGTTACAGTTAAAATGACTCTTTCTATAGGTGGATATTGTTTTAAACCTTCAATATTGCTTATTAAGCTAAGCTCTCCTGTAGGCTCACGAATTAAGGCTCCAAGCTGAATGTACATGAGCGCTGCAATTGATAAATCTAAAGGATATATTCCAGCATCTACGAAACCTATTCTTGATGGAAAAGTTTTTTCAAGAACCTTTACCTTGTAGTATTTTTCAAAAGACTTCCTTATGAGAATGGTTATTGGGTCTTCAGATACTTCGCTTATTTGCTTAGAGATTCTACTTAGCAAATCACCTAAACTATCAATTAATGAGCTCATTTCTTAAGCTCCCCATATACTTGCTCTAAAATTTTAAAAGCCTCGTCAGCTACTTCCTCGTTAATTTCCGTTTTCCTCATGCCTTCGCTATATTCTCTACCTAATGTTGAAATTAAGTTCAAAATTATTTCTGGTGAAAGCTTTAATCCGAATTTCTTAAGTGCTTGCTCAATGGCTTCCTTCTCTAACTCTTCAATATTTGATAGGTCGGACCTAAATTCCTCGAGAAATGTTATGTATTCTTCTGCAGGTTCGCTTCTAACGATATGTACCCAAGCATTCAAGCTTCTAGCAACATCATTGATCATTTTTCTTACTCTACTATATTTTTCAATGCTAATTTTACCTGTGTAAACTATTATGCAACGGTATTTTTCATTCATATCTCTTATTTTCCTTTTAACTTCGTCAACTACATTTTCTAAACCATAGGTTTCTACTACTTCTACATCTATCCCAAAATTATTTGTTAAGGCCTTTATTGAGGCAGCATTTCTTCTTAAATTCACTAGTAATACTCTTCTATTGGTTCTTAGCTTCTTCTTTAAAATATAAGTCTCATATATGTCATTAGCGTCTCTTCCTATAGGCGATCCTGGGTAAGCTACGTTGCCTTCAAAAAATTCGCTATAGGGTATTGGGAAGTGTATGTGTCCTAATGCTAAATATTTGAAGTGTTTATGAATTGAAGCATAGGCTTCTTCAGAAAGTTTAATCATACTATATTTTGGGCTTATTTTTGAAATATCTATGCCTGAATAAATGTAAAGGCCTGTATGTGCTATGAGAATATTGTCCTTGTTTTCATCGTAATCTTCATAAACCACTTTGCGGCGCTCAAGATATTCTACTTCTCTCTCCCCTCTCAAACCAGGTAATCCGTAGAAAACTACTCCATCGACTTCTAAGGGTTTTAAATAAAGTTTATAGTTTTTCTCCTCATGTTTTGTTAAATGTACTAAACCTACTTCCCCTAAGATAGAGAGAACACCATGCCCCCTAGCTGTTAAGTCATGAGAACCAGGAGTAACTATGAATCTTAGCCCTTCTCGAACTCCTTTCTTAATTATTCTAACAACGTTTAATGTTGTTTCATGCCCTAATCTAGGTGTTTCAAATAAATCGCCAGCTACAATAACGTTCTTTACGTTTTCTGAAAGTGCTAATTCAACTATTTTCTCTAACGACTCCAAATTAGCTTTTCTAAGTACTGTGTGTGGAAATGCGCCAATATGAATATCAGCTGTGTGAATAAAGTTCAAGCGTTAAGCACACCTCTAGCTAATCGTTTACCTACATGTTGTTTTTCTAACTTTCCCCTACTTAACTAAACCTTGCTTTCTAAGCTTCTCTAAATCTTCAGGAGTATCTATATCTATGTATATTTCAGGAGAATTTACTGGAACTTCAACTATTCTATCGCTATACTTTTTAACAACAAACTTTAGCCCATATGTTTCTTCAGAAATACTCATTAAATCATAATATAGTTTCATGTTGAAAAGTATTGGATGGCCTCTTCTACCCTTATATGATGGAACAACTATTTCCGGCTTAGCTTCAATAAACATCTCTATGACCTTATTTATAGTTTCATGCGTTATGAGAAGATTGTCTGCAGGAAGTATCGCTATGCCCTCAGCATTAACAACCTTAGCTGCTAAAACAGCTGCTTTAACAGAAGAGCTCATTCCTTCCTCATAGTTAACGTTGTAAACAAATGTTATAGGTAAGCCGCTTAATTCATCAATTATTTTTTCAGCTTCAAAACCTACAATAACAAAAATTTTTTCCGCTTTAGATTTCAAAGCTTCTTCAGTAACCTTTCGTATAATTGTTTTATCATTTATTTTTTCAAGTAACTTATTTCTACCATATCTCTCAGATTTTCCTGCAGCAAGTATAGCTAATGCAATCATTTTCAAACATCACACTATTGATAAGTGTTTTCCTGAAGCCCCTCTCTCTATTTTAAGTATTTCAGCTAGAACACTTACAGCTATTTCTTCAGGTGTTTTCGCTCCAATATCGATACCTACTGGGGCATAAACTCTTCCTTTAAGCTTTTCTAAACTGTATCCTTCTTCTTGGAGCTTTTGAAGATACGTTCTTATCTTACTTCTTGAACCTAAAACACCTATGTACTTAGCTTGCGAATTTAATGCCTTCTTTAAAGCCACGTAGTCGTGGTTTATTTCCCCATGCACTATTAACACATAGTCTCCACTACCTATATTGGCTTCATCTATTGCTTTACCCCATTCATTTACAATTATTTTTTCAACATTAGGGAATTTTTCGGGTAAAGCATGCTTAGGATTATCGTCTATGACCCATACGCGATAGCCTAAAAGAGCTGCTAAATTAGCTAAAGGTTTTCCAACATGTCCCACACCTAAAACTAAAATTCTAGGCCTAGGCTTGATAACATCTATAAAAACGGTCAAAACACCGCCACATATGAGCCCAGTTTTGTAAGCACCTAAAGGTACGTTATCTTCTCTAAAAGCAAGCTTTACAGTTTTAGGTTTTCCCTCATTAAGGGCCTTGATGGCCTCTTTAATAACCATTCTTTCAAAAGGACCACCACCTATTGTTCCAATAGTTTTACCATCAGGAAACACTAACATTTTAGTTCCAGGGCCTCTAGGTCCGGAACCTTCTTTTTCAACAATTATGCATAGTGCTACAGGTTCCTCTTTATCTACAGCTTCCTTTAAAGCACTAATTACTGCCTTATCGGATGCGTTCATGATCTAATCCTCTACGTCAACTAAAAGCGCTTCCCGTATTAATGTATAAGTAAACAACTTTGTTTACATATCTATTGTTAGCCTTCCTCCCTAAGTATTTTAAGCGCTTCAAGAACTATTTGAAACATTTGCTGCCGTTTTTCATCAACTATTTTCTCAAAATACCCTAAACCTTGTTTCGTGTGTATTTCAGCAGCATAGTTTGTAATTAGAGTTACTGTTGCATAACATAAGTTAAGTTCTTTAGCCAATGCCGCTTCAGGCATAGTCGTCATATTGACAATATCTGCTCCAAGCATTCGTAAAGAAGCTGCTTCAGCAGGTGTCATGAGACGTGGACCTTCAATTACGGCGATTACTGCTTCTGAAAGAAAGTATTTTAGAACTCTTTCTGAAGATTTTTCAAGAACTTTAACTAATTTTCCACAAAATGGTTCTGAAAAATCTATGTGGACAGGCTTATCCTCAAAGAACGTAATTTCCCTATTCTTGGTAAAATCTATAATATCGGTCGGGATAATAATCATTCCAGGTTTTAAAATTTTCCTTAGGGAATATGCTTGGTCTATTGCTATAATGTATTCAGCACCCCTACTTTTCATAAGCCAAATATTTCCTCTATAATTTACCTTATGCGGTTGTTGGATACTTTCTTTACCATGTCTAGGTATGAAAATTACTTTTAACCCTTCAATTTCAGTTTCCATAAACTCAACCTTTCCATAAACAGTTTCTGTAGTTAACCATGACTCATTAGGTAATAGTCTTTCAAAACCGGCTCCAGCTATGATACCTACAGTTTTAGTCATACTCCTTCCTCATAATAACGGTGAAGTTACTTATGTGAAATATGTTTTTACTTGTTAAAATAGATAGTTATCAAAGATAAGGTGGATGAAGTAAATGAGGCTAGCATTAAACATAGTAACAGACATTACGTTAGATTACGCTATTAAAGTGTCTGAAGAAGCTGTAAGATTCGGTGCAGAATCAATATGGATAGGTGAAACACGGAATTTACCGCATCCCTTCACATACTTGCTACCCATATCTGAAAGAGTCAAGGTAACTTTAGGAACAAGTATTATTTCTGCATACCTAAACGACCCTGCTAGCGTCATTGAATTTTCAAGGAAACTTTTAAGGAACAATATTCCCGCGTTCATAGTAGGTGTTGGTTTAGGCGATATAGACTATTTAAAGGTAAAAGGTGTTGAACCGAAGAATCCATTAGACTTTATGAGGAAATATGTTTCTAAGCTACTTGAGTGTCTTCCTGAGAAAGCATCAGTTATCGTAGGAACTGCAGGCAGAAGAATGGCTAATTTATCATGCAAAATTACCGGCGCTGTTTTATTAAACTTTGTTCATCCAGACTATATTAAGTGGGTTAAAAGAGGCATTGAGGTTAAATGTGAGATAAATGTTATTGGACCAGCTCTTCTTAAAACATTTGACAGTAGATTAATTAGGGCTTTACGAATAGCTTCTGCAATAGTCTTGAAGGGCATGAATGAGAAGTTTCTTAGGAACTTCGGTTTCGAAAGCCTTGCTGAAGATATTAAAAAGATTCTTAGCAGTGGAGACTATTGGAAGCTAAGAAGGTACGATAATGTTCTTTTAGATAAATTTGCAATTTACGGTGACATAGTAGATTTTGAAACGAGAATAGAGGAGCTTTCCAAATTAACCGTTAATCGCCTAATTCTTGGCCCACCAATTTATAGGGATAGGAATCTTATTGAAAAAGTATTCTCTAAGCTAAGAAAGTATTAACTACTTCAATAATGATTTCCGGGGCTTTCGAACCAAAAAACCTCAGATTTCTTTTAAGCTCAATACCTAAAGCCTCTGTTTTCGGAGGCTTCCCGAAATACTTAATTAAAGCACCACCCTTGAATGGCTTATCTACACTAACCCTCAACCCTCTTTTTCGAAGTTTCTCTACAATTTTCTCTAAAACATTCCTACTTACTGAAGAATACCCGTTAGTTGATAAGCAAACATCAGGCCATACGCTAATATTCTTCATTCCATGAACATCTATTATATATTTAATCTCCCCTTCATTAACAAGTTGCTCAATTCTCCTCCATAATGGCGTTTTCCTACCATACTCCTTATTTAAATTGTAATAAGGAATGTTTAAGCCATCAACATGGTCAACCTTACTTATCGTTGGAAGTACTGCCCAACTATTTGTTGCAATAGCTGCCTTAAACGCTATTTCCCACGTTAAAAAATCAACTGCTGATCTTGAAGGTATAAGTTCTGAGAAAGCATATTCTAAACCAAGCTCTTTAATTTTACCCACAATATCCTTAAACCTGTCCGTACCGAAACCGTGAAGAGCAGTTATTAATACAGGTTTCTTACCTGAAACTTCAACATACCCTTCAATTACGTTCAGATTCACTAAATAACCCTCCAATAGCCTCAGAGACTAAGTTAGTATATTTAAGTTATTCCAAACATTTTTGAGAAACAAAGTAGTATAGTAGTATGATGTAGGGAAAGCCATGAGGAAGAGAAAAGTAAAGGTTACTTTAAGTGAAGATATTCTTAAGCTTATAGTTGAAGGTAAAGTGAAGTTAGTTAAAGATGTGAAAATAAAGTATGGTAAATATAAAATTATTAAAAGATATGTTCCTAAGAAGTGAAAATACAATGGCTGTTAGAGTTAAATTGAGAATTTCTAGAAGAAGTAAGAACATATCAGAGACACTTATAGTACTGGTCAACGGCAGTGCGGAAAGCGAGGAACCAGTAATAGCCGTTACGCCGGACACAGCCTTAAAACTTGGCTTCTCACTTAACGACTTCGAATTAGTTGAAGTAGAGTTAGCTTCAGGCAAAACATATAATCTTATTTCGAAGGAAAAGGTCGTATTAGAGCTATTAGATGAAAAAGGACGTGTTCTCTCAACAACATACGCATACTTAACTGTAGATGATAACCTCACAGAACCATTAATAACCGATGCTGCAATTGATGAGTTAGGGATACAAGTCATTAGTTTTAAAAAAGGTTTATGGAGGCATCTTAACGACCCTACAAATGTAGTTAGAAAAAGCGCTAAATAATATTATTTTAAAAACTCATGGAGTTTAGTTATTCATGAGTGTACAAAGAATTTTATGCATAGGGGAACTTATGGTTGGCTTAAGAAAACTGGAAAAGGGCTTCTTAACTGAAGGTTCAGAATTCAAATTAATAGTTGAAGGATTGCCCGCTAAGGTTGCTTTAGAACTAGCTTCAATGGGTTTTAAAGTTGATTTAGCTGGAGCCGTAGGCGACGACGCTTTAGGTAAATCCCTAATTACATTCTTAAAGAACAATGGAGTTAATATTGATAATATCGTAGTTAAAAGAGGTTTAAGAACAACAGTTGTAGTACTGATTAACGACATTTTAAAAATATACTTTAGGAAACCCTATGCTACTACAGCAGACACAGAGTTTTCGCTAAACGATATTAGTTTAAGTAGGTTATCGAATATTAACTTACTTTACACATCAGCTTATGCTTTAATGGAGAAACCACTAGGTCATACGGTATTTTACATTGTGAAGCATTTATGGAAAAACAATGTTAAAATAGTTTTACACATAAATTTCCACACCTATGAAGATAAATTTCTAAGCCTTAGAGAACTAAGAGGTATTTTAAAGTACTCTTCAAATATAATTTTAAGTTATCGAGAACTCGATAGATTACTTAAAACATCCAAAGTTAAAACAGCTGCACAAACAATATTTAGAAAGTTTCCTGCAGTTGAAAACGTAGCTATCACAGCACAAGGAAGAATGTATGTTCACATAAGGGGTGTAGGTGAAAAAGTTTTTAATATAAGGGAAGCTGATGAGTCAAAATTTGCCGCATTATTTATTAAAAACATAATTACTTAGAAATAATCTTAAATTAAAATGCGAACCATAAATGTGATGAGCGATGGATAAAGCAGCTCTTTACGGGAAATTAAATGTAGCTAAAGTAGTTATTGATGGTGAGAGTGTTTCTGTAAATATATTTAGCGATGTTCTTGTTAAAGAGTATCCATTAGTAATTAAAATTAACGGTGTTGAAATTAGGAGGTACATTGTTTCTGAAACTATGTTAAAAGAATTTATTATAGGAAACCTCTTTTCGCTAGGTATAGTTAATAATTTATCAGAAATTAAGTCTGTTTCATTTAAGGGAAACGAAGTTGACATAAAGCTTGACCCTAAAGCTTTAAGAAGAATTCCTATCTTAACCATAACGCCATCATGTGGTGAGCAAGTACTACCAGAAATCAGTGGTGATAAATTAGCGATTAACACTAAAATTAGAGCGGAAAACGTTTTAGAAGCAATTAAGCAAATGTTCACTTCCTCAGACGTTTTCAAAGAGACTGGTGGAACACATGTTTCCTCACTTTTCGACATAGATACTTCAAGAACTCTCATAGTAGTTGAAGACCTAGGTAGACATAATGCTGCAGATAAAGTATTGGGTTGGGGTATTTTAAGAGGAGTATCCTTTGAAAAAGTGGCTATAGTTACTTCGGGTAGGGTTTTCAGCGATTTAGTAGTGAAAGCTTTTAGAATAGGGACTCCCATAATAATTTCTAAATCTGCCCCATCATATGATGCTGCTTTGAGTGCAAGAAAATACGGAATAACATTGATAGGATTTGCTAGAGGAAATAGGTTTAACGTTTATTCTGAACCCGGAAGAATAGTGGAACTAGAAAACATAGTTTTGGAAGATTAAAATGCTTTATCAACTTATAAGAGACGAAATCCTAAGAACATATGAAGCAGCAAAGAAAACATATGAGAACATAAAGTTTTCCCTCGAAGAGGCATACGTTGTAGGCTCAGGGGATTCGTATGCAGCAGCACTAATTATTCAAGGAGTTACTAACAATAAATTCATAGCATTGGATCCTTATGAAGCACAGTTCAGTATTAAACCACATAAGGTGTACGTTGTCGTTTCAGTTTCAGGTAAAACAAGAGAGAATATAGAGTTAGCAATTAAAGTTAGAGAAAGCGGAGGTAAGGTAATCGCTATCACAGCTAATCCTAAATCTAAATTAGCTCAAAAAGCTAGCGAAATAATTCCCATAGACTACTCTCCACCAAACCTTCCAATACCTGGAACTCTCTCATTCACATTGTCCTTAATAGCTCTCTACGCGTTAGCTAATTTAGACGTTAATTTTGAAAAGCTTAAGAATCCAGAGCTTAAGGCTTTGAAGGGATTGGAGCCAATATTCATAGGTACATTAGGAGGCTATGGTGTTGCATACTATTCAGCTTTAAAATTCTATGAAGTTTTTGGCTCCAAAGCCAGATTCGAAAGAACAGAGCAATTTTGTCATGCTACAATATTTAGTGTGAGAGAAAATGATCAAGTAATATTTTATCCCTCAGATAATGATAGAAGAGCGAGAGAAGTTGCTGAAGCTATTAGTGAAAAATACAACTTAGTCATATACGATAGATGTGAAAAACATATGAAACACCTATGTCAAATAGTTGATTTCCAAACGAGTTTAGCCGAATACATTAAGGAGTTAGGATTAGAAAAACCCTATTTCACTATAGCAAAAGGTGTTTTAGATGTAAGCAGTAACCTCATATACTAACTTCACTTGCACTAATGGGCTAAGACCCCTTTTAATTTCCCTTATTAAATTACAAATAGTTAAGGCCTAACAACATTCCTAGATTTCCCCTTCAAAATACTTCTTAAAGAACCCTACATATTTAAAACCGTCATCCGGAAACATGAGAACAAATACTCCTTCAGCACCTTCCTTAACTAATTTCTTAAACGACCAATAAACAGCCCCGGAGCTTAAACCTATTAGTATGCCTTCCTTCCTAGCTACTTCTATTGATGACTCCACAGCATCTCTTAATGTAACATCTATCAAACCGTCTATTTGTACTTGGAAAAACCACTTAGGCTTTGTTTCAATTCTCTTAATTCCAGGTATGCTATGGCCTTTAGCTGGCTGAACAGCATATACTTTTGTTTTACCGAAAACTTCCTTAATTCTCTTTGAAATGGCAGCTACATGGCCTGACGTGCCTGTTCCGCAAACTACGTAGTCTGGTGTTTTCTTTAAAGCTTTCATTTGCTCTACGATTTCTTTAGCTGTGGTTTCATAATGCATTTTGAAGTTAACGTCGTTTTCGAATTGGTTAAGATTGGTTGCACCAATTTCTTCAGCGTGTTTTCGTACATAATTCCAAAACTCCGGACCTATGGTTTCATATTCTGTAGTAACGTATTCTGCTCCGAAAACTTTAAGCAATATAGGGACAGTTTCTGAAACTTTCTTTGGAAGGTAGGCTCTAAACTCTCTATCGTAAATTCTTGAAAGCGCTGCTAACGCTAAGCTTGTATTTCCTGAGGAAGCTTCTTCAATAACATCTTTAAGTAAACCTTTATCATAAGCATCTTTAATCATGGCCCAAGATATTCTATCTTTAATACTTCTACTGTATGGATTGTAGAATTCAAGCTTAGCCCAAACCTCTACCCTACCTATCGATGACTTTGAAAGCTTAACTAATGGTGTTGGCAAATTACCTATAAATAATTCTAAAGTGTTTTCAAATATTCTATATTTCCAAAGCTCTTTTTCCATGAGCTCAACCTCTTCCTTTAAATACGTATGGTTAGAGCTTAATAGTTATTCGTCACTAGAATCTAGTGGTTAAAATAGGTTAAAATAAGAAAATAATATTAACGCCGTTAAAGGTGATAGAAAATTACATTAAAGGAAAAAGTCATAGACTTAACAGGTAAGTCATCAGAATGTAGAGATCATCCAGTTCTAGACTTAACTAAAACATTCAATAATATGAAGAAAGGTGAAAGAGTAAGATTCATAGTGGATTCCATGGAAATTCCCTTAGAAATAGTAATTACACTAGCTAAAGTGAGAAACATAAGCATAAGCATCGTTGAATCTAAGGGTAACAGATTAATTTTCGTTGCTGAGAAGAAATAGAACTACGTATTAAATGACCTATTTCGACTACTAAGCGCTAGATAAGCGTTAGGTAATTTAAACATCATTAATCATTTATTTTTAGGAGGCAAACTATGAGTTTAAAGTATGAAACAATAATTGATGGTAAAATAGTTAAAGCAGTATATGTAGCTAAAGACGGCGTAATAAACGAAGTATGGCCTCCGAGAAGTTTAGACAAAAAGACAGAGGATATGCTTAAGAAATATGTGCTTTCTTCACCAAGAAAGTTTATAATGCTTACAGGAAGTTCATTACAGCACATATTTCTAAGTATAAAACATAGTGAAAAGAATATAATATTGAAAATCTCTAAGGGAGTTCGTCCAGAGAAAATACTTCAAAAAGTAGCTATAGTACTTATAACATTAAAGCATTCATATAACTAATTCAACAACATGCAAACCCATGTTTATAGCGGTATATGATATATATGATGAAAAAATTACTCCTAGAATTATTGAAAACGCTGCTTTATCGTAGCTTATATTGAACAGTTTTGCCACTAAAGCTCCGGTCCACGCTCCACTTCCAGGTAAAGGTATAGTTATGAACAAAATAAGCCCTGGAACACCGTATTTTTCAACATACTTCCTAGACTTATTGCGAATATAGTTAACATACTTAAAGTAGAATGCTCTTATAAGCCTAGATCTGAAGGGGAATGCTTTTCCCTCCTTAATTTTCTCTTCCACTTTATCTAGAATCCAGTAAAGAGCAATACCTATGAGTATTGTTGGTATAGAAATTGCTAGAGGAATTATAGGTGACTTAATATTTAAAGCGATCATCACATATGCAACGGCAACTCTAGCTTCAAAACCAGGAGCAATAGTTATTATGAGAACTTTTAGTGCCTCTTCCAACATTGTAGTGTAGCCTCAAATAACTTTCAAGGAAATTTTCATTTTAATCTCACATGCTTTACATACCTCCTTAGCTGAAGGCTCACCACATATTTTACATTCAGTAAATTTGTACATTTTGTATCTAGATAGTTTCTTTCTCATTTCATCGATTTTAATCATTAACCTATATTTAAAACCGGAATTTTCGGCTTCAACTTTGTTTAAAAACTTTCTAATATCCCACCTTAATGAGTAAGGGGCATAAGGGCATTCAACGTAAGGGGTTTCTAAACCAACTATTATTGAATGTATTAATGACTCTTTCTCATACATATAGTGTAAGGGCCTAATCCTTGGAACAAGTTTTGGATGATCAGCTTTTACTATTATGCCACCACGTATTAGGGATTGAAAATCGCCTCTAATAATGTTCATAATGGCTGTTTGCAAGTCATCATCTAGATTATGCCCTGTAACCAAGTATTCTGCTCCAAGTTCTCTTGAAACTTTATTTAAAAGATAACGTCTAATAACCCCACATACTGTACATGGTTTCCAATCTATTTTACCATCAAAAAACAGTTTTGCTGCATCATCTACTGTGAAACTAAAAGCGTTTTTAACATCAACTAAGAGGTATTCTACGCCTAGTTTTTCAGCAACATTCTTTAAAGCTTTAATCGTATGTTCTCTGTAGCCAGAAATTCCTTCATTAATTAGTAATGCTTTAACTTCAAAACCATATTTTTCTGAAAGCTTCTTCATAACGTAAAGCGCGTTTAAACTATCCTTACCCCCTGAGGTCGCTACAGTAAATAGTTTACCTGAAATCCCAGAGAGAACACCTGCTTTAGAAAGCGTTCTTTCGGCCTTCTCTAAGAAATAATTTTGAAAACATTTTTTACAGAAATACCTTCCCTCATAAGCTACTTTAATAATGGCTTTCTCCTTTCCACATATTGAGCAAAGAGGCATTTCTATGATCACTTTTCTATAGTTCTAAATGGACATATTTTAGCGTAGAAACAGTACTTACATTCCCATGACCATCTTGGATGCATGCTATTATGTATTGTTTCAACAACTAGTGATTCAACATCTAACGGTTTCTTTTCAATATAAAATTCGGCTAGTCTATCAGGAGTCACATACAGTAGAAGGCCTGCTTTTCTATCGAAAATATTAAGATAAATTTGTAACTGCATTAAATGGTGGTCATGAGGTATTCCTAGGTCGCTTCTCGCTGTTTTTATTTCAACAACATAGTTTTCATTTAGAGCATCAACTCTTCCTTTAATCTTAACTTCTCTGTTATCTATAGACACTTCTTTTTCAAACTCTACTTCCACTTGAAAACCCTCTTCCTTAAGAAAACTTTCAATACCTATGTGTACCATGTCACCCAATATGTGAGCTGGTTCAAACTTAAATGCTAATTCAGGATACCTTATTCTGAATTCCCTTTTTTGACTACATGAAACCATATCCGTAACGTAAACTATGTTAGGGTTTGTTGCATCCTTAAAATGCTCTTTGTAATCGCTTAAAACTCTTCGATAAAGTTTTTCCATAACTATGTTTGATGCTTTAAACTTCTCTGTTAAATGCAATTTACAATACACCTTATCTTCTACTCTTATTACAGGTAATTTAAAACTAACTTTACTTAGTGGTTACCTAGCGAGAATACTTTTGTTAAAGCATTAAATTCTCGTTAATTGAAATTATTATTAGTAATTTCTTCTAAATAATATATATTACTGATACTTCTTCATAACCATGAACTACGATATTTAAGGAGAGCAGGTGTTAAGGAAGATGAGAAGGTTTCAAACCAAAGCTATCCATGGACATGTATTTTACGATGAAAAGTATGGAGCCTTTATCACACCGATATATCAAAGTGTTGTTTATGAGCAATTCGATAGAAAAACGGGCAAGTTAAGATTAACTGATAGAGGATTTGAGTTAAAGTATTCACGAGAGGAAAATCCAACCGTTAGAATGCTTGAAAGAGTTTTAGCTAAGCTTGAAGAAACGTATGATTCCATAGCGTTTAACAGTGGTATGGCGTCTATTTCCTCAACACTCTTCTCCCTTATACATTATGGAAGCGTTATCCTTGTACCTTATGAGGTTTATGGAACAACATTGCATCTCATAGATAATATGGGTAAGTTTGGTGTTAAAGTAGTTAAGATTTATCCTTCAACAGAAGCTATAATCGAGAATATTAGCGAAAACATAGATGTTATTTTCATAGAAACAATAACTAATCCTACATTAAAAGTATTGGATGTTGAGCAAATAGCTAAAGTAGCTAGAGAAGTTGGAGCAAAACTCATTGTTGACAACACATTTGCATCTCCCGTAATATTTAATCCCATAAACGCTGGAGCACATGTAGTTGTTCATAGTGCAACTAAGTACTTAGCAGGACATAATGATGTATTAGGCGGTTTTTCAGCTATAGATGATGTAGAATTGATTAGGGAGATATGGGATTGGCGTAGAAAGCTTGGCTCAATAATTCAGCCATTAGAAGCTTATCTTATACTTAGAGGAATTAAAACGCTTGAAATAAGATTTAAGAAACATAGTGAAAATGCACTAGCCATTGCCGAGTTTCTTCGAGAACACCCTAAAGTTGTTGAGGTATTCTATCCCGGATTAAAAGATAGTCCATACTATAGTTTGGCTTGTAAAATGTTTAAGAAAAGACTTTTCGGAGGAGTCGTTTCATTCAGGGTTAAGGGTAGTATGGAAGATGCGAAAAAGGTTCTTCTTTCAACATCAATTATTAAGCCTTCTCCAAGTCTTGGTGGAGCAGAGTCACTTATGACTCTTCCAGCTCTAAGTTCAGCTAAGTATATTCCGAAAGAATATAGGGAACATGTAGGCATCTCTGATAATCTTCTAAGACTTTCTGTGGGGTTAGAAGATGTCGACGACATTATTGAAGATTTAGATAAGGCACTGTCAAACTTAAAGTGATAGTAAAGCAATACTCCTTATAACATCCGCTACATCCTCGCATCTATCCTCTGCGTTTTCTATAGAATCTATTGTTTCCTTAGCTATAATGCATGATGAAGCCTCTGTTTTATCGCACCATTCAAGTACTTTAGCTAATCCTCCCACACGTATCTCGTCAACTTCTTCTTCAAGACTCTCTATTTTATCAGCTATTTCGAGGGCCTCCTTAGGGTTCTCGTAAATCTCCATTATAGCGTCTTTTATTAGAAGAGTTGACTCATAAACTTTAGAAGCCATTTCGTAAAGTATTTTTAAAATTTCCTCAGGTATTTTAGCCGAAGACGGAAGCATAAGTTTTCGTGAAGCAGATTTTACGTACGCGGCAATATCGTCAGCTGTTAATACAAGTCTTATAAGGTCCTCCCTATCTATTGGGTGAAATATTCCTTTAGAAAGTTCAGCGATAATGCTTCTTTTTATTTCATCAGCTTCTCTTTCTAAATTAAAGACTTTTCTATATTCTTCTCCAGCTTTCTCCCTATTCTTTCTAATACAGTTCTCTAAAAGCTTTTTAAGATGAGCAGTTTCCTCTATGACCTTATTTATATGTGATAGACATAAAGCAATTATTTCTCTTTGCCTTCTTCTCCCAATCCAAGCCCATGTTGTGGCCATATTTTAAAACACCTACATGATTAACTTTACTAAACCACGGGAAATAAGTTTGAAGCTAAAATGTAAACTGCAAAGCTTAAAAACGCAGCAATAGGAACTGTTAGTATCCATGAGATTATAATGTATCCTACAACTTTCCAGTCAACACCCTTTAAGCTTCTATTTTTAGCTATTCCTACACCTATTACTGAGGATACACTAGCATGAGTTGTTGAAATAGGCATTCCATAATTATACAGTAGCTTAGGTATTGTGCTAAAGCCCCATACAATAATAGCGTTTGAAAAAACAGCTGCTGAAGCTGAAATATAATCTAGCCTTGTTATTTTAAATCCGACAGTGTTTATTACCTTGTATCCCCACGTTAAGGCGCCTACAGTTATTCCTACAGCTCCAAGTAGCGCTAAATAGAACATTGTTGTCATATCAGGTGTTCCCATAACTTTTGAAGCTACCGTAATGTACACTCCAGTAGCATTTCCTACGTCATTGGTTCCGAAAGCGTACGCGGAAAATGCTAAATTAAACAATAGGAAGCCTTTAAAGAACTTATCAACATTTTTACCTTTAGATATAAGGTATTTAGCTACTTTTTCTAATGCAAAATATATTGTTATGCTAAGTATTATAGCTAAAAGAGGAGAAGTTATCCAGCTAAGAATAACCATGTAAACTACTTTCCAATTTATTCTCATAACGCCTTGAGTATACATGTAAGCTAAACCTATACCTAAAACCGCACCAACACTACTATGAGTTGTTGAAACAGGTAACCCCTTCCAAGTAACAAAAGTTATCCATAAACCTGCCATAAGGGAAGCTATTAATGCGCCTAACGGGTCAATATCTTTAACAACACCTTTACCTATAGTTTTCATAACCATGTATCCTTGAACAATAGCTCCTAATGCTGCAAAAATAGAGAACATAATTAACGCTTTCTTAATACTTATTGCTCCAGATCCTACAGCAGTATTTGTTGGGTTTGCAGCGTCATTTGCTCCAAGGTTCCATGCTATGTAGAAGGCAAATACTAAGCCAAGAAGTAAGTACAATGTTTCCATCGAAATAATTAACAATACAGCATTACACCTTACGTCATCAGCTTTACCATATTTGCTTCAAAGCTAGTGTCTTTACTCGAAAAATTTAAACATTATCTTAAAGACTATACTTAGCTATACTTAAACTCTAATAAGTGATAAACCGTATCCTTTCTTAAGCTTTAACTTCCAGCGCTCCTTAACTCTAATTATACCTTTTCTCCTCATTTCATCAATTATTTTAGCTAATCTTTCCTGCTTAATCCAGTCTCCATAAATTTTTCCCGAACCATAAATTTTCATTATAAATTTCTTTATCTTGTAAGGTATTTTTCCTGGCGGAGCATTTTCTAAAGGTGAGCCAGGTAGTGGAAGGAATGTGTGTGCATGAATTCTTACTCCAAGCTTAACTAAATTCTCCATAAGTTTTATTGATTTTTCAACATCTTCCTCTGTTTCATTTGGAAAACCAAATATGAAATCAACATCAACATTAAAACCTGCTTTCAACGCTGCTTCTACCGCTGAAACTACATCCTCAACGCTGTGTCCCCTCCTAAGAATTCTGAGAATTCTTTCGCTCCCGCTTTGCGCACCAATGATTATTTTCCTATTATCAACATGTTTTTTAAGGAGTTTAGCTAGGTCGAATGTTAAAAATTCAGGCCTTATTTCACTAGGGAAGGATCCTAGAAAAACTCTTCCACCATACCTTCTCTTTAAGAGACTAAGTGAATCTAAAAGTTCCACCAAGGAATTAACATTAGGTTTTAATCCGTCAACACTACCGTAAGCTAAAGCATTAGGTGTTATAAATCTTAAATCTCTTAGCCCATGCTTCCAAAATATTTCAGCATATTTCAATACATTATTAATGCTTCGGTGCCTAGGAATAAACCCGTGAATAAATGGTGTTTGACAATAACCGCATTGGAAAGGACAGCCCCTGGTTAGCTCTATAGGATTAAACATTCTCCTCCAATAAGGGAATGGAGGATAGGTATCTAACGAAATAGGTTCCACTCTTCCATTAAAGAAGTATTCTCCATGTTCCCTGTAGGCTATTCCCGGAATGGAAAATGGATCCCCTTTATCAACAATTTCACTAATGAATTGGGTAAATGTTTTCTCAGACTCTCCTAGGAACACTGCATCAAATCCTAAGTTTAACGTACCTACAGGATCCCCTGTTGCATGGGGGCCTCCAGCAACCATTATTACATTATTGCCTTTATTTTTTGAAAGATAGGTTATTAACCATAGGATTCTGTGAAGAAATGTTGTAAGTAAGCTAAACCCTACAATAACCCTCCTATATGCTTTAGCTATGGAAAATAGCTTAAAAAAGAAGTTTTCATTCTCACTAATTAAGAATAAATCAACATTAGAAACCTCAGTATCTATAGCTGATATTAATGCGTGAATACTATACTTACACTGCTTAGAATAATACAGTGCAACAGTAACATCTTTCATTGCTAATTAAGCTAACCTCCACATGACTGCGTATTACCCGGTATTACCTTAGTACTTATAGTGTTAATAAATTCATTGTTAAAACTTAAATATTATGGCAAAGATAATAGCTAAAGGACGGTCTTTAGGGTGATTTAGCTGTGAAGAGGAAAGCTATTTCACCCGTAATAGCAACACTACTGCTAATACTAATAGCAATAGCAGCAAGCATACTAGTCTACGTATGGGTAACAGGTTATGCTTCCTCAATAACAGGTGCTGAGACAATACAGTTACAGGAGAGAATAAAGGTAGATGCTGTTAGCGCACCTAATGGGACAGCTGGCGCAAACGTGACCATATATGTGAGAAACATTGGTAACGTTGAAGTTAACGTTACCAGCGCTTACATAATAGATTCAATTACATCAGCCGTTGTAGGGTATAATGATACAAACTGTACATTAGCCACAGGACAAGTAAGGTCGCTTAATGTAACATTAACGAGCAATTTAACTGTAGGAAGAACGTACATAGCGAAGGTAGTGACTAAGAACGGCGTAGAAGCAACATATTCCTTCGTTTATAGGGAGTAGTAAGCTAAAGGTTAATGTTTATTTTTTAAATTTAAACCAAAGTTTTACAATTACAATTTAAGCTTATACTAAACCCGTTTTTTCCAGAAACATCGTCATTATTTTATCTAATGTTGGATTGCTTAATTCTCTTAAATAGTAGTTTACTTTTGCGAAAGGCTTATTCAAGTTTATGATTTTATGTAGCTTCGTTGGCGTACCTAAGATTACGGATTCTGCTGGAACCTTCTTCAACGTTTCTTCTAAATCCTTTAATTGCCTATTATTGTAACCTATTGTTGGAATTACTTCTTTTAAGTGAGGATATTTCATATAGACTTGTTTTAATGTACCTACAGCATATGGTTTTGGATTAATTATTTTTGCCCCCAACTGTTTTGCCGCCATGTATCCTGCACCAAAACCTAGCCCTCCATGAGTTACTGTTGGGCCATCTTCTACAATTACAACTTTTCTCCCTTTTACAAGTCCAGGTTTATCTACGGAGATTTCAGATGATGCCTTAATTATTGTTGCTTTAGGATTAACTTTTTTAACGTTATACACTATTTTATTTACATTCTCCTCAGATGCAACATTTACTTTATTTATTACTACTATGTCGGCCATTCTAACATTTACTTCTCCAGGATAAGTTCCCACTTCCTGCCCCGGCCTTAGAGCATCTGCTACAACAATATGTAAGTCTGGTTTGAAGAACGGTACGTCATTGTTTCCTCCATCCCAAAGTATTATATCCGCTTCTTTCTCAGCCTCCCTTAAAACTTTCTCATAGTCTATCCCTGCATAAACAACTACTCCCATGTCTATGTAGTGCTCGTATTCCTCCCTTTCCTCAATGGTGCATCCGTAGTAATCTAAATCCTCATACGTTCTAAATTTTTGAATTCTCTGTTTAAGAAAATCTCCATAAGCCATCGGATGCCTTACTACAGCCACCTTAATACCTTTTTCCCTAAGTATTTCAACTATTTTCCTACTTACCGTACTTTTACCGGACCCCGTTCTAACAGCAGTAACTGCTATCACGGGTTTAGATGATTTTAGCATTGTTGACCCAGGTCCAAGAAGCCAAAAGTCTGCACCTGCTGCTAATACTTCAGAAAATTTATGACCGACGTCTTCATGTGCTAAATCACTATATGATAGAACAACAACGTCTACCCTATAGTCTCTAATTAGCTTTGTTAGCATCGATTCGGGATATATTGGTATACCTTCCGGGTATAGAGGTCCAGCTAGTTCTGGAGGATACTTTCTATTTTCGATCCCGGGAATCTGTGATGCTGTAAAAGCAATTACTTCATAGTCAGGATTGTTTCTAAAGAATACGTTAAAATTATGGAAATCTCTTCCGCCAGCACCCATTATTATAACTTTTTTCCGTTTAGCCATGCATATAACCGCTTACGCATTAAGAAAGCAATTTACTATATTTTTTATGTTGAAAAAATTCCGTTAAAAAGAAAATTTATAGAATATTTTCTACACAGTAAAAAATACTACATTAAATATTTTTTCATTGAATCATTTAGCAACATAAGTTACATGAACTATTATGAATCATGGACTTACCATTTAATTAGGCTATTAAAAATTTTACAAGGAGAAAACGTTTAGACAGCTTCTTTTAAGTATTTACCGTATTCACCGCTTTCCTCTCCTCCAATATCCAGCATCTTCCAACCTTTAGGGCATCCTTTTCCAAATCTTATAGGTTTCTTAAGCCTACTGAGCAATACTACTCTACTAGGTATGCTTTCCGAAACTACAGGATAAGATGATTCCTCAGCTACTTTTTTGGCGAACTCCCTTACTTCAGCATGTGATGGCATAGCTTCTCTTGGAAGTCTTTTAGTAGAAGCACCAACATGCATATATGCTTTCACTTCAACATATGTTGGCTGAGCTAAGTCTATTAGCTTAGCAAATCCTTTAGCGTCTTTACCGCTCATGTTTATTCCCTTCATAACAGTTATTCTCATAACTGTAGGACATGTGAAACTCGGTAATATTTCGAGAGATTTTAGAGAAAGTTCCCAAGCCCTAGGAGCTAACGGTACATTTAGCTTCTGATACATTTCCTTATTCCAAGCTTCAAATGAAACATATAATTGACTAGGTTCCTCCTCGAGATTAGCTAAAATATCAGGCCTAATAGCTCTAGTTACGACGAAAGTAGTTAGCCCCCTACGGTGAAATTCTTGAATAAGCTCTCCAAGTCTAGGATATAAGAGGGGTTCTCCAGTAAGGCTTATTGCTACATGCTTTGGCTCATATGCTTCGTTAAGTAATTTCTTATTGGCTTTGGGATTACCTTTATATCCTGAGAGAATTCTATACCACTCTCTAAATATTCCTTCAACTATTTCTTCAGGTTCATCTATTACTGGAAGCCTTGTTTCATCCCATTCTATACCTACATCTTGCGGTCTAAATCTCCAACAGTGAATACAAGCATTCCAGCACCATAAAATAGCCGGAGACATTTGAATGCATCTATGGCTTTCGATACCATAGAACTTACATTTGTAGCAAAATCTGTTTTCTAGAAGCGCTGCTTTAGTCCAATGACAAATCTTTACAGCGCTGTGATGCCCAACTATATGGTACTTTTGCTTTCTAAGTATAGCGAAAAGTGCCTTATAGGGATCCTTTTTAGCCTCCTCATAGTTTATTTGGATCCTTTTCCTTCTAACCATAGCGTATCACTTCCTTCTTCACTTACACTTGATACCTACATGTACGAAAATATATATTATTTAGTTGAATAGTGTTGAAAAATATCAAATTATTATTTGAACAATGTTTAATTAGATAATGTACGTTACATTGTAAATATTGTCATTTACGTTAAAGCAAGCACTTTATAAGGTACTTTCTTAACTATTAGTTTAGGTTATGATGATAGGCGGGCTTACCCGACGCATAATGATATGTGAGGAGTGCGGTCGTATCTGAAGTTTAGCTACCATAAATTATCCATTCTTTCTCTTCACCTTTCTCTTCAAGAGATACCTTCTTATTACTTATGGAAAATATTATGCCCTCAAGGAATCCTTTTAAAAGAAATCCGTCTATCAAAACGTCTTTTATTTTGAAAGTAACGTCTCCTGTTTCAACATTAAACCTTGCTACATCATAGTCTTTTATCCACCCAAACGCTTTGAGAGATTCAAAAGCGAAGTGCATGAATAATAAGTTATTGTTAAGGTACTTTAAAAGCTCTCCCCATAGCGTTACGAATTTCTTTCCATACTCAAACCCCATGAAGTACAGGAAAACGTCTTTTGCTTTACCGAATCTCTGTGTTAAACCATCAAGTATCATATCCCATGTTGACTTCGTGAACATTATTATTGGTTCGAAGTGCATTTCAATAGAATAATTGAAGTCTGGAGTTACAACATTACCTATTTCCTTATGTCCCACATGAATCTCTACAATATCGTTTATTTGGTTAAGAATATTCTTTAGTTCTCTTTCATCAAGGTTAGAGTTTGTTAAGTCAGCTAGAAAAACCCATGAACCAATTTCCTCGCCTACCTCTACACTATGTATTCCCGTTAATATCTTTACGCCGTGCTCCCTTAGCACGCTAGATATTTTGTGGAGAACATCTACTCCGAATCTAAGCCTTAACCCAATAAACGTTAAGCTCCTACCTTCCTTATTCATCACCGTTCTAGGAAGCCGAACTTTTATCTCAGGTTCTCTTCTAGACTGTGTACTCAAATTTCAAACACCTAATATTACCATTATTCGATACTCTAGAAATAAACGTTATCTCAGTTTGTAATTATATCATCAATAATTTATTTAGGCTTCTCTTTCATTAGCGTAAATGGGTTAATAGGGCAAGCTACATAATTGCACATAGCATGTCTTGAAGCCCAGAATTGGTGAAAAATAAGCCACCAAACACCATAGCTTCCAATAATCTTAAGCATGTTTAATAAGTTACTTGCTAAGTATGACGAGTAAATGTCAGTAACCATTATGGCTAAAGCTACTGCCCAAACGGGTGCTTCTTGAAGAACTGCTTTTGCTCTATACTTAAGCAATTTTAATCCCATGTATCCAAAACCTAAAGCCCAAGCTGCTACCGCTAAATGTAGTGGAAGATTACTAACGTAATATTTTATTTGAGCTATTGAAATTACTAATAAAGTAGCTAGTAGCGGAATCATATGTAACGCATATCTCATAATGTTCCTATAGTATTGTATAATGGCATATGTTGTTGGTAATTCTCCAGAAGTATAGTCATCAAGTCTATACATGGCTAGTGAAGCTCTATATACGAATCCCACCAGTAATAAGCCTATTAACCACACTAGTGTAGGATAGTTTGTAACGGAAAAATACCCCACGCTATAACTTAGCATGAAACCGAAGACCGCGTAAAATTCATTATGGCTTTCTACATAAAGTTTCGCAGCCCTAATTGCAACAACGCCTAAAAGTAGAAGCCACCATCTCTGAGTAAACATTATTATTATCGCTAATATTGCAGCTAAAATTATTGACATTCGAGACATTTTCTTAGCTTGTTTTTCCGAAACACTTACTTCGCTTCTGAAAGCTGAAAAGCCTCCTTTATCATGTATTACATCTAATGAGTGCTGGTAAAGCCCTTGAATTACGAGCATCCCAAAAACGCCAGCTATGAAAGCTACCCATGTGTTTAATGACAGATCACCTAGCTTAGAGAGATACGCTAAGGAGAAACCTAAAATGGCGGGATACCATGATGTTCTAACTATAACGTCAAGGTAAATTAGCTTAGCTAAGCTCTTAATCATAAGATAATCACCAAAATAATAATAACTGCTAATATTAGGTAGTATAGGAAAGCTGAGAGAGTGTTTGGCTCCACAAAACCATACCTTTTAGCTCTACGTAGCTTCTTTTCAGACATGGTCTAGTGTTCCTCTATTCCAAATATCTTCTTTAAAAGAAACCTTCTTGAAATAATGGCTTTAGGTTTACCTTTATCATCAACAATTATTATATGAGATATTCTATATTTACTCATTAAATCTATGGCGTCACGTACCTTTGCTGAATCTTTCAGTGATATAGGATTTCTCGTCATAATTTCTCTAACAGTTATTTTCTCAGGTTTTGGACGCTTAGGTACAGCTAAAAGTCTTAATCTATATGGAAGCTCTAAGCGGAGAATTTTAAGTAAATCAAGCTTAGTAATTATTCCAACAATTTTGCCTTTCCTTCCTACAACTACTGCCGCATCAGCTTTTTGCCTTTTAGCGGCATCTATGAATATTTCAACAGGCATGTCTTCTTCGACAGCAATTAAAGGTTGCAACTCCTCTATGTGTTCCCTTAATGTTGACTCAAGAATCTTCTCTATTTCTTCACGTTTAATTATGAAGAATGACAAGTCGTATCCCATATGTTAACGTTTTTCACCAGTAATTAGTATATTCCCTAAAACAATATATAGTATTTCTTTAAACTATCTTGAAGATTTCAACTTATATTTAAAAACCTTCTTTAAGAGAACAGGAGTACTCAATGAAGTAGCGTAAATTAAAAGTAATGTGCCAAAGTATAGTTCCTGTGTTATAGCCCCTATGGTTAAGCCAGTAACGGCTATTACCAGGTCAACACCAGCTCTAGGTATCATACCGATACCTATGGCTAAAGCCTCCTTCCACGTCATGCCTGAAAGTTTTGCTGCTAAACCGCAACCTACTATTTTCCCTATAACTCCTAAAGCTACAATAGTTAACCCTATTATGATCATCCTGTAGAAGCTACTTGATGCCAAAGCACTCCACGGGTTTAAAAGAATCCCTGCATACACGAAAAACAAAGGCGTTATTATGGATGATAAGAACTCCAACCTGTCCCTTATAGCACTTGAACCTGGAAGCTCAGATAACGCTAAACCTATAAAGAAAGCTCCAATTAAAGGTGAAAGTCTAAAGAAAGCTGAAAGTGTTGCTATAGATAAGCCTAAAATAAACACCGTTGTAAAAGCCGACTCATGCACCTTAAGTTTCCTAAGGAAATGCCCTATTTCCAAAGAAAACCTATGTGCCATGAAGGCTATGAGAAAAATGACTAATAAACCTATAATGATCGGGTATAGTCCTTCAATGCTTATTTTATTTTCTAAAACCATAGAATAAACAAGTGCTAAAACAATTATTCCATACACGTCATCAGCTACTGCGGCACCTAAAATAACATGCCCTTCCTTGGAATGCAAAATGTCGATCTCCATAAGTGTTCTAACAGTGACTCCAACAGATGTTGGCGTTAAGATAGCACCTAAAAATAGCATTGCTTTAATGTCGTATCCTGCAAAATAGGCGTACAAGAATCCAAGCATAAAACATGCTATTACACCCCCTAAAGCTACCAAGAGCACTTGGAAACCATACTTCCTAAACTCAGAAACATTACTCTCAATACCTGCGAGAAAGAGCAGAATAACTATTCCAACCCATGCTAAAGACTCTATATTTTCAGTTGTTGAAACAAGTCCTAAGACCGTTGGACCAACTAGAATTCCTGCGAGAAGATCTCCAAGAATTGTTGGTTGCCTTAAACGAGCCATAATTTCCTCTAAGATCTTCGCTACTAACAATACTATGGTTATGTCGAAAAGTATTAAGGCCTCCCTCATTCACCATACGCCACATTTCTCAAGATATTTCTAAAACAGAAAATAGAAACATATACGGGTTACTGTAGGATCTGTATAAACTATAAGGAACCAAAGTTTTCCAACTTGAAATAGTATGTAGAAATGGGGATTTCATTTACTAACTTTTCCACTATAGAGATGTTTTAGAAGTATTGGTGTAAGTACTGAAGAAGAGTATATTAGAAGCATTGTCCCGAAAAGAGTTTCCTGACTCACCATGTTTAAGGCTATTCCAGTAAAGGCTATTATTGAAGCAACTTCAGCCCTAGGAACCATGCCAATGCCTACTATGAGAGCTTCACGCCATGAGAAATGGAATATTTTTGCCGCAAATGCGCATCCCAGTATTTTTGAGAGAAAACCTATTATAACAAACACTAGTACGTAAGAGAGCGTATTAAAATTAAACGTTATTTCCTTAACACTTAATGTTAATCCTACTAGTGCAAAGTATACTGGAGTCATTAAAGCTGTAAGCGCTGAAAGTTTTTCTCTAAAAACATCTATTCCAGGCATTCTAGAAAATGCTAAGCCCATGAAGAACGCACCAACAATAGGGTTTAAATTCATGAAACCTACACCTATAGCGACGAAGAGTCCGTAAATAAATGTGAACACGAAGAATGCTTCTTCAGTTTTAAGCTCCTTTATTAGAAACCCTATCTTTGCTGCATGTTTCTCAGTAAGATAATATATCATAATTAGTATGCCTAAACCAATAAATGCTGTAGCAACGGTGAAAAACCCCGCCAAACCCTTTCCTCCTACAGCTACTGCATAAATTATTGCCAATACTAGTAAGCCATAGATATCGTCAAAAACTGCCGCACCCACTATTACATAGGCTTCCTTAGTTCCATAGGCATGAAGCTCCATAAATGTTTTAATTGTGACACCAACAGAGGTAGCTACGAGGATAGCTCCTATGAATAACGATTCATTAATGGTATAATGGAAAATTAATCCTAAAGTGAAACCTGAAATAAAGCTTATAACTACACCGCCTAAACCAACCACTGCGCCCATGAGACCATATCTCTTCATTTTCTTAATGTCTGTTTCAGAACCTGCAAGGAAAAGTAAAGACACCAAACCCAATGTTGCAATTATTTTAATAGATTCCGTAGGGCTAATTAAGCCCAGTATTGAAGGTCCCAAAACTATTCCTGCAAGAAAATCCCCTAAAACAGGAACTTGACCGTATTTAGCTAAGATTTCTTCGAAAACTTTAGCTAAAGCAATTATTAATACAATATTAAACAGTGCCGTAAGAACTTCGGGTTCCACAATTACATCACCCAAATTATACTGAAGTATCAGTAAAATTATGTTAAATTACTTATTCTTTTCGATTGATAAGGGTTTCAGCAAAAGACACTTTAACTTCATCGGATACCTGTTTTCTTTAAAGAAAAGCAAGTCTAACTTAATCACCTTTACCATTTCATACCTGCCTAACTTAATGGCTTTAAAGCGGTATTAAGAATTCTCTCCTAAAGAAACTAAGCCAAAATTGAATTCATTCTTACTAAGTTTAAATATACTGTTTTTGAGTTAGGAAAGAAGAAAGCCTAGTATTTAAGTTATATATTGCATGTTTCACATCCACCGGCATAATCTTCGGCTACAGCATTGTATTCTTTACTTCCAATCCTAAGTTTTAATGGTATGTTCCTTGATATTTTTATGGGTTTAGGTTTAAGTTTTAATGCTTTCTCCTTAAGACCAATATGTATTACTTGTTCCTTCTTAGACTTGTCTCTATAGACAGTTATTCCCTTGCACCCAAGTTTCCAAGAGTCAAAAAATACCTCTTCAACGTCTATGGGTGTTGCTTCATGCCTTAAGTTTACGGTTTTAGAAACTGCATTATCAACCCATCTTTGAAATACTGCTTGCATTCTAACATGGTCTATTGGCTTAATGTCATGTGCTACTTTAAATATTCTTCTAAGTTCTTCAGGAACCCAATTTATTGTTGAAAGCGTGCCTTTTTCAGCAATTTCCCAAAGCTTATCCTCCCGTAAAAGACCTCTTTTCAATAGTTCCCGTATTAATAGTTTATTTATCTCTAAAAATCTGCCAATACTTATCTGCCTTATAAAGACGACAGCGAATAGAGGCTCTATACCTGATGAGGTATTAGCAATAATACTTATGCTTCCTGTTGGAGCTATTGTAGTTACTGTAGCGTTTCTTAAACCATACTTCTTAATACCTTCTCTAACCTTGTCCCAGTCTATTAGTGGCCTTTCTGAAACAAGTTCTCTTGCTCTTTCTGAAACCTTAGAGAGATCAACTATTTTTTCAAGAGGAACTTGCGGTTCAAAGTTTAATTTTCCTTCAACAAAAATGCTTTCCTTAAAAGCTGGGAAGCTTCCCCTCTCCTTAGCTAACTCTACACTTGCCAACTTAGCATTGTACTCTATCCACTCCATAACCTTATCAGCTATGAAGAGGGCGTCTGGTGTGTCGTATGGTATTTTTAGTTTTATTAGCGTGTGTGCCCATCCCATTACTCCTAAGCCTATTTTCCTAGTTTTCTTAGTAGCTTCCTCAATCCTAAAATCAGGATACCTATTAGCATCAATAACATCATCAAGAAATCTAACTGCTAGCTTAACTGTTTCAGCAAGACCTTCCCAATCTATTTTCGTTTGGTTGTTTTCTGTTTTTACGAATTTTTCTAGGTTTATTGATCCTAAGTTACATGATTCCCAAGGTAAAGCAGGAACCTCACCACAAGGATTAGTAGCATTAATTTTACCTAGTTTAGGTGTCGGATTATGCTTATTTATAGTATCTATAAATACTGCACCAGGATCTCCTGTTTTCCAAGCACAGTAAATTATTTTCTCCAAAATTTCTTTAGCGTTAACCCATTTTGCATGTGCTCCTCTTTTTTCACATTTCTCAACAATATTGTAAATGTTTTCTGAAAGTGCATTTTTTATTTCAGGGCATTCTTTGGGGTTCACAAGTGGCCACTTTTCACCCTTTAATGAAGCTTCAATGAATTTATCGTAAAGCGCTACCGAAATATTGAAGTTTCTTAAAACTTCCTCACTGCATTTAGACATTATGAATTCTATTATGTCGGGGTGCCAAACATGCATTATTCCCATATTAGCTCCTCTACGCTTACCTCCCTCCTTAATCACTTCGGTGGCCATGTCATATATTTTCATGAAGCTTACAGGGCCTGAAGAAACACCTCCTGTTGACTCTATAAAGTCTCCTTTCGGTCTTAATTCTGAAAAGTCTGCTCCAACGCCTCCACCGCTTTTCTGAATTAGCGCTGAAATTCTTAAGGAATCAAATATTCCATTTAAATCATCAGGTATGTGGATTACGAAACATGCTGAAAGCTGTCCTAATTTTGTTCCCGCATTCATTAATGTAGGAGAGTTAGGTAAGAACTTTAAATCAGCCATGAGTTCGAAGAATTTTTGTGAAAGCTTATTTACATCTCCATCGGATAATCCATATTTTTTCTCAATAGATGCTATTGAGGAAGCTACCCTTCTAAACATTTCCTCAGGTGTTTCAATAATCTTTCCTGTACGAGAATCTTTAAGTAAGTACCTTGCTTCTAAGAGTTTTATAGCGTTAAAGCTAAGCTTTTTATCAACATCACTTATTTTTGAAGGATCCTTGCCACAATTCTTATAAATCCTTGCTAAAGCATAGCATTTAGCGGCTTCTAACCATACAGGATTATTTATTGCCTTCTGAACTAGAATAAGCTCTACAGCATCAGCTATTTCTTGAGAGGAATATTTTTTCAAACCCCTAGCTTCAAGAGTTTCAAGAACTTCTGAAACAACCTTTCCAGCCTCCTTAGCATTTATATTAGCGCATTTAAGAGCTTTAACAATGGATTCCTCTAGTTTTTCTAGGGAGAAGTATTCTTCAGCACCATTTCTCTTAATAACCTTTAGCCTCATAGCTAATCTAACCCTACTTTAGGAGGCCTACGCTTCGACCTAATACTTCTTAGAATTTCCTCATACATATTTTCAAGAGCTTCCTTTTCACTGATTTCCTCCAAAAATCGTCTATACTCCTCTCTTAATGAGGGGTTTAAGTCTTCTAACGCTTTCTCAATAACTTTTCTCCTATTTACTGCATCTTTAGGTTTAATGACTCTACCCACCTTGTACTACCATAGAATATTTTCTGCTTAAACACACCTTTAAACATAGCTCAAAATGCAGGGAAACGGAAATATGTTAATTACTAAGTATTCCTTCTTCGAAACCTCATTATTAATGTCTTTTATAGTTTTAAGTGTGAGCGTTGGAGAATGTATTACTGAGGAGAGCATATGTCATGAGTGAAGCTGAGTGGGTAAAGAACTATACTGAATTAGTGAATTTCCTAGATAAGCATGATCCCAAAAGACGCTTTAGATTTAGCGGGTCTTTAGCTAAGGAGTTCGACTTATTGCGTGAAAAACTACGTGATAGCTTCATAAACCATATCTTAGGATTAGAAATTGAAATTGCTAAGAAGTGGATTAAGAAACTTATGTATGAAATTGATAAGCTCACTCAAAACTATAATCTTCAAGGAGTGTTGTTTTCTAAGGAACTTAGGAGTTTTATTGAAGACCCATATGCTCATTTGAGAAAGAAAATATTTAACTATATGTATGATTTGCTAAGAGGAAAAATAGATCACGAAGAGTTCGAAAGAGTTGCTGGTGCAGCTTTAAGAACGTCTTTAAGAACAAATATGAGATCTATTTATCAAACATGGGTTCTAGCTTCACTATTAAACATACTTCATGAACATGGTAGCTACATAGTATTTCCTGAGCATGGATATTTATCCTTTGAAAGATCAGGTAAGCAAAAGTTAGGTTGGATACCGCCTAACGTTGTAATTTACGTTAGAGGAAAGGGTTTCTTAAGCTTCTTTGTTGAAGCACCTAGACCTATAGGGTGGGAAGATAGCCAAGATCTTAAAAAAGCCT
Organism: uncultured Desulfurococcales archaeon; assembly: GCA_964564025.1. GTDB lineage: Archaea > Thermoproteota > Thermoprotei_A > EX4484-217-1 > EX4484-217-1 > DRYM01. The sequence continues at coordinate 94,247 of CAZLZO010000001.1, forward strand.
GGAGTTTCTATACCGCATTAAGACCAGACATACTGGTTTATGGAGGTAAAACTCTAAACATAGTTAAGTTAGGTCATGATCCCCCTATTGAAAGACCCAACATAATAATTGAGTGTAAAGAACTTGAGGAATGGCATATAAGAATAAGAGATATGAGAGGGCCCTTTGCTAAGCCTTTAACCGCTGAAGAATGGAGAAGTAAGTGGATTCAAGGACTATGGGATGGTTTAGCAGATATTTTAGGCGTAAAAAGAACAGAAGCTGTCGAAACAGTCAAGGAAAAGAAAACATTAAGGCTAAGAGAACACCAAGTAGTAACACTTTACAGCAGATTTTATAGACCTGACATTATGGTTTTAGTAGCTAGAGCTAAAACACCCAATGAAATTAAGAAGAAGCTTTTAAGAGAAAACATAGTTACAATAGATAATGTAGGTTTTAGCAAGAAGAAGCTAAATAAGGTAGTTAATATTCTCTTAGAAAAAGCAAGGCCCGAACATGGTAAAATAGCTCTCGAGATACCTTGGGAAACCTACGCTAAAATACAAGCGTTAAAACGTAAGATAGAGTCAGCAAATAAAAGGAGTGTCCAATTAGAGGTGTTATTGGAGAAACTTGTAGCTTATGCTTTAGAAAATCCAGATAAGATTTTCCAATAAATCAAGTCCATCTATGCTTAAACTCAGAAATAACATCGGTTTTCCCCGGTAATGCATATATAAATATTTCCAAAAATGGATCAACAATACATCCTTCAAGGACATGGCCTGCATAAACTTCCCCCTTAGATCTAGCAATGACAGCATGTAAATGTGGATAATATTCTCCGTTAGGAGCCCTTACAAAATTTCCTATTAACGAAGCAGCCTCTAATACATGCCCTTTTAAAGCCTCGATAATGACCTCATCGTAACCGTTCCCTTTAAAAATACCTATTTTTGCCCTTTCCAAACCACCGATACCTGTTATAAAGCCCAATTCTAAACCCGTTTGTGGAAGTAGTTTACGGAGTTCCTTAAGTAAATCCTCTCCCTTCAATAACTTTACATAATAAATGCTTTCTGTTAAGGAAAAAAGACGGCTCATTAGCAAATCCCACTAAACAATATATTTACTGAAATGTAAAAAATAGTTTTTGGGGATAAATAAAGTGTCATCAAATAGAGACTATTTAGAGAATATTATAAGGAAGTTAAGGAAGCATTTAAGGCTCGAAGTGAGGTCCATAGAAATGTATGGGTCAGCCCTTAAGAGAATAAAATCACCAGTGCTTAGAGAGGTACTAGAGGGTATTTTGATTGATAGTTTAGCCCATAGGGAATTGCTGAAGGCATCAATTAACGTTCTTAAAGAAGTTTCTAGAACGGACTTTAAGGTTGAAGCAGAACGAATAGGAGAGGAAGAGGAAACGAAAGAGCTAATAGAGGTGTTAAAGGAACATTTAAGACTTGAAGAAAACGCTGTAAAGGGCTTAATAGATTTAGCAGAAAAAGTTAATATTTATTCGATAAGGGAGACCTTAAGAACACTGTATGAAGATGAAAGAAGACATCACATTATGCTGAAAAACATAATAATGGCGCTTGAAGAACAATTTTAAATAGGGAATCCTTGTTTGGAAAAGAAATTAACTACAATTATCTCTTACGTTAATGAAGAGGAATTAGGAAAAATAGTAAATTACATAGATGAGATTTTAGATAAACACAATAACGCTATAGTTGCTATTTATCCTAGAAGGAATATACTAGAAAGAATCATTTTAAAAGCAATTTCTAAAGTGTTTTTTAAAACAAATAAGCTAGTAGATCCTGAGCCATTAGCTATAGTAATGCTTCATAACTATAATGTTCCAAATGTCTCTGATTCGAAAGAAATGCTAGATTTCATATTAGGAAATGATGTTGAAACACATGTAATAAGTTATCGTAAGAACTTAGGTTTAGTTAAAACATTAAGGTACATCTTAGGAGCCATAAAGAAAGTTAATTATAGACCTATTAAGTTTGGTTTAGTTGGTTCCTCTGGAATTCTCGTTAATGAGGGCATCTTATGGTTACTTGTAGTAAATGGTGTAAACGTTAAGTTTGCTAGTCCCATAGCTATAGAAGTTTCTATTTTAAATAACTTTATTTTAAACAATTACTGGACTTTTAAAGAGTTTAGAGGAGGGTTTTTCAGAAAGCTTGTCAAATACCATATAGCAGTAGCTTTAGGAGCCATTACAAACTACATTACCTTAATCTCCCTTACATTAATTTTAGGAATACATTACTTACTTGCTAATTTGCTAGGCATTTTTGTTGGCTACGTAGTAAACTACATCATAAGCGAGTTATTTGTTTGGACCAAAAATAATATTTAATTTTATTTGCAATTTACGTAAAGCCCGGTTTCCTTACGTTTACTACTTCCTTATTTACAAGTGTTGGCGGGATTTCTCCTTTGGCAAAAGCAATTAGGTTTTCAGCTACAATATTTGCCATTTTCGTTCTGGTTTCCCAAGAAGCACTACCAGCATGAGGTGCTAGGACAACGTTCTTTAATTTACATAGTGGATGATCTGGTGGTAGAGGTTCTTCTTCAAAAACATCAAGAGCGGCGCCTGCTATCCATCCTTCCTTTAAAGCTTTAACTAAAGCGTTAGTATCTACAACTGCCCCTCTCGCAGTATTTATGAGGAAAGCTGTTTTCTTCATTAACTTAAGCTCTTTCTCACCTATCATATATTTTGTTTCAGGAGTTAAAGCCACGTGGAGAGATACTATGTCGCTTTCTTTGAGAAGAGTTTCTAAATCAACATATTTTGCTCCAAGTTCCCTTTCCAATTCAGGCTTTCTTCTCCTATCGTAATACAGAATTTTCATGTTGAAACCTTTTGCTCTTCTAGCTACAGCAGAACCTATTCTACCTAAACCAACTATGCCTAGTGTTTTACCATAAACGTCGTACCCCAACATCATCATAGGGTGCCACCCAGTCTTACTGTTCCACCATTCTCCACTTCTAACATAATGGTCGGCTTCAACAATTCTCCTAGATACAGCTAATATTAGAGCCCATGTATGATCAGCGACAGTCTCAGTAAGTACTCCTGGAGTATTCGTAACGAATATTCCATGTTTCGTAGCGCATTCAACGTCTATGTTATCATAACCTACAGCGTATTGCGCTATAATCCTTAGTTTAGGTGCATTCTCTATGAGATTACAGTCTATTCTATCAGTTAATAGAGAAACTAAAGCATTAACTTCCCTAACTTTTTCTAATAAAACGCTATAAGGTGGTGGTGAATATTTATCCCAAACTTCGACTTCGTAATATTCCTTAAGTCTCTCAACAACATTTCCTGGCAACTGCCTTGTAATGAAGAGTTTAGGTTTACCCATAGTCTTAAGCCTCTTTAGGAAATCGGCTATTCTTAAATCTAAATTTTACCCAAAATAAACTACGTCGTAACCTCCTTAATTATCGGGGATGCCGTTTAAACACGCTTTAAGCTAAAAGTAATTTACTATTTCGTATATGCTTCTAACACTATCGCACCCTGTAAGTTCATCGAAACTTCCCACAATAACTGTTTTACACCCCATTTTTAACCCGGCTTCATAATCCCATAGAGTATCGCCTACAAACACTGTCTTTGAAGGCTTTACACCAAGTTCGTCGATAGCAATCCTTAACTGTACAAACCTGTCTAAACTATCATCACGTGTTATTATTGTTCTAAAAAATTTAATGAGACCTAACCTGTTTAAAATTATTAATGCTGTTCTTCTACTTTGTAAAGTTACGAGACCTATTTTTATATTCCTAAATTTTAAGTAAGTAAAAATTTCGTAGAGTTTTTTATCAAAAAAGACTTTTCTTGCTGCCTCCAGCTCCTCTTTCTCTATAATTTTAAATGCTCTCTCTCTAAGTTTGGGATTGTTCCGTGTAAGTATGTATACACTTAACCCTAAGGGCTTCAAGGGATGATTTGTTTTAAGAACCCCCCTTACTTTTGCTCTTAATTTATCCCAGTTTATATTAGTTTTTACTAAAGTCCCGTCCAAGTCCGTTATTAACGCTTCATATTTACCCAAACTTACACCTTAAATTCTCATCGTTGCTCTAAGGAGCATGTCTTTAAAATCTCCTTCAGAAGGCCTATAGCCTACCGCCATTAAAACTCCGTTAACTGCTATACTTGGTGAAACTAATATGCCATACCTAGAAATTACTTCGTCATCAAAAATGTCCTTAATTATAGTCTTAACGGTGAGCTCCCTTAATTTTTCAGCTACTTTTACAATGGTATTAACTATGGCTTCTCCCTCCTCTAATTTATCAACAAAAACTTCAACTACAATCAATTCCTTCTCCTTATTCACGCCGATAATCCCTCGATTTTTAGAGCATGTGCTTTGTTGTATGGATCTTCTCTACTAAAATGTAGGGGGCTATGGTGGGTATTTCAGCTTCCCACCATTTAATTTGGTATCTTCTCCTACCTAAGTCTTTTATATTACGAAGTAATCTAGGTAGTTTATCTGTTATCCTAAGTTTTGTTACAGCTTTACTTATTTCACCATTTTCTATAAGAAATAATGCATCTCTTGTTACTGTTGAAAACATTCCTTCGACATAGTTTTGCATTCTAGTGTACCAATTGTTCGTTATTAAGAGTCCTTTCTTAACTTCTGCTATTAATTCATCATATTTAAGTTCTCCAGCCGCTATTTCCAATGACCATGGATGCGGATTTATCCAGCCAGCATTTCCCGTTGATTTGACTCCATATTTTCTCGCTGTTTTACTATTGTGGAGAAATGTTTTCAAAACACCTTTCTCTATTATCGCATTTCTTCTCGTTAAAACACCTTCAGCATCAACATATGTCATAGAGTATGATTCTGGGTTTCTCGGATCATCAATTAATGTTAACTTATCAGAGGCTACAACATCACCTACTTTATTATTTGCAAAAATAGATAAGCCCATGTCAACTTCGAAAGCTGAAGCCATAGTACCTATTATGTTGAAAATGTTACTTACAACCATCGGTGAAAGTATTACATCATACACGTCTGATGCTACCTTTTCCCTCCTTTTAGAGGCTAATGCATATTCTGAAGCTACCCTTGTTGTTTCAACAATTTCTTCTCTTCTAAGAATTCTTCCAGCCGATGCCCATTGCCCGCTTCCTTCACCTTTAAATACTCTTACATAGAATTCATATTTTCCATAACTTTCTAATGTTTCAACTCCCGTAGATGTAGCTAAGGCTTCAAAACCAGCTACAACCTTAAACATTCCAGCAAGTTTATCTATTTCGTAAGTTAATGCTGTGTTTAAAATTTCTTCAGAGTACGTTTCGGGTTCAGTAAGAGCCTTAATTATTGAATCATGTATTTCAGCTGGTCCTTTAATTTTCGTTTCAAGCTTAGGTAATGGTGCATAGTATTCTGATGGTTCAGAAAGCTCTATTTCTGAAACAAAGTTTCTAATGAAGCCAAGGGCGTCTTCTTCTCGAGGTATTTCAAAGCTTAACGTTGCTACTCTTCTGTTCTTAGCTAAATATACTGATACGCTAATATTATTCCAGCTTTGCAGAATACTTGGCTGACTATTAGCGAATTTCACCATCGCTTCATCTTCATAATTCACTATGGCAGCTACTTCTTCGAACCCCGCCTTTAAAGCTTCAGTTACAGTTTTTTTAGCTAAACTTATAATTTTATTTTCATCTATTTCCACAATCAATAGGGAGCAACCCCCAAAACTATACTTCTCAATCTGACATTAGGTCCCCCCAACCACACGGGAACTCCCTGAGCAGGCTCTCCCTTACCACACGTTCCAGCATGAAATTCTAGGCTTCTATCTGCAGCATCTACACTATTATAGAAGCTTTCAGTCGTTATTTCGAGAACAGGGTATTTTACATATCCTCTAATTTCGCCTTTTTCAATAAGGTATGATTCTAAACCAACATATCGTTGGCTCCATCTTAAATCGTCAATGTTCCATTCCATGTATGATTTAATGTATACTCCTAACTTAATATCCTCTATTAACTCTTCAAAACTCATATCTCCCGGTTTAAAATACGTATTAGACATTCTAATTATAGGCTCTGAAGTATAATCCTTAGCTCTAGCTGAACCATTGCTTACAACGCCAAACATTCTTGCAGTCCATCTATTATGAAGAAGCTCATTAATTATTCCATTTTTATATAAATATTTAGGCCTTGCTTTAATGCCTTCATCATCGTAAAGGTAATAACCGTAGCTTCCAGGAATAGTTGGGTCATCTATTACATTAACTATTTCGTTGCCTATTCTCTCCTTTCCTACCATGTCTTTTTTAATGAAACTTTCGCCAGCTTGAGCAGCTTCCCTACCTAAAATCCTATCTGCTTCGCTAGGATGCCCGCATGACTCATGAACTATTAATCCGACAACTTCGCTTCCAATCACAACGTCTACTTTCTCTTTAGGAGGAGATTTACCTTCAAGAAGTACTTTTTCAAGTATTTTAGCTTCAGTTACAACCCTCTCTTTAATATTCCATTTCTCCAGAAGTTCTAAGCCTCCGCTGCCGCCCCTTTCAAAAAATCTTTGCATAGTACCTTTCTCAGGAGCATTTATTACGAAATTGCCGTAAATGCTTACTCTTGGAACATAGCTTTCCACTTTAACACCTTCACTTGTTACTAGCAATTTTTCCTCAGAACTTTCAATATACTCTATGAAAAATGCTTGCATTCTAGATTTCCTCAGCACATTTCTGGCTTCACTCCAGACTTCCTTAAAGAGCACTATCTTGTCTTTAAGGCTCATACTATCAAAACTTTTCTTCATAGGTGCACTGTATTTTGCTTCTCTAGGTTTCATATGAGCAAGCTCTATAGGCTCCCTGTATTGGGCGGCTAAAGCTCTTGCCTTCTCTATGGCTCTTTTAACTATTTTTGTAAGTGCTTCACGTGATAAAATGTTTGTAGAAGCAAAGCCTAAAGATCCATTTACTAAAACCCTTACACCTACTCCCTCGCTTACCGATTTCCCTACACTAATTACTTTATCATATTTCATTACAATATATGATTCTGCTACTCTATGATACCTAGCTTCAACATATTCCGCACCCTCACTAGTGCCGACACTGACAACATGGTTCAAAAGCTCCTCCATTTTAAAAAACCTTTAGTTACAGTTCTTGCTGAATAAGACTGTATCGCTTCTAATAAAACTTATTCACCAATTTCCTCCTTTAACAACATAAATTCGCTAGCCGGAGTAATTATGTACATTACATCTTCGGGTTCACTAAACATCACTAGGTTTTCTAAAACCTTCTCCGAATTCGTTAGCCTATAATTAGGTGATGCTGCCTTAAATAATGTAACATAAGCATTTCTCCCAATACTTAAGCTTTCAGATGAAATACCTAGTATTTCCGAAGAACCATGAAGAACAGTCTTAAATAACTCCCTAACTGATGTTTTGAAATCCCAATAACTGCTTCTAACGAATCTTAATAACTCCCTAAGTTCGTCAAAGAGGAATCCTGAAGAACATGTTAAAGAACATGATCCCAACGCGAACGTTATTTTCTCTTTAATAAATTCTTTAACTGGAGGAAATCCTCCAGGTGAATGTAAAAGGCTGCATTGAGGTGTTAAGATTACTTTAGCGTTTGAGGCCTTAATTAACTCTATTTCTCTACTAGTTATCCATTCAACACCTACTAAAACGGCATTTTCCTTTAGTCCATTAATTTTTTCAAGATAGCTTACTTGGAAATCTCCGTATTTCCTCTTAAACTGAAAAACTTCATTTCTAGTGTTTGCTATGTGTATTGAAACTAATGAGCCACTATTTTCTCTTATTATTTCAGAGAATTCTTCAGGAGTAAATGTTCTTAGAGAATCTACATGTATGAACTTCTCTTTACTAAAGCCTTTTTCCCTAAAACTCTTAACTAAGTATCTCCCTTTAAAAATAATGGGTAAGCTCTTCTTCTTTAAGCGTAAGTTTTCCGGGTTAGGGTCCAAGGTTAAAAGAGCTGTTAAACCATTTTTCACAAGGAACTTTTCAAGAACCTCCATGTTAAATGAAGGAACGGGATTTTCTAAAAGCATGTTCCACAACTTTAACCGGTCACAGTCAAGGAACATTCCTCTATAATTGTAAGTAAATAAATGTGTATGAGCATCAACCATTCCAGGTACTGCTACCATTTTTGAGCAATCAATTAATGGTTCTCCCTGTTCTCTTACAATATCCTTGCCTATTTCAGCAATTCTTCCTTCTAGAATTCTTATGTCAATGTTTTCCATAATGAACGTGTCTTCTAGATTCAATATAGCGTATCTGCAATTCTTAAGTATCATTTTCTTATCAACTCTATTTTCTCTACAACATATTTTCCTTCAAACTCTGATACTATGATTTCTCTTCCATAAACTTTAAGTTTATACTTAAATAATGGGGCATCAATAACGAATGTTTCTGCTTCGCCGCCTTCAAATGCGGGGTTAAATCCATACTTTCTAGCTCTATAAATTATTTCATTAACATTTTTCTCATCAATAACCTTACCTAGAAATTTGAGAGGCAAACCATAAGTCTTTATTTCTATTATTAATGCTTTAATACCATGTTTGACTAGGTCTCTAATGTATTCTTCTTGGTTTTTACGCCAAAGTGGACTGTAAACCGCTAATCCTAGCTCTTCAGCAACAAAATTAATGTTCATTCTTTGATAATCTGAAAGGAGAGCCCCTGTAACAACAGCTTCAATATCGTATCTTTCCATAGCTAACTCTAGTGCTTTTCTAAGTTCTTTAAGTTCTTCGCCTTTAATACCGGAAGTCTCAACTCTTATTTGTGGCAGCTCCAACGCTTTTGCTTGATACTCCGTATAATCTATCATTGGATAGTGGAACATCCATGAATTCTCTCTTTTCGGTTTTAACGTTATTAAGCATTTAATGTTGAAGCCTTTAAAGAATGCTAAATGTAACGCGTAATTGCTATCCTTACCTCCAGAGTATAGTGAGCATGCCTTCAACTAGTAAAGCACCTTAGTGTTTTTCTGAAATATTCTTTAAGAAACCTAATTATATTTGCTCGTTTTCTCTTACACATAGCGGAAATTCATGAACTATGGGGAACCAGCTATGTTATCCGCTGAAGAGTTATTACTAAGTCTTATGTTGGCTTTAGCGTTAGCTATGATTGTAGGTAAGCTCTTTGAAGAACTATTTGCTAGGCTAAAATTTCCTCCCGTAAAGGGGATTTAGTAGCTGGTTTAATCTTAGGAACAGCCTTGCTGAACATTTTCCCCATAAACGATACAGTCAAGGTTATCGGATGGTTTGGAGATGCAATTCTCCTATTTTATGCAGGTCTCGAAACACGCTATAGAGATTTTATGAAGAATCTGAAACTTTACGGAATAATAACTATCGGTGAAGCTATTGCAGCATTCGCAATAGGCTACCTTATAGGGATAGCTTTTGGCTATCCACCTAAATCAGCATATTTCATAGGTGCTGTTTTAGAAGCTACAAGCATTAGCGTTACGGTAAGAACGCTTATAGAAATAGATAAGCTAGGCACCCCTGAAGGATACACAATACTTGGTGTTGCTGTTTTAGACGACTTAGTAGCGTTAATAACAATAGTTGCTGGAGCAGCCTTCATAACTACAGGAAGGTTCGACATAATTGTTCTAGCAAAAACAGCTACCTTAGCCTTCCTTTTCTGGATTGTAACGGTCTTAATATTGCATAGATTATCAAGTAAAATAATGTCATTAGCTTTCAAAATGCATATTGAAGAAGCTTTATTCTCGATTCTCTTAGGAATATTTGCTCTATCAGCTTATTTAACAAAGTACTTCGGCTTATCACCTTTAGTTGCAGCTTACGCAACAGGTTTAGCTTTTTCGGAAGCTAGAGGTATTAGAAGAGTTTCTGAAAGAATGCGTTTTCTATCAATGATATTTTCCATAATATTCTTTATGATTACAGCTGCTGAACTAGATATTAAACGAACCATTAATTTTAACTATTTACCATTTTACCTAGCTATGATAGGCGGTGCTCTTCTAGGTAAAACTTTCGGTGGAGGATTAACTTCGTTTCTCATAGGATATCCTGCTTTAGCCTCTTTACGTGTTGCTTTTGGGTTATTTCCGAGAGCAGAATTCTGCATAATAGCAGCTTATATGGGATATTCATATGGTATTTTAGGTGCAGAAGCATATTTAGCAGCGTTACTTATAGTCTTAGTAACGAACTTTATAACACCACCTCTTCTAAAGTATGTTTTTGAACATGGACCTCCAACTAAGCATATTGAGTTTCGCTGGAGAAAACTTATACGTAGAAGGGGGAGGCGGAAATGAGGGACTATGGAAGCGGCAAGATTATTCTTAAGAAATTCTACTCAGCGCTTGAGGAAGTTTTAAAGATGAAAATAGAGAACTTTCTTGAGCAACATAAAGATGTCTTACCTAAATTTGAAGTTGTACATGAAAACGAAAGCGTTGAAGAAGTCCTTAAACATCTTAGAGAGGATAAACATTACATAATAGTTATTGACAGGAAAGGCAAAATGAGAGGCATAATAACGTACATAGATTTCATGATAATGTTCGGTAAGAAGAGAACAACAGCCCTATTTGCCCCATTTTCGTCAGTAACAAGGTCACTTAAAAGAGCACATATGCCGCTCAAAACTCTCGCTGAGCTCAAGGCTTCAGATATTATGAACATTGCACCACCACACGTTTGGAATCATTCTAAAGTAGAGGACGCATTAAACAATATGAGTAAAACAGGAAATAACTTCGCAGTAGTTATAGCAAAAGGAGAAAAAGTAGTAGGCATTATTACTGCTCACGCTATTTTTAGAGCTATAATTCGTAAAGCTGAACTGTAGGGAGAATAGGCTCGCTACCTACAGGATTTTGATGTTACGTATACTTTTTAATGCTAATAGTTCAGCTGTTCTAACAGTTCCGGGCGCAAGCTCTGGAATATGCTTCATTTTTAAAACGATAGCTTCTATGCTTTCTTTACCTCTAATATGAGCAATATATGCTCTTGCATGCCCATCAACTATATAATACTTTCCCCCAAACTCTAACACTACTATAGGATTAATAAACTCCCTTTCTTTCATTAACGTTCTAACCTTTGATTTCTCAATAAACGGTTGCGTTGGAACAAGCTTATCCACATATGCCCTTCCATATTTCACGAGAACGCTTTTCCCATAGATCCTTCTATAATATTCAACGTACTTAATTATAGTTTTCCAGTAATCATACTCCTTAGGTAAGCGCTCATTAGTGGTTATTATTTCCATAGAGTTCCAAGTATACTTAAACCTCGGAAAATAGTTTCTAAAAAATATTCTAAACGCTTTAACACTTGAGCGCCCAGAAATATACTTAGCATAACATCTATGATGGCCGTCAATAACGAAGTACTCGCTACCTGTCGTAATAGCTACTATTGGTAAATCATAATTCTCGGTAAGAGTTTTCTTAAGGACGATTGCTAACTTCTCTAGTTCAAGAAATTTTTCAGTAGCGTAGAGTTTAGGAAAACTTATTGATGTTTCGATGTAACTTAGTTTAACGCTATATATTTGCTCAAAACTCCTTATAATTGATTCTAATCTTTCAAAAGCTTCTTTATATGATGAAACAACATGTACTGTCAACTTCTTCTCTCAACTTTACTCTTTAAAATTTCCACTATTTTACCTATTCTTTCAGCTACTTCAGTTTCTAAAAGTTTTTCTGGAGCATTTTCATCGAGGGCCTTAGCTATTTTGAAGTCAAATGGTATTTCAATAACATATTCTATATTGTATTTATTAGCTAGTGAAAATACATTACCTTCCCCTATGATGAAAGCTCTTTCACCAGCAATTACGTAATATGCCATGTTGTTTATAAGCGCTAAAATAGGAACTTTAAGGTCACTAAATAATCTAATGGCCCTTTCAACAACGCTTAAGGAAATTCTTGAAGGTATTGTTACTATCAAAGCCCCCTTACTTCCATTAATGCTTTCTACAGAAGTTAATGTTTCATCTCCTGTTCCGGGAGGTAAATCAACAACTAGGAAGTCTAAAGAACCCCAATTAGTTATTGCTAGTAACTCCTTGATCGCATTAGTTTTTGCTTTACCTCTTAAGGGGATTGCTTCATTTTTCGCAAAGAAACCTATGGACATTACTTTTACTCCTAAGGTCTCAGGAGGCACTAGCCCCTTCTTACTCTCCTCAGGCTCAGTATTTTCTAAACCTAAAATTTCAGGAATCACTGGGCCATGAAGATCTAGGTCTAGAAGTCCCACATTAAATCCTTCTCTAGAAAGCTTAAGAGCTAAAATAGCTGAAATAGTTGATTTTCCAACACCACCTTTACCACTCCCTATAAGCACAGTATATTTTATGTTCCTGAATCTTTCCTTAATAATTGCATCTCTAGGATCATAGAATTTCATGATAATCACCGCTTATTTTATGAAATCTATTTTAGCTATGTAAACCCCTCTTCCCTTCACTATTTCAAAATCCGGGCTTCCACACTTAGGGCATTTTACAAACGAGTTTACTAAATCGGGAACATAATGTACAGGATTGTCACATTCTTTATCTGGTGATCCACAAAACACTTCATTAATTCTCTTTTTCACATTAGTAAAGTTCCATGTAAAACCGCAGCTTAAGCATTTAAAAACCGCTTCTTCAATTTCAAAAAGAAACTCAGCATTCTTAAGGACATCATACTCTCTTTTAAGCTCATTAGTAGCTAATTTTAAGATCTCTAATTCTAGCTGAGAAAGCTCACCTACCTTCACATAGACCTTAACAACCTTTGAAGCCCCATGTTCTTGAGCTATTTTAGCTGATGAAACAACTATGCTTTCGGCAATACTCCATTCGTGCAAAACATGTACACCCTACCGAAAAACTAGTATCATAGAAAATAAAGCTTTAGCTACAATACGATATAGGGTTTAACTACGCAATTAAGCTCTAAGAGCAAACTATTTATTCTCCTTCAAAGGCTAACTTGGTTAAGGGTAAGGTGAGCAAGTGCATGTCTAATGAATGCAAAGAGTTAAGCATAGGATTTAATGATAAAATGTTTTACGCTAAAGTTTGCGGTAAAAGAGCAGTAAGGCTTCTTTACGAAATAGATAATGACGTTTTTCACATAATATCAACATACACGCTTAGAGCATTTAGGGGCAAAGGTTTAGCATCCAAAGTCGTGAAGAAAGCACTAGAATATGCTTTGGAGAGAAAATTTAGAAAACTTAAGGTTTCATGTAGCTTCGTAAAAAAATGGTTAGAAAAACACCCTGAATTTAAAGATAAATTTGAAGAAATAATTTTTCTAGCCTAGAATAATAGTATTTTCTTTAATTTCAGTTATGGGAAATCGTTAAATACATTTTACCTAACCTAATTACCGGTAAGGTGTTTACTTTTGAAAATAGAACGTATCATAGGGGTTTTTGAAAGAGAATTTTCTTCAAAGAAAGCTATGGAGCACGTTTACGAAATAAGTAAGTATCATAGAATTCAAGGATCACAAGGACTCATAGATGCAGGCAACTATATAGCGAAGGAAGTTAAAGCTTATGGTTTAAATGTTAGGAAAATTACATTTAAATACGACGGTATTTCAAAGTTTTACGGCTTTACAGCACCTATGGGATGGGATATTAAGGATGCTTGGTTAAAAATTGTTAAGCCATACGAAAAACTTGTTTCAACTTTTAGAGAAATTCCTACAATGGTTATATCGCATTCTCCTGGAACAAAGGGGGAGGTTATTGAAGGAGAAATAGTCTATATAGGCTCTTGGAGACCCGGTGTTTTCCGCAAAATTAATGTTTCAGATAAGTTTGTTTTAGTCTCCGAAAGACCCTACAATGTATTTATTGAAGCTGCTAAAGCTGGGGCTAAGGGAATAATTGTTTTTAAGAGAAACTCTCCTGAACCAAATGCTGTACCCTACTTCGGCCTGTTTCTTAGTAGGAAGGAGGCGAGAAAATACTCTAAAACAGTTGCCCTAGCTGTTTCAGAAAGGGTAGCTAATGAAATAGTATCGGCTGTAGAGAAGGGAAGAAAAGTTGTTGTTGAAACCTTTATTGACGCTGACTATAGGGTTAAGCAAGGATTCTCCATAGTTGCCGAAATCGAAGGCGAAATAGGTAAGTACGTTGGGTACATAGCACATTACTGCCATCCATCTCCTGGAGCAAACGATAACGCATCAGGTTCAGCAACATTACTTGAAATATCTAGAACTTTGATAAACGTTTATGAGAGAAAATGTTTAGATAGAGGAGAATTAGGATTCAGGTTCATTTGGGTTCCAGAATACACTGGAACATTAGCGCTTCTTCAGAAAGAACCTTCAGTAATTGAGCAACTGGAGTTCCTAATAAACTTAGACATGGTTGGTGAAGCCCAGGAAAGAACAGGTTCAACATTTAACATAATCAAAACACCTCTCACATTACCTCACTTCGGAAGTGAACTTGCCGAAGCAATCGTAGATGCTGTTTTTAGAAGAGAGCACACATTTAGTGGTTCAACGAGGCTTCCTGTGGTTAAATATGTTTTTACGGAATACTCTGTAGGAAGCGACCATGATATAAGTAATTTCGCTAAGAAACCATCGATCATGTTTAATCAATGGCCAGATAAATATTACCATACACATATGGATACTCCAGATAAGGTAAGCCCTCTTTCTTTGAAGTTAACCGGAGTTTCAGCATTAACTTTAGGCTATACTATTTCATCCAAAACAGTAGATGAGAGAATGGTTAGTTTAATACACATGTACCTTATGAAGAATTACTATGAGAAACTTGTAAGGATCTTAAGTAGTGCTGATAAAGCAAGTGTTTTGAAAAACATATTCACAAAACACTACCTCACCTATGCTTTAAAAACATTAGATACCTTATGTACTAGGTGGAAACATACGTGTAGTGAAGTTATGAAAGTTAAGAAAAATATTTTAGCAAAACTACGGTACAGAAGGGTTAAGATAAAAACTTCTAAGAATTTCTCGGAGAAAACATTAAGGTTAAAAGTTAAGGAACTATTTAGCATGAAGAAAGTTTTCACCGAGAAACCTAAGGTGGCAAGAGAACTTGCTTCGCTTATGGAGAAAAACAAAGCACTATTCTCAATAATATATAGCACTATAGTAGCGTTAAATATTAAGCCAAGAACATATCGTGAACTCTATGAGTTCATGATTTCCGAGTACGGATGGTTCGAAGAAAAGGACTATGCAAGAACGATTCAAGCACTTATTAAGTTAGGTTTAATCGAAATTTCATAGAGTATTTGCGGGAAAAGCTAATATAAGAGTTATAATGCTAGACTGAGGCTAGGTGAGTATTATTAATACCAATATTCATGGCAACTCAGCACCCAGACAGCACGGTTAAAATAACTACGAAAGAAGAGGTTTCTGAAGCAGTTAACGTTATCACACCCCTTATTGATGGAGGTTTTGGATGCGACGAAATAATGGTTGATTATGAAGGAAAACTTACAGCATATCACCAACCCGAATGGATTGTTCAGGAAGCTTATAAGAGAGGTTTTCTTGCTGGGAAAGACTTTCTAATAACAGTTAGGGCACCAAACGATATTTTAGAAAGCGAAAGTAGGCATTTAATGACTTTAATGGCGGCCATATTAGCTAATTTAAAATCATCCAAACTTTACAGTGAAGAAGCCGTCCACTACATAGTGCTGCCTATGACGGAGAATCCTAGAGACATAGTTAACGTTCAAAGAAAAATAAATAAGTTGAGGAGATTCGTGGAAGAGGAGGCGGGATATAAATCTAGGAAGGAAATACATGTTATACCTCTTTTTGAGCTTGTAAGAAAGCATGTGAAAATAGACTATTTACTTGAAGCTGCAAGTGTTAGTTTAGTTAAGGAAATAGGACACTTCACAGAGGCTTTTAGAGTTTTTCTAGGGAAAAGTGATGCTTCACTTCACTCGGGTCATGTCGCAAGCACTTTATCTCTTAAGCTAGCGTTAGCTAAGCTACATTATTGGGCTTCTGAAAACTATGTTAAAGTATATCCCATAATAGGTATGGGTAAGGCTCCCTTTAGAGGTCATTTAGCACCACATAACATTGAAAACTGGGTTAAAGAGTATAAAGGGTACTCAACTGTAACAATACAGTCAGCTTTAAGATACAATACTTCAAGACCAGACTACGTAAAAACATATGTTACTTTAAGAGAACATTCAAATCAAGAAGCATCAATGAATATTTTAAAGAGCTACCCTGAAGTAATGACGTTAATTAAGAAGGCTGAAAGTACCTACCTAAAGAGGCTTTCAAAAATAGCTAGAGTGGTTTGGAAAGTCTCTCAGCAAATACCTCAAACAAGAGATAGAGTAACTGTTAAAGAATATAGAAGAAAACAAGGGGAAATAATTTTACCAAGAGCAATAAAGTTCGTAGCTTCAATGTACACTATGGGTTACCCGCCGACACTTTTAGGTTTAGGATTATTTCTAGATGAAGCATGCAAAGGCAAAGCGGAGGAACTTGAACTTCTCTTGAAAATCTATCCTTCACTAATGAAGGACGTAAAGTTCGAAATGAAATATTATGTTCCTGAAGCATTTAAGAAATGGGTTGGTAAAGAAGCCGATGAGCTAATTTGTGATGTAAGAAGAACCATGGACATACTTAGTATAGATCATGATGAACCCCATGATGAATATCGCAAGCTAATAATAGAGCTTACATCAAGAATAACCATAAAAAATGTGGTTAAAGCCGCAGAGCTTAGAGGATTTTTAGGTTAATAGGTTAATTAATCGTAATATTGTTATGTGAAAAGAGAAAATCATAACGTTTTTACACTATTTTAACATCATTTATTCATGAGGTAGAATACGTTATGGCTCAAAAAGTGAGTAAATATAGTGGATTTGCCCTTCTCACCATAGGACTAGTTCTCTTAGTAACTGTTTTCATACTAGCTTATATGGAGTATAGAGGAGTTGTTGTTCCAGAAATGAAAACGCAAGAAGGCTTTATCTCGTGGATACTGAGTTGGGGAGTATACATCATCATGAAAATAGCATTCCTAGGGGTAATGGGTTGGGTAGGATCCATAATAACACTAAGAGGAGTATCCCTTATAACATCAGGTGAAGAGCGGTACTAAGAATAAAAGACAAGATATAGCGGTGCATTTTATTGAAGAAAATAGCTAGAATAATTAGGTTAATAGGCTACACCCTAGCATTGCTCATCATTGCTGTGTTACTGTTGGAACTATACCTATTCTCCATAGATTTAAGTCCTACAAATTTTTCAGTAACGATAGCTAATGTAAAATGTCTAGCTGAAAAAGAACAAACTGAAGTAAACATTAGAGTAAGTTATAACGGTACATATCCTCTAAACGACTTTAGAGCATTACTTGAAATTAAGAAAGGTGAAGAAAAATTCACTATAAAGAGTAAGGCTATAAACTTAGTCCATGGATCAGTAACTATATTAACAATACCTGTTTCTTCAGAGGATTTAAGAATTATAGAAGAAATGCTATTAGAAAATGCTACGTTATTCTTAGGCTTTGAATTTAAATACAACAAAATATTACCTTTAAAAATAGCTTATACATTTGATTATAAGCTATTTATTCCCCAAATAGAGCCTTATGAGTTAAAATACTACACAAATAATTCCCAATACAATGTAATACTATATGTTATAGTAGTTAATCCCTTACCCCATAGTTTAGGCGTTAAAGCAGTTCTTACAATAAATAATGTTTCTAAATTTACTAATTTAAAACTTAAAGCTTGCGAAAGCAAGGTACTAATGATGCCAACAATAACATTGTCTAAAGAAATCATTAAAATGGGTGCAAATTGTACATTAAAATTACTAATGAATAATAGTATTATTGATATGAGTAGTTTTGAATGTAGGATTTTAGGTGGCTAAAGTGGTTTGGAAAACTATTGTTAAGGGCGCTATAAAAGGAGCTTTTTCAACATTTGTAACAATAATTATTCCATTATGGATTATAGGGAGTATTGGAGGAATTTTTGAAAGAGCCATTCAGCAAAGCTTTAAAATACAACAAATTGTAATTGGAGCTTATGGATTAGAAAAATACTTCGTACTCATAATATTCATATCTTTAATTATAGGGGTTCTTGAGGAAAGTAAGGACTGGAGAATTTTAGGTAAGTCATTGCATATAGCATTATTTGTCTTTAGCTTTCTACTAATACACATGATGCTTCAAGGTGGGATATTTAGTAGGGAAATTATTGTAGATAAACAAATAATTGATGTTTCAATAGACTTAAGATTACCATTATACGCTTATGGTTTCCTTATAGTTCTTCCCTCAGTTATATCTTCATTAATAGATATGTTACCTAGTGTTAATAGTGTTTCAGAGTAGTAACGCTAGTAACGCTTTTTGAGCATGCATCCTATTTTCAGCTTGATCCCAAACTATTGATTGAGGACCATCAATTACGTCGTCTGTTACCTCTAAACCCCTATGAGCAGGCAAACAATGCATGAAAATAGCATCGCTTTTAGCATGCCTCATTAGCTCTCTATTTACCTGGTACTTTGAGAGCTCCCTTATTCTTTCTTCTCTTTCTCTTTCCTGACCCATGCTAACCCATACATCAGTATAAATTACATCGGCACCTTTAACGGCTTCGTAGGGGTCTTCAACGAAATCTATTTGTGCTCCTGAGTGTTTTGCTTCTTCTTCAGCTACTTCAAGAACGCTCTTTGATGGCCTGTATTTTTGAGGAGACGATATAGTAATGTTTACGCCAAGTTTTGCTGAAGCAATTAGTAAACTCTGTGCTACGTTATTTCCACCATCACCTAGGAAGACCAATTTTATCCCCTTTAACTTACCCTTTTTTTCTAAAATAGTGTACATATCCGATAATGCTTGTACAGGGTGGAAAGAATCACTTAAACCATTAATCACTGGTACACTAGAGTATTTCGCTAACTCCACTAGGTCATTATGCGAATAAACCCTCGCCATAATTCCATCAACATATCTACTTAGAACCCTTGCTGTATCAGCTATGGTTTCTCCTCTTCCAAGCTGAAGTTCATTCCAGTTAAGAGTTATTGTAAATCCTCCAAGCTGCTTCATAGCTGCTTCAAAACTTACTCTCGTTCTAGTACTGGGTTTTTGAAATATCAATGCGAGAATCTTACCTTTAAGTACAGGTATTATTCTTTCTCCGGAGTAGTATCTTTCCTTAAACTGGGCCGTTACTTTAAAGATGAATTCTAATTCTTCTTTCGAAAAATCACCTAACCATAGGAAATCACGACCCCTTAGGTTCATGGTGGAATCACCTACATTTTCATTTTGGAAATGATGTATTCAACTATTTTTTCGGGAACATTAATTCCTGTTGCTTTCATAAAACCTTTAAACTCAGGCACACCATTAACCTCATTAACTAAGTACCCTTTTTCGGGATGCATAAGTAAATCAACCGAAATTACACCTGCACCAACAGCCTCTGCTGCTTTTAATGAGAGCTCTTCTAAAACAGTATTGAGCTTCATAGGCTCTACTTTTCCTCCTCGGGCTACGTTGCTTCTCCAGTCACCACTTGTAGCTATTCTCTTAATGCACCCAAGCACTTCATTGCCTATAACAAAACATCTAATATCCGTGTTAGATGAGGGAACATATTCCTGAATTACATGAACTTTCAATTGCGTTGAAGGAAGATTTTCTCTATGTTCCGCTACTAAGAGACCTTCCTTACTACTTTCAATAAGTGAAACAAGTCTGCCCCAGCTACCTATGGGTGGCTTATCTATTACTGGGAACCCTACGATATTGTAGGCCTGCAGCGCCGAATCCGTTGTAAAAGCGATTACTGTTTCAGGTACTGGAAGTTTCTTTTCAACGAGTTTCTTATATGTTAAAATCTTATCCCCGCATGAAAGTATTGTTTCACTTTTATTTACAGTAGGTATACCATTAGTTTCAAGAACAATAGCTGTATAGAACGCTCTATACATACTTACGGGTCTTATTAACGCTATACTAGCTTGCTTTAGGAATCCATTGCTAAAGTGTAAAGGATATGTTGCGACGTTAAGTAGGTGTAGTTTAACATTTCTCTTCCTAAATTCCTTTATTATCAATTTCTCCTCAAGTCTAACGATATCGTAAGCTAAAATTATCATGACAGCATCACCGTTAAGAAAGCGTTATCACTTGTTATTGCAGAATAATCATTAATTTCTATGTTTAGCTGATAAATTTTTTCTAAGAAATCTTCCTCAACGACTTGGAAGATGCATCCCCAAGCACCGCAAACCACTATGTTTCAGTGAATATTTAAGTATTTCCACCATGTTTTATAATTAGAAAAAATTTATTTCAACTACGTATGTCAAGTAAAATATTTTTAAAGTTAACACCTTCCTCTTTCAGAAGTCTCTGCAATAAGCTCCTGCTCTTTCCTAAGCGCCTCATTTAAAGAGCCATCTAAGTGCTTTATAAGGTACGCTACCTCCTTAGTGCTTAGCTTAATAAGTAATCTATCATCACCTTATCTTAATAGTTATCCAGAAAATAGCTGGGTCTACAAAACCTTGCTAGTTAGTTGTAAGTAATGTTACATCTATTTGAAGAATTGTCGCCTCTCTCCAGAGTCCTATAAATTATACTTAAAATTTGTATCGTGATTTAGACTCTTATACTTAAATTTTTATAATGAAGAAGCAGTGATGTTTAAACAGGGGTTTCTATGTGTAATAAAGTAGTTTTCACAGCAATGTCTAAGAAAAGATATTATCTTAAGGGCCACGTAGCTAAATTCGTGTTTGATCAAGGAAAAATTCCTCTAAATCCCTTCCTATGTTATGACTATTTTCTCCTAGACACTGTTGCTAGAGATAAAATTAGAGAAGCAAATTTTGAGTTAATAAATAGATGTGATGAGCTATGGGTTTTTGGAGAAATAAGTGATGGTGTTCTTAAAGAGATATTTTTCGCCAAAGAAAAGAGAATTCCAATAAAGTATTTCAAAATAATTGATGAACCTCTAGAATTTATAGAGATAAGTGAGAAAGAAGTAAAATATGAACCTGGAGCTTTAGAACTACTTAGAAGATGGAAAAATGCTAGCGAAAAAGCGAAAACTAGTCGAAGCTAAGGAGTATTTTAGACTCAATAAAAACCACGTCTTATGTGGTACATGTGAAAGAAGATGCTTAGTGGGACCTAGTGAGAAAGGATATTGCGGAAATAAAGCCAATATTGATGGGAAACTTTACAATATAGGATATGGTTTATTAAGCGCAGTAGAAAGCCGCCCTATAGAAATTAAGCCTCTCTTTCATTTCTGGCCCAATAGCACAGCTCTTACGTTCTCTGGTTGGGGATGTAATTTTCACTGTCCTTGGTGTCAGAATTTTCCATTAAGCTTTAACGCGCCAAAGTTTAATGGAAACTACATTATTCCCCCAGAAAAACTTGTTGAAAAAGCGCTAATTAATGATGATGAAGGTCTTTGTGCTAGCTTCAACGAGCCAACAATACACTTAGAATATCTCGTAGACGCATTTCAGAAAGCTCACGAACATGGACTTTATAATACTATAGTTAGTAATGGTTTCATGACTATTTCTTCTCTTAAAGCCTTAAAGGAGGCTGGACTAAGCGGGCTAAATTTTGATATTAAAGGATGCAGGGAAACTTACAGGAAATTTTTAGGAGCACTAGATCCGATGATAGTGTTTAGGAATGCTAAGATTGCTTTAGATTGGGGAATACATGTCGAAATAGTCTTTCTAGTAGTTACAGGAGCTAACGACAATGATGAGTGTATAGAATGGGTGCTTAAGAACCATGCAGATATTTTAGGAGAGAACGTTCCCTTACACATAAACAGGTATTATCCCGCTTGGAAATATCATAAGCCTCCAACATCCATAAATAAGCTTTTAAAAATATATGAAAAGGCGAAAAAAGAATATGGTATAAAGTATGTTTATGTCGGGAATATAGGCGACCTAAGATATGAAACAACGTATTGTCCAAAATGTGGGAAACCGCTCATCGTAAGGTCAAGCTATAGAGTTATTGAATATAAGCTAACAAAAGATAATAGATGCCCATATTGTAATTTTAAAATAAATATTGTTGGAAACTATGTTCCCCATAAGCCTTTAAGTTACTTTATTTAGCCTCCTTAAGAATACTTAAAACACATGCAGTAATTATCGATATTCTGGTTGGTTTAGCCCAATGCTTCCAAACCTTAGACCATTTCATTGAAGGTGTTAAGTTAACATGTTTTATCCAGAACAAGCTTCCATCAGGCTCCCCTATAGAAGTCTTCATATATAATCTTACAAGCTTAGGTGAAGGCCAATATTTACTATAAACGTAAACTTCGCACTCTGTAAGACCTGTTCTTACGTGTTTTAAAGGTATTATGTAAAATACTGAGAGTACACTTTCGTCCCGCGTATTGAAGCTTCTAGGGAGAAGTTCTTTTAAAAACATTTTTCTATTTACTTTCTTACTCCTTATGATATGCATCCAATCTTTAATTACGAGCTTACCGCTAACTTCAGCTAATTTAAATTTTCCAAGACCTTCTTTTTCCTTAAATTTAAGTTCCCACACCTTTTTAAGCGAATAGTTCTCTGCAATAACGTAATATCCTATGTCATAAGAACCTATGGGATCGTAATGCATAGTTAACCATTCGCTTAAATTTGGTGTAAAACCTATTGTGAAACCTATAGGACATAATTCTGGATATAAAGGTATATCATGTTCTGGAGGGATATATGTTGGTTTCTGAACAGTCTTTCCCCCATTCTCTATTGTTATCGCTAATGCACCATACTTACTGTGTTTCATGCTGAAATCCTTAAGAAGTGCTTCAGGAATTTTCTTAATGCTTGCGACTCTTCTAAACCTTCCTTTAACTACTTTCTCAAGAGATTTAAGATATTCTTGAGAAAGAATGCCTAACGTAATACTTTCAGGATTTTTGAACCCTCCTGAAACTTCAACAACTATGGGGTATTTACCACTAGCTGAAACAGTTTTAAAAACTCTCTCTAACATTGCAGAATATAACGTTTCATCTGAAGCCTTCATTTGAACGTAGCTTTCTTCAGGTTTACCGAAGTAAAGTTCTCCTATCTTTTCATTTCTCCTATAAAATAGGAATGTTCTCTTTTCCTTATCAGCAGGCCTTATGGAAACCATGTAGTTAGATAGTGATGATGCTTTTTCAGCTATCTCTGAAGCATCAACAACTCTACCATCTTCGAATTTAGCCCACAAAATATGTTCTTGATTGTAGAATTTACCATCAAAAACTATGGTGAGCTCATCATTTACTATTGTAGGCATTGTCAAACCACTTTTAGCTTTCTTCGCTTCCCGCAGAAAGTCCTTCTCCGTACTCAACGGATTTCTCTTTCTTGAAAATATCTATTGCAAGCCTAAGTTCCTTTACTTCTACACCTAACTCTTCTCCTTCCTCTTTAACATTGAATGTTACTTCTCCTCTAATTTTCAATAAGTAGTCTTCAGGTAGTGGAAGCTCATAACCATTTCTAATTAAGGCTGTTGCAACCTTATATGAAAGGAGCTTTGTAAGTTTCCTACCTATTTTATTAATCTTAGATTTGTCTAGCCCTGCGAAAGCATCTTTTAAGGGTCTTGATAAACCAACGGTTATAATGTACGCAGGATCATTTGCTGCTCTTGTTGAGAACCTTATTGTAACCATTTTCTAACCCCATCTTTTCTATAGTATATTTAAATTTAAAAACTTGAACCTAAAGTTCCTTATAGGCTAAGTTATATGCTGCCACAGCCACTTGTCCTAAAGCTATACCTCCGTCGCCTGGAGGCACTTTAGTATTTACCGCAACTTGCACATCGTTTTCCTTAGCTACATTGTTTATTGCTCTTAATAATATGTCGTTTACTGCAGCTCCTCCGCTAACAGCCACTATGGGTTCTGTCCTAAACCTTTTAATGGCTTTAACACTTATTTCGGCTAAAGCACTTCCTAAAGCATATTGCACTTGATATGCTATGACCCTCTTTTCTAAACCATTCTCTAGCATTTCAACTATGTTAAACATTAACTCTGAAGTATCAATTACGTAATTGCCTTTTTCACTAAATATTTTTGCCTCTAGATCAATTTTTTCAGCAGCTTTAGCGTAAGCCTCTAGTTTCATGGCCGGCTCTCCTTCATAGGTTCTTTCGAAACATATTCCTAAAAGCGCTGCTAGAGCATCTAGAAATCTTCCTAAACTTGAGGTTTCAGGTGTTGTTTTAGTCTTTAGTTGATAAATTATCGCCTTAAATTCTCTAACACCATACCTTAACTTGTCCATGTACCCCATTTTGTTTAAGAATCTAAATATTTCGTCCTCATTAAATATTGATGATAATATTCCTATAAGCATTCTCAGCGGATACTTTGTTGCTAAATCCCCTCCTGGCATTGGTTGATATCTTAAGTGACCTACTCTCCTAAATCCCTTATAGGATGATACTAGGACCTCGCCTCCCCATATTTTACCATCTAAGCCGTAACCTACTCCATCAATTGCTATTCCAACTATTTCCCTTTCAGGTCTAAGCCCTAATTCAACCATAACTGATGCTATGTGAGCGTGATGATGTTGTACCTTAAACAGTGTTGATCCATATTTATCAACATATTCTTCAGCAAGCCTTGTTGTTGCATAGTAAGGATGTAAATCTGAAACATAAAGTGTCTCATTTAAATTTATTTTGTATGTTTTGCAGAGAAAGTTTAAAGCTTCTTCCATAAACTCTAATGTTTCATAATCGTCAACATCGCCTATGTATTGTGTAAGAATTACCTTATCTTTTATTGCTATTGCACCTGCTGTTGCAAGTTCAGCGCCAAAGGCAACTATAGGCTTATCTAATTCAATAGGTAGTTTAAACCATTTTGGCGCATAACCTCTACTTCTCCTTAAGAACACAGGTTTACCCATAGTTAGTCTTATAACGCTATCGTCGACCCTATTAATTATTCTCCTATTATGTAAGAGTAAGTAGTCAACATATTTTGAAAGTTTATTTAGCGCGCACTCATTAGTTATACACATAGGTTTTCCTTTAGGATTACCACTAGTCATTATTAAGAACTTATCCCTAGTGTTCATAAGTAATAAATAATGTAGGCCTGTGTAGGGTAACATGACGCCTATAGTGTTTAATCCCGGTGCAATATATTTTGAAACAAACACGTTTTCCTTTTTAGGTAAAAGAACTATTGGTTTTTGAGGCGAGAGTAAGAGTTTTGCAGCCTCCTCAGGTACGTACGCTATTTTTCTAACGGTCTCAATATCGAGAGCCATTAGCGCAAAGGGTTTTTGCGGTCTCCTTTTCCTTTCACGTAATGTTAGAACAACTTCATCATCCGTTGCTAACGCAGCAATGTGAAATCCTCCTAAACCCTTAATTGCTACAATGTATCCTTCATCTATGAGTTTTGCAGCATACCCTATTGGGTCGCTTGTTTCAACTTTTTCCCCAGAACTATCTACTAGCCAAACCTTAGGGCCGCATTTTGGACAGCTAATTCCTTGCGCATGAAATCTTCTAATATTTTCCGGGTCCTTATATTCTCTTAAACACTCCTCGCATAATGGAAAATCCCTCATTGAAGTGTTTTCTCTATCATAAGGTATTTTCTCTATCATAGAGAATCTGGGACCGCACCAAGCACAACTATTGAACGGATACATGAACCATCTCGATTTCTTATCGAGGATTTCTCTTAAGCAATCATCACATATTCCTATATCAGGAGGTATCATGGAAAGCATTTTAGGTATTTTACCGCTTTTCAAAATTAAGAACTTATTGAACCCTTGAATTTGAGCCTCCTCTATTTCGAGTTCCTCAAGCTCTGCAGGTGGAGGTTTTTTTAAGGAAAGTTCCTTTAGAAAGTTCAGAATATTACACTGAAATCCTTCAACATGAATTTCAACTTCGCTTCCTCCAAGATTTTTCACGTAACCTCTTACGTGATTTTTAGAAGCTATCCTATGAATGAATGGTCGGAACCCTACTCCCTGAACTACACCGGAAACCCTAATTCTTAATGCAATAGTCTTTTCCATAATACTCCACTTATATTGACAATGATGTAAGCTAATATAAGTTAGTGGCCACTTATGCTCTATAGAGTACTACGTAGGTAATTTAAATATTTGAAGGGAATGAGGCATTAAGTAAGTTAAAAGAGGCAAGTAGAAATGTGTCTTGGAATACCAGGAGTCGTTGTTGAAGTTAGGGAAATGACAGCAATAGTTGACTTCGGAGGAGTGAAGAGAGAAGTAGATAAGCTTCTTGTACCGGACATTAAAGAGGGAGATTATGTTATTGTACATGCTGGAGCAATAATTTCTAAACTAAGTCCTGAAGAAGCTCGAAAAACACTTGAAGCTTGGAAAGAAGTTTTAGAAGCCCTGTGAAGCCTTTATCTTTTACGGAAAATAACTAAAAGTATTAGAAGAAGACCTGCAGCAATAGCTAATCCTCCAAATAAGCTTTTCAATATGAACTTTATTTCTGGAAACGCTAAAACACCTATTAGTATAAGTAATAACCCTAATATTACTAAACCTTGGTCTTTAGATGTGGTTTTAGGTTTAACAAGCCTTTCCATTCCCGTAACTGGTTTTTTAGGTACAACAGCGCAAGCTATTATATAAAACAGTGTAGCAGCTACAGGATTTATTATGAAGAACAATATGAATAGAAGCCTTATTATGGAAGAATCAACTTTAAAGTATTCCCCAAGGCCTCCGCAAAGACCGCAAATGATCCTGTCTGTTTCTGACCTGTAAAGCTTTTTCTCCTCACTCATGGCTTTCATCCTAACATATTCTCGGTACTATTTCTCCTACGGGCATCTCTAATATTCTTAACCCGCCAGTTATAGTTTCTAAAAGCACATAACCCTCCCTTCCCTTCTTAGCTTCACCTATTATTGCCGCATTTACGTATCCGATTTTTCTTAGGGCCTTAACAAGTTCCTCAGCTTTCTCCGGAGCTACAGCTATTAAGGCTCTACCTTCTGAAGCTAATGTTAAGGGATCTATGCCAAGCATTTCACAGTAAGCCTTAACCTCTTCTCTTAAAGGAATATTTTCTTCCCTCACAACAATAGTTATCTTGGATTTTCTAGCCCATTCATTAAGTGCCATAGCCAATCCTCCTCTTGTAGGGTCTTTAGCTGCACGTATGCCTCCCACTTTAAAAGCTACTTCCATTGCCTCAATTACTGGCGAACAGTCACTTACAAGGCTTTGTTCCTCTAAACCTATGCCTGATTGTGCAGCTAAGATTGCCGCGCCATGCTCGCCTATAGTACCAGTAATGACTATTTTGTCTCCGGGTTTAATGTTGTAGTCTGAAATAACTCTATTAGGAGGTATTATGCCTAAACCGACCATTGTGATTACTATTTTATCTATTTGGCCCCTAGGCATAACTTTAAAGTCTCCACCAATTAATGCTACACCGTATCTCTCCAAAACGTTCCTTACGGAGGAAATTATTTTCTTTAACATTTCTATTTCAAATCCTTCTTCAACAACTACACTATCCATTGCAGCTATAGGTTTAGCCCCCATAACTGCAAGGTCATTTAAAGTTCCAGTGGCAGCTAGTTTACCTATGTTTCCTCCCGGGAAAAATACGGGGTTGACAGTGTAGCTATCCACAGTCACTGCTAAATAGCTTCCATCAGGCAAAGGTATTGTTGATGAATCCTCCAACTCGTCTAAGCCAAAACCTGTTGAAACCTTCTTTAATTTAAAGAATCTCACAAAAAACTTATCAATGATTTCCGAAGTTTCCCTACCACCAGCTCCATGAGCTAAAGTTATTTTCCTTGGCTTCACATAGAATCCCTCTCTAGCCTAAAGTTTCAGCGTAGGTTATTTTGAGTATTCTACGTCAGCACATATAGTATATTGTTGGTTGAAAATATATTTTACAGGGAAATCTTTTCACTAAGCTATGGGTGTATTAGGAATTTGGAGGACTATGCGGTGAAAAATGTTCGTAGCGGTTTAAAGGAAATAGTTAGAATGTTTAGAGAGTCCGAGATTCTAAGGGAAGCTATCAAGAAAATTCATAAACTCACCCCAGTAGCTGCTAGTAAGTTAGGTGTTGAAAAAATAAAGATAATGCATGTTTGCGGAACACACGAACACACAATAACATATTATGGTTTAAGAAGCCTCATGCCTGAGAATTTAGAGTTGATAGCTGGCCCAGGATGTCCTGTTTGCATTGCTCCAACAAGAATTGTTGATGAAGCAATAGAAGCAGCATTAAGTTATGATGTGACATTGCTAACGTATGGTGATATGTACAAAGTTCCCGGTACAAACATGAGTTTAGCTGAGGCTAGAAGCCTAGGTGGGAATGTGAGAGTAATTTATGGTTTCTTAGACGCCATTAGAATAGCTAAGGAAAATCCTGAAAAAACACATGTTTTTCTGGCTGTAGGTTTCGAAACAACACAACCAACAGTTGCAAGCCATATAGTGCTAGGTACAATACCTAAAAATCTAAAATTACTTATAGCATATAGGTTAACTGTCCCAGCAGTTCATTACGTTCTAAAACAACCTGATATACCATTGAATGGAATTATCGCGCCAGGACACGTTACGGCAATTACAGGGGCTAAAGCATGGAAGTTCTTGCCAGAAGAATACAACTTACCGGCCGTAGTAGCTGGTTTTGAACCATTAGATGTTATTCTAGCAGTTTTAGAAGTTCTTAAGCAAATAATTGAAGGCAAGCCAAGAGTATTCAATGAATATTCTAGAGTAGATAGCTGGGATGGAAACATTGTAGCACAAAAATATGTTAATGAAGCATTTAATGTAGTCGATGCTCATTGGAGGGGTATAGGTATAATCCCCAAAAGCGGCCTTGAGCTTAAGGAGAGATTTAGAGAATTTGATGTACATGTGGATTTTGACTTAAAGATACCGTATTCAATAGATTTACCTCCAGGTTGTAGATGCGGTGATGTAACCTTAGGTAAAGCTGTGCCGACGGATTGTCCTTTCTTCATGAAAACATGTACTCCAAATACTCCCTATGGTCCATGTATGGTTTCATCTGAGGGCACATGTGCTGTTTGGGCTAAATTTGGTGGAGGAGGTAAGGTTAAGGAGCTTGCTAAACTCTTAGGTTTAAGGTTTTAAGTTCCGGCCGTTCTCTTCTCAAGCTTCTCAATAGCTTTAATAACGCCTAAGATTATTGCTTCAGGCTTAGGTGGACAACCGGGAACATAAACATCAACAGGTATTATTTGGTCAACAGTGCCAGCTACTGGATAATTATCTGTTGTAAAAACGTTTCCTGAAATAGCGCATGAACCTATAGCCACTACCGCCTTAGGTTCAGGTACTTGCTGATATACTCTAAGCAATCTTTCTCTTGAATGCTTAGTCATTTGTCCCGCGATTAATATTACGTCAGCATGTCTCGGACTAGGAGCAAGAAGTATTCCGAATCTTTCAACATCATATCTAGGAGTTATTGCAGCAGCTATTTCAATATCGCATCCGTTGCAGAGACCCCCAGCTGGCGCATGATATAGCCAAACAGATTTCTTACGAGCCCACTTCGCTAAGGAACATAGGAAACATTTTGAAGTAGCTTTAGAGGAGCTCATGGCTTTTCACCCTTAATTAAAACTCTTATCAAGAATTTTCTAAACTCGGGAATATTCTCTACTTTATGTCTACATTCTCTACAAATGCTTAAGAAGAAGCTAATTTCTTCAGAATCCACTATTCCCTTCATTTTTTCAAGCATTTTCTCAGCTATCCATTTAGCATGTCTTTCAGTTATGAACGGTTTTCCGCAAAGCTTACACTTAATCATCTCATGAGTTACAGAGGATTTAAAGGCATATTTATCCTCTGAGGGAACACCATACTCCTCCATTAAGTGAATAGCATCTACAGGACACGCTTCCTCGCATCTTGCACAGAATGTACACTTACCGTACCATACCTCTAGAGTTCTCTTACCATTTTCCTCAGTAACTGTTATTGCATCAGATGGACATACGTGAGCACATGATGTGCAACCTATGCACTTCTCAGTATCATATACGGGTGGTCCACGGAACTTCTTAGGGAAATATGGTTTTGCGGCAGGGAAAGCTTCAGTAACCGGATTCTTAAAGTACTTAAGCGCTTCCTTAATTATGCTTGCCTTCATCTTAGAACACCAACCCCACACAAACTCTTACAACATCTATAAGTGCTAGAAATGCTGCAATTTCCCATAGTGGCCACCCGGCTTGTTCAATACGTAATCTAGGATTAATTATGTCAACAAATGCGTAAATTAATGCGAAGAAAACAATTTTACCTAGAAAAACAAGTGCGTCCACAACTACGTTACCTATTATAGGCCATCCAAGGAACAATGTTGCTCCAAGAGCCGAAATAGTAAGCCATTTAAGAGCTTCGCTTATTTCGAAAAGTGCTCTTAATGCTCCAGAATATTCAGTATAAGGTCCAGCAACGATTTCCGTTTCAGCATGTGGTATATCGAAGGGCCTTTTCGCAAGCTTAGCTTGTGTTGCTATGAGAAATGCTATGAAAGCTAATGGTAGCCTTAATGCAAAGGGCCCATGTAAAGCTTGTTCTTCAACAATACCGCTAACTGTTATGGTGTTTGAAAGAGCAAAAACCGCTACAGCTGAAAGCCATAAGGGAAGTTCGTACCAGACAAGTAAGGATGCCTCCCTACCTGAGCCAACAATTCCATAAGGACTTCCAGAAGCCATGCCTCCAAAGATTATGGCAAATGTTGGAATAGTTAGTAAGTATAAAAGTACTATAGCATCTCCTAAGAAACCTAGTGCTGAGAATTTTCCAAAGAACGGTAAAAGTAGTACAGCAGCTAATAACGCAGCTACTGAAGCTACTGGGGCGCTTATAAAGCCTAGTTTCCAAGCTCTTAACGGAACAATGGTCTCCTTTATTAGCAACTTAAATATGTCAGCATATGTCTGATACCACGGAGGACCTCTTCTACCTTGCAATCTCGCCCTAATTTTCCTATACATCCAAACAATTATTCCTCCAAATAGAATAGAGAATACTAAGCCTGGAAAAACAATTACTTCAACTAACGCTGTTATTACAGGTATAATGAACATTACATTTTCACCCTCCTTCTAATAAAATCTTGAAGAAGAACAGTTTTTTCACGTCCACTTCTCAAATCGACAATAACTAATCTGTCGTTGCATGTTAAGCAAGGATCAATACTTATGATAATTTGAGGAGCGTCAGCTAATTTATCACCTACAAGCATAGGTTTTGTTGCAGGCAAATTCACAAACGTTGGCGTCCTTAACTTAATCCTTTCCGGAATGTTCGTGTAATTCGACTTCACGTAGTATATTAACTCGCCTCTCGGCGCCTCAACCCTACCTACATCCTCGCTTGGAAACGGATAAGGTAAGTCCGCTATCAACTTTCCTTCAGGCATGTTCTTTAACGCTTGCCTTACAATTTTTATTGACTCCAAAGTTTCTCTAAGCCTAACAAGTATTCTACCATAAACATCACATGTATCTTCAACACATACTTCAAACTCGAAATCTTCAAAGTTTATGTAGGGATCATCTTTCCTAATATCTTCATCTATTCCTGACGCTCTAGCTGTAGGGCCTACTACGCAGTATTTCCTTGCCTCCTCTTTCGTTAAAACACCTACTTCAGATGTTCTTGCCTTTATTGTTCTATCTTCCTTAACAGCTTTAAGCAAATATAGTGTTCCTTTTTCTACTATTCTGAGCTTCTCTTCAATGTATTTAGCTAATTCAGGTGTGATATCTCTTCTAACGCCACCTATAGTGTTAACAGAATAGTTCACTCTGTTACCTGTTAATGTTTCGACAACATCCATTATTGCTTCTCTAGTTGCCCATGAATGCATGAATAAAGTGTCGAAACCTATTGCGTGCATTGCAACACCAAACCATAGAAGGTGGCTGTGAATTCTATTTACTTCATGCTCAATAACCCTAATGTATTGAGCTCTCTTAGGAACATCTATTTTCAAACAGTTCTCAACAGCAACACAGTAAGCAGTTGTGTGAGCATCAGAACATATTCCACAAACTCTTTCGAAAAGCTGAACATTTCTACGATAACTCCTCTGCATAGCTAGCTTCTCTATTCCTCTGTGATTGAACCCGGGTTTTATGAGTGCATCAACTATTCTTTCGCCGTCAACGTAAACCTTATAGAAAGCTATTTCCTCTAAAGCAGGGTGATAGGGACCTACAGGTATTGAACATATCTTACATGTAGTTTCGTCCATTATCCACCACCTTCCCTTAGAAGCTTCTCAAAAACTGGTTTCACAGGAGACCTATGTAGCCTATCAAACCTCATTTTTAAGGGATCTAAGCCAAAAGCTATAGCTACTAATTCTGCTAAATGTAAAACTGGAAGATCGTATCTAACGTTTTTAAGGGATCTTAATTTAATTTGACTATATTCAAGCCTTATATGGCATTGTGGACATGGTGTAACTAAACAATTAACATCTAGAGACTTAACACTTTTTATTCTCACTTCAGCTCTTTCAAGAACGGCTTTTTCATCATTTATTGTTGATAATATGAACCCGCAACATATTCTCTCTAAACCATCTCTAACTATTTCCACACCTAAAGTTCTCAATATTTCATCCATCATTTTAGGTTTCTTCCATACATCTCCGCCAGGTTCTGTAACAAAAAGGTGACAACCATAATGCACAGCAACTTTAAGTCCATTAAGTGGTTTGATTACTTTCTCAGCTATCTTGTCTAAACCTACGTCCTCATATAGTACTTCAATAAAATGCTTTACAGAAATCTTAATTTCATGTGTTAAACCAAGCTTCTTAAGAATATCAATGGTGTCTCTACTCAAATCTACTCTGTGTTCTAAGAAATGCTTTGCTTCGAAAAAGGATTCGAAGCATCCATTGCATGGTGTAAGTATGTTTAACCCATATTTATCGGCTATTGCAAGGTTCCGTGCTGAAATAGTCAACCATTCCTTAAAATCACCTATACTTGTTATTTTAGGTGGACAACATGATAGCTCGGGAACTTCTTGAAATTCCACGTTAAGTGTCTTTAAAACATACCTTATACAGTACTCTACATGAGGTAGCATTGCTGGTATGAAGCATCCAGGGAAAAGTATGTATTTAGGCGGCATCTTAACTATTCACCTCCTAATGGGACTTTTCTATCTACTTTAAGTTTTTTAGATATTTTCCTGATTGCTTCAATAACTTCTTTAGATTCATGAATGGGCGTGACAACTTCAGGTAATCCCATTTGCTTTCTTCTTCTCTTAGCTAACCCGCTTAATGAAGCTAGCGCGGCTTTTGATGCAAGAGACATTAGATAATTAGCATATGTTTGTGGTAGCTCAGGTACCTTAGGCTTCCTAAGCGGCGGTTCATCCTTCCATTCAGGAGGTAAAACTACTCTTTTTGGTTCAGGATGTTCTATGAACTCTATTCCGAATAGATCTCTAATTTCTCTCTCTAACCAGTTTGCACCAGGTATTATTGGCGTTATTGATGGAACAGCACCCTTATCCTTAGGCAATATTATTTTAATTGAAGCAACAATATTCTTTTTAACAAAATGGTAAAGTAATTCAAAGTAAAATCCTCTATCTAAAGTAGTTATAGTTGAAATTCTAAATCCATCTTCAAAAAGAATTTTAGAAGCCTCTCGAATATATTCTAAATTACTTAATGTTACAATGTATCTACTAGGACCTGTTTGATAAACCTCTGAGGCCATGTCCTTTAACTTAGATGGTATCTCCTTTGGAAACATAAGCTTCACCTTAAAGCATTAATGTTAGGGAAAGTATTATTATTAGGAAGAACATGTAAGCGAGTACGTACGAACTAACTCTAACATATCTTATTATGTCAAGGGTTTTTACTTTAGCTAAGAACTCGCGGAACATTAAAACTATTACTCCTTCAAACCCTCCCTCCTTTGAGAAACTGTAAAGTGATGAGAAGTTTTCTTTAAGTGCATAATTGAACTCTTCAGGAGACACTTTTAGCTCCTCAAGCGGTAGTAGTTCTCCACCATATTCGCCTCCAGTAAATACTTCGTACTTAAATTCATGAAGTTCTCTAACAATCGGCGGAGTTAACGTTACTTTTTCATACATTTTCTTTCCAGAAACATATATTGCATAAGATATTCCCGCAGTGATCATAAGTAATATTGTAAGTATTGTTGCAGCATAAAACCCAACATTAGTGCTATAACCAAAGTATGAAACTGTTATTGGCAGCAATGTTTGCGGAAACAGGTATTTTAACGCTGGATTCACTAGGGAATTTAAAGGTACTTGTGGGAATATTCCAAAAAATACTGAAAGAATAATTAAAGACACTAACGCTATCTTCATAGTTAACGGGGGATCCTTAGCTTTTTCAGCTAACTTAGAAGGCATTCCTAAAAATACGGAGTAAAAGAGCCTCATAAAGTAAAGTAATGTTATAGCGCCTACGAAAATCGCGATTACAGTGTAGAACAAGTAAAGTCTTCCAACAAATGCAGCGTTACTAAGCGCTTTTTCAAAGCCTGCTTCATAAATTAATAATTTACTAGCAAAACCATTTAATGGTGGAAGACCTGCAACGGAAAGTCCGCCTACTAAAACTGCAGCTGCAGTTATCGGCATTTTATATGCTAAACCACCTAATTCTCTAATGTTTCTTGTACCAGTAGCGTAAATTACTGCTCCAGCAGCTAAGAAGAGCATTGACTTCAATAACGCATGGTTTATTACGTGAAATAGGGCTCCAGCTACACCTAGAATGGTGCCTATGCCTATTCCGAAAACTATGTAGCCCATTTGGCTAACTGTTGAGTAAGCAATTATTCTCTTGATATCGTTCTCTATTAAAGCTAAGAATGCGGGAATAGTGAGTGTAATTATACCTAATGTAGCAACTAATTCGAAAAACACCTGTCTTCACCCGAATTTTTCACTAAGAAAAGTGTATGCTTCCTCTCTAGGGACAAAGCTAATGGCTTGCGTAGGACATTGTTTAACACATTCGGGGTCTCCTTCGCATAAATCACATTTCACTGCGACGCGCATTTGGGGATCTCTCCTTGGAATACCAAGGGGGCATGCAAAATTGCAAGAACCGCAGCCAATACATACTAATGGGTTTATTCTAACTATTCCGGAGACAGGGTCTTTAGAAATAGCGTCTACAGGGCATACATTAAGGCAGTACGGATTATCGCAGTGGTGACAGTAAACCGCCTCGAAAGCTTTAAGTTCCTCATTGAAAACTATTTTGATAAACGACTTCTCTAAGTCAGCTACGCCAAAATGCCTCATAGAACAGGCTATCATACATGTACAGCATGCTGTACATTTAGAACTATCATGAACTAATACTCTCTGAACACTAGTAGTTGTCGATGCTGCAGAAACTACTGTTTCTCCCAAGAGTAATCCCTTAGAGTTTAAGGATTTAAAATAATTAAATAATGCTTTCCAAAATAGAGAAATATAGTGGTTAATGCGAAAAACTTATATTAAACAAGTAGTTATGCAAATTATTCCGCAAATATTAATGATTCCGCTTTTTCCTCTAAAATCTTTAAGACTTTTTCAGCATTAATATTCCTTATAGGCTTCATAGTGCTAATTTTGGGAGGTTCTTCCTCTTCTTTAAGTATCCCTCTAACTCTTAATTCATTAAGTATTTGTTTTCTGAGATCTTTATCACATAACTTACTATGATATATTGTTGAAAGAGATTTTAAAAGCATTTCATTAATATGTTCTGTTCCTCTTTCCTCATGTACATGAGGGTTTCTAGGCTCTATTTGGAAAATTTCTACTCCCTTAGAAGCTACTTCCCTATTAGGTATTTCTTTAAGAAAACCTCCGAATTCTTCAAAAATAAACATTAACTCATAAGGTTCTATGGCGAAGCCTTCGGCAAAAGATATTTCTTCTGCAAGTCTAAGGGTCATTGCGTGGTCTCCTGAGTTAGCTGTTTTTACAATATCTGTTTCGAAATGCGTTAGCCTACCTATAAGTAAGTTCATGTATTTATTCGTTATTTCCGAAACCCGCCCTCTTCTCCTAAAATAGAATCCTCTACCGCTAAACTTGGTCTTGTAAGGCCACCTTATTCTAACCATAGCATAGTCTGATTTTGCAGATAATAATGCTGCACCATATATCTTTACATACTCGTAAACTGCGCCGGGAATGTAATTATCTGAATCAACAAATCCAACATATTCTTTCCCTAAGGCTTTAGCTAGTATAAGTCCTTGAATCATGCCTTCTCCTTTTCCGCTTCTAACAGTTTTACCTTTAGAATCCAAAATATCCACATAACCTACTTTATTTAGTGCTTCAGCCCATGCTGGATCCTTCTGATGAACTATTACCATGGGTCTCCTTGAGAATCTATAATGGTTTAGCAAAGTATCCAATTCTATTTGATATCTGTCTATAGGTTCTCTTGTAGAATTGGATACCACTATTACGAGTACATCATGAGGAATACCACTTATAACACCTTCTAGGACTTTAGGGTTCTCATTTTTTACAGGCACAATTATTGCCATTTTAGACTCTACTTCTTCAAGTTCAGCATTAGTGAACTTTAGAACAAATATTTCACTATGTTTCCTAGAAACTCCGCCATCTATTTCAATAACTCTTTGAACATCATATATTTTTACAGCACCAAACCTCTCAAGATATCGTGGTATTTCTAGTCTCACAAGAGACCATCTCTACGGGGTTATGGAAAAAATATTAGCTAAATTCTCGCTCTAACTATATTCAGGTATAACCTAGATAAGTCTATCCCGTAAGAACACGGTGAATATTGTTGAGTAAACTAGTGAAAATAGTTATTTTGGGAAGGAAAAATAGCTACTACGTTAAAACACTTATAGAATGGCTTAATGAAGTAAAAGACATTATAGAGGAAAATATAGAAGGCAATGTAGAGTTTTCAATTAAAGACGTGGACGACGATATTCCCGTCATACTTGTTAACGGTAGGAAAGTGTTTGAAGGCCTTCCAGACAATGAGGGAACCCTTATCGAGCTTATATTATCCAATATATAACTTCATAATACTAGTATTTTAGTTAAGAATATGTAGTGTCAAAAGGTTTATATTAAGGGCGAAATTAATGCTGAGAAAAAGAGGGCCGTTTAAACTATGAGAACCCATTACACACTAAGGGAGGTTTCAAAAAAGTTTGCTAAAGAATACCATGATTGTCCAGCATGTTCTCAAACATCAGATGAGAAAATAATTAGGGAAATTGAGGACATAGTTAGAGAAACCTTAGGTAACGACCCTGTTCACGGATTCCCCCATATTGAAAGAGTTATGAAGATAGCATTCAAAATAGCAGAGGATTACACAGGGAAATTCGATCCATTAGTTCTTAAATTAGCCATATTACTTCACGATATTGGAAGAGTTGAGGAACAAGATTTACATAAACACCACGCTATTTTAAGTGCTGAAATAGCTGAAAACATACTAGAACAATACGGTTTTCCAAAGATTATTATTGAAAAAGTAAAAGACGCTATTTTAGCTCATAGCTTTACCTTAGGTTATAAACCTAAAACTATTGAAGGAATTATTTTAAGTGATGCCGATAAACTTGATGCGCTTGGTGCAGTGGGGATAATGAGGGTTTTTATGGAATCAGCTTATAGAGGAAGAACATTAGATGAGGCAATAAGCCATTTCTATGAGAAACTTTTCAAGCTAAAGGATCTTATGAGAACAAGTAAAGGTAAGGAGATAGCTATAAAAAGACATAGTTACATGATACGCTTCCTTGACAAGCTTGAAAGAGAAATAGAAGGTTTAGAGTGAGCTCCGCTTTGAAAACACTATTAGACCTCATAATAACTATACAAATACTTACAGCTACTGGTGCTTTAGCTCCGGGCCCTCTCTTCGTAGCAAACTTGGTTTTCGGATCTAAGGAGGGTTGGAA
This sequence comes from uncultured Desulfurococcales archaeon, assembly GCA_964564025.1. Lineage (GTDB taxonomy): Archaea > Thermoproteota > Thermoprotei_A > EX4484-217-1 > EX4484-217-1 > DRYM01. The sequence goes on from CAZLZO010000001.1 coordinate 132,487, forward strand.
AGCTGGTTTAAAGATGTCTATAGGACATACTCTTGTCGAATTCCCATTGTTTATAATGATAGCTTTCGGAATACTTTCTGCAATAACTGTAGGCGGGTTTACAACCACGTTAGGGGTTCTTGGAGGAGTAACTATGATAGCTTTCGGAATACTTGAGCTTATCGATTCTATTAGAGCTAGGAAAAAAAGTAGTAATCTAAATAATTCATTTCTTGGTAAATTCGGGAAAAAAGGAGCACTTCTTATGGGTGCAGCTCTTTCAGCGTTTAACCCTTTCTTTATCTTATGGTGGATACTTATCGGTTCAACATTCATTTACGCATCAATTAAAATTTTATCATACACCTTACTTCCATTGATCTATATTACACACGTATGGATGGATTATGTTTGGCTCATATTTACTGCTCATTTATCATATGTTGGAAAAAATGTTTTGAAGGAGGAAAGGTACCGCTATTTTGTAGGTGCTTTAGGATTGATTCTAATACTTTTCGGGCTAAACTTTCTCTTTAAGTCTCTCCTTGGGTTTTCTCTTCTTCCTCTTTGAGCTGCTCAATTTTCTTTACAAACTTCATTTTAGATAAAGTTTTCAATTTAGGTATGTGCTTAGGTAAAACTACTTTATCTACGAAAACTATTGAAACTACTTTCTTGTCAAAAAGATCCCAATTAACTGATTTATCTATGATGAGTTTTCTAATATTCCTAAATCTAATCTTTCCCTCTAACGTTTCCAAGTCCTCTTTAGTTATAGTAATTTCTTCAAGATCACTAACTGTCGTTACTTTCATTGTTGCTTCAACGCCTTCCTTAACTTTATGTGCAAATTCAATAGGGCCTTCAGCTAATGAGAGAAATGCTCGAAGAGCTTCATTAATTATTTCGCCTACTGATTCTCCGATGCTTTTTGCAAGAGCTGATGCTTTAGCGTAGAGTTCTTCATCAATATTCCTAATCGTAATAGTCTTCTTCTTAGCCTTACCCTCTTCTTTACCTTCTCCAGCATTTTTCTCTGACACCTCTGTCACCTAAGTAATACTTGTAACACATATAATATAAATTTTTCTAGCAACACAGCCGAATTCGTTGAAGCACACATTAAAGAAAGCCTTAAAACTCAGTAGTTTTAGTTATTTGTTTCGAAGGAAGCCGGGTCGTCTAGCGGTCAAGGATGCGGGGCACCGTCGGCCTCAGGGCCGATGGCCCGACTCTGGACCGCCATGGGGAGTACCCCCGTGACCGGGGTTCGAATCCCCGCCCGGCTACCATTCCACCACATTCTAACACTAATGTTAAAAATATAATGAGTTGTTAGATTTTAGGCAAATACGATAGATCTATTTTCTTCGGCTCGTAATTTGGCAATTTTCCTTCTAAGTACTCTTGATATCCTGAGAGGTCCAGTAGTCCGTGGCCGCTTAAGTTGAAGAGTATTGTTGCTTTTTCACCCCTTTTCTTAAGCTCCCTTGCTATGTCTATTGCTGCTTTTACTGCATGCGCCGATTCCGGTGCCGGAACTATACCCTCACATTTTGCAAAAAAGACTGCAGCTTCAAACACTTCTCTTTGATAATAAGCTATGGGCTTAACTATTCCATGATTCACGAGAATGCTTAGCGATGGTGCTACGCCATGATATCTTAAACCTCCAGCATGTATTGGCGGAACCCTGTACTTATGACCCACAGTATGCATTTTAAGTAGCGGAGTTAGTTGACCTGTATCTCCATAGTCGTACCTATATTCTCCACGGGTCATTGTAGGTGAAGCTTTCGGTTCAACAGCTATAAATTCAATGTTTGATCTCCCCTTTAATTTATCTCTTACGAAGGGATACGAGAGTCCTGCAAAATTGCTTCCACCACCAACACATCCAATAACGTAATCTGGATATTCCCCTAACTCTTCCATTTGCATTTTAGCTTCAAGACCGATTACCGTTTGGTGAAGCAATACATGGTTTAAAACGCTACCTAAGCAGTACCTGCTTTTCTCATCTCTTAAAACATCCTCTATGGCTTCACTAATAGCAATACCTAAGCTACCGGGGTTTTCAGGGTCTTCTTTGAGAATTTTTCTTCCAACTTCAGTATTACTACTTGGACTTGGAAACACTTCTGCTCCATAAATTTCCATTAATATCCTACGGTATGGTTTTTGATCATAACTGTTACGTACCATGTAAACTCTAACTTTGACATTAAAAATAGCTCCAGCGAGAGATAAGGCACTACCCCATTGGCCAGCACCTGTTTCTGTAACTACTCTTTCAATACCTTCAAGCTTATTGTAGTATACCTGTGCTAAAGCAGTATTTACCTTGTGAGAACCTGTTGGAGTAACTCCTTCATATTTGAAGTATATTTTTGCCGGAGTATTGAGAGCTTCTTCAAGTCTTTTAGCCCTTATTAAAGGTGTAGGTCTTCCTATTTCGGCATAAATTAGTCTGACTTCCTCAGGTATTTTAATGTGGGTTTCTTGAGAAACCTCTTGGCGTACAAGTTCTTTTGCAAAAAGTCGTTCAAGCTTTGTTGGCTCAACAGGCTTATGTGTTTGAGGGTCGAGAGGTGGCGGAATAGGTTCTGGAAGGTCTGGGAGAATATTATACCATTTGTTAGGTATGAGATCTGGTTTTAAAAGAGATTTTAGCTCATTTAAACCCATTGGCGCAAAATTTTCACCTAACCTCATAAAAAGATCTACACTATATTTAAGGAGTTTGCTAAATAGATGCTTTTGAAACACTATGCTTAATTTAACCATTAACTATATTGGGTTGAGCAATGAACATATAACAAACCTCAATTATTACGTAAGTAATGGGAAAAGCCATGGTTTACGTTGACGCTCACTGCCACCTCTATGAATTTAATGAACATGAAATCAAAAGTTTCTTAAAAAACACACTCGTAGCAGCCGTTTCAGATGACCTTGAATCTTCAATGATAACCATAAGATTATCGAAAAAATATAAGAACATTATTCCATGTATAGGTATTCATCCATGGGAAATAAGTAATGCTTCATTAAATGATGTTTTAGAATTAGAGAAAGTAATCATAAAGTATGGTATAAAGTGTTTAGGTGAAGTAGGGTTAGATAGGAAATTTGTTCCAGAAACCATAGATAGGCAAAGAATGTTTTTCAACGAATTCCTGAGAATGGCTAGAGAATATAATTTATCAATGAACATTCACTCGGTAAATACGTGGAGAGAAGTTTACGAGTTACTTGTAAAAAACGATGTTGAAAAAGCTGTTTTCCATTGGTACACAGGCCCCCTTGATTTAATAGATGAAATAGTAAATGCGGGATATTACATTTCAATTAATCCTGCATATAGGATTCAGGAAAAGCATAGAATGGTAGTGGAATATGTGGACTTAGACTACATAGTTACTGAAAGCGATGGACCTTACGAGTATAAAGGTTTAAAACTTAATCCGCTAATGATAGATGAAACATTAAAGTACATTGCCCATGTAAAAGACTTAAACTTAAACCTTGTAAAAAGAATTGTGAGAAGGAATTTTGAAAAGGTCTTTTCAACATAAGAAAGATTTTCAATAAGTAAAGAATTAAGGTTATTACTGATTTAAACTCTCTAGGTGTAATTATGAGTGTAAAAGTGAAAATACTAGGACTTAATGGATCCCCTAGACCATATGGTGCAACATTTAAATTATTAAGAACTGCTTTAGAAACAGCTAAGAAATTAGGGGCAGATGTTGAAGAAATAAATCTTTACGAATATAGAATAAAGGATTGCATAGGATGCGTTTCAGATGAGCAACTAGCGTGCAGATATCCTTGCGTTATAAATGATGATATGAAGATAATTTATGATAAGATACTTGAATCCGATGGCGTAATTTTTGCTACACCGATATATTGGTACACACCATCAGGAATTATGAAAAGGGTTATTGATAGGTTAACTGCTTTCGAAAATATGATCTTCGTTGATGGAAGAAGCTGGGTTGAAGGTAAAGTCGCGGGAGTAATAGCTGTTGGTAACGATAGCGGTGAGATACAGGTTATTTCGCTAATGTTCTCAATACTTAACTCAATGGGTTTCATAATACCTCCCTTTGCTTTAGCTTATCACGCTAGCGCAGATGATGTACTGAAAAATAGAAATGCAATTCTAGATGCAGCTAATGTTGGAAGATCCGTGGTCCTAATGGCAAGACTCATTAAAGAATTCAGAGACGTATGGTATGATGTGAAGCTTGAAGAATGGATTCAAAGGGAGCTCATACGTAAGGTTGAAGAAGAAGCTGAAAGAATAAAGGCAAAAACATATAGTAATAGAATGAAGATAATAACTAAACTTATGAAGGAGAAGGGTAGTGACAATAGCACATAAAATATTCAATAAAATAATTAGCGAAGTTTCAAAGTACATTATAGGTAGAGAGAAGGAATTAGAGTTACTTTTTGCAACATTACTCAGTAAAACACATATGCTAATAGAGGGTCCTCCAGGAACAGCTAAAACATTAATGGCTAAGCTTTTCGCTCAGTCATTGGGGCTAAGTTTTAAAAGAATACAGATGACACCTGACATGGTTCCTGCAGATATTGTTGGAGCAAAAATAATTGATCCGAAAACAGGAGAATTAAGAACAATCCTAGGTCCGATATTCGCAAACGTAATTTTAGTTGATGAGATTAATCGTGCTTCTCCTAGGACTCAGAGTGCTTTGTTGGAGGCTATGCAGGAAAGGCAAGTAACTATTGAGGGGGAAACACACAAACTACCAAAACCATTCACAGTAATAGCAACACAAAACCCATGGGAAACATCCGGTACTTTCCCATTGCCTGACACTCAACTTGATAGATTCGGCATAGCTATAGTAGTTAATTACCCTTCAGCTAAAGATGAGGAAAAAGTGGTGTTAAAAGACCATGAACTTAAATCTGAGGAGCCTTCAGCAAGAAAAGTAGTGAACGGATCCATACTTCTTGAAGCAGTTAATGAGGCTTCTCAAATACATGTTGAAGACAAAATAGTCAAATATATTGTTTCAATAGTTAGAGCAACAAGAAATCTTAGGGAAGTTACTTTAGGGGCTTCACCTAGGGCTTCAATAATGCTCTTACGTTACGCTAAAGCATTGGCCGCCATTAGAAATAGAGAGTATATTATCCCAGATGATGTAAAATATGTTGCACCATACGTATTATGGCATAGAATAATCCTTAATCCATCAATTTATAGTAGTCTCACACCCATAGAATCATTTGAAGAGAAAGCAAGGCTTATACGAGAGAAAATTCTAAAGAAAATACCTGCTCCCTGGTAAATTAATAGTTTTACCTATTCAGTTTTAGCTAAAACCACTACGAGTAAGGCTGTAGAGAAACCAAGCATTGTAATAGGTGAAGTATAAACGTTAATTAATGATGCTAAGTAAATTACAGCAGTAACAATTGCCGATAATAAGATCACAATGAAGGATGCTTTAGTTCTCTTATACGAAATAGAACATATAGTAGAAATAAGTATGCCTAGTGAAACAACCAATAATTCATCAAATTCGTAGAAATCCGCTATATTATAAACTAGGTAATTCTTAATGACAAATAATTCAATGCTAAATAACTTATAACCTAATATTATAAAGTACGATAAAATGCTTAATAACGAATATATGCTTCCGAAAAATATGAGGGCTGATAGAATAAGAGATAAAATTATAATCAAAAATGTGTAGACGAAGTTCTTAACTATTGTAGCCAATAATGTAATTGTAAGTGCAGCTATTAATATTTGTTTTCCGGAGAACTTATTTAAAAAGACCAAGAGGTCAATTAGTGTTAATATAATTAAAGTTAGAAGCATGTTTTCATGAACACATTTGAATACTAAGTAAAGCAAGGGTATTTGGAATGAAAGTGTAACTAAAATGTCTTCTCTCATAGATTTTTCACCGTAATAGGATTTTTCTAAGAATGTTTTCAACACTTTCTTTGAAGTTTTCAATTGATATGTAATTTAAGTTTGAAGGTTTTTTAGCAAAATATTTTTCACTTAATTCTAATTGCTTAAATAACTCATAACAGTTTGAGTATTCAGGAATAATTACTATGTTTTCTCTCCTTAACCGTTTTGAACCCTTGAATGTAGTAATGAGCAAGTCATAATTTTCAATTTTAGCAACTCTTCTTTTCAAAGCCTTATCTATATCTTCTACGTCTTCTATTACCACTTCGTTAATTACTACCTTCCTTCCGATTTTAGAAAGTTCCATAAACAACCTGTAAAGAAAATACTTCATTATAGACAATGACTTTTCAGATACCTCATAAGCTATATATGTAATAATTTTAAATGGTTTTCTAAAGACTTCAAGTTCAATTTTTTCTTTAGAAAAAACTTTAGATAATACTCCACTAGGCGAGAGAATAGACTTGTAAACTATATGCTTTAAACTATCGCCAAAAACGTATGGACGTGTATGGGAGAATGTAGGTGAAAAACCCTCAAATAGGATCTCACTTACACCAGCAAATCGTCTTTTAGCATAGGAGATTTTGGGTTTAATAACCTTAACCGTTCTTGGCGCATCATACTCATATATGAACTTAAAAATTCCATTTTCCTCTTCAAAAATCACGACAAGGTTCTGCCATCGATGATCACCTAAAGTTAAAGGTTTTACCATATAACTAACCTCTAGTGTTTCTCCGCGGCTAATGCTGCTTTCAAAGAATGGTGCACCATTAATTACAATGGTAGTTGGTGGGGGAATATCGTATATTTTTATTTTACCTGGAGCTTCAGACTTCACAATAATATTTACTAAAACATTCTCACCCAAACTCATAGTATCCTTAGAAACGTAAGATGTTATAGAGAGTTTAGGTTGATTTATCTTTGAAATTATTAAAAATGCTGTAAAGACTACTGACGAAGGAACTATAGATAATGGAGACGGAAGTAGTAGATAAAGTAGTATTGTAAGCAATGATGCTACGATTACTAGAAGTAACCCTTTAAGTGTGAGAATAGGCTTCAAAACTACTTCACGCCTTTACATAGTTTAACTAAGTCATCGATGCATAACATTCTAATTAAGGGGCGAATAACGCCTCTTAGCAATGGCGGGGTCTTCTCTAATACACAAATCTCTAATGCACTTCTTAGTGTAATGTTATTTAGTGTTTCTAAGTAATCAAGTGTGCAACGAGTTTTCCTCTTCATTATTGTAAAAATAGCTACTATCATTATTGCAAGAATTATTACTAAAATACCCGCTTGTGTTAAAATATAGGACATTTCCATAGGGTGTTTTTCACCTCATTTTTAACGTTTCAACAATGTCTCTTAATTTCTTTTCCAACCAGTGTTTCCCTCCAAAACTTATTTCCTCGTAAATTTTAAGTGCTTTATCTAAAGCATTAGATATTTCGGAGTCATGAAGCCTAGTTTTTATTTTTAATATGCTCTCTCTAGGTGTCTCATAGCTTTCCATGGATAATTTTAAATTACGAGCTAACTTTTCAATGTAATCTCTGAAGATATTTTTCCTTCTAGGTTTCATAATTTTTAAGAGATATGTTGAAATGTCTTTGTAAGAAAGCATAATTGCTGATGTTGAAACAATGATTATATAACCTATTTCGTTAATGTTAAACGTTGAAGCCTTTTTCTCCACGGAAATCTCTTTTTCACTACTTAATTCCTCAAGTCTTTTAAGCCTCTCTAAACTAGGTTGTTTAATGGGGTTTCGAAGAGTTAAAACTATTCTATTAGGTCCCACTTTTGCGTGTTCAAAATCTAGTTGTGAAAAGACGTTTTCGATAGTTTTCTCGAATTCTGAATGCTCAATACCTACCATAGGTGTTGGATCGTAAGGTATCCATCCAGCATCAGGTATGTAAAGTTCAACCCAAGCGTGACCTGAAGACCTAAATACGATCTGGCCACTACTTAATCTTTCACCTACGAAACCTATAACCACTCTAGCCGGAATACCTATTTCACGTAGAAGGAGAGCAGCGGCACTTGAATATGCAATACATGATCCTCTCCTGCTCTCAAAGAGGAAATAGTCTACAAAGTCCCTGTTTTTAGGAGGTTTCCCACTTACTTTTGAATATTCCGTATTTTCCTCTAAGTATTTTTTGATGTAATCAAGTAATTCTTTTAAATTTTTATTTGCTGTTTCATTATATATTTTTCTTGCAAGCTCCTTAACCTTAGGGGAGCTCGAATATGTAGTTAAATTATACCATCTACTCATAGCAGGCTTTAAACGATTTACAATGTAGGATACATTAGTATTACCCATTATAAGTGGGGTGCTACTATAGGGATAGGGATCATCAAATGTTCCCATATAAACTACTTTAGTTAATGGAGTTTTCGACAAAAATATATCATGGTTTGGGTTAACATATATTGTTGCATTAGACTCTATATCAAAAATACTAATAGGTATAAGTGCAGGTTGAGGTAGTGGAACAAGGTAAAAACCATTAACTTTAAAGTTTTTATAGAAAACAATTTCTATTTCGAACTCTTGAGGCTCATTGGAATATGCACTATAAGTTATTAGGAGGGATTTAAAGTATTTAGCGTAAAGTGTAAGATTGCCCGTAAACCATCCGGAACCATTATATATTTCTAACGAAAACATTCTCAGATATGTGGGACCGCTTGACGCTACAGCTATAATTTCTTTTGGAGCTTGTAAGCTAACTTCTGAAGGCCTTAATTCTAAGGTGATATTAGTTGTTGTTTGCCGCGCTGGCGTTTCTTCTTGAAGAAATATTCCGGGAAAAAGGGCTTCAATAGTATAGCCTAATACTGAGTAGTTTAGTGAAATTTGTAAAGTTAATGTAAGAATTAATGCAGCAAGCACAATAAGTATCGCTCTCATACTGTCTCCGCTGTTAACTTATGTGTCTTTAGAGACACATATTTTAATATGTAAGTTTGTCTTCAAGAACTTTTTCTATAACTTCCTTAACGCATTTCCCATTAGGCTCGTCACATACGTAATCAGCTATTTCCTTAACTCTTTCAACAGCATTGGATGGAGCTATTTTTATATCAGCTTCCTTAAGAAGATAGTAGTCGTTTTCTCCATCACCTATAGCCGCAATTTTACCTTTAATACCAAGAATTTTCTTAATGACTCTTAACGCTCTATCCTTACCGTAGCCTTTTGGTGTTATAACTAGCCTATTTATGTTTTTAACTATTTTAACATAGTCGAAAAGACCGTGAGTATGCAGTATTTCTTCAAGTTCACCTAAGACTTTGACACCATAAACTATTACAACTCTCCCTACAGCTTTAGGCTTTAAATGAGATTTAAGGAGTGTTTCCCTGACAACATTCCAATAGGAAGGTTTTTCAATGAAAACTTTGCTTCCATAATAAAATACTGAACCATTTTCGAAAGCTAAGATATTAGCTATATTTCTAATTTCTTGAGGAACAGTTTTCCCGGTGCCGCTAGTCAATATCGCTAATTTTAACCCGTTTTTCCTAGCCTTAATTAATGCTTCAACAACTTCTACTTCAACAACCCATACTTTCCCATTTTTCTTATTTGATATTGTTCCGTGATAGTCTAGGGCTAGTAACTCTATTTTCAAGTTATCCACCAGATCCTACGTTACCTGTTTAAACTTAAGTGTTCCTTCATCACCTTCTTTCCAGATCTTTTTATTTAAGAAAACTATTTTTGCCAAACTAGTGCCTAAATATGTTCCTATGCCTCTAACCCTGATGCCATCAACATAAACCTCGGAGGTTGACGTAAATAGCGAAGCATTCTCCAAGGAGGAAATAACCAAGCCTACGATATAATCTTTACTGGCATATAACTGCTCACCTACTTCAAACGTTCTTCCTAAACATCCGCCAATACCATAATATGGTATTCCCGCATCTAACACGCACTTTTCCCCTAATTTATTCATTAAACACATTGAGTAGGGTGTGTTTGGCGGGATGCTTTTAAACTTAACCCACATGAACGCATCTTTAACTTCTACAACAGTGAAAACTAAGTTTTCCTGATCTAAGCATATTTTATTTAAATATTCTAATATCCTGCTTACTGTTGGCGCTATATTTAACTTAAATGCTCCGCGCGCCCTATAGGGGTCATTTTCAGGTCTTACTTCGATATGTGCGTGAATACCACTCCATGGACAAAGATATCCGGAGACAATGCATTTGCCTATGTAATCTCCTAATACCAGTTTTTCGCCAACTCTTACTTCAGGTCTCACGTGAAGCATTTTTAAAACTACACCATTACGTATTTTAAGTACTATAAGAGGTTCTTTCTCTGAACCATCAGCCCTATATTTAGGAGAGTTAAGCCATCGAATTTCCTTCACAATAGCTTTGTCTACTGGAAGCAGAGCTTCTCTATTTTTAAAGTAAATATCGATTGCCGATGAACTTCTATGACCTATGTAAGGAGAGTCGAAGAAGCTAAAAACAGTGTCTTCAGGAACCTTCACTGAAACATTTGCCTTTTCAGCCTTAGCTATTTCAATGAACTTCAAAACAATCCCTCACACTAAAGAAATAGGTTAAGCTGTACATATTTGAAACTTAGGGGAAACAATGTATGATCCTTTAGAACTAACTAAAGCGGTAAGGAAAGTTGTTGTAAAGGAAGCCGAGGGTAAAGAACTCAGAAAGTATTATAGATTTAGAGGTGGAAGATGGTATGGAGGAATAGCTACTGCAGATTGTGTTGGATGTAATCTTAGATGCAGGTTTTGCTGGAGCTGGAAACCTAGAGATTACATGGCTAAATATGGTAATTTCTATAGTGCTGATGAAGTAGCACATAAGCTCATATCTATAGCTTTAAGGAGGAAGTATAGGCAAGTAAGGATTAGTGGTGGAGAACCAACAATAAGTCGTAAACACTTATTAGAACTACTTGAAAACATTTCAACAACCAATTACATCTTCATTTTAGAAACAAACGGTATACTTATAGGGGCACATAGAGATTATGCACGTGATCTCTCAAGATACAAAAACTTACACGTAAGAGTTTCTATTAAGGGATGTTCTCCTGAAGAATTTAGTAAGCTTACTGGAGCCAAACCTGAAGCTTATGAATTACAGTTTATAGCTCTAAAGAACCTCCTTGACTATGCGGTTTCAACGCATCCAGCAGTTATGATGAGTTTTTGTGAAGAAGAGAATGTTAGGAAAGCAGTTGAGAAACTTAGAGAGATAGATGACGTTCTTGTAGACGAGCTTGAACCTGAGTATGTCTTTCTATATCCTCATGTTATTGAAATTTTACGTAAACATGGGTTAAAACCTAAAATCGCCTATGCACCAAACAACATACCTAAGGAACTAATTTAAATGAAGACCTTATTGTAATATTTGCAAATATGTTTTAAAGGGCATGTGTTACATTTATTCTTAAAACAATACTTCTTATCATGAACATACGCTACAGTTTGAACCCACCCGGCAAGTTTACCAAATACTTTCATTGCCCATCCTGTAATGCATTTGTCTAATAGAGGACATTGTTCACAAGAAGTCTTAATACAGTAGTTTTTACGTGGTGTTTCTTTTCTAACTAGAAACACTCGCCAAACAAATCTATGGAAGTGCGTATCTGCTGGAGCTAGAAATGTCGCGTTTCTCCTAGTGAATAGCAGGTAAGCATCAGCTGTTTTCACACCAACATTACGGCACCTACTTAGTAAGGATTTTCTTAAACCCCAGAGACTAATAGTGTCTTCCCTATCTTCCTTCAACATCTCAATACATGTCTTATACGCTTCCTTAGCTCTCTCTACTTGGTAACTTCTACTTACACTAAAATCTGGAAATTTTTCTTTTTCAAATATTTTCCTAACCCATTTAATGACATTTACGTGGAAACTTGTTCTTTGAGAGAGAACAACTGTTACGAACATTGCTTCTCTATCATAAGGATTTATGGCCAATCTGAGTTTTCTATAAACTTCTACTACCTTTGAAACAATGTCTCTAAATTCCCTTTTAACATCTTTTAAATATTCTTTCGGATCAAACCATAGCCCAGAGAGGTCGAGAACAACATCTTCATCACCTATGTTTGCTTCCAACACTCCCTTTCTTATTGAGAATTTTAAACCAGCATATTTACCTAACACCTTTACCCATTTGCCCTTAACTTTCTCAAAAAACACTAGTGTGAACGATGGGTAGAGTGTTAAATCCAAGTCATAATCAAATTCAATAGGTATTACCGTTTTACTCATACCTTAGGGCCTCAGCGGGTTCAAGCTTTGAAGCCCTGTACGCTGGAGGTAATGCACCTATCAGTGTTAATGCTAATGTAACAGTTACTATTAAAGCTAATGAATTAGACGTAACAATGAAATTTATTGTACCTAAGGTTCCCCGGGGTCCTGTTGGAGTAAACATTCCGCCTTCAATAAGCATTCTACCGATGAAGATGCCTAAAGGTAAGCCTACCAATAAAGCTATTGACGCTAAAGTTAATGCTTCAATAAGTATGTTAAGTAAGACCATGTGTCTTCTTAACCCTAAGGCCCGTAAAACACCTATTATCCTTATTCTCTCCATTACTGTTGTAAACATTGCATTCATAACACCTATTGCAGCTACTACTAAAGTTACTGATGCAATGCTCCCTATTATTAAGGAAAAGAACCTCATAGAATCCATTATTGACTTTACAATATGCTTTATAGCAAATACTCCAACATCTTTACCAAGTAAATCCCTTATTTGCGATATTACGAAGTCAACATTCTCTACGTCGTCAACTGTTACTGTTAACTGATTATATCCTTCCATTTTAGTACCAGTGATTTTAAAGTATAGGTCTTCTATAGTGTTGTAAGGTACAATTAATGATTCATCTATTGGACCCAAAAAAGTGAAACCATATTCCTTTAGTATCCCTTCAATTCTAAGCGCCATCTTAACCTTACCTACCTTAACATACACTGTGTCTCCTACGTGTAATAGGAAACCTTTCTCCTTAACGCTTAAGGCAACAGCATTACCTATTAAGCAACTATCATATACTGTAATTGAGGGTAATCCTTCTTCAGATTCTAAATCGGGAATTACTAAATGCAAATTCTCCGGAGGAACCCCTATTAGGGTTAATTCTTCTTCATAAACTCCGAAGTCAAGTTCTCCCCTAAGAGAAGTGTATGGTGAAATAGCTACGATATGCGGTATGTTTTCAAGCTGCCTAATATCATACCATTCAATGGGTTTTGTTGAAGAAAAAACATAGATGTTATTTAATCCTCCTTTAGCAAAAATGTTGGCCATAGAGTAGGAAACGCTATCACTAATGGAGAGTACTAGGGCAAGAAGTGTAACACCTATTAGTATTCCTAATAAGGTTAAAACAGACCTTAAACTTTGGCTTTTTAAGCCTTTAAATGAGAAGACTAGTAAATCCCAAAGGTCCACTTTAACTACTTCCTCCTAACATATTTAATGAGAACCACTACTATAGCCACTATAGATATCACTAATCCTGCTAATGGAATAATAAGCTCGCTGAATTCTATTCCTGTTAATTGCGTTTTTTCTAAAGCTGGCTTCCTAAAGTATACCGTAATTTCCTTAGTAATGTTGCTCCAGACCCTATTTGGCTGCTGAAACTCTATTAATAATGAAACTTTAGCTTCATTTGCTCCTAAAGTCTTAATGTAGACGAAGAAGTTTGTTCCCTCACCTGAATTAAGGCTTCCAAGGTAAACTGTAGGATTCTCCACTGAAGCATTACCTTTGGTTATTTTGGAAGTTAAAGTTACATATTTTGCTTCCGCATCACCTATGTTAACTATTTGTCCCTTAATTACTGCTCCATCTTCGCTTGGGGTTTGCTGTAATTCAACAATTTTTAAACTTGCTTCCCTAACTATGGGTATCTGGAAGGTTTCTGAAACAACCTTTTCTTTACCTTCATAAGAATATTTAACTTCTAACCCTACTTTCACTGTTTCAATGTTTTCCTTAAATGTAGGACAGTAGACCTGAGTTTTTATTGCTACCATTTCACTGGGTTTTAGAATTGCTGTCCGCGGACTTATAGCAATTATTGAGAGCTCATTTGAGAAAGCATTTAGTGTAGCTCTAACAGGCACTGTGCCTAGGTTTTGAACATAGAATGTAATGTTCTGCTTTACTACTTGGCGAAGCTCCTCTGTACCTAAGGAAACAATAATTTCCGGTTCTTTAACTATTTCAGCGGCGATGTTTACTTTTTTCTCAATAGTGAATTTCCCATTTTCAAATATTAGCTTTATTTTTACAGTTAAAGGTAGCTCATACGTTGAGTACGGTAAGATTTCCGGTAAATGAAAGCTAAATTTTAAGGTAGCTTTATCCCCTAAGTGCAATGGTTTACTATAGGATTCTACAATGCTGCCTCGCATTATCTCAATAGGCAATAGCAGTTCTGCAATAATACTTGATATCTCTAAGTTTGTGTTAGATATTATTGTTAAAGTTAATGTATTTACCTCACCTAACTTTAAAGGCTCACCATCATTTAATTCATAACCAATTTCTACAATGTCTACTGACGTCTTCGGTACTTCTAATGTGTAATATTTTTTAATCGTGTGAGCGTTGTTGTCAAAATACGTTATAATGAATTCTAAAATTGCTTTTCCAGAACCATAAGCTTTTAACGTTATTTTAAACGCCTTTTTCTCTCCTGGATTTAATGTTCCAATATTTATAATGTTATCCTCCAAGCTGATAAAGGAAGCATTTGATGCAATTTCTATGGAGAGATTTTCTACAGAACTATTACCTTCGTTTAATACTATACCACTTAACAATATTTTTTCTTTAAAATATTCAACATTTAATATGTTAAATTTAATGCTTGGCTCTCGCTTTTCGGAAACGAGATAATAAAATGTTCTACTTACGGCAACCTCATGGTCCAACTGTATTGCTTCAGCATAAACCTTTATGCTAACAATTGGTTTAGATAGTTTTTCGTAGGGTGGCACGTAAAGTTGTGCTTCAACACTAACCTTGCCTCCAGGATGTAATGTGATAGATGAAGGACTATACTCTATAACTGATGCCTCATCAGATTCTATTTTAATATTAATGTTAGCATTTACTGAGCCGTTATAGTATATTTCAAATTCTACTTTACTTATGGAGTCAGGTGATAGTTCCTGTGGAAAAGCCTTAATACTTAGTGAGGGCTGCTTGTATAATTCCAGCTGAAACGTGAAGACGCTACCTTTTTGCTGTTTAACATATTTACTTAAAGGAATCTTATACTGAACATATGCTGTAAACTCGTAAATTCCCGCTTTAGCATTTGAAGGCACTACTATGTTCGCTTTTAACTCAACTACTTCTCCTTTAACAGTTTCATCTGCTTTAGCAAGATATATTTCATCGTCTCCTTCAATTGATTTTAGAGGGTAAGGCAAAACCAATCTAACTACTAAGTCTTCTATACCTTCATCATTCCTCGGTGTGAAATAAAGCGACAATACGGCAATACTGCCCGGGAAAGGAGTTTTTCCATCAAGCGTTGACCAATTAGCCCCTAGAAACATTAGCGGATACAATGGTTTAGAATACGCATTAATAGGAATGGTAACCATGGATAATATAAGAACTAAGAATATGAAGTATAAAGCTAAAGTTTTGTTCATGAACCTCACACCTTCACAAGCATACCATCTCTTAAGTAAATTACTCTATCAGCTACCTCAGCTATTTGAGGATTATGTGTTACTACAATAACTGTTTTACCCTCTTTAGAAAGCCTCCTAAGTATAGAAATTATTTGAGCTCCACTTTTACTATCAAGATTACCTGTTGGTTCATCAGCTAAAAGTACTTGAGGGTCATTAGCTAAAGCCCTAGCTATGGCTACTCTTTGCTGTTCACCACCGCTAAGCTCTCTCGGCCTATGATGAGCTCTTTCTTCCAAGCCCACTAGTTTAAGAAGACTATATGCTCTATCTCTTCTAATTCTTCTTGGACAACCCCCTATAGCTAAAGCTACTTCAACATTCTCTAATGCTGTAAGCCAAGGTATTAAATTGAATTGCTGAAAAACAAAGCCTATGTGTTTAGCTCTGTACTCAGAGGCTTCAGAATCCTTTAATAAACTGACATCTTTATTTAAGAAGAAAACCTTACCTGATGATGGTTTGTCAAGTAATCCTAAAATGTTAAGCAAAGTTGTTTTCCCAGAACCTGAAGGACCCATTATCACAAGAAATTCGCCTTTAAGAACATTAAATGAAATATTCTTTAACGCTTTAACAGCTAACCTACCTTTTCCATAGATCTTAGAGACATTAACAATCCTATATATAAAATTGTTTCCTGAACTATACCATGCCATACTGTACCACACCTAAAACTATAAATGCTCTTCAGCTTTAGTTACCCATTTCCCGTAAAGTGCCCCTATTGCTGAGCCCATAATAGTATAGGAAGCTATGTCCATTATGTATCCAAAGGTAGTTATAAGCTGAGGTATTCCTAGTTCTTCGGATTTAAACCCTCCAATACCTGAAAATGCTAGTGAAAGCCCTGTTTTAACTACTAATACAATGTAGGAAACCAGTAAAGCCTTAACTAAAGGACTTCCTGAAGGCAATTTACTATAGAATTTTGCTAGAACAGCGCCTACAATTACCCCCATAATAACAGTTATTATTATAGCGTAGATGCTACCCTGTATTCTTGACAAATTATACATTGCTAATGCGGCTTCTTCAGGAGACCCATAAGGTAATGTGACCCCATATTCTTCAGAAAGTTTCTCTACAATTCTCTTAAACATGTTAATATAAGCTTCCTTATAAATAGTTGTTACTATGTAGTTCGCTGAGGCTAAGAATATTCCGGCAATAACGCCGCCGAGTGCTCCCGCTTTAATTCCAATACCTACCTTTCCCATTTCTAATCACTCCGCCCTTAGCCTATAAGTAATTTGATAAGTTTATTTAAACCTAGTCTATTTAGTCATTTTAATGTTTAATTAGTAACATTTTGTTTAATAAACTCCTTAAGCTATTTTAAGCGAAAAGCTCTTAGAAAGGCAAGTGATTACTTTTCACTTTGAGAAGAAAATGAATAATAACCATCAACTTTCTAAGAAAATAGCATTAGTAGCTATTTATTCTGCTTTAGGAGTAGTGTTAGCTCCCTTCCTGCAAATACCTTTTATAACTACGAAAGCTTTCCCCGGCCAACATTTAATAAACTCTATTGTAGGCGTTACTTTGGGGCCTTTCTGGGCTTTTATTGTAGCGACAATAGTTGGTATTATTAGGAACATGTTAGGTGTGGGAACTATCTACGCTTTCCCGGGAGGAATACCGGGAGGGGTTATGGTGGGGCTTATAGCGTTGCTTCTTAAGAAAAAGAGGATGTTCGATAAAATAGAATATGCTGCTTTAGGTGAACCCTTAGGTACGGTATTTGTAGGTGGAACCCTTTCAGTATACCTTGTTGCCCCACTAATAGGTGATTTAAGGCTCACTGGTGCTTTATTACCTGTTTGGTTAATTTTCGGCTTAAGCTCAGTAACAGGGTCAATAATGGGCTTTGCCGTTTTAAAGGTGCTAAAACGTGCTGGATATCTTGAGCGTTTCTAACATAATTAATCATAGAACTTTAATTATAGGCGAGGTTTGCTCGGGAAAAACGGCGTTAACCGCAGAAATTGTTCTCAAACTTATTAGAAAGGGATTAGCACGTGAAATAACAATAATAGATATGGCACCTCAAAAAATATTTAGTATTGGTGGTAAACTCATAGAATACTTAAACGATCATGTAAGTAAAGTAAGGTATTTAACAACCGAAATTAAGCCTCCAAGAATTTTAAGCAGTAGTGAAGAGGAAGCATTAAAATATGCCCAAATGAACTTTAGAAAGTTAAGATCCCTCTTAGAAGAGTTCCTAGAAAATCCAACAAAAATACTTGTAATAAATGACCTCTCAATTTACGTTCATGCAGGACCCTATGAAGACATTGATGCATGTATTATGGCGGCTAGAACATTTATCGCTAATAGCTACTATGGGAAAGAAATTAACGGTAATTTTCCTAAAATAGGCTTTCGCGAAAAGAAGTATATTTTAGACTTAATAAAGTACGTTGACAACTTGATAGTTCTTAAAAAGAAGAAAGGGTGTTAGGGGGCTCCTGAAACGTAGGTACTAACCGTGTACAAGTGGATTCACAGGGGATTATTATAGCTTTCGCAAATGAAAACGAAATCTCCATGAAAAATTTACAAATAGTGTAAGAAAAAATGCTTAAATATTAAAATTCAACGATAAGATAGTAGGTGCCCTTAACTGTGAGAAAAGCCCCCTATCATAATAGCTCTTTAGTCTTCTTAGTAGGGGGCTTTCTCTGTAGCTGGCGTTGGTGCTAACATAGTTAATTAATTTTGGCTCCTAACTTCAAAACAAATATCATTCTTCTCGGTGTCTTTTCATGTTCTTCAACGACTCTATTATTAAACAAAGAAGCTCGTTTACATATGCTTTAGTTAGTGTGGATTCTCTAAAGCTTCATGAACATCATATTAACGAGCATTTGAAGGAACTTGAAAAGGAAATTCTAAATGATGGTATGATTAAGAAACCCATAATTGTTGAAAAGAACTCATTAATCGTCCTTGATGGAACACATAGGGTTACATTAGCTAGAAAGCTAGGGTTTAAGAGAATTCCAGCCTTACTCATAAGCTATGATATTGCTGAAATTCACTCATGGGCGCATATATATGAAGGCTTTTGCGAAATAAAATTCTTCATAAATTGTTTAACAAAGCTCATGAGACATTCTAATGGCGAACCCTCAGCTAAAGGATATAAAGTAATTCTTTTAAATAGCTATGGTGAGAAACATGTGTTACCCTTTACGAACATCTTTAAACTGTATTGGACTATCCACTTCATAGACAAAGTCGTTAAAGCTTTAGGATGCAATGTAACAATAATTCCAGACAATGAAGTCCACGTATACCCTAGAAAGCCTTACGTTGCAATACTTCCACCACCTATACCTAAAACTGAAGTTTTAAGGGTTGTTGAAAGAGGTAAAAGGTTCCCACCTAAATCGACAAGACATATACTTAAAATCAAAATAGCTGACGTCAATGTTCCATTAAATGAACTCTATTAGCTTTACTATTTTTCTTAATTTATATTAGCATGTAATCAAGTAATGTTTAAAAGATGTAAAATGCATCTAAAATACGGTTATAATTATTGTTCACAATTCACACAACATCACCTTAACCGGTTTCATTTAAAAGAGACCAATACTTTCTCTAATGCCTCAATAACTCTATCAACATCCTCTCTTGTAATCATGTAGGGAGGTAAAAACCTTAACACACTCTCACCAGCTTTTAACGTTATTATGTTCTCCCTTAAGAGCTTTTCAATCAATGGTTTAGGATCTTCTGAAACATCAAGTCCAAGCATTAAGCCAAGACCCTTAACTTTCAACTCTTCCCTATTAGAAATGAGTTCTTTAAGTCTCTTAGCAAAATATTCACCTATTTTCGCAGCTTTCTTAGGAACATTTTCTTCTAGAAGAACATTTATTGAGGCTAGCACTGCTGCACAAGCAACAGGGTTTCCACCATATGTTGTTCCGTGTTCTCCAATCTCTAAGGAATCACCTATTTCCCTTCTAATAGCAACTAGGCTGACAGGATAACCTCCACCTATAGCTTTTCCTGCTGTTATTATGTCTGGTTTTGTGTTGTAGTGTTGGTGTGCCCATATTTTACCTGTTCTACCAAA
The DNA here is from genome assembly GCA_964564025.1 of uncultured Desulfurococcales archaeon. Classification (GTDB taxonomy): domain Archaea; phylum Thermoproteota; class Thermoprotei_A; order EX4484-217-1; family EX4484-217-1; genus DRYM01. Next base: position 152,306 of record CAZLZO010000001.1, read on the forward strand.
ACCACTCTGAACCTCATCAAAAACAACAACACAACCAACCTCATCACATCTAGACCTAATTGCATGTAAGAAATCATGTGTGGCTCTTTCTAAACCTCCCTCCCCCTGAATAACCTCAACTACAACAGCTGCAACATCATCCGTTATTACACGATCAACATCCTCAACATTATTAAATTCCGCGAAAACTACGTTCTTAAGTAAAGGTTCGAACGGTTTACGATACTTAGGATTCCATGTAAGGGAAAGAGCCCCCATAGTCCTACCATGAAATGCTTTCGTAAAAGACACAAACGTTTTTCTCCCAGTATATTTTCTTGAAAATTTTAATGCTGCTTCAACAGCTTCTGTTCCACTATTCTGAAAGAAAACATATTCTAATTCCTTAGGGAGGATTTTAGAAAGAGCTTTAATACATTCATCTCTAATATCAACATCGAAAGAGTATGAGGCAACCATAAGCTTACGCATTTGCTCATAAATCTTATCTACGATTTTAGGATTTGAGTGCCCTAAAAACGCTGTTCCATATCCCGCATGTAAGTCAAGATATTTTACACCTTTATCATCCCAAACATACTGCATAAATCCTTTAACAAGCTTTATTCCATATTTATGGTAAAGTTGTAGAAGCTCAGTCAAAAATATCACCGGAAAATCACATTAAAAACTGATAGTGTAAATGTTATTTAAAGTTTAAAAACAGGAGCATTTCCAAAGAACCCAAGTTCAATAATGCTTCCTGGCTCAGCTGTCACCGGAATTATTCTAAATCCTACAGGCTTTCCTTTAATAGTGCTTGCAGTTTTTAAATCATATAATATTTTAGCTATCTTACGGTAACTTAGCGGCTTAGAAACAGGAACCATATCTAACCCATATACGCATGCGAAAGTGTAGTGAACCAAATCCTTAATAGTGTATGTTCTTTCTACAGCTCTCTCTTTTAATACATTATCTTCAGCCACGGCAAGCATTACCTCGTTAAACCCTATGATTCGATCATTTAGCTTAGATGACACATTCGCTATAGACCTATTAAGCATCCAAATACTATGTAATGTTCCATATTCTCCGAAGCGAATACCACCTATTTTCTCAATAACCTTTGCCACACTGACATCCATCCATGGACTAGGTGATAAGTCTACTCCTAAAAATTTTAGACCTAAATGTTCAGTAGCTACTCTAATAGCTTCAGAAGTGGTCTTTACGGTTTTCAGAAGAGCGCTTTCTGCTTCTTTAAAGCTTCTATTCAAGTACTCTTCAACAACAAATGGCATATATGAAACTCCATCTACACCTATGGGTGCTCTAGCAGCTGGAAAATATGGTGTAACAATTTCTCCCCAAATAGCCGATAACTTATATCCACTATTTTCATCGAGTTCTTCAATAACTTTAGAAACATACGGTACATCTTCCATGCTTTCTAACACTATACTTCCAAAGGTTTTTTCATTATTTTTTAGAATTTGAGGAATATTCCAAATCCTATTATCATGCGACTTAAAGTGTAGTGTAGAAACAAAGTTTATAGAGTATTTTTCTGCTAATTCCTCGTAAACTTCAGCATATTTTTCAAGATTCCTAACTTCCATGCTTACATAGGGTAAGGCAAGCCTTATTGTCCATACTTTATTTTCACTTTTTAAAGAATCCACCATTTCAAGAAATTTAGAGGTAATGTTTTCAACAATATTCAGGGATTCATTTAAATCCTTCTTATAAACACTACCCACCATTAATGTTACTGCTCTAATATTCATTATGTTGCCCCTCATTAAATTTTTATTACACCAGTAAATAAAGCTAAGGCTATGGATGCCGCAGTAATGTCAGCTATACTTCCCGGATTAATTTTTCTCTCGAATAATTCATTATCGAACTGTTTAAGTAGGTTGAATCCTTTTTCCACATTAGCTTCAATAGCATTTATGATTTCACTAGCTCTTCTTTTAACATATTCACTAACGTGTTTTCCATGTTTTCTTAATACTAAAAAGTCATCGTATAGGCTTAAAAGTTTGACATATGTTAATACTATTGACATATTTACATCGTTATATTTTTCAAAATATTTTCCTAGATAATTATAGCCCTCTATAGCCTCTTTTAAACCATTAACACAGGTTCTTGAAACAACATCTTCTTTAGAAGCATACTCTAGCACATGATACAGTGTGATATTTCCTTTCCTTATTTTTTCCTCAAATCTTTCATCAAAAACGTCAGGTATTGGAGCATTAGCTACTCTACCTAAGTATCTTGGCGAAGCTATCCTAATGGCCTTATAGTAATTTACAGCATCGTTAACCGTTGTTTTTGAAACTATTTCTTTAGCATAAAAACAAACTTTCCTTACAGAAAAGCTCTTTTCCATAATATTTGAGAATAGAATTGATGGAAGCATTATTGAGAATATTGTTGATGTTCCTAAGTTTACGTTTCCCCCTCTATGCCATTTTTTTGAGGCCCTTACGGAACACAGTATTGCCTCTCCAATACCAGGCACACAAATTTCATTTCGTAATGCACTGTTAAGTGCTGCTAGGAGTAATTTACGGAAACACCATGTTGAAGCCGGCGAAGCTGCTATGAAATGTTCAAGACCCATATCTTCGTAACTATGGTATTTATGAACATTTCCAGGCTTAGGTGTAGCTGAAGCTTCAAGTATTAAAGCTATAGTTGAAGCTGTCAATATATTCTCTATAATCTCTAAGTACGTTTACTTACACCTCCAAGCTTCTCCACTAAGTTAAAAGCTTCTTTCAAAACTAAGTCGATAGCTTTTCTAAATTCACTATCCGTAGTTGAATGGTAAACTACATCTCTACAATAAGTTATTCTCTGTAAAAGCTCATTTACGTATTTATAATCCCTCATCTCATAGTATGGCTTAATTTTGGTATAATATATTAGGGCTTCAATTATTGCTGGAGTTACTCTGTTAAAGGTTCTAGGTTTTTTCCTAAGTACAACTACCTTTTTAGGAAGAGTCTCTACAAGATATTTTCGATTATCTCGCATCTTTCTTAAAGACCTAGTTTTACATATTACATAAGCATCAGCCGATTTTATGAAGCCTAAGTTCTCATTAACAATACCTATTTCCTTTGGAATATTCTTTTTAAAAATGCAATTAAAAAACACTTTACAATTACTTACAATATTAATCGTGAAGTAGACATTTTTTGATTTAAAGAAACGTAATATTCTAGCACCTTCATAAACATAAAAATACAGCATTTTTCTGCTCGTATCTAGTTTTACACCTAATGGTGAACAATTCCATACGTCATTATTTCTCGTTACAGCTATAACTTCGGAAAATGTTTTCTCGGAAAATCCCAATTCTAGGAGGAGTCGAAGTATTCTAGACATTTAATCCTACCCTAAAAGCTTTTAATCTATCTAAAGCTCTTCTCTTCTCCTTAGGACCTATTTTTGCTTCCTTAACTATGTTTTCAAGAGTAGCAATTGTTTCCTCCATAACTCTTCTATTAACTGGGAAAGGTACACCATCTTTTCCGCCTACGGCAAAAGTGTATTTAAATGGATCATATATGTAATTAGCAGGATCACGGTAAGATGGTGGTTCATTAAATATTAAGTCGGAAACTAATGAGAGAGCCCTTATTGTTGATGCCCCTACACCTTTTATTAAAAGAAGCTCCTCAAGATTCCCAGGGGAAACATCTCTTATCTTAGCTATTTTTTCAGCTAAACTATTAACCGAAGTTATAGGACTATAGTATATTTTTCTCTTTATAGGATCCACATGTATTATTGAAGCTTTAGGGTAAAGTGTTGTCTGACGCTTTAATGCATTAACGGCTTCCCTATAAAGATTAATTATTGTTGAAGGATTTTCCTTAGCCAAATCGACCACGGTTTTACGTGCCCCCTCAGCTGTCTTATCTACTAAATTTAGCGCAGCTTCTTCCTTCCTTAAGGATAAAATTCCAGTATGGGGCTCCCTTACAAAACTCTCTAGTACATCAGATAACCAATGGTATCTACGCGCCATTCTTATATTAACATTCATTCCCTGCTGAATAATAGCCCACTTTGATTTTTCAGAAACTATTAGTGAATGAATATATAGTGAGTAACCGTCTTGTATAAGTGATGAGTCAACCTTAGCTACAAGTTTCGAGGCTTTCTTAAGATACTCACTTATCTTAGTTGTTAAACCGAGTTTTTCAGCAGCTAACTCTACTTCCTCAGGAACGGATTTTGCTTTAGAACCTTTACCTCCAAGAACTAATACTCCAAATTCACCATTACTTAAAATGGATTTCAGAATAGCCAAAGTAACTGTTGTTGAACCACTACTATCCCAATCCATACCTATTACGTTGTTGAATGCTTGAAACCATAAGGGATTAGCTAGTCTCTCAACAAGCTTATCCGGTCCATACTCTAAAATAAATATTTCAACTATAGCCTTAGCTAGCTTCCTCATGAGCTTAAGCAGCCATAAAGGCACATGCCCTTCATGCAATGGTAAGTCGGCTATTCCCTCCATTTCTCTTCACATTATTTTATGGTGAACTTCTCCCTAAAACACTTCTCCACGCTTTAAAACTTATTAACGCTAGCACAGGTATGACTTCTAATCTACCAACCCACATTTCTAAAGCTAAAACAATCTTGGATATGTTGTCTAATTCGAAAAGCGACACAAAAGCGGGACCAACGTTTCCTTGAGCAGAAGCAACAGCTGACATGGCTGAAAAAACATCTACCCCTCTAAATGTTAAAGCGAATACTCCGACAATGTAAAATATTAAGTATGCAATGATGAAGGTCATTATTCTTAGTACATCCTCTTCAGGCAAAACTCTGAGACCTATCCTAATGGGTTTTTCGGCGCCTCTAGGCAAGAATATTTTACCTAGTTCATAGCTAACAGCCTTAACTGCAATAACTATTCTAGCTACCTTAATTGCTCCTGCAGTAGAACCGGCACCTCCACCAATAAACATTAGAATGGTTATTACGGCTTTAGATAGTGGAGGCAACGTGTTAATGTCTATTGTGGTGTATCCTGTTGTTGTCATTATTGAAACTACTTGAAAGAGAGAAATCCTTAGCGCATCAAATAATCTACCACCACTATGAATTATAAGGTCCAATGCAACTACACTTGTTGAAAAAGCTATTATGAGAAGCATAGCTTTAACCTCATAGTACCTTAGGAAATACTTTATGCCCTTAGTGAAGAGAGTATAATGAGCTAGAAAACTAATGCCCCCTATAATCATGAAGATTATGAAAATAAGTTCTATAGTTAAGTTTTGAAAAGCAGCTATACTCGCCGTTCTAGTGGAAAAGCCTCCGGTTGAAAGTGCAGTAAATGCATGTGTAATTGCTTCATAAGGATTCATTCCAGCAAGCCATAAGGCTATAACGCATAATGCAGAATACATGAAGTATATTATCCAAATATACTTCACAGTGTACCAGGTAGATATAGTTAATTTTTCCTCTCTTGCCTCAGCAAGGTATAGTCTACGAATGCCTGGTGCAGCACCACCAGCGAAAACAACTATGAAAAACAGGATTATTCCAACACCACCTATCCATTGAGTAAACGCCCTCCAGAAAAGCAGCGAGTACGGTTTACCTTCAATAGTTTTTATTAAAGTCATCCCTGTTGTTGTAAATCCCGACATGGTCTCGAAGAAGGCATCAACAGGACTCATATTTATTATCTTAATGTAAGGTACTGAGCCTATTATTGAAGCAATAATCCATCCTAAAGCTGAAATAACCATTGCTTCGAAAAGTCCAATGTCTTTAAATGACAGGGGAATTGTTACTGTGAGTAAGGAACCTACGAATATAGCGACAATTGATGGATAAAGAAACCCCCCTATTGAACTATACTCTCCAAAAAACATAGTTACAAATGCAGGTAAAAGTAGAAGTATCCCTATTGCCAGCACTATTCTACCTAAAGCACCTAAAACGACTAATATTTTATGCAATACTCGGCATCCCCTCTAAGTAGCCTCTATAATCCCTTAAATAGTTTTAATACAAAAGCGCTAATAGGTAGGTTCTCTATGGACATTAGGGAAAAGGTCAATGAATACTATTTGGTTGTCAAAGAAATTATGAACATAAATACTTTAACAGACATTGAAGCTAGGAGACTTTTAGCCTCGAAAATGGGTTGTTACCTTAGATTAGTTAATGGAAGAAAAATATTCAAGAAAATATTCGGGAAAAACGTTTTTATTTTTGGAGCTGCTCCTTCGCTTGAAGAGGATATTTTAAACCTTAAAGGAATATTGATAAGTAATCGCGAAAAAATATCTATAATAAGCGTTAATGGTGCAACAAAGGCTCTAATAAGCCACAATATATTCCCTGACATTGTAGTTACAGACTTAGATGGAGACTTTGATTCAATATTTAAAGCTGCTACTGAAGGAGCCCTAATCGTTGTTCATGGACATGGAGATAACATTCTCGCACTAAGCAAGTACTTAAGCAAAATAGGACCTTACAGTATATGCACTACACAGCTTGAAAACGAAGAATGCATCGTAAACTTTGGTGGTTTTACTGATGGTGATAGAGCCCTTTATCTAGCTAAAGAACTTGGTGCTTCAAAAATATTTCTTATCGCAATGGACTTCGGAGAAATTGTTGGAAAATACTCTAAACCATGGCTTAAAAAGCACGTATATGCATGGAGTGATAAGAGGAAAAAATTCAAAATAGCTAAAAAACTCATTGGTAAATACCTGAGGGAGTTTCAAGGAAAACTCTATACTTTAGGGAAAAGTAGAATAGTTGAGCTTAAAATAAGGCATTTGAACTATTCAGAAGTAGAAAATATTATTGGTAAGTAGGAAAGAAATAATTAGTCTTAAGGCATGAAATACCGTGAGCTTAATTTGTGAGAGTGCTAAACTTTGAGAATCCTTATAGTTACGGGTAAATTAGCTGCTCCAATAGTGAGAAAAGTTGTGAAATCCATAAAGACTCCTTATCAAGTAGAAGTTCTTGAACTCCCCATTACCGTAGCAGCTCTTGCAACAACAGACCTTATTGCTAATTATCTTAAGAAAATAGGTGTAAAGAAAGAAGATTATGACTTAATACTTATCCCTGGAGCATCCATGGGTTCGGCAAAAATAATTGAAGAAGCTGTAGGTATAAAGGCTGTTAAAGGAACTCTTCAAGCAACAGATATACCATCAATATTTTCGCTAAAAGACATATCAAAACTATCTTACGATGAACCAGCAGATAAATTCTTAGAGAAAGAGCTGCTCGAAGCCAATAAGAAGCTTTTGGAGGATCTTGAAAAATCAATTATAGAAAAACCCCATATCATCGTAGGAAACATTATAGTTCCAGCAACTCCACCGCCAATAAGGGTAATTGCTGAAATAACTGAAGCACATATTCTTACACGCGATACGTTATTAAAGAAGGCTGAAAAACTAATTGAAGAAGGAGCAGACATTTTAAGCGTAGGTTTTGAAGCAGGAATTTCACATGTAGAGAAGGTAAGGGAAACCATAAGGCTTCTTAAGAAGGAGTTCTCGGTACCCATAGTTATAGACTCTATAATTCCAAGCGAAATAATTGCGGGAGTTGAAGCTGGAGCAGACATGGTAATGAGCTTAGAAACGAATAATATAGAAAAAGTTGCAAAATACGTTGCAGAAATACCTTCCGTAATCATAGCCTATGATTCTAAATTACCTGTTCAACCTAAAACAGCTGAGGAAAAATTCAAGCTTCTCGAAAAGAACATAGGTTTAGCTCTGCAAAATAATGTTGAGAAAATAATCGCAGACCCCATACTAGACCCTATAAATTCTAAAAGTGCGTTTCAATCATTACTAGCATACTACATATTTAAGAGAAAACATCCGAAAATACCTATGCTTATGGGGATAGGAAACGTTGTTGAGCTTTTAGATGCAGACACCGTAGGCTCAAATGCCCTATTAGTAATGTTAGCAGCTGAAATAGGAGTGAGTATGGTTTTAGTTGTTGAGAAAAGCTGTAAAGCTCAAGGATCAACATTTGAAGCTGCTATGGCTTCACGTATGGCTTCACTAGCATTACTAAAAAATTCTCCACCAAAAGATTTAGGAGTAGACCTTCTAATACTTAAGGATAAAAGAAAAGTGGAGATACCTTTAGATACGGAGGGTGCAGAAGTAGTCGAAGCTAAGGAAAGTAAAAGGGAGTACGAAATAGATCCTTTAGGAATATTTAGAATCAGGGTAAATTATGATGAGGGAGTTATAGAGGCTTTGTACATAGGGAGAAAAGGTAAAATTTTGATTAAAGGGAGAAGTGCTAGAGAAATAAGAGATGAGATTTTGAGAAGAAACCTTATTTCAACACTATCACATGCTTTCTACCTTGGAATAGAACTTTCGAAAGCTGAAGAAGCATTAATTATAGGTAAGAATTATATTCAGGAAAAAACGCTTTTCCACAAAAAGAAGTTACCATTCTAGAAGGGATAGTATCAATGGAGAGAATTACAGTAGCTGTTCAAACATCCGCTCGTTTACACCTAGGTTTCTACAACTTCTTAAGCGATAGTAGAGTGTATGGAAGCTTAGGTGTAGCTATTAAGCATCCAGAACTATATTTAAAAGCAACACTTAACACTAAGAGAGAGGTTAAAGCATCCAGTGATTATAGTCGTTTAAAATTCATTGTTGAAAATGTAGCGAGAAAACTTGGTGTTGAAGGATACCACGTAGTTTTTGAAAAAACTTTACCTAAACATGTAGGATTAGGCTCTACAACACAAACATATCTTGCTGTAGCTTCAGCATTTTCTAAGCTACTAGGTATGAAGGTTAATGTGAGGAAATTAGCAGCACTCTTCAGTAGAGGCGATGTTTCAGGTATAGGAATAGCTGCGTTTGAAAAAGGGGGATTCATAGTCGACTGCGGAAGAAAAAGACCTCCCAAAGGCATATTAAAAAAGCCTGAAAGAGTAGAGGACCTTCCCCCTATACTATTTAGAGCAAGAATACCTAGTTCTTGGAAGTTTGTTATAATTGTTCCTTCAAAAATTAGGGGTTTAAGTGAAACTGAGGAAACAACTATTCTTGAGAAACCACAGAAACCTCCTAAGAAACTTCAAAACATGCTTTACTCGTTGCTTTTAAATAATATCATACCGTCTATCTTAGAAGAAGACATTAATGTTTTCGGTAAAGCACTAACAAAACTCCAATTTCTTGTAGGAAAATACTTTTCCAAACATCAAAAAGGAATATTCTGTTGCTACGAGACCGAGAAGATCATAGAGATGTTTAGTAAACTTAAATGTAAAGGATATGGCCAAAGCAGTTGGGGGCCTGCTGCCTACTGCATAGTTGAAGGATATAGAAGAGCTACTAAAATACTTTTAAAAACTATGGAGCATTTAGAGTTTGAAGCTTCAGGCTTCATTACTGAAGCTAGGAACTATGGAGCAAAAATAATCACTCTTTATAGCTAAGCTTCGCTGATGCCTTTTTAGCTTCCTCAATCTCTTTCCTTAAATCCTTCAAAGTGAATTTGGCGTAAGCATAAGCATCATATGGATGTATGCTTTCATAACTTATTACCTCAACTTCTATTTCTGAGTTGTCAGGCACCTTACCATTCATTTTCCTATAAAGGTTATATATTGCAGCTCTAGCTATATCCTCAACAAATCTTGGGTTTTTAAAAGCATGTCTTATAAGCCTATACTCATCAAGTCTTTTAAGCAAACTAAGTGTAGGTGCGGAGAAAGCTGTTTTACCTGCTTCAATAAGTTTCTCTATTCTAACAAAAACCCCTTTGGTCTTTACTGAAAGATATAGTTTGGCTCTTTGAGTATGTGATGGGGTATGCGGTAAAGCCGTTTTCTCCATTGACCTATAGGTTTCCTGAGCACAGGGGCACACTGTAATTCCTGATAAGCCAACTTTAACAACATATATTACATCACCCTCTCTTGTTTTAGAAACCCTAATTTCAACATCTGCCGCTTCTTCAGCAGGTATTCCGAGAAAGTCTTCAGTATAGAAGAAAGTTGTTTTAGCAATGACCTCAGCTTTAGTTGCGTACTCATGTTTTTTAAGTAAAATATCACATATTGTAACGAGAATATCTTCCATTGTTGGAAGAGGCTTTAGACGCACAGCATCTATGGCTTCAATAAATGCTTCAATATTCCTTGACATGTGAACTCCTCTTCTTTCAGCAGGTAAGTCAACGTAAACATCAAGTATGGCGTCAAAATATAGTCTTCCCTTAGGGCTTTCGAGAATTATTCTCCTCTTAATATTCTTAACACCAACTCTACTTATGTAAATAGGGTAAACTGGTTTCTCGTTCTGAACGTCTTTCACACTATATCATCTCCCATATTGTTACTACCGTTATTTTTTAAATTCAACGACTGCGTAATTGCTTAATCCTTCGTATAGTTTAACTTTAACAGGCATGTTTATTTTCTCGTAGATTTTACGTGCTATGTCCAAGGCAATATATTCTGTTGATGCTTCAGGAAAATCTATTATTTTAATATCGCTGCGAAACACTCCTCTAAGCATTGTTTTTTCATAATCTTTTCTCGGTATTATTAATTTATGGTCATATTCATCAATAATGTTTTTCACTATTCTTTTTAAAATAGTAAAATCTATTACAAAACCTGTTTCTTGATTTATTTCGCCTTCGACTTCAACGCTTAATCTAAAAGTGTGTCCATGAATATTCATGCATTTTCCTTCAGACCCCTTAGTGTAGTGGGCAGCATCAAAGTTTAGGCCTTCGATGCCAACTTTAAATTTTGCAGAATACATTCCGCTTAAACACCTAACTTTAATGCATTATTTTCTTATGAGAGTTTCCTCCGAATAAACTTGACTATCACAACTGGATAGTGAGGTATAGAGGATAACATATCCCAGGTTATACCCTCTATATTTGTATGGAATCTTTCGGCCATTTCGAAAACTGTTCTGCCAGCACCATAACCTCTTACTTTATCAGCTAACTCCGATATTTCAAGTAAAAGCCTTAGATTAATTTTTACTCCAGAGTACATTATTGGTGTTGCTCTAGGATAAAAAGCGGTTCTGAAAGCTCTACCGACAATGTATGATACGACTCCGTAATTTCTTAAGCCTTTAACACATGTGCTTCTCGACGCTAAAGCAATGTCTAGTCTTCTATGAACATATGTTCTATCACTATCAACAATAATTACTGAAATCTTTTTGCCTAAACATTTCTCAAGACCCTTCCTAAGCTTATGTACTAGGGAGCATTTTGTAAGAGGTAATGAAACATAAGAATACGGTAAGTTTGATGTGTCTATGCCTGCTTCGGATGAAGGCTTAAGCATTTGTAAAATTCCACCAACTTTAAGTGAGAGCTGTTTGTGAGCAGCTATTTCGCTTAGTGGTGCTTTCCTAATCCACTTTAACGTTTCATCTTTTAGTTTGGATATTTTCCCTAAAAAATATCCCCACATGATATTCATGACAATGAAACCTATAGCTTTAGACAACCACGAAACCTTAAGTTTATTTTCATCATAAATGTTTCCTAAAGCTACTGAAAGTGCTTTTTCAGAGAAAACTACGAAGTCTCCAGTGTTTACGTATTTCTTAAGTTTTTCACATATTTTAGGAAGAAATTGTTCCCTAGGTTTCCATAGTTTCATTTTTATAGGTAGCGCTACTACGGTGAAGTTTCCTATTCTTTTCTTCAAAATCATTTTTAAACCGCTTTATCTTAGTTCATTAGCTACTACATATAAGGTACACTTATATTATACTTAGGCTTATAGCCTAAAAGCTGGGTAAGGAAATTTGGCTAAATTGAGACTCGGACTCATCATTAACCCTATTGCCGGTATGGGAGGTAGAGTTGGTCTTAAGGGAACCGATGGTGAAGCTTATTATATAGCGTTAAAGAAGGGTGCTAAACCCGTTACTCCAGGTAGAGCTTTGGAATTCTTAAATAGTTTAGAACTTGAGGACTTCGAACTTTACGTAGCACCTAAAGTTATGGGTGAAAATGTAGCTAAGAAGTCTAAACACAGTAATAAAGTGGTTAAAGTTGTTGGAGAATTGTTTTCAGAAAAAACCACAGCCAAAGACACTAAGAGAATAGCTAAGCAAATGCTTGAGGAGAAAGTAGATATCATAGTGTTTGTTGGAGGAGACGGCACTGCTAGAGATGTAGCTGACGCTGTAGATATGAAAATACCCGTATTAGGAATACCTTCTGGAGTTAAAATGTTCAGCGCTGTTTTCGCAGTAAATCCTAAAGCAGCAGCAAGAATAGTTGAGGCGTTTGCTAAAGGCAACACTAGAATAGTTGAAGAAGAAGTTTTAGACATTGATGAGGAAGCTTATAGGAAAAACGTTTTAAGAGCAAGACTTTATGGCTACCTTAAAGTACCTATTGTAGCAGGGCTTGTTCAAGCATCTAAGCAGCCAAGTACTGATATTGCAGATGAAGAAGATAATCGTAGAGCTATTGCTGAAAGAATTGTTGAAGAAATGGAACCTGATACACTCTATATTTTAGGTGCTGGAACAACTGTTAAAGCAATAGCCGATAAGCTTGGAATAGAGAAAACACTGCTTGGGGTTGACGCAATATATAATGGTAAACTTTTAGGTAAAGATCTTGACGAAAAAGGTCTCTTAGAGCTTTTGAGAAAATATCCTAAAGCTAAAATAATAGTAACCCCTATTGGAGGGCAAGGCTTTATTTTCGGTAGAGGAAATCAGCAAATATCTCCCGAAGTTATAAAAAGAGTTGGCGGAAAGGGAAACATAATAGTTATTGCTACATGGAGGAAAATAAGAAACCTAGATGTTTTAAGAGTTGATACAGGAGACGAAGAAGTAGACAACATGCTAAGAAGCTACATTAAGGTCATAGTGGATTATCACGATGCAGTAATGATGAAGGTTGTTTAATGAATTGATTTAGGAATGAATTAAAAAATAAATTAGATTATAGGTTTTTGCTTTTTAATGTCCACCTTCCTTCTTACGCATTTCAATGTATCGCTCAGGGGTTAAGAGCTCTTCGAACTCTTTTGGATCACTCATTTCAATAACTACTAACCAGCCTTCACCATATGGGTCTTTGTTTATAAGTTCAGGTTCATCTAGAAGTCTCTCATTAACCTCAACTACTTTACCTGAAACCGCAGCATAGAAATCAGCTGTTGCTTTAACAGATTCAAGAGTTCCTATTGCTTCGCCCTTCTTAACTTCCTGTCCAACTTCAGGAAGTTCTACGCCAACAATATCTTTCAGTTCCTTCTGAGCGTAGTCTGTTACTCCTTCTCTAACTTTTCCATTCTCCTTCTTTGCCCATTCATCTGTTTTAGTGTATCTCATGTCTGTTCTTACTAAATACTTTTTACCTGCAACTTCGAATTCTGTTGTGCTCATGGTTTAAACCCCCATGGGGGACATATGTTGTTATGGGATAGGATTCAAAAAAACCTTTTTAACTTAAAACTATTTAACTACGGGTCTTCCAGGTATCAATGGGAAGTCAAATATTCTTCCTTCGTATCTCTTCCCTCTTATTTCAACTTCAACAGTGTCTCCGAACAGAGCATATCTTGCATCAATGTACGCTTGCCCTACTGACCTTCTAAGATACGGTGAATATGTTCCGCTTGTTATCCAACCTACAGGTTGGTCTTCAACATAAACAGTATATCCGTGTCTAAGTATTGCTCTAGCATGTTTCTTCTTCATCCTAATACCTACTCTAATCCATCTGCAACCTTCACGTCTACATGCCCTAAGAGCTTCTTCACCTATGTATCCTCTCTTATTCCAATCTATAGCGCCTAAGCCGTATCTTAAACAGCATGCTGGCGGGAACTTTGTCGGATCTTCACCGTATTCGTCTCCTCCTAGAACGAAGCCCATTTCTATTCTTAGAGTATCTCTACATATAATTCCTACAGGTTTAGCTCCAGCTTTTAGTAGTGCACGATATATTTCAACCATCGCCTTAGGTTCAGCCCAAATTTCGAATCCATCTTCGCCTGTCCAACCGCTTCTGCTTATTAGGTAAACCTTTTGCCCAGCAATTTCCTCATTCATTCTAAACTCTAGTGTGTGGAGATCATTTGCCCATCCGGCGCCGATTTTTTCGAAAACTTCTTCTACTTTTGGTCCTTGCACAGCTATCATAGCATACTTAAACGTTATATCTTCGACTTGCACTTTAAACCCGTATTTCTTAATTACTTCATCATAGTATTTTAGCATCTTCTCTCTATAAGGCGCGTTAGCTATTACGAACCATTCTTCATCAGAAACCTTATATGCCATTTCGTCATCTTTCACTCTAGCGTATTCGTTAAGAGCTAGTGTTGGACCTGACATCCAGTACTCCTTAGTTTTAGACATATCTTTCGGGTAAAGTTTCTGAAGGAATGGTAGTACGTCAGGTCCTGTTAGCTTTATTCTTCCCATATGTGCTACATCAAATATTCCAACAGCTGTTCTAACTATGTTATGTTCCTCCATAGAGCTAGTGTATAGCATTGGCACTTCCCAGCCGCCGAATTCGCCCATTGTGGCGCCAAGTTCCTTTTCGTGAAATTCCCAAAGATGTGTCTTTATGACCATAGAAGTTCGCCTCAACCAATATCATAGTATGATGATTTCTCAAATTTAAGTAAACCTATAATAACATTATTGTAAAGCTAAATATTTCATCGTAGAAAATACTCTATTTTTCAGATGTTCTTATTAGTTTCATTATGGAAATCGTTTTAAGAATCTGAAAAAAGAGATATATAGTTGGGGTTATATTTTGGTAGTGCATCCTTGGCTACCAAATTCTCCAGAAAACATTAAAAAGGAGATGCTGAAAACTATTGGCGTTAGCAGTATTGAAGAGCTTTTCAAGGACATACCTGAGGGCGCTAGATTTAAGGGTGTTTGGAATAAACTAGAGATCGGCCTTGGAAGACCACTGTCCGAACTAGAGATTAGGAAGTTTGTCGAGAAACTTTTCAGCAAAAATAAAGTGTTTATGAATCCACCAGTATTCTTAGGAGGCGGCTCTTGGCCACATTATGTACCAGCAGTTGTCAAATACATTATGTCACGTGCTGAGTTTTACACGGCTTATACACCATATCAGCCGGAACTTTCCCAAGGTCTAATGCAAGCGCTTTTCGAATATCAAAGCATGATGGCTGATTTGCTAGAAATGGAAATCGTTAATTCATCAATGTACGATTGGGCCTCAGCTGCCGCAGAATCATTCTTAATGGCCATGCGTATTCAGAAGAAAGGTAAAACAAGGGTTCTAGTTCCTTCAACAATGAACCCGTATCATGAACCAGTAATTAAAGCATATACTGAACCTAAGGGTCTTAAGGTTGAGAAAGTAAAGTACGATAAGGAAACAGGGCTCATGGACTTAGAAGATTTAAAGGAGAAGCTAAGTCCCAAGGATGTTGCAGCAGTTTATATCGAAAACCCCTCCTTCCTGGGCTTCATAGAAGAAAATGCTAAGGCAATAGGTGAAATAGCTCATGACTATGGAGCACTATTCATTATAGGTGTTGACCCAATAAGCTTAGGGGTTCTTGAAGCTCCCGGTAAGCTAGGTGCCGACATAGCTGTTGGTGAGGGACAACCCTTAGGTTTAGGTATGAACTATGGTGGACCCTACTTAGGAATATTTGCCGCCAAATGGGATATGAGGATTGTTAGGCAAATGCCGGGCAGAATCATGGGCTTAACAACAACACATGATGGAGAATTAGGGTTTGCAATGATTTTGCAAACAAGAGAGCAGCACATTAGAAGAGAAAGAGCAACATCAAACATATGTACTAACGAAATGCTATGCGCTCTTGGAGCAGCAGTTTACATGGCCCTACTAGGTAAACATGGCTTCAGAAGGCTAGGAGAATTAATAATGTATCGTTCACACTATGCAGCTAAGAAGCTCAACGAAATAGATGGTGTTAAAGCTCCTGTGTTTAAGAGCGAATTCTTCAAAGAATTTACAGTAAACTTTGACGATGCTGGTGTAAAGTATGAAAAGGTACATGAGGAGTTGCTGAAGAGTGACATACATGGAGGACTTTATGTTGGGAAATGGTTCCCAGAACTAGGTGAAACAGCGCTCTTCTGTGTAACGGAAATGCATGACAAAGGTGATATAGACTTGCTTGTTTCTTCAATAAGGGAAATTTTAGGTAAGTAGGAGGGGGAGGTGTGAGTTATGGTTTTCCGTCAGGCAAAGTGGGATGAACCTATAATATATGAGTTAGGAGCCCCTGGAAGAATAGGGTTCCTAGTTCCTGAAGTTGAGGAGGAAATAAGGAAGGAAGTAGGAGAATTAAGAATTCCAGAAAAAGTTGCAAGATCATCTCCGCCGAATCTTCCCGAACTTTCGGAAGTGGAAGTTGTCAGACATTTCGTTGACTTATCACAAATGGCATACGGTGTAGATAATGGCCCAGTACCTTTAGGATCATGCACCATGAAGTATAATCCGAAAATAGCTTTTGAAGTAGCTAACGACCCTAGAGTAGCATGGTTACATCCTCTTCAGGATGAAAGAACAGTTCAGGGCCTCTTGGAAGCACTTTATATGTTGCAGAAGTGGTTAGCAAACGTTGTCGGCATGGACGCGTGCACGCTTCATCCAGCTGCTGGAGCCCATGGAGAACTAACCGGGACTTTACTTATAAGAAAATACCATGAGCTAAAGGGTCAATTAGATAAAAAGACAGAAATAATTATTCCAGACTCAGCTCACGGTACAAACCCTGCAAGCGCCACTATGGCAGGGTTCAAGGTAGTAGAGATTAAATCAGCTCCAGACGGGAATGTTGACATAGATGCTCTTAAGGCAGCGGTTTCGGAACATACAGCAGGGCTTATGCTAACCAATCCAAGCACTCTAGGCTTATTCGAAGAGCACATTCTCGAAATAGCTGAGGAAATACATAAGGTAGATGGATTACTATACTATGATGGAGCAAATCTTAATGGAATAATGGGCTATGCTAGACCCGGAGATATGGGCTTCGACATAGCACACATAAACATACATAAGACGTTTGGATCACCACATGGCGGAGGAGGTCCTGGAGCAGGACCTGTATGTGTAAGAAACATTGTTGTAGATGAAGAAAAGGGCATTAAGCTAGGCGATTTACTGCCTGGACCTAAAATAGAATATGACGAGAAAGAAGGAAGATACTACCTTAAATGGCCAGGACCATACTCTATAGGAATGCTGAAAGCATTCTTCGGAAACGTAGTCCCGCTACTATGGGGCTTCACGTACATACTAGGTCTTGGACCACAAGGTCTAAAGGAAGCAACTGAACAAGCAGTTCTCAACACGAACTACTTCACAAAGCTACTTAAAGGCACTAAAGGATACGACTTACCCTACGGTCCTGAAAGGTTCAGAAAGCACGAAGTAGTATTCAGCGCAGAACCCATGGCTCACGAAGTAAACGTAACAGCAGAGGACGTAGCTAAAGGCTTACTAGATGCAGGATTCTATGCTCCAACAATATACTTCCCACTAATAGTTCATGAAGCATTAATGATAGAGTTTACAGACACCGAAACCAAGGAGAACCTTGAGAGGTATGCTGCTAGAATGAAGGAAATTGCTGAAATAGCTTATAAGAACCCAGAAGAACCTAAGACATGGCCGAAGAACACTGCTAAAGGAAGAGTAGACACTGTTAAAGCAAGCCATCCAAGACATGTAACGCCGACATGGAGAGTTTACAGACTAAGGAAGGAGGGTAAACTCGGCGTTCTCAAGTAAAAACCCTTTTGAGTTAAACTTAATTTTTCTTTACACCTAAATTTTCTATGAAGCGATGAAGAAAGTCATGCCAACCGAAGCTTCTCTAATGAGGTAAAAATTACCCTGGGGTAGCTGAGCTCCTTTTCCTAAGAGCATATCCTACTAATAAGCCCCCTAGGAATGCTAGTGTTAATGGGAAGATTTTCTCTAAAACACTCATAAACTCTATGGTTTCTTTTTCAGTAATCGTAATTGTTTCGCTAGGCGTTGTAGTATTGGTGGTTTGCGGGGTAATTGTAGGTTTTTCCTTTACTAATGTTTTAGACGTTGTAGTAATAGTAATGTTCCCTATGGAACTTATTAAGTAAATGTCTATTAACACTTTAGAATGCATTGAAGCAAGTTCGTAAAAATATAGTTCATCTAAGATACTTTCCTGTTGCTTAGCGTATTCATAATATCCTAGTGAGAGAATAGGTTCTACTCCTAATTCTCTAGCTTTAGCTATGTAACCTTTAGCTATTGCTTTAACAGCTTCTCTTTGCTTATTAACGTTCACGGTAAAGTATTTATGAATAGCCGTTGTTGCTTCAGCAATAGAAGATAAAGCTAAACCTAGTCCTCCATAAATATCTCCCTTTTCCATAGCATTTCTGGAATCCTCTAAATCCTCTAATGCAGCATTAACTATAGGATCTGATGCCACACCTAAGTCTTCAAGAAGTGAAGTAGCATATGCTACAACACTGTATGCTTCATAAACTATTGTTTGAGAATATCTTAGAATAGTGGATTCACTAGGTAGACTAATTAGCCCTAAACCTAAGGAGTTGAGCCATAACTTAGCAGTAATGGCTCTCCACTTAGCATAGACTAGGTTTAAAAGTGCTTTTTCAATTTCACCTTGAGAATAAAGGTCTCCAGCTTTTCTTAGAAACTTTTGAGCTAAAAGAAGTCTATAATGGGAGGCTATAAGAACTCCTACATCACTTAATTTTGATGGTTTTGTTTTATTCAAAATTGTTTCTACTTCAACTATTGAAGCATTTACTTCGTTGTAAAGTTCTTCTAAAACCTTTTCGCCTTTACTCTCAAAGTTCAACAGAACTTTAGCATAGTCAATAGTGTATGCTGCTTGAAAAGCGCTGCTTGCAGCTGAGTATAGTAGACCTCTTCTCTGAAGCGTTAACGCTTTATTCATAAGGTCTTCTGCTTCATTAACAATACCTTCCACTTTAGGTGAGACCTTTATAGATTCCTTTATTTCATTGAAGCACCGCTTAAAATAGTTTATCTGCTCATTTAGTGCATGCTTTACTTCACTACTATATGTTGGTTCTGTAGTTGTAAAGTTAATGTAAGGTATGCTTACGTTTAAAACGTGCTTTACAACTTCAGCTATGTTACTTACCTCTACAACCTTTACACCAAGTTCCTTACCGTATTCATAAATGTTTACAGGAACTTTCTTTACAGTTTGAAGTATGAAGGGTCCTATTTTCTTATACTCTATTTTCCTTTCGTAAACTACTGTTTGACCTATAGGCACTAGGAATACTTTAGCTCCTACCTTAGCCGATGCTTCAAGCTTCTCCTTTATTCCCCCAACAGGGCCTATTGTACCATCAGGATTTATCATTCCGGTTAACATTACACTATGGTTTATTTGTAACCCTCCTAAAGCAGCAATCATAGCGATTGTCATTGCTGCCCCAGCACTTGGGCCTCCGATGGTTATTGCTGGACTCTCCATGGAGACATAGAAGTCTACATTCAAAGGATTATATCCTAAAAGCGTTGATGCAACAATAGCTGCTGTTCTTGCTGATGCCTGCATATCGATTTGTGTTAAAGGCATTGTTGAAACATATATGTTGCCGCTTCCCGGATATTTTACAGTAACAGTTAAGTTAGAAATGACACCTACTAATCCTTTCTCGGTTTGTGAAACCGCAGGCACTAGAATGCTAACTGTTCTTCTGAAACCTTCCTCCTTTATTGATGTTGAAACAGTGAGAACTACGGTAAGTGGTAAACTGGAAATAACTACTATAAGCATCATTATTGCAAGCATTTTACGAAGCATTTCTACCACGGTTTAGGTGTAGAAAGTAAGTGTACTATACGCTTTTCCAATATTAAAGATAAGTACTTCTTAAATATTTTCATAAATCCACTCTACAATAGCTTCTACGAGCATGCTTTCTACTGTAGCAAATCCGTGGTTAGCATTTTCCACAATTTTTAATTCACAATTCTCCCCTAAAATTAGGCAAACCTTTATTCCTCCCTCAGGAGGAGTTATAACGTCTCTTTCACCATATATTAAAAGTATTTTCTTATCTCTAAGTTTCCTAATTATGTTGAAAAGCGAGTAATTACGTAACTCTTCAACAGCTTCTCTACTGAGTCTAAGTCCTAAATCTTCAAGTACCATTGACCCGTCTTCTCTAAGTTTAAACCCTAATCTTAGGAATGGAGTATAGGGTTCTATGGGAGCAGATGCTGCTACAACATAAGATACAATATCTGTCATTGCAGCAGCATATAAGCTTACAAATCCGCCTAAGCTTATGCCAACATAACCGATTCTAGTATAATCTATGTATTCCTTTTCTGAAAATTGTTCAGCAATAAATAAAGCATCATCAATCCATTCGGAAAGCTTCATGTCACTTAAATAACCATCGCTTTCATTTGAAGCATTCCATGGAGGCTTAGAATATCTAAAGTCGAAGCGAAAACTAGCATAACCTTTTTTAGCTAAGGCTTTAGCTAAGGGGGGATAAATTTTACCATTATCATTCTTATTACTAGAGTATGCATGAAGGAAAATAGCCATAGGCCATGGTGGGGGTTCATCGGGTTTTGTGAATATACCTACGATCCTCATACCTTTATGTAGAAAAATCTTTCTTTCCTCCGAAACCATTACTTAACCTCCTCTCCCATGTGTAGTAGGAACAGCTAGTTTTAATATTATCTTCCAACAACATTACTGATTGGATGAGGCTTAGAGAAAATGGTTAAGTATGATATAAAATGTTTACGCTGTGGAACGAAATTACCTTCTAAAAAGTGGTTTTGGAAGCATGAAGAAGATAATGGAACATTGACTATAGCGTATAAAGATGTTGAAAGCTATAGATTTAAAGACGTTTTAAACACAGAGTTCATTGATATTAGACGTTATGCAAACTTACTCCCTATAAGGTTAAAAACACTAAATATGGCTCCTATAAGCCCAACACCTATAGTTAAAAGAAGAATAAGAGGGGTTAATGCATTTTTTAAGCTAGAATACTTGTTACCCTCAGGTTCATTTAAAGATCGAGGAGCTTTAATTTCTATAGCTAAAGTGAAGGAGCTTAGAATTAAAAGCATTATTGAAGATTCCTCAGGGAATGCGGGAATAGCTTTTACATTATTTTCATCTATTTACGGCATGCAAGCAAACATTTTCATACCTAAAGATGCACCTGAAGGTAAGAAGAGAATGCTTAAAGCCCTAGGTGCAAATGTTTATGAAGTTGAAGGTTCTAGGGAAAAAGTTAACTATGAGGCTAGAGAGTATGAAAGGAAAGGCTACGGAGTATATGTTGGACACTGGTGGAATCCCTTCTTCATAGAGGGAATTAAAACCATAGCCTTTGAACTTCATGAACAAATAGGGATAAGTAATGTTGATGCAATAATTGTACCTACAAGCAGTGGGGGGCTTCTTTTAGGAATATATAAGGGAGTGGTTGAACTTAAGAAAATGGGTGAAATTCCTAAATTACCCAGGCTTATTGCAGTACAAGCTTCGGGATATGCTAGGCTATGCTACGAACTTGGCTACGGAATGGGTGTTGAGTACTCTAAGTTAGCTGATGGACTAAGAATAAACAATCCTCCTAGGATAGGTGAGATGGTTTTAGCAGTTAAGGAAACTAAGGGTACATGCTACTATGTTACTGACGACGAAATTAAAAAGTCACTTAAAAAGTTGTGGAGCATGGGATTCACTGTTGAACCTACATCAGCAGTTACGTTTAGTGCATTACTAAAAGCCCTAAGTGAACGGGTTATTGAAAAGGAAAGTAACGTTGTAATAGTGCTTACAGGAAGCGGCTTGAAAATGCTTGATAAAATACTTTCACTCATCACCTAGAAAGTGTTCGAAACTTTAGATTTATACATAGTTAGAAGAAAGCTTAACAAGAGAGGGAGAAGCAAATGGTGTTTACTAAAGAATTACTTAGGTTAGCTGCTATTTTAGTGTTGATAGTATTAATATTGCTTCCCCAAAGTCTGATGGCATGTTTTAATCCGTTGGATGAATATTCATATGAGGTCTTACTGAATAAACCAGGAATAGAAATTAACGGAAATATGTTAAAAGAATTAGGATACAGCGTTATAAGCTACGGACAATACATTAAGCAAAGTACAGCAGATCCCAGATTAAAAGTTATCTTAAGTTTTGTTAATCTAAAGGAAGTAGGCTTAGGCTCAGGTAGCGCTTTATCTATAAGGTTCCAGTTGGAAGAGGACTTCCTACCCTTACCTGAGTACTTAGCAGTAATGCGTGTTAAAAACGCATCTTTAGAACAGACCTGGTTCTCTGAGAAGCTAAACAACGTTATTTACGTATTTAACAAAGTTAATGGTAATGTGCAAGTAACTGCCATAGGGATTAAGTATAAGGGATCACTTTTAGATTTTGAAAAAGACATTAAAAACCATGTAGCACTAAGGCTAACTGTTCCGCTTGAAAATGTGGAAGCAGTTAGTGTAAGTGAATTAAAAATACCCATTGTCGATTTAGAAACTATAGATTGGGGTAATGTAGTTAAGATAGAACTAGAGTTACTTGTTAGAAACGGAGCAATTAAAGGATTAAGTTACGAAGATATTTACGAAATTTCTGCAATAGCTAAACCCGGATATGCCGGATGGAATTCTAGAATAGTTTATTATAAAGATTCATGGATACCTTACTTTAAAACAGACAATCCATTGCTTCTTAAATGTGCTCCTCCAGCATCAACATTTGCTGTAACTTCAGACACCACACCTACCCTAACTCCCACACCTACTCCCATACCAACAATTATTGTGACTATGACAGCTACAACTACACCAACTCCCTTGACTGCCACTGAAAGTGCGGTGGAAGCACGGAAAGCTTATACTGAGGAAGAATTCTTGAGAGCAACAGCACCCATAGTCAGAATGGCCTACATTTTCATTACGGGATTAGTAATCTCTATCATAGCTTGGTTTATTGTTAGAAAAGTAATTTAAAACGCAGTCTCGATTATTGAAGCAGATACTGTAGTCGGTGAAAAATACTTTGAAAAAAGAACTGAAAGACATTGGAATATCGACTTTAAAAGTGTATCTGTTACTTATTGAAGAGGGAAATGCGTTAGGTGTTAGAGAAGTTCAGAGAAAAATAGGGTTTAAAAGCCCCTCAACAGCTAAATACCATTTAGACAGACTTGTAGAACTAGGTTTAGTTGAAAAAACACGTGATGGACTATATTTAGTTAGGAGATCCTCTAAACCACCCATACTATACGCTTACACTTCAGTTTATGGAACACTTATACCTAGACTAGTACCTTACGCTGTTTTCTTTACAACAGTAACATTACTTTACATAGTGTTTGGTGGCGGAAACGTTTTCGCTATTATAACTGGATCTCTAGCATCAATAATACTTTGGATTGAAAGCATTAGGCTAATAAGGTTTCTTAAGAAACTTAAGGGGATAAAATCTAAAGAGTAGTTATCCAAATATAACTTACATGCCGTGATGAAGACACACCCTTTAGAGATTAGTGATCGAAGTGGCCAGGTCTGAGCATACTTTAACGTTTTAAGGGAGAATTTTACTAAAGATTTTTATCTTACACGAACTCAGATTCTCAATTTGAAAAACTTAGACTCTAAACTAGGTGTTAAAGACTTGACAGCACTAATAACTTTCTTATTTGTAGTGCTTTTCTCAATAATTGTTGTCAGAATAGGTACTGTAGCTTTAAAAATGACCGGGCTTTCAAGAGATGTTGCAGCATTCCAAGCCCAATCAGCATTCTCCGGTGTGGGATTTACTACTTCTGAATCAGAATATGTTGTTTCCCATCCGGTCAGAAGGAGAATTATAAGGATACTTATGCTTCTAGGAAGCGCTGGACTAACATCAGCTATGGCTACACTTGTGCTCACATTTGTTGGTGCAACACCCGCTGAATCAGCTGCCAGAGTTTTCTGGTTAGCAATAGGACTCCTGGTTTTACTGTTCTTTGGTAAATCTAAGCTTGTAGATAGGGGGCTAAGCTGGATAATAGAGCGTGCTCTTGAAAAATTTACTCAAATAAAAGTTTACGATTATGAACAACTCTTAGGGTTAAGTAAAGGATACACTATATCAATGATTAAGGTAAAGGAGGGAAGCTGGCTAGCCAATAGGAAGCTTAGAGACTTAAAGCTTATCGATGAAGGTGTATTGGTTTTAGCAATTTATAGAAAAGTTAATGGAGAAGAAAAGTTCATTGGAGCACCACGTGGCGATACTATCCTGCTACCTGGAGACACGATGGTATGTTATGGTCCAGAAGATACTTTACTATACCTACCTAAAAGGCTAAAGGGGCCGTTAGGGGACAAGGAACATGAAGAAGCTGTAATTAGGGAAATAATTAGAGAGAAGAGGAGAGAATTATCGAGAGGTTACGATTGAAAAACAAACACTGCAACCACGGTCATTGAAACCATAATTAAACCCATAGCTAATGCAAAATAATGAAAAGGAAGCCTCTTAGCTAATGAAATCATGAAGCTTATTGATATTATCCCCGAAATAAAAGATGTAATAAGCGCAATAAAGCCCATAGGTGAAAGTGTTGATACTGAGGCAACGTAAATACTTGCTAAAAGTAGTACAGGTATAGATGCAAGAAAGCTTGTTTCAACAGCTTTCTCAGGCTTTAATCCTAGCCATAGAAGTAAAGCTATTGTAATTCCGCTTCTAGAAATACCTGGAATAACAGACAATCCCTGAATAAAACCTAGAAGCAAAAAATCCTTAATCTCAAGCTTAGATTTAGTACTAAATTTCCCCCTTACCTTAAACGCTACTATACCTGTCAGTATAAGTAAGATGCCAATACTTAGCGACACAATATCTAAATTAATGCTTTCAAGGAACCTAAAATATGCAATGTAAAGTGGAAAGCCAACTGCAATACTTGCTATAGTTACATAAAACCATAGCTTAAGCAAATATTTTGAACCCCTAAGTTCTCTAACTATTTTACTCTTGAAATATATGATGGCGGAAAAAGTTGTTCCTAAATGCAGAAATATTGAAAGAGAATAAGCTATACTTAAATTCAAGCCCAAAACGCTAGCAAGAAAAATCATTACCTGCCCGCTACTGCTTATAGGTAACCATTCTAAAAGCCCTTGAATTAAACCTGCAATTACAGGTTGATAAATTGTATTAAACAACTAAATTTAACCTCAAGGAGAAATCTAAAGAGAAAATCCTATAAATCCTTTATACCTCTATAGCTTAAGCAAAAAAATCTATAAGCAAATTTTTGATAAAATCGGCGACTAAATTATGAACAAAAATGATAGGGAAGCTACTATGCCAAAAAATAAAGTTACGTATGGTGTTTCAGCTTTACTGCTCACTTCCATTCTATGGGGTTCTTCTTTCCCGGCGATAAAACTCGTGGTTTCCGAAGTGAGCAGTTACACCTACACTTGGGTTAGGAGTAGTTTAGCCTTAGTGGCGATACTTCCTTACCTAGTATATGTTTACTTGAAAAGAGGGATTAGTTGGAAAGCTGTGAAAGGAGGTTTAATGGCTGGTATTGCTTATTCTCTAGGTTTATGGCTGCAAGGGTGGGGTACTAAGTTCACTACAGCTTCTAATTCAGCATTCATAACAGGTCTTAACGTGGTTTTTGTGCACATCTATGTTGCCTTAATTTTAAGAGAATACAATTCTAGGCTTGCTTTAGCATTAATTTTTTCGATGACAGGACTTTATTTACTAACCTCTCCGTCAACGGGCTTCAATATTGGCGACCTATTAGTTTTAGTAAGTGCTGTAATGTGGGCAGCACAAATAATAATTGTTGATGCTTATGGTGAAGGAGACCCCTTAGTTTTTACTTTTTTTGAAATATTACCTGCTTTAGCTTATTCCATACCCGACTTTTTAGATAATGGGTTTGAACAGATTACTCACGGAACTCTAATTATATTAGTATATTTAGCAGTATTTTGCAGTGTTTTTGCTTTCACATTACAAGTTTATGGTCAACGATATGTAAGCCCCGCGATTGCATCAATAATTTTCCTTTCAGAACCTGTTTTTGCATCATTATTTGCCTATGTAATTTTGAGTGAAGTCTTAAGTTTAATTCAAATAGTAGGTGCAGGAATGATTATTTCAGCAATGCTAATATCGTCTTTAAGCAAAACATCTTATAAGCAGATATAGGGTAGGTGAAATTGTTAAGAGTTGTAAAGACTGTGTGTCCACGTGATTGTTATGACACATGTTTTTTGAAAGTACATGTTGATTCTAAGGGTAAAGTTTTAAAGGTAATTGGAGATCCCGAAAATCCCATTACAAACAATTTCCTCTGCCCTAGAACAATTAGAGATAACGAGTATGTTTATAAAAATAGAGTGCTTTACCCTCACATTAGAATCGGAAATAAGCCTTCAAACAGTTTTAAGAGAATAAGCTGGGAGGAAGCATTAAATATTATAGCTGATAAGTTGATGGAAGTAATAAAAGAGCATGGTTCTAAAGCAGTTCTTCACTTAGAATACGCTGGTAACATGGGGCTCCTAACATGGTATTTTCCATTGAGATTATGGAATGCTATTGGAGCAACAGGAACAGACTATACAATATGTAGTGCTTCAGGGCATGAGGCTATCTCTCTCCATTACGGATCAAGTTATGGAGCATTACCTGAAGAGATTGAGAAGGCAAAGCTCATAGTTTTTTGGGGATTTAATGCTGCAGTAAGCTCTATTCACTTATGGCGTTTAGCTCTTAAAGCTAGAAAAGAGGGAAGAGCGAAAATAGCTGTTATTGACTCTAGAGTTAGCGAATCAGCTGAAAGAGCGGACATATTTCTACAGCCTCGCCCTGGAAGCGATGTTGCTTTGGCTTATGGCATTTCTAAGTATCTCATAGAAAAAGGATACATAGATGAAAAGTTTATTTCAAAATATACATATGGTTTCGAAGAATTCAAAAGGGAAGCGCTTAAGTGGAGTATTAAAACTTTAGAAAAAATAACTAATGTTCCATGGTGTAAAATAGAGGCTATTGGGGAGGCCTATGGTAAATTAAGGCCTAGTTTAACACTAATAGGCTTTGGAATTCAGAAAAGCATTTATGGTGCTGAAGCTGTTAGGGCTATTTCACTTATACCAGCTCTCCTCGGAATACATAGGGGATTCTACTATAGCAACAGTAGAGGGTGGAGTATTGATATTAAATATTTAACGGGAGAATGTTTTCTAAAGAGAAAAACACCGATTGTTAGCCAAGTTAGATTAGCTAAATTAATTGAAGAGGGAAGATTCAAGTTCATATATATTTACAATATGAATCCCCTCTTAACCTTACCTGACCAACAAAGCTTACGTAAAGGACTTATCAGAAACGATGTATTCGTAGTTTTACATGAAGTTAGATGGACTGAAACAGCAAGGTATTCTGACATCGTATTACCTGCTCCATCATATTTAGAAAAGGATGATGTGGTAATTTCGTATTCACATAGATATGTTAGATTGTCAAGAAAAGCTATTGAACCTTTAGGTGAAAGTAAAGATGAAATATGGGTTATGAGGAATCTCGCTAAGAAACTTGGTATTAGAAAAGAATGGATTTATGAAGACCCTTGGGAAGCTTTAAGAAAAGCTCTTTCAAACGCTTTTGAAAACGGTTCTTTCGAAGATTTAGTGAAGGGTAAGGTTCTTAAGTTAAAGTATAAACCTAAGAATAAATATCAAACACCATCAGGAAGAATAGAGTTTTACTCCTTAAAGGCTAAGAGTCATGGGATAAATCCTCTTCCCCAGCAAGAACCTTTAAATCTAAGTCAAAACGAATTTATTCTCCTTAACAGCGCGACATTAAACTATACGCATACACAATTCACAGAAATTTATGGTCCAATACCTCCAATTGCTTACATAAACACTCAAGACGCTAAGCGTTTAGGAATAAAATCCGGCGACCTCATAGTTCTTGAAAACAATTTAGGGAAAATACTTGTCAAAGCAGAAGTTACGGAAAAGGTTATGGAAAAAACTGTTTGGATGCCAAGGCAGCTAGTTGATGCTAATGGAGTACCTCAAAACATTTTAGTGCCTTCGAAAACTCAAAATATTGGCAATGGACCTATTTTTAACTCGACAAGAGTTAAGATAAGGAAATTTTCGTAAACATTAATGTTAAGATAGTATTATTATGAAAATACGTACTTAAGTATTATTGGGAAAATAAAAGATGTCTAGGGAACATAATTGAGTTGAAAATGTTTTCTTAAAGAAAGCACACTTATTTCTTAAAATATTAGATCTGAGATGGAAAGATGCTAAAGAAGAAACGCAACACATAATGAAGCTCTTAAGAAGTCTTAACTTAATGCCTGAATATAATCTTGTATAGGAAGTAAATGGAAGCAATGTTGTCATAGAATATATGCAATATGATGTTCAAACTTCAAGAATTTATAGCACTTGGAAGTTTTATAGAAAAGCAGGAAGCAACCTTATATACGTTGATGAATTCAGTTTTAATTTAAGAACATATTCCATTCATAAACTACTAAGCATCGCTAAGAAAACCTGTTAGAAATTAGTTAAAGCTTATAGGGACTGGAAAACTCTTCAAAAGTATATTCCTACATCAGCTAGATTAATTATGGTGCTAAAGCAATATAAGCTATACTAAGGGCGTTGCAGCAATAATACATTTTTAAAGCGAAAAATGATGTATCTGAAATAATTAGTTAAAGAAAACTTACACTATATAAACTTCTTACTCAAATCCCTTTTACTCATTTATTGCAGTAGATATAGTAAAGTTTATATTCTACTCTATTTCTACGGAGGTGGTACAAGGTTAGCAAAAATGCGTGCATTGGAAAGTGTTTGAGTAATGGTAGGTTTAAGGGTTTCTCGCAAGAATGTAGTGTTTAGAATAAATAATCTTGCATTCTTCTCGTTTGCTTCTGAAGCATTAGTTGCTGGATTCTATGTTGCAGTGACTAGAAGCGTTACTCCAATATTTCTAGTAACTAATGGTTATAGTTTGAGCGAAATACTTTCAATAAACATTTTCGCAGGAATTTTCTCTCTGCTAATAGGCGCATTACTTTACAAGTGCTGTTCAAAAAAGCTTTCTAAGACAAAACTGCTTATCGCACACATGTTAGAGAGAATAGTATGGTTTAGTATACCCTTTACAATAAATGATAAATTAATTACGACTATCTCTTACGGTTTAGCTGTTGCTTCAACTTTACCTACAAGCGTATTCATGCAGTCAACAATGCTTTCCACATTTAAACAAGAGAATTATAGAAGAATTATTGGAATTAGAAGCGCTTTAGGCGCATTTTCAAGTATTTTAGGGCAAGTGGTGGTTATAGCAACTTTAGCTATCTTAACTACACCGAATAAATATGTTAATCTTTACGAAACAGCTTTTATAGTGGGCATTTTGTCAACAGTAATAATAGCTCTAGTACCTACTAGGACATTTAATAGCTCTATGAAGGTAGCTCGTAAAGATGATTTTGAAGCCGAAACCCGTGCTGTAAACATTTTCCTTTTATTAACAGTAGTTCTTTCATCGTATCTCTTACTTAGCATGGCATGGGTTCCTAGAGTCATGAACGATCTTAAAGCACCAGATTACATGGCTGCTTCAATAGGTTTTGCGCAAACCGTAGCAACTATAGGTTCGAGTATGTTCTGGATTAGTAGACCTGCAAAAACACATAGAAATGCCCTATTATTATTAACAGCTATGCCATTACTAGTGTATGGTGTTTCTGAACCAAGGCTGCACTTAGTATTAGCGATGCTGTTCGGGTTTTCCATAGTTGGAGTAAACATGTACGCCGCAAAAATGTACAGTGAACTTGTTGGAAGAATTGGTGTGTTTAAGGCAGGAATTCTTTTGGCAAGTACAAACTCATTGGCTCTAACCTTAGCCAGCACTATAGGATATACTGTTTCAGCATACTCCTCCGCCGTATTTCTTGCTTCAGCAGTTTTAGGGGTAATCGGTTTAGCTTTGGCTTTAACAAGTTTACCTGAGCTGGCCGTCCTTCCACGAGCTTATGTTCAACTATATTCTAGAATAATTTATCAAACAAGTATTTCAAGCTATAATTTAACAACCTATGCGGTGTTGAAATCAGCTAAAACGAGCTTAAGAATTATTGGACTAAGCTCCATGTTATTAATTCTCTTCATGGTCTACCGCACACTTTATCATTTAATTATTCTTACGGGGGGCTAATCCATGGAAGCTGATGGTATTTATTTACTCTGGGAAGCCATACAATTAACTCTTGAAGATTTAATGGTGTACTTACCTAAAATAGTTCTTTCAATAGGAGTGATTGTAATATACGTGTTAGTAGCGGTAATTATGACGAGGTTTATAAGGAAAATACTTAAGCTGATAAGAATTGATGAAATACTTAAACCATTCCTTAAAGACATAGTTAGTGTTTCAAGCTTAATAGTGGTGTTCTTAAACTTAGGCTTAGCATTATTAGCAACATATTCTTTAGCATCAATACTTTTCCCAACATACCTTCACATATTGACATTAATTGTAGAATATGTTGCTAGAATAGTTAGTGTTATTTTCGTAATATTCTTTACGTTTATCCTATTAAGTGCTATTGTTGAGAAGGTGAAAATGGAAACTAAGATGAAAGGATTCATGCTATTAATGACACTCTTTATAACGCTAATATTAATAGTAGATGTAACAGCAATTTCAGAAGAAGTTAAAGCATCTTTAGCTTGGGGTATAAGCTTAGGTCTAGGGCTGTCTATAGGCGTTTTTGCAGCATGGTACTTCTTCCATGAATACTTAAGCGGAAAGCAGAAGTAGTTAAAGCCTTGCTTCACCGACTAAAATAGACTTAAGAACATTGATAAATGTTGAAATAGCAAATGCTAAAGCAATAGTTATCGCTGATAGAAACATTGTGGATAGAGCTAGGAATCTCAAATATCCTATATCCAATGTGTCTTGAGCCACTATAGCACCTAAAAGCATGAGGAAAACGAAACTTAGAGGGATAATGAAGTATATTATGTAGCCTTTATTCCTAAGAGGTCTTTGAAGAAAAGCTACTACCATAGATGTAAGCAACAATGTTGAAAGAGAAATACTCATCGAATATGATAAAACATTTCCCTGAACATTAACCACAATACTATATGGTGAAGTTAAAGGTAAACTAGCAATAAACGTTATTGCGACAAAAGCGAATGTGAAAATTAAGTAGTAATATAAGCCTTTACTAAGTATTAATGCTAAGTAGGAATATTTTATCCTTGGGAGAGGACTTAACTCGTAAAATGCTATTAATGTTGAAAATGTTAGTACTGATAGTACAGTTAAAGCTAAAGCAAGTCCGCTAAGGTTAACGTTAGTACTTAAACTATATGCTGAAAGAATTAAGGAAATACCTAAAACAAACATTAGCGCTTTACTCATATGTAATTCCCCAAATACTTTCTTAATATCTTTAAATTTAGTGGTAAAGCTGTGGTAATTTTCAAGCGTAAGTATCAAGCTACTTAAGTTAACCTCACTAAGCGGTCCTACGTAGCACCATTTTTGACCGTGTTTAAAGTAGACATATATTTTGCCCGAAATTTCTTTTAGAACTATTGAGCCTTCCCCACCGCATTTAGGACATAACCCCCTGCCTATGACCTTAGATGACATCTTTTAAACCTCACCGTCACTAAATTACATTAAAAGCCCCGTATATTTCCTATACTATTAATGGTGGAAAAAGATTAAAGGAGTGCACTATTTATTTTAGATAGGTGCACATAAGTGCATATTCCCGATGGATTCCTGGACCCTCTTTGGTCTATTGCTACCTATGGAGTTACAATAGCTTATTTCGCATCGATTTTGAAAATTCTTAAGAAAACATTTTCTCCCGAAAAAGTATCGCTTTTAACAGTACTTGCAGCAGGAATATTTGCTGCCCAAATGCTCAATTGGCCTCTTCCCGGAGGAACAAGCCTTCATTTTGTTGGTGGAGCATTAGCTGGAATAATGCTTGGACCAGTATATGGATCACTGGTCCTAGCTCTAGTTGTAACAGTGCAATGCCTCATATTTCACGATGGAGGAATTACTGCTTTAGGAGCAAACCTATTAAACATGGCCATCGTTGACGTCATTATAGGATACGTTGTTTACAGAGCAATCGTTAAAGCTATGGGCTTAAGCAATAAAAGCAGATTCATTGGCGGACTACTTGGAGGATGGTTAGGCATTACACTAGCAGGCATAACATGTGGTATCGAAATAGGTTTTTCACCACAATTCCCGTACGGAGCAACTATAACTGTACCCGTCATGGGCTCGTGGCATGCACTATTAGGTGTAATAGAGGGG
Organism: uncultured Desulfurococcales archaeon; assembly: GCA_964564025.1. Classification (GTDB taxonomy): domain Archaea; phylum Thermoproteota; class Thermoprotei_A; order EX4484-217-1; family EX4484-217-1; genus DRYM01. Next base: position 184,842 of record CAZLZO010000001.1, read on the forward strand.
GTAATAACGGGCCTCATAATTGTCTATGTTGCCTCCAAAAACCCTGAAATAATACTTGCAGATAAGGTGAAGAAGCATTGATGCCACGTAAAGCCTTATTGACAATTATCGCTTTAATAATCATAAGCCCTATTTTCGGAGTAATATTAGCTGACATCGTAGGATACCATGAACCCTTAGATGTAGCAGCTGAAAAGCTAGGGCTTAAGGATATTAGTGAAGAAATTAATTGGACACCACTTTTTGACTACAGTGTTCCAGGGCTTAACCCAGTAGTCGGATACATTATTTCAGGCTTCATAGGGGTTTCAATAATATTAGCTATAGGATACACATTAATGAAGTTAATTGGAGAAGAACATTGAACACCATAGAGAAGTTTCTCGGAGAAATAGCTGAAGTAATGGAGGTATTGAGTAAGTTCAATGATAAGCCTAGAGTCAACCCTAAGATACTTATTCTAACCTCTTTCATCATGGTTTTTCTCGTAGCGTTTTCTAAAACACTAGTCTCGACTATTTTAGCATTTGTCTACATGGTTTTCATACTTACCGTTTTGAGACTTAGTTTTAAAGTAGTACTTAAAGTAATGGCGCTAGCGTTCCTCTTTAGCATAGTACCAGCTGTTCCACTAATTTTTTCAAAAACAGGCTACATCAATGATTTAAATGATCTAAGCTTAACTCTAACGTATCCAGGACTCATGGCATTTATAACATTTGTCCTTAGAGTAACAGTTTCTGCAGGTCTTTTCATTATGCCTGTAGCTTACCTAGGCTGGAGCCGCATCTTCACCATTTTCGAAGGTAAGGGTGGTTTAAGCGATATTGCAAGTGTCTTTAAAATATTCGTTACAACAGTACCTAAAACTCTAAGATATATGCTATCGCTACTCTTGGCTCGAGAAGCAAGAGTTTTCCGGAAAAACCTAAGGAACCTATGGTATACGTTATCAACAATCGTTGGAGATATTTTAATAGCATCTAATGGTTTCTCAAGAGAACTTATGTTAAGTATTAGTGCTAGAAGTTTCGGTAAATTTAAAGCGCCAGACCGAAGTTACAATATAGGAGCATTGGACTACCTAGTAATGTCAGCAATGCTAATTTATGCTACAATATACGTTATGGTGGAGTTTGTTGGGTATTCTTGAGCTAAGAAACATCTGGTTCAAATATCCTGGAATGGAGAATTACGTTTTGAAGGGAATAAGTTTAGAGTTAAAATCTGGGAAAACCTATTTCATAACGGGACCAAACGGAGCAGGCAAAACTACATTATTAATGGTTGCTGCAGGACTCCTTAAGCCTGAGAAAGGAGAAGTAATTTTTCAGGGAAAACCGTTAAGTAAGCAGCTTCCTGAAGCAAGACGTCACATTGGTGTTCTCTTTCAAAACCCTGAAGCAATGCTTTTTAACCCAACAGTTTATGATGAAGTAGCCTATGGTCTTAGACAAATACTCAGTAGTCAAGAAGAAATAGATCGTAAGGTTAAAGATACTATAAGAAGAATAGGTTTAAACGAAAACATCCTGTATAAGCTTGTTCACAAGTTGAGTTATGGTGAAAAGAAGTTAGTTGCTTTCGCATCAATAATATCCTATGATCCTAAAGTGCTTCTTCTCGACGAACCATTTACAAATCTCTCACATGAAAACATAGAACAAATAATGTCAATAATATTAGATTTTAAAAGTAAAGGAAAAACAATACTAATGGTAGGTCATGATAGTAGTGGCATGAAAGAGAACATAGTCGATAAAAAGTTTTATTTAGACAATGGTGAACTCAAATCACTATAATTGGCTTTTATTTAAGTAATACTCTTCCAACATCTATAATGAATAGAATGAACTAGTTCAAAATCAAAGCTTAAACAAGTTATCTGCCTAAATATTGGAAATAAAATTAAACTTAGACTACCTTTTTAGCAAGTTTAGTGAAGAACTTCTTGAAAACTATTGCAAAAATTATTCCCCTCAAATACACATCTATAAACATAGCTGTCCATGCGCCAATAACACCTAAGAATCCTATTAATATTGCCGCCGGTATTATTCGAAAAGTGTAAAGGCCTATAGCATTAATTGCCATAGGGACTACAGTGTTTCCTCCACCTCTTATTCCTCCACTTAACGTCATAGCTAAGGCTAAACCAGGCTCGCTTAAACCAGCCAATATTAAATATATGGCAGCTAACTCAGCAACTTTTTCTGTTGGAGAAAAAGGTTTAACAATGTGGTAGGATGTAATGGCAGCAATTAAACCTAGAAGAGTCATTACTACTGTAGCTACCTTGGCTGTTTCCCAACACACTTTCTTTGCTTCACTTATGTTTCCAGAACCTATTCTTTGACCTACTAGAGAAGAAGCGGCAACCATAAATGCAAAACCAGGCATGTAAATGAAGCTTTCAATTCTAATACCTATCTGATGAGCAGCTAATGCGATTTCACCACAGCGAGCAATGAAAGCTATGTACGCGTTTCCTCCGATGGAATGTATCGCTCTTTCAATAGCTGTTGGCGCTCCAAGCTTAACTATTTTAATAACATATTTTTCTTTAAAGCTGAATCTTGGAGCAATATTTGTTAGTTTTAGAAAAAAGAGCTCTAATGGTATAAGGTACGCTATGGATAATACAGTAGCTAATGCTGCACCTTTAACACCCATAGACGGCATCCCAAATAAACCAAATATAAGTATAGGATCAAGCACTATGTTTAATGTTGTACTAGATAATATGGCTACCATAGAGTACTTTGTCGCGCCAATAGCTCTAAGTGAAGAGTCCATAAGGAAAGCTGTAGCTAATAAAGGTAATCCAAGAATTCTCATGGAAAAGTAAGCTACACCATTCTCAATAACTTCAGGATTAGATCCCGCTATTAAGCTGATGAGGGGTAGGGAATTATAATGTATAAGCTGGGAAACTATGAAAGTTACAAGTAAACTGTAAATTATTGTTTCACCAATAGCTTTTCTTGCCTTATGGAGTTCTTTTGCACCATAACTTTGAGCAACATAAACAAGTAACCCTATGGAGAAAGGAATTATAATTACAAAGAAAAGCCATGACAAATAAGAACCAACACCAACACCTGCTAAGGCAGCTGTACCAAGTTTTGAAACAAAGTAAGTATCAGTTATAGAATATAAGCTATCGCTAAGCTCACTAATAACCATAGGCCAAGAAATCCTTATAACTTCTCTAACCAAACTTTTATCGCTCATGTTCCTTGCCCAAGTGGGAGTTCATTAAAAATTTTCTAATATACCATTCAACATTACCCTATAAAACTTAGCGCTCAATAACCTAGTTGAACAGAGCTAGAAACTTACATATATTATTAAGGCCATAAGTATTGAGGCTAAAACTGCAGGTACTATGAAACTGTATGTCCTCAAAAATTTCGCTTTAAAATAATCTACTGAAAGCACGAGACATAAGTGCATTGGCGTAAGCAGTACGCCCGCCATTCCACTTACATAAGCTAACACTAATGCTCCACCATCTATACTTCCATAACCTACAATCGGAACTAGTAGAGGAAAAGTTATTCCAACAAAAGCAAATGAAATTCCCGTAGCAAATCCTACGATGAAAGGCAGAGTCGTTAAAACTAAGTACTCTGGAATACTGTTTTCAGACAACATGTTGAATATTTGATGAGCTAAATTGGTATACTCAACTACGGCTTTATAAAACATTGTTGCTATAGGTAGAAAAACTATTTTCGGATTTAAAGCTTCCTTTAAAACTTTAACTACATCTTTCACACTAAAATCGCTAGTAATAATGAATAGTGCAAGTGATGCTGGAAAAGCTATTGATGCATCGACTTTTAGAAGCAATATAAGTGCTATTATTAGGAGAATAGGCCATGAAGAAGCTAAAAACTTCTTTATTAATAATGCTGGGGGATAGATTGTTCGTGCAACAGTTTTTTCCGTGGAAGATTTCTTTTTAAAAATAAGAAGATGTCCTATGGCTAAACCTATTAATGCGTTAATGATGGTCATAGGGAATAGTGTTTTCACAACGTCTACTATACTTATGGAGAAGATAACTCCTGTAAGAATTATTCCTTGATATATTGGCCAAGAATACTCTATGATATGTCGAAACCAGTAGTTTAAGAAAGCAGCTTCTTCCAAAGTTAAGCCTATTTTTTTAGCAATATTTTTAACCATAGATGCCGAAACAACAGCTCCTGCAGGCATTGGAACAAGGCCTATTAGTGCTGGTGCAGTGTAAAGCGCTGCCTTTGCACCGATATTTTCTAAAGTTTCTGCAAGCCTCTTTAGCAAGCCTCTTAAATCCATAGCTACGCTAAGCCCAATAGCTGATGAGATAATTATTACAAGTCTCCATGTTTGCATGTCTAAAGAGGTTCTAAAAAGTAAGAAGAAAATATCGCTAAAATTACTTAAGCTTAGAAGTGCAAGTACAATAGCTCCGATAAATATAGCTCCGCTAACATGCAATCTAAACCTGAGCAGTACGAAAACAACTACTATGGATAATAGTAAAGCAACTAAAGCGTTCAAAGCTTTGGAAACACCTTTAACATGCTATGGTTAGGTTAGATTTAAACATTATCTACGGACATAGTGTTTTTAAAATACTTTAAAGTAATTTTAAATTAGATAACTTTGAATTAAAATTTATATAGAAGAGGTGGAGGATAGCAAAATCATATTATGATCTGATTAATGTGGGGGTGCTACTTTTTGGACAAATCCATGGAAAACGAGAAGGCAGCATCTTTGCTTTTAGGAAATCTCCTTTATACTGACAATAGAAGACTCATAGGATTTCATATTAGAGCTATTAATAAGCCAGGTGCATTGGCAGATATAGCTTCAGTATTTAAAGAATACGGAGTTAACATATGGACCATAGTATTTGGTTCAAGAGTTAAAGCAGGAGAGGAAGCTTCAATAACTATAATGACTGATTTATCAGATACTAAAATAAGTCTTGAAGAGTTAGTGAAGAAACTTATGAAATCAGATAAAGTGACACATGTTGACATAATACATCCACAAATGCCCATGATACTTACTGATACTTACCATTTCCCAGTAATTGACGATAAAGGCTTAAGATATATTCTAATACCAGAAAGTGGGATGAAGGCTATAGTTGTTGATTTTATGAAAAAATTTGGATCTACTGCTCAAGCATTCCTATTTCATCAAGGATACATTATTGGAGAATCTTTTGGAGAGCATTTAAAAAACATAGGCATTAAGGATCTAAAAAATGCGCTAAAAGCTTTAATGTTGTTTTCGATGGCTTTAGGAAGATATAAGGGGAAAATAGTAAGTTTCTCCTATAGCATCAACGGGAGAATCAAAGTTATTTTAGATATTTATGACAATTGGGAGTGCTCCATAGCAAAGAAGCATGATATTAAGGGTCCAGCATCACATTACGAAAGAGGAAAAGTAGCTGGTTTAATACATTACTTTACGGGAAAAGACGTTAAAGTTGTAGAAACAGAATGTATTGCTAAAGGCGATACACATTGTAGATTCGTAGTAGTTCTTTAAAGCGCTCTGATTTCTAAAAGCACCCCTAAACAATACCCTCTTTTGCTAAAATACTTCTTGCAGCTATAACTCCCGTAGCTGCTGCAACATTTATTCCTCTAGAGAGACCAGCTCCATCTCCAGCTACGAAAACGTTTTCTAATGTTGTTTCTAAGCCTCTATTAACAACGGCCTTGACGCTGTAGAATTTTATTTCGGGAGCATAAAGTAATGTTTGTGTTGATGCTATACCTGGCATTATTGTGTCTAATCTATGTATTGCCTCAATGATGTTAGCTACTACTCTGTAAGGTAAAGCCATACCTATGTCGCCTGGTGTAACATCTTTCAGCGTAGGTTCAATAGAGCTCCTACCTATTCTGTTCCAAGTGCTTCTTCTACCAGCCTCTAAGTCTCCAAATCTTTGAATAAGGGGTTTTCCGCCACCTAGTTTAGTGGCCAATCCTGCGACATATTTTCCATAGGTTATAGTGTCTTCTAATGGATTAGTTAGTTTTATAGTAACTAGTAATGCGAAATTTGTGTTTTTAGACTTAATATTGGCGTAAGATTCCCCATTAACCGCAACTATGCCATCTTCATATCTCTCCTCTACAACAAAACCGTTTGGATTTGTACAGAAAGTTCTAACTTTATCGTCATAGACTTTAGTGTACATTATTATTTTAGGGTCTCTAACAATGTTTGTTATTGGTTCTGAAATGTAAGCTGGTATTTCAACCCTAACCCCTATGTCTAATGGTCCAGGCTCAATTTTAATACCCCTTCTTCTAGCTAAATTGGCGAACCATGAAGCACCGCTTCTTCCAGGGGCTAATATCACATATTTTGCTTCAAGAATTCCTGAAGTAGTTTTTACAATTAATGTTTCACCATTTTTAAATATGTCAAGTGCTTTAGTTCCTAAGATAATTTTTACACCGTTTCTTCCCAAGAAATCAGTAATATTCTCTATAACTAAAGGCGTGTTATCTGAGCCTATATGTCTTTGAGGTGTTGGTATGAATTTAGCACCTGCTTTCGCTACTAACCTTTCCAGCTCAGCAATTTTTTCTCCTAAAGCAAGATATAATCTATCCTTTGGTGCACCAAATTTTACGAAAACATTGTCAACATACTTCACTAATTCCTCAGCTTTGCGCCAGCTACCTAGAAGCTTATGTAAGTCCCCTCCAACATCCGGTCTTAAATTTATCGTTCCACTACTTAAAGCTCCAGCTCCACCTATCCCCTGCATAATATGGCATGGACTACATTTAGTGCATTTTAATGCGTTAAAGTTTTCCTTTTCAAACAGTAGCGGGCATTTACGCTGAAAAACCCTAAAACCCCTTTCCACAATGGCTACTTTTAATTTCCTCCTACCTCCTACAACTAGTTCATGAGCTGCGAACAATCCAGCTGGGCCAGCACCAACAATTACAACATCATACAACATGGTTTAATACACCTTTAAATTAAACCGTACTCTTTTCTTCTATCAATGATGTGGCTGGATTCTTCGCCAGTACTTATCAATGTTATTGGTGTCTTAATTTCCTCTTCAATTTCCTCTATCCATATACGTGCATCATGTGGTAATTTTGACCACTCAGTGATCCCTCGAGCCTCTGGAAATAAAGCATCAATTTTCGTTAAAGCTACTTGAGTTGCTGAATTTAGCATTATAGCTCTTTTAGCTAAGTTAAGATTAAACGGCGCGGCTCTCCTAACTCTTCCAGTAACTGTTGCTCGTTCTACCCATCCTCTTTTCACTATTTCCTCATAAGATAACTCGTTAGGTAATGGACCACTCCCAACTCTCGTAACATAAGCTTTAAACACCACAATTACTTCGTCTACACGCTTAGGACCTATACCAACTTCTGAAGCAAATGCTGAAGCTATGGTATCACGGCTTGTAACGTAGGGATACGTTCCATGGTAAAGACTTAAGAACGTTCCCTGAGTACCTTCAATTATAACCTTTAACCCACTATCCAATGCTTCATTAATATGTAAAGGAACGTCTTTAACCATACTTTTCAGCTCCTTAAGCTCATGAGCTAATCTAAGTTTTCTAAGAACCCTATCAGCCATTGCTTCTCCAACTCCTTGAAGTGTTGAGCCTATTTTAGAAGAGAGATATATGCTTCGTCTTTCACGCTCAACATGTTCCATTTCAATAATTCCAGTGTTTCTATCAAGAAACACTCTACCTTCAGCATTTGTTTCTTTAATTTCTTTAAATAGCACGTCTAATCTTATAAGAGCGCCTGGTGCTATCAATAACTCTGTTGACCTATTTAGAAATGCTGAAGGTATTGCTCGAAGTTTCCATTTCCTTCCATTATAAATAACGGTGTGTCCAGCATTTACCGCGCCGCATCTAACTGCGATAGCTGGATTATCCGCTAGGCTTAGGTATGAAACAATTTTCCCTTTACCTTCATCACCAAAGAATCCGCCAACAACTATGGTAAGCACTTATCTATTCCCTCCAAGAACTTCTTTGGCATAGTTTAGAGTTCTCTCAATAAGCTCCCTATACTTTCCTAAGTAAGCTTCGTAATTGAAACACTCTTCAATATCTTCTACCGGTAACATGGATGATACATTACTTTCCAAAACGACTTCCTTAAAACTTCTCTTTTCAGCAAGTGCCTTATTTGAAAGTTGAGTAAGAAGCTCATGTGCCTTGTGCCTATACATGTTAGCTTTCAACACTAACTTCGTCATTAAACATTCCGACATTATTACGCCATGAAGCACTTCAAGATTTCTCTTCATAGCTTTGCTGCTAACGTTTAAATTGCTGATCATGTTTAATGTATCGGTTAACATTTGGTCTACAATAAGTAAGGTATGTGGGATTATTATTCTCTCGCTACTGCTATTCGTTAAATCTCTCTCATGCATTAATGGGATGTTTTCAAAAGCCGTTATAGCTAATGCTCTAACAACCTTGGCTAAGCCTGAAATTCTTTCAGCTACTGTAGGGTTTTTCTTATGAGGCATAGTGCTACTACCTATTTTCGCATATGTAATTGTAATTTCCGAAATCTCAGGTCTACTAAGCTCCCTTATTTCAAGAGCTAATCTGTCAAGTTGGCTTCCAAGAATAGCAAGTGAAGAAATAAGCTCGGCAAACCCGTCTCTGGGAGCTATTTGGGTAGATATTAGGTGAGGTTTTAGGTTAAGCTCCTTGCAAACATAATATTCTACCTGTAAACCCTTATCACCCCAGGCGGCCATAGTACCTACGGCGCCAGACATTTTACATTTTATAAGCCTCTCTTCTAACTCGGAAATTCTTTCATAACTTCTTGAAAATTCATAGACGTAATTAGCAAGTTTAAACCCGAAAGTTATTGGTAAAGCATGTTGGCCATGAGTCCTACCAACCATTAAGAGGTTCTCATACTTACGTGAAAGCTTAGTTAATTTCTCAATAACCTCTTTTAGCTTTCTCTTAATGATTTTTAATGCGTCTCTCAACACTAAAGCCCATGCCGTATCAACTATATCATAACTAGTGGCGCCTAAATGTACATATTTACCACATTCACCGCTGAGTTCAGCAAGTAAAATAGCTAAGGAAGCAATATCATGCCCTAACTTCTTCTCTAACTCATCAATGTCCTTAGGCTTTATTCTACCTCTTAATTTGGCGATTTCCCCGCTACATCCCTTAGGCGCAATTCCCACTTCTTCAAGAGCCTTTATAAGAGCTAATTCAACTTCAACAAGTCTCTCTAAGAAGCTCTCTCTGCATAAAATTTTCCGCATTTCTTCTGAACCATACCTGTACTCTAATGGGCATATAGACACTTTTCACAATCCCCTTCTAAGATACGTTATTAGAGAGTTCTTTAAGCACTTAGGAGTTAGGGGAACCTCTTTAATGCCAAGTTGCCTAATTATTTCTGAAGCAATATTAACCACGTTATTAGGGCTACGGCTTTTAGCCAAGCTATAAATCGTTTCAGAAAAAGACCACGGATAAAAAATCCACACCCATTTCTCTACTTTTTCAACGTAATAATCTGGAACTAATTTACTTCTAACTTTATAATGTAGCGTTGCTGTCTTAAGCTCTTTTGCACCTAAACCTTTAAGTACGTTTAAAGCTTTACTCATGGTTTTCCCCGTATCAACAACCTCATCGACAACAAGAACTTTTTTATCTTTAACCTCAAGAGTTCTAGGTACTTTAACTACTGGTTCAGGAAATATCATGCCCCCTATTCCCCAGAATCGCGAATTAATAACGTAAAGGTCATATACTCCTAAGACATCGCTAACTATGCGTGCTGGAATAAGCCCTCCACGTGAAATAGCAACTATTACTTCAAAATCTTCGTTTGATTCGAGAATTTTTTCAGATAACTCATAACACATTCTTATGGCTTTATCCCAAGAAATATAAATTATGTCCATACGAGAATACACCTTCAACATGGTTCTATAGTGCTTGGAGGTTTAGAGGATACAGCATAGGTAACCATTGAAACAGAATCTATTTCACTAGTTATTCTCCTAGCTATTTTATCGAGAACATCATAAGGTATTTTGAACCAATCAGCTGTCATAGCATCTTCGCTGATAACTATTCTCACTGTTACTATGTAGCCCACATCTCTGGAATCTCCTTTAACACCAACCCAGCGGTCATCTCCGACAACAGCAAATGCCTGCCAAACCTTATCGTAGAGTCCATTTTTCCTAAGCTCTTCCTCTACGATCTTAGTTGCCTTCTTCACTATTCTTAACTTTTCCAATGTGAATTCACCAATAATTCTAACAGCAAATCCTGGACCAGGAAATGGATGTTTCTTAATTATTTCTTCAGGAACACTAAGTATCTTAGCTATTCCCCTTACTTCATCCTTATAAAGGAACTTGAGCGGTTCAATAACTTTTAAACCTAGCCATGAAGGTAAACCAGCAACATTATGGTGACTTTTTATTCTATCAGCTCTTTCAACACGTCCACTTTCAATAACGTCCGGATAGGTTGTTCCCTGAACTAAATACTTTATTGACGGGTCTTTTTCAGAAATTTCCTTGAATATTTTTGCAAATAATTCTCCCACTATTTTTCTACGTTCTTCACAATCTCTTGTACCTTGGAGTTTACTAATAAATTCCTCCTTAGCGTCTATGACTATAGGTTCTATTCCGATTTTCCTAAGATTAGCTATGGTTTCTTCAACTTCGCCCTCACGTAATAATCCATGATCAACAAATACGGGAACAAGCCTATTACCAACAATTTTCTTTACAAGCAATGTTGCCACGGTTGAATCTACTCCTCCACTAACAGCAGCTAATACTTTAGCATTAGGCTCTATAGAAGCCTTAACTTCACTTAAAATGTTGTCAATAATGTTGTTTAAAGTCCACTTTTTAGAAATACCAGCTATTCTCAGAAAATTCTCTAGCAGAATCTTTCCCTTAACCGTGTGTGTAACTTCAGGGTGGAATTGAACACCATAAACCGGTTTTCCCTTTACTTTAAACGAGGCAATATAGCCTCTCTCTGAAATAGCTAAAACCTTAGCCTCATTAGGTAATTTTGATACGTAATCCTTATGACTCATCCACACTACTTCGTTATTATTCCAGCCTCTAAAAAGTTCATTGGCATCCATTACCTTTACTATTGTTCGTCCATACTCTCCTTTTCCTCTCGCAACTTTCCCTCCAAGAAACTTGGCAATTAATTGATGCCCATAACAAATACCTAAAACTGGTTTATCTAAGTTCAGAATCGTACGGAGTTTTTCAATATCATCTAGGTTTTCATAAACACTTGAAGGTCCTCCCGAAAGAACTATGGCCTTAGATTGCTTAAGCAAGTCCTTACCATAACTCCTCGTTAACTCATTGCATGAAATAACTTCTGTATAAACACCTAACTCTCTTAGCCTACGAGATATCAAATGAGCATATTGTCCTCCAAAGTTAATTACTATTACAACATCTGGTTTCAGCAGTGAACACCGCGTATATGAGGCTTTACACAGATATTTAAACTTTTGTATAATTACTCACATTGAAATTTATATATTCGTTTAAATATTGCTTAGTTTTAGATACTAAATAACATACTTGCTCTTTTAAGTAAAATCCGCTAATCACATTAATATATCGACAGAAAATTCCTTAACGTGGTAAAGGTGCATGGAAAGATACTTTGATTGGCAAGTTAAAGTTGGTGCAACCAGGCATTTAGGAGGACTTAAAGCAACAGAGGATCTTGTTAAATCCTGTAATATAAGTAAAGATAAGAGAGTTTTAGAAGTAGGCTGCGGAGTAGGATTAACTTTATGCTATGTTAACAAAGATAAGTTAAAAGCTATGAAAGAGTACGCTAGGGTAGTTAAACAAGGAGGCTATGTTGGATTTAATGGGGGAACATGGATTAAACTACCTCCTGAAAATGTAAGGAAATACCTCTTTAAGCTTTCTAGTATGGTTTTAGAAACATACGATAAATGGGTTAAACTTTTAGTGAATTCTGGACTAAAAGTTATTGTTACAAGAGTTTACCGAATAAAGTATTCTGATGAGCTAACCAGATAAAGATATACGGAATAAGAGATTCCCTTAAAGTAATACTTAAATTTATGTTCTTGCTCATGAAAAGCTGTAGCAAGGTTTATATGATTGTATATGTTTTGTTGTTTGTGGATGTGCCGTCGCCATGGGCCGGCGGTGAACGCCTCCCCAATGACGGATGAAACCCAACCAACCCGGGGAGGAAAAAGATGAACCAATGACCAAGACATATAAAAACATATAAAGAGGCGAACCCGTAACCTAAGTACTTAGAGAGAGTTTCAAGCTGAAATTTCCCCATTCTCATTATAAATGCCCTGGTTTCACGGCATATATGTGGGTAAGAAGCTATAAGGTGTAAGCTTGTGCACTACGATGAAATAGTGAGAGCTTATTTTAGGAAGATTGTGGAAGAACACGGATTGTCAAGGTTTACTGTTAAAATTAGCGGGGAGGAGACTATTGGAAAAAAGGTAATGTTCAGTATAGTGCCTTCAAAAGAGTTTAACTTGCCAAGTGAAGAATACGCTATTGCTAAAGGCAAAGAAGTTATTATGGAATGTTGTTTTAAGAATAGTAAGGCTCATGTATTTACAGCTAAACCTTACAAAGGAATTTTAACTTTATCGAAAATAGTTAACTTAAATTTAAACAGCATTGCTAATAGGAGCATATTTTTCTGCGCATTAAATGCTGTAATGAGGTATTTGGGTATTGTAAATAAAACTATTCACTGCCGTGGAAGCGAACCTGAAATTTGCGGTATTGAACTTACTAAATGGCTACGGAAAAGATACGGTAACATTCCAATTCTACTAGTAGGATATCAGCCAGCATTTGCAAAAGCACTAACTAAAGTATTTAATGAAGTGTTCATAACCGATATGGATCCTGACAATATAGGTAAAACAGTTAACGGTGTAGCGATAGCTGATGATTCAAAAAACAGCTACTTCATGAAGAAAGTTAGGATTGCTCTTATAACAGGTAGTGCAGTAATAAACTCTACGCTTTGGCCTTTAATAGATGAAGCAAAAGCCAACAATGTCGAAACTATAATATATGGTGTTTCAGCTGCTGGTGTGGCAAAAATTTTGAGACTAAAGAGGCTTTGTTTCTTCGGGAAATAACCTATTTTAAACGTATGCGTGTAATTCTGTAGGCTATTTCTGAAGCTATAAATGCTTTAACCACATCCCCCGGTATGAAAGGTAAGACTGAAACATTAAGTAAATTCTCTTTAACACCATATACTAAGTTAAGCCATAGAAGCCCTGTTGGATAAACCGAGAAAACACCTATTAAAGATGCTAACAGTAATTGCTTCCTACTTTTATTCCCAATTTTTCCAGCTATAAGTCCTGAAATAGCAGCTGCTATGGGAAAGCCGTAGAGAAAACCTGCTGTAGGACCTAAGAGAACAACAACACCACCCTTTAACCCTGCTGCAATAGGCAAACCCATAGCTATAAGTGCTAAGTACATTATTTGACTAAGGAAACCCAGAAGCACACCTCCCAAAATTCCTGATAAGACAACACCTAGAGTCTGCAACGTTATTGGGATTGGGGTAAATGGTAAATATAGTGTTATTTGAGCTAAAACAGCAGTTAATGAGGTAAAGATTGCTACGAACACCACTTTCCTACTAATATTCATTACTGACACCTACTCGTCTAGTTATTACTATACGTTTAACACATTTACCTTGTTAACCTTACAGAAACTAAGGGGGATTCTTTTGAGCTGGAAGAACATTAGCTTTCGTGAATGGCCATATATTCTCCATCCAAGACCAGTGGTTGTAGTTGCATCAGAATATGGTGGGAAATTAAGTGCTATGGCAGCATCATGGGTCATGCCTGTTTCGAGAAATCCTCCAGTAGTAGCTGTAGCCATAGCTAAGAAGAGACTTACATATGAGCTAATAGTTAAAAGTGGAGAATTTAGCGTAAACTTGCTTCCACTAAACCTTCTTGAGAAAATACACTTTTTAGGATCAGTTAGTGGAAGAGAGCTCCCAAATAAAATTGAGAAAGCTAAATTAACTATTACGAAAGGTAGAAAGGTTACGGTACCAATAATTCTTGAATCATTAGCTATAGTTGAATGTGTTCTTTGGAAAAATATTGAAGCAGGAGACCACAATATTGTAGTTGGGAAAATAGTTGAAGCATATGCTAAGCCTGAATTTAACGTTTTTAAAGAAGAAATTATTAGAAAAATACCTTTACACGTAGGAAGAAATGTTTACACATACCCGCTAAGCAAAACTATCATAATGGAAGAGTAGAGAGGTAATAAGGTTTGAGTTACGGAAAAAGGCAAGGTAGAGGAATGGGTCCGGTAGGTTACTGCATATGTTTAAGATGTGGTTATAGAGTACGGAAAATTCCCGGTGTTAGATGCTTGGAAATGCGGTGCCCAAAGTGTGGTGCTGCAATGGTTAGAGAAGGCTCTTATCATCATCAACTATACTTGCAAAAGATGAAGGATAAGAAATTAAAGGAGAAATGAGCTACTATATGCTGGCGATTTGTAATGACCATAGTTTATGTTTTAGCAGATGATTACGCAGGATACGAAAGTATTTATCATGGGCAACATGGAGCCTCCTATCTCATAGAACATAATGGTATTAGAGTACTTTTCGACACAGGGCAAGATGGCCAATTAGTGTTGCAAGTTATGGAGAAATTAGGAATAAATCCTAAAAGCATAGACTATATTTTCCTATCCCATTGCCACTACGATCATACTGGTGGCTTACTAGATATTTTAAAGGCTGTAGGGAAGAAGGTTCCTATCATAGCTCACCCAGAAATATTTAGAAAACACTTCGCAATAAAGCCAAAACTAAGAATGGTTGGAATACCTTTCAGCCAAGACCATGTAGAGAAGTATGGCGAACTCGTTTTAGTTAAAGAGCCCTTCAAAATAGCTGAAGAAATTTTTTCAACTGGGGAGATAAGAGACAGGCTTGATTTTGAAAAAGTTAGCTTAGAAGTTTACACTATCGAAAACGGCTTATTAAAAAGAGATAAGTTAATGGACGATATGAGCTTAATCATTAAAGGCCATAACGGCCTCATAGTTGTAAGCGGATGTTCTCATGCAGGAATAGTAAGCACCATAAAGCATGCCATAAAAATTACCGGTGAAAGTAGGGTAAAAGCGGTCATTGGAGGTTTCCACTTAATAAGTGCTAACGATAGTAGAATAGAGAGAACGGTTAACGAACTAAAAGCATTAGGTATTGGAAAAATCTATGCAGGACATTGCACAGGATTTAGGGCTGAAGCAAAACTCTACGAGGTCTTTAAAGAAAGCTTCCATAAAATACACGTAGGTATGAAAATAATTATTTAGGCTCGTAAGCTACACTTTTAACTTCGTTTTAGAAAGAGAAGAGATACAATTAATGACGCAATTAGCGTTAATGAGGAAAGTAGCACAAAGACAGTTAGTTTAGCACCTAAGATAACTACTGAACCGCGGTTAAATACATCATAAAGATACCCTATTACGAAAGCGCCGATAACAGCACCTATATTTCCTGAAGCATTAATCAAACCTAATGTTGTTCCACCAAGTCTATAATGTGTTATAGCAATTCTCCTACTAATTGGAAGGATCCCAGAATTAGCTATGTAAAATAACACTAATCCCATAATAGCTACTGTAAAAACATTTGCTCCCATAACTATGCTTCCAACTACAGCAATAGTCAAAGCTATTTTTAACGCAAATAAGTCACCAAAACTATCAGAAATCCAACTTAGAACATAACCTCCAATCAATGCTATAAGACTTGTGAAAGCAACTACTTCAGCAGCTATAGCCTTCGTTACGTTAAATGATTCATTAATATAAATGTATATTAAATCTCCTCTAACCATTGAGGAGAAAAAGGTTGTTCCTAACACTACCACCATTAATGGTACTGCTTTTATAAGTCTTCGTTCTTCAGATTTACCTACGGCAGCTGTTTTCTTTGTCTTCTTAATGTTCAATACAGTGCTGCCTTTAAACGATAAACCTATTATTAATGAGAGCATTGATGAAATAGCAAATAAAGCTGATGAAATATTTAAAATGTAAACCATTGGGTAATTTGAGAAAATAGAATATAGGATATTGCCTGCTGCTATACCTAAGGTTCCAAGGGCAAAATATATGGCGTAAACTCTTCCTCTTACATTTTCACTAACGCTTTTTCCTAAAACAAATTGCACCGAAACCCATGAAACACCGTTAAGCATTCCCTGAAGAAATCTTACACATAAAACTGCAAGTACGCTTTCAGCTAATGCATATAGTTGAACAACTAAGCCGTTTAATATAAAGCATAGGGATGCCCCGTAGATGACTTTACGACAGAATTTATCAGCTAAGCTTCCAGTAATAATTGAGAATATAGCTCTGGCGGTAAAGAAGGATGAAGTCAAAAGCCCTACACTTAAAGCTGAAGCCTCAAGAACTCTGCGTGTAAAAAACGCTATGGCAGGCATGCTTATTCTAAAAGCTATTGTACCAATAAAAGAAAGAGCAAACATTAATGCCAGCAGAACCTTATTGAGCATTATCTTCACCAAGCCTCTCTTTATGCCGAATACTCATGTATCTTTAAAGCCTATTTAAAATATACCTGAATAGCTAAAGGCTCTAATACCTTTATGCGTAACTCTATATTAAATAGTCATTAATGTCTAGATGAAGTGTTAAACATTGAATATTGAAGTAAGGAAGGCAAAGTTAGATGATGTAGGAGGAATAGTTGATGTTCATTGTTCTGGTGTTAGAACATGGTATAGAATAGCTAATGGCGAAAAGATTGAGTATAAAGATTTAAACATTATTGAGCGTTGGAGCTTCGGAAGTCCCTGGATGAGTGTTGAAACATGTGCCATACATTTAAATTATATGTTAATGAATTATCAATATCCGCTAGTAGCTATACTTGATAATAACATTGTTGGTGAACTAGAACTTTTTATCGGCGAAGAAAAGGAGTTTTAGGAAAGACAGCTTTCATTGACGTACTTGAGGTTCATAGAAACTATAGACGAAGGGGTGTAGGCAAGGCACTAGTTAGTAAAGCTATTGAAATAGCAAAGAAACAGAGCTGTGATACCATCAGTGTGTGGCCCATCAAGGAAGCCATAGGTTTTTACGTAAAATGCGAATAAGTGAAGTAGCTTATAAAGTAGCTAATGTTGAGATAGATTTAGAAAACATAGAATTACAACAGAGTAGTTTCGAAGTTTTAAGTTTCCCTCAAAAATACATGGCATTTAAAAGCATGGAGCTTATAAGCCCTAGAATGTTATCATCCTTTCAACATGGCTTAAAAGCACATGGAAATACTCTTTAGAAATAGAGACCATGAGCTGTAAAGGATATGTTCCAACACTAAAATCAGCCTTTATAATTGAAAACATGTGGATGAAAAAAGATAAAGCAAAACTAACCCTATGGACTCTCCGTAAAAAGGAGCTATCCTTAATTCTTAACGTAGTATTTAATATTGCTAAGAATTATGAATTCAAAAAGTTGTATGTAAGCGTAAGTTACGATATATACAATCGTTATTTAAGGAAATACTCTCATAGACTATTAGGGAACGAGGTTTTATTAATTATGAAGCTCAAGTAGTGCTTAAAAAGGATATTATAGAATATTTTTCATATATGCTTTTTAAGGATAATGCGGAAATATATTGTGGGTGCGGAGAAATACTCAGAACTTATGGATTAATACCTGTTTCAATAACGATAACAAAGTATCATAAGAGCCTCCTAGCTAAGTTAAGTACTTATTTGACGAAGCCTCTATATGTCGAAGTTTATAAACATCCTGAAATTTCAAAATATGTAGTACTAGCCTATACCTCAGATGAAAACCTATGCAGCTACTTTCAGAAAGTACGTAAAATGTTCAGTTACAAAGTAATAGGCGTTTCATGCGACTCTTCTGCTGAAGCATCGTATTTTGTTGCACTTAAATCTAAATGCGAATTTTATGAGTTATTAGAGAAACATGGTATAATAGTGCTTATGCCATATGTTTTTAGAAACGGTAGCAGATATTTTAATGCGTTAGTTGAAAGAAGCAAGCTTGAATCATTCATAAGCGATCTTCAAAGCTGGTACGGGAAAAAGAATGTTTACGTAAAAAAAATGAAAAGCATGGATATTGCTAAAAAGATATACTCCGACATAAGCAAGTTAGAAAAGGGTTTAAGGAAACTCACAGAGGGTGAAATAAGAGCTCTAAAATTAGCATTGCAAATGGGCTACTTTGATATTCCCAGAAAAATAACGTTACATCACTTAGGCTATGAACTGGGCTTATCTAAAGCAACTGTTGAAACTCATTTACGCAAAGCCTTAAAGAAAATACTTGGAAGCATTCAAGAAGCAGCACTAATTTAAATAAAGACGCTATGATACATAGTTCACATACATTTTTTCTCTTTCATACTTGCAACTCTTCCAATAAACATGCTATAAGAAACTTCAATAATTGAGGCTCTAACATATGCGGATGTCGCAAGAAGCACTGTCAGTGTGTAGGGGTAGCAAGACGTTAACTTTATTGGAGCTCTTAGAAGCATCTATTAAATTTTTAAAAACCACTGATGCCACAAATGAATACTATAAATAACTTTATGGGATTTTTTCCATAGAGTGCTTAAGTATATTAAAGCAATTCTCTATTACGGTGTGTTCAAATGCGTGTAGAGGGAATATATTGCCCTGTGATAACACCATTTACTAAGGATGGAAAGATGTACTATGATGGAGTAAAAGTTTTCACAGAGTTTCTAATTGAACATGGAATTAAGGGATTTTTCATTAATGGAACATACGGTTTAGGGCCTCTAATGACTATTGAAGAAAGAAAAAAGTCCGCAGAAGCCTTTATTGATAATGCTAAGAACAGTGTAGTAACAATAGTCCATGTTGGTTCTCCTAGCCTTGATATAACAATTGAATTAGCTAAGCACGCAGAAGATATAGGTGCAAACGCTGTGGCAAGTGTTCCGCCATTTTATTATAAGTATGGGGAAAGTAACATTAAATTATTCTTTGAAAAACTCATTTCATCAGTAGATATACCTGTTTTCGCATACAATAACCCGGGTAGAACAGGTAATCCCATAGCTCCTGAGCTTCTTAAGGAGTTAGCTAAAATAG
Source organism: uncultured Desulfurococcales archaeon (assembly GCA_964564025.1). Classification (GTDB taxonomy): domain Archaea; phylum Thermoproteota; class Thermoprotei_A; order EX4484-217-1; family EX4484-217-1; genus DRYM01. Next base: position 204,143 of record CAZLZO010000001.1, read on the forward strand.
GTGTTGTAGGAATTAAAGACAGCAGCTTTAGTATTGTAACGTTCTGGGAATATATAAACGCTGTCAAACCCGTAAACAAAGATTTCATATTTATAATAGGCACAGAGGCTCTCATGTTACCAGCCATTATCTCAGGAGCTTCTGCATGTATTTCAGGTCTAGCAAACGTATTCCCTGAACCAAATGTTGAACTATATGGCTTAATAAGGAAAGGTAATTATGATGAAGCTATAAAGAAGCAATTAATGATAGTTAAAGCAAGAAGAATAATGCATACTGTTGAAACATATCCCGCATGCTATGCTCTTTTAAAGCTTAGAGGAATAGACGTAGGCTATCCTAAACCTCCATTTAAGCCTTTACAAGAAAAGCACATAGAAATGTTGGTTGCTAAATTTAAAGAAATAGGGCTGCCTTTAGAGAAAGCTAAAAACAGTTGATAATATAATGTAGTACTGAATTACTGTATACGGTGGATACCAACTAGAGCACGATATAGCAGCTACTATTTATGCATCGTAGTAGATCAAATAAAGCCCATATTTAGAGTGTTAAGAGACAGTAAGAATTACTAATCAAAAGGATAGATCTTTAAAAACGATATTATATTATTATTTCTACATTGTCTCTAAGTCATTATGTGAGGAAGTAATTTCTTAAAGGTCTTCTATTAATAACCTTATTTAAATAGTATAAAGAAATTCTTAGGGCTATTATGCATTGTTAATATTGCATCTTAGTATCAAACATTATAGGAAATTATAGAGATAAGACTTTTCCGTGAGAACCTAAGTTTATGAAGTAATTTATTCGGTTTTAACATAGTATAGTTTCTCTAAAATATGCTTAAAGTGACTGTAGAGATTAACATATTTCTTGAGAAGAACAGGGTCAGGCTTTGTTTTAATACATGCACTCATAATTTTCCTATGTATTTCATGTATTTCTTTGCTACTATGAGTTTTTAGACTTTTTATAGTGATTAACGTATTACCTAAATGGGAAATATCTGGTATTCCGCAGTAAGCTATTTTCTTATTGAATATGTTAGCTAGTATTTTTTGCATTGAAGGATACTGAGCTATTTTACCGCCAGCAGTGATTTCATAATATTTTACTTCATTTTCTGTAAGTCCATCATCTATAGTTTTTAGAAGAAAAACTATTCCTTCAGCAGCTGCTCTAAATATTTCAAGATAATTTGTTTCCGGAGTTAACCCTGTAATCGTTCCTCCCATAGTAGCTGAAATGAACGGTAACCTTTCAGCATATAGGATTGGTATGAATAATAGCTTGCTTCTCTCCCTTAAACATGCTTCCATTCCCCCAAAAACACTCCTAAAGAATTCGTTTTTACTCTGCTTTACACTAAACAGTTTATATAAAAATTCAAATACTACCCCTGCATTACTTATGCCCCCACCACTCACCCATTTCTTACCAGTTAAATAGTATGTTTGAAATCTCATCAAATTGGGATTGTCAATTACTGGAAAGTTCGTTACAACCCTTAACATGGCGCTTGTTCCCATATTAACTACTCCTAAACCGCTTTTACCTAATGTTAAACCATAAATCATCGATCCGCCATCATATACCCCCGTAATAACAGGTATTCCTTCACTTAAACCTAGTTGTCTTGACATTTCTCTACCCATTGTAGCTACATAGGTTCCTTCAACAGTTTGAGGAAGTTGGTTTTCCTCTATACCAATTAAGTTTAACGCGAAGTCGTCCCATTTGAGAACGCGTATGTTTAATAGCTGATAAGTTCCCGAAACTGTTGATAAATCCGAAACAAGTTCTTTAGTAAACGTGTACATTAGAAGGGATTTTGCATCCAAAAAATACTTAGTCTTATTGAATATTTCTTTTCTATAACGTTTAAACCACAGTATTTTTGGCAATCCATATATGTGTAAAACGGGACAGCCTGTTCTCTGATAAAGTTCTTTAGCGTAAGGTTTTAAAATATGAAGTATTTCGGTAGGTCTTTCATCTAACCATGTGACTATATTTGATAAAGGTTTCATATTTTTATCCAAGTAAAGTATACCGAAAAGATATGTTGTGAAAGCTAATGCGTCGATTTCCTTATTAGCTAAATGCCTTACTGCTTTAACCAGTAAATTTAAGAGAGTATAAGGATTATGCTCATATGCTTTCCTTTCGGGCTTTTCTACTGGAACTTTTACATTGGTTTGTTTCTCTATTTTTATTGAGTCATCTAACACATTTACTCTTGCTACTTTAATATTAGTTGTCCCTACATCTATCGATATTATATTCAAAGCAATGCACCGCGACATCCAGCCTGCGTTAAGGTTTTCAGTTTCCTAGGATTCTTTGGCATAACCACTATTCCATCTATGGGCTTACCCTCTAAATAGTTCTTTATTGCTTCAACCATAGCCTCATCCATTCCTCTTAAAGCTTCCCATGTATATGCAGCTATATGTGGTGTTACAATGATGTTTTCATATTTTAAGAATGGATGACTAGAATCTATAGGCTCGCCTTCAACAACATCCATTGCTGCTGCAGCTACTATACCTTTTTCTATAGCCTCAATTAATGCCTTGCCGTCTATTAGTTCTCCCCTAGCAGTATTAACTATAATTATTCCTCTCTTAGCTTCCGATAGTAGTTCCCTATTTATCATATGATAGGTTTCAGAGGTTAATATTGCATGTAAGGATACAACATCACTTATCGAGAATAGTTCCCTTAAACTCTCTACATATTTATAGCCGAGCTTCTCTACTTTATCTTTAGGTACATAAGGGTCGTATACTACAATTTTTGCTCCGAAACCTTTCGATAAAATTTCCGCTACTCGTGAACCTATGTTTCCGAAGCCTATTATCCCTACTGTCATATTGTTTAGTTCTCTACCTATGAACTTCGCTCTATCACTCCATCTGCCCTCTTTTACTGCAAAATATGCTTGAGGAATCATTCTTAAAGCAGATAAAAGTAACGCTACCGTATGTTCAGCTACGGCTTCCCTCTCCCTCCATCCCGGTACACGAGCAACTATTACTCCATGTTCCTCAGCAGCTCTTAAATCGATATTATCAACACCTATACCGTGTCTAATAATCATAATCACATCTTCATTATTTTCGAAAAATTCTCTCGTATAGTAGGGTGTTACACTCGCAATAACGAAATGGTATCCTTTAAGTTTTTCAGCAAGTTCTTTACCCGGGATCTCTCTTGGTACTTCTATACGGCTTACTTCTCCTATTTTTCTTAGTTGCTTTAATGCGTCAGTATATTTTCCAAAAGATTTAGAGTTAACTATAGCTATCTTAACCACTATTTTAGACCTCCTCTATAACCTTCAAGTAATGCTTTACAAGTGTTCTTAACTTCTTTTTCTCTTTTTGTTCGAGGCCTCCAATAATTTTAAGCGGATAACCAGCGTTAATTCCTCTAATCTTTAAAATTTCCCTCATAACCTCTGGTGATTCTGTACTAAATTTCTTTGACATAGTTCTTATGCTATTGGCTATATTCTGCAGTTTTAATGCTTTTTTCATATCATTTTCTAAGAATGCTTTGTAAAGTTTTGCAGCAACCTCAGGAAAAGCATTCGATATTCCACATATATGTGCGTCAGCGCCAATGGAGAAAGTGTAGTATATCATACTATCTCCAGCTCCTGCTATGAAGTATTTGCTCTTAAACTTGGATACGTACTCGAGAAGCTGTTCTGCAAGATAACTTGTATCTTTAATGCCTACGACTGCAGGTACATTGCGCGTTATTTCCTCAAATAAGTTCGGCGTAATGTTATATTTTAGTCTCCCAACGTTATTGTAAATTATTATTTCTAAATCTGCCTTAGCTAAGTAATTAAAATAGTTAATTAACCCTTTTATTGACGGTTTATAATACACTGGCCCTATTGAGCTTACTGCTTGATAACCAAGATCTTTAGCATATTTAGCTAGTGAATATGCTGTTTCAGGGTCTGCTGCTCCTACGTGAGGTAAAATTATTGTCTTGCTCGGTACAAACTCTATAACTTTTTCTAACATTTTCTTTCTAACTTTTTGGCTAAGTAGGAGTCCTTCTCCATAAGTTCCCATAATAAATAATCCACTAATTCCATTGTTTAGCTGAAATTCAATTAATTCCTTTAAGCAGTTTACACATAAGTCCCCATTCTTCGTTAGTGGGGTTAAAATAGCGGTAATTATTCCTTTTACATTCCAAACCAAAGCTGACACCTAAGTTCGTTTTTCTACTAATTAGTTTGATGAAGATATATAATAACAATTCATAGGATATGTTACATTATGAATTTTCCATACTTAACTCACTTATGTACCTATTTAAAAATAAAGGGTAATTATTTCTCGTCGAGGTTTTCTTAAACAGGTCCACCGTATGCAACATATCCTCCATCTATGAGTATTGTTTCGCCGGTTATGAATCTCGAATCATCTGATGCTAAAAACACTGTTAGTTTAGCAATTTCCTCTGGTGTAGCCAATCTCTTCATAGGCGTCATCATCTTTATGGCTTCTTCATTAACTATACCTTTCTTAGCTAACTCTATAACTCTCTTTGTAGCAACCCATCCAGGGGCTATTGCTACAACCCTTATACCGTAACTAGCCCATTCAACTGCTAACTCTTTTGTTAAACCGATTAGTCCTGCTTTCGATGCGCAGTAGGGTGCTCTCTTAGGTATTGCTATGAATCCTAACATTGACGCAATGTTTATGATAACTCCTCCACCATGTTTGACCATAACCTTAGCTGCGGCTTGACTACATAGAAATGGACCTGTAAGATTAACACTAATCACTTTATTCCACACGTTAAGTGGCATTTCAAGTGCCGGCATTGGTATAGATATTCCTGCATTATTTACAAGTATATCTATTTTACCGAAGTGTTTAACGGTTTCATTGACCATGTTTTCTACGTCCTGAGGATTAGTTACATCAACTTTTACGAAAATTGCTTCTCCACCCATTTGCTTTAACTCGTTCACTGTTTGCTTAGCTCCCTCTAAATCTACATCAGCAATAACTACTTTTGCACCCTCCTTAACAAACTCCTTAGCTATAGCTTTACCTATGCCTTTTGCAGCCCCAGTTATAATGGCTACCTTATTTTTAAGTTTCACATGTCATCACCTTGATTATAAAACGTTATCACATGAGTATTTATTTAAGGACTTGTTTAAAAATTTAGTTAATTAATTAACTCTATTACACAGGTAGTCCTAGCAGTTTAGGTAGCCATAAAACAGCATCAGGTACCAGCACTATAATCACATATACTATAAGGTAAACTATTAAGAATGGCAATATGGCTTTTAATATTTTTTCTATTTCTATTTTAAGAGACTGTGCTACCACGAAGACGCCAGCTCCTACTGGAGGCGTGGATGTGCCTAATAATACTCCGTACAGGAATAAAGCGTTAATATGGTACGGGTTTATCCCATAAGGGGCCATGGCGCTTATAATTGTTGCGCCCCATGCAATAGCAAGTACTATTACGTCAAAGAACATTCCGAGTATAGCGAGAATACCTGCTAATATTAGTAAGGCGACTGTTGGGCTAACTACTGTACTAATGCTTTTAAAGAAACCTATTAATGTCTCATTTAATCCGCTAAGTGACCATGTATAATTAAGTATATATGATGCACCAATCATTAACAATACTACTGCTGTAGTTTTACTGGCTTCAAGGAATATTTCTGCTACTTTTTTAAGTGATAAAGCGCGATAAGCGGCTGCAACAATTAATGCCGCAATAGCACCTAATGCTCCAGCCTCTGTAACTGAGAAAATACCTAAGTATATTCCTCCTAGCACCGATAATGGAACAGCAACCAATGGTGCCGCTTTAAGAATGTTTACTATGATCTCTCGGAAAGTGTATTTTCTCTCTAATCCCCCATATCCTTTCTTATATGATATAATTAATATACTTATTATCAGACTAAGCATTACTAAGATGCCCAGTGCAGCAGCTACAAAGAACATTGTTATTACCGAGGTATTGGTAGCTACCGCTATAATTATTGCTGGAATACTTGGCGGTATAAATGCGCCGAGAGGAGATGATGCTGTTATTGTTGCAGCAGCAAATTCCTTAGGATACCCTCTACGCCCCATTTCCGGACCCATTATCCTAGAGAATGCTGCTGCTGTTGCTGCTACAGCACCTGTAAGTAGTCCAAAAAATGCACATCCAACTACAGTAACGACAGCTAATCCGCCTTTTACACGTCCAAGAATTGGTTGTATTGCATCAACTATTAATCTTGTTAATCCTGTTTTTTCAAATACTACGCCCATAAATGTAAAGAGGAAGACGCCTAGTAAGGGAAAGGACCTTATCGGTAATACCATTGCTTTGACAGCTGTTGTTAAATCTATTCCTGTTAGCAACATTGTGATAATGCCGCTTAGCCCAATAGAGAATGTTACTGGTACACCTAAGATTATCAAACCTAGTAATAGAGCAAAAAATATTATGCCTATTACTGCTAATGGAAGCATTATTCCTTACTCACCTCGATAGGCTTATGTAAAAGTATGATTTTAATTATGTAGCGAATAATAATGAATAGAAAACCAAGTATCATAGCCATATATAATGTTGTCATTGGTAGTCTTAGAAATGTTGTTTTCTGAAGACTATAAACACTATAAAAATCTAAGGTAGCATAAAGCATTGTCGCTGCAAAAACTAAGCATAGGAGGATAATTATTGTTTTATATAGCTTTCCTCTTTTCTCCCTAATAATTCCAACGTATGGATGATCGCCCTTACGTAACACTAAACTACCTCCAATAAAGACTAACCACATATGAAATAACCATGCTAATTCTGGTTCTTGCGGAAATACCCCATGTATTATGTATCTATTAATAGCGCCATACAATAGTACCATTATGATTCCAGCCCCACATACGAACACCACCGGTATTTCTATTGTTGCCAGCGCTTTGTCTAAGTATTTTAAGACCTTAGCCGCCCTTGACATTATAGAACCCCTTATGGGAGGCTTCTTATGTACATGCTCTAATGTTTATAGGAAAAATAAATTTTAATTACATGGTATTATATAGTGGAAAAAATGGTTTAATTTTAACCAAACCCTTGCCTATATTGTTTAAGCCAGTCAAGTACCTCTTGTGGTATATCTCCGAGATGTTTCTGTAAGAAGCATGTTTCTAATCTTTCGAATACAGGGCCTGTATCTATCCAGTAAATCTTTGCACCATGTTCCATTAAGTATTGTAATCCTACTATTCTCTCTACATAGAAGCCCCAAGCATTCTTCTCATGGGCTGCCTCTTTAGCTGCTTCGATAACTATTTCCTGTAGATCCGGTGGTAACTGTTCTAGTAATTGCTTACTTACAACAACAAAGTGCCATGCATAAGCCCAGCCTACCATGGCTATGTTGGGAGCTACCTCGTAGAACCTCATAGCTATAATTGCTGCCACCTCATTCTCCATAGCGTCGATTGCTTTTGTTTGTAGTAGCGTGTAGCATTCACCATATGGTAATGCCTCTGGGTTAGCACCTAAACATTGTCCTGCCTCTATGAATACTGGAGATCCCATTACCCTAAGTTTTAATCCTTGGAAGTCTTCAAGAGATCTTATTGGTTTTTCAGGAATTGATAGGAAGTATCGTGCTCCACCGACTGTAATCGCTAATACTTTCCACCCGAATTGCTCAAGGTGTTTATTAGCATACTCTATTGCTACATCGGATTCTGAAAATGCAATAGCCTCTTCAGTATTTCTGAATAAACCTGGATAACTGAAGAAGTTTAGCGCATCAGTGTATGCTGCAAATCTTGACACCTCTATTGTAGCTATGAAGAGCTGTCCTTGCCTCATAAGCTCTAAGTATTCGTCTTGGTCACCTAGTTCGCCTCCTGGATGTAGTATAACCTTTATTCTACCGCCAGACCTATGTTCGACTTTTTCCTTAAACCTAGTGAAGAAGTAGTGATGAGTGTCAAGTGGTGACGGAGCTGTTAAGTACGCGGCATGTAGCTCATACTCTGGAGCAGCAGCACCTACAGTTACTGTTTCGGTAACTGATTTAGTTACTGTTTCAGTAACCGTTGCTGTAGCTGCTCCTACTGTTTCAGTTACTGTTTCAGTAGTTGTTACTCCTCCTCCAGCCATGGATCCGCCTAAGTACCCTACTATACCAGCAATGATGATTAAAATAACAAGAGCCACGGTCAAGGTTTTTGATGGAGCAGACATTTTATTTTCACCTACTGAAAGGAGCTCAATTCTAGATTTAACTTTGCGTATAGAGCTAAATATATATGATATAGTACATGTTACATGATATTATTATAAATAATATCATAACTCTTAAATGCTCACTCTTATTTTATGGCTTCTCGAATAAGTTAAAAAAAATAAGATTTTGTAAAAGCATTTAACCTAACCAAGCATTCATAAATTCTTGGTTGTTTAAAACATTAAATTTTATTTTGACAATACTTCATGATTGCTTCCTTCGCCGGTAATCTTGGGTTGACAAAAGTTAGTCCTCCGTCAACAATAATCACTTGGCCAGTAATAAATTCTGCTTCATCACTAGCTAAAAATGCGACTACATTAGCTATATCTCTTGGTTTACCAAATCGTTTTAACGGAGTTACTAATCCTTGAAGTTCTATGTCGAGCTTAGACCATATACTTCTTACACCAGGTGTTTCTATCGGTCCTGGCGCTACAGCATTTACAGTAATCCCGTAAGGAGCAAGTTCAGCAGCTAAACCTTTAGTAAAGCCTACAAGTGCAGCTTTAGCTGCAGCGTAGTGTGTTAGCCCTGGTATACCATGAATTATCCCTGTAATAGAGGATACATTTACTATTCTACCGTATTTCTGCTTAACCATACATGGCACAGTTGCTTTAGAAAAGTAGAAGGTACTTTTAACATTTATGTTCATTATGAAGTCCCAGTCTTCCTCGGTCATCTCCAAAAAGGGTTTCCTTGGAAACGCACCTACATTATTAACTAATATGTCTATCTTACTGAATTCATCCATAACCCTTTTTACTGCTCTTTCAACATCCTCCCTCTTAGTGGCATCTCCGATGACAGCTAAACCTTGAGATCCTTTAGCTTCAATTTCACTTACAACTTTTTTAAGCTCATTAGCACTTCTAGCAAATACAGCAACTTTAGCGCCAAGTTCAGCAAGTTTTAATGCAATTTCTCTTCCTATTCCACGACTACCACCAGTAACTAATGCTATCTTACCTTTAAGATTCATAATTTCACCATCAACTCTTAAGTGCACCAAATAAATAAGTATTACATAGAAAATGTTAGTTATTTATGCCAACACATAAGACATGTTATTAACCATTCCATGTTCACAACAATGCTTCTTATAAAATTCCTATTAAACTTAATGTTAATAGCTAAGAAATGTCATTTAAAAATATTGTTTCTAATTTATTTTATTTTTACATTTGCTGGCTTCATGAAGCACTAAGTAGAGAAACCTTCAACCAAATTGTGTTTTCAGCTTTAACATTTGAAATAGTACTTTACAATTTCGCACATACCTAAACACCCATAATTATCTAATGCAACATGGAGTTCTGAAAAGTTAAGGTTAATTATTTAGCCTTAAGATCTTGAGCGCTCTATTATTTTAGGTATGACATGCTCAAAACCTATGGCCATTATGTGTACTCCTGAAGCACTTGTAGTTTTACGTAGTTCCTTTATTAATTCTGCAGAAACCTCTATGCTTTCCTCTAGTACGCCTTTTTTCCCTTTCCTTTCTTTAGCAATTTTTAATCTTTCTTGAATATCTAAGGGTATTCTAATTCCTCCTGGACATTCCTTAATATACCATTTCATCATTCCGATGGATCTTAGAGGGCATATCCCAATTAATACTGGAATATTGAACTTCCTTACTTCCTTAAGGAATTCCTTAGCTAAGTCGATGTCGAATACACACTGTGTTTGAATGAAGTCTATTCCTAACTTCACTTTACGCGCTATCTTAAGTATTTCAAGTTCAAGCGGCACTGCATTAGGGTTAGCTGCTATGCCTACATGAAACCTAACTTCACCTTCAATTTTGTTTCCTGCTAAATCAACACCCTCATCCACCATTTTCCTAATAAGATACACTAATGTTGCTGAATCTAAGTCAAAAACAGGTTTAGCCCCTGGATTATCGCCGAAGATTACGTGATCTCCTGTTATTACCAAAACATTTTTTATACCTAAAGCTGCAGCTGCTAGAAGATCTGAAATTATAGCGAGTCTGTTGCGGTCTCTACATGTTATTTGGTAAACGGATTCTACACCTACATCTCTCTGAATAATATATGATGGAATCAAAGGATTCATGTGGGCGCATGCGCCTGGATTATCTGTAACGTTTATTGCGGTTACATAGTTTTTCAGTATTCTACCTTTTTCAACTATTTTCTCTAGGTTAGTTGTTTTTCCGGCTTCTATTTCAGCGGTGTAAACGAATTTTCCGCTCAAAAGTTCCTCCATAAGCTTACTATAAACCTTCTTCGTATTTACTCACCCCGCCACGTACGCGGACTTGCAGATACTCTATAATCTCGTGGAGGACGGAATTTTAAAAACAAATCTAGTCTTCCTTGAGCTTTAAGTCTCTCATAGATTAAAGCCCAAGCACAGTCTCTTGTAGGATCTACTTCACACTTTCCTTCACGCATACCTCCACATGGTCCGTTAAGTAAGCCTTTCGAACATCTAGTTATTGGACATACCCCTCCTGTTTCGAATAATATACAGTCGCCGCATGCTTTACAGAGCTCATAGAATTCACCTAACTCCTTAGTTCTCATGCCCATGAATAGCGTATCGCATCCAGGGATCACTGTAATTTCCGGGAAAATATTAGAAACCGTTTGAACACCTACACCACAAGCTAGTGAAACCAAGGCTCCTTGTTTGTCTAAATTTTTAATTATTGGTCTAAGAGAGGATGCTACAAGATCTCCATCACACTGTCTTAGAAGAGTGCATGATTCAATTTTAATATTTCTTTTAAACTTAAGTTTGAAGGCTATTTCTAAAAGCATCTTTAAGCTTTCAACCTGCTTCTCTCCCCCTACCTGATATATTCCTGAGCAGCCATTGCATCCCACAATTAAGATTTTACTGTAATTCTTTGTTGCATCCAAAATCCATTCAAGAGGCTTTTGCTTTAAAACAATCAATCATTAACGACCTCGCATCATACCTTTTTGAGAAAAAAGTTATTATGTTGTTATAAAATTAAACAATGTAGTATAAAACTTTTATTCGCATGCCGAACAACGGCCTCTTCGAGGTGTATGGCTATAAGCATAAATGTTGCCTTCTGCACTTGCGGAGGGGTTCTTGAGAAATACATCGATTTCAACGAACTCGAAAATTATGTAAAACATAGTGGAAACGTTGTTAATGTTAAAAAGTATTCTGCCCTTTGCACTTATGATTCTGAAAAGGTCATTCAAGACTTTGCTAAATCAGGTGCTAAGACATTATTGATTGCAGCATGTTCTAAATACATATGCTTGCCTATGCTTGAAAAAGCAGCTAACAATTTAGGTATTGACTTAGCGGGATTAGTTGAGTTTGTAAATATAAGAGAGCAATGTGCTTGGGTATGTAATGGTAAGAGGGAGGCAACTGATAAAGCAAAGCTTATGATAGTGGCAGCATTGGAGAGAGCTAAAGAGCTAAAACCCGTAAAGAAGCTAAGGATTAAGGTGAAGGAGACAATTTTAGTTATAGGCGGGGGAGTAGCAGGCATTCAAGCGTCGCTAGATTTAGCTAATCAGGGCTTCAAAGTTTATCTTGTAGAGTCAAGTCCAAGTATTGGAGGAACAGCAGCCTTACTTTACAGAACATTCCCTACAGATGAATGCGATTGCGCTATTTGTGTTAAAGGTTCTAAAATGGCTGAGGTTATTGCAAATCCCAACATTGAGCTATTAACCTATTGTGAGGTTAAAGAGGTAAAACGCTATCCCTGGGGTTTTAAGGTTAAAGTGCTGAAAAAGCCTAGATATGTTAACTATGACAAATGCACTGGCTGTGGAATATGCGCTGAAAAATGCCCTAAAATAGTTCCTAACGAGTGGGATAAAGGTTTAAGCTGGCGCAAAGCAATTTACATACCTTTCCCACAAGCCATACCCTTTAAATACACCATAGATTCTTCACAATGCCTCCACTTTACTGAAGGCTCTTGTAATATTTGTGAAGAAGTTTGCCCCTATGATGCCATAGATTTTAACCAAAAACCTGAAGAGCTAGAGCTAGAGGTCGGAGCTATAATTGTTGCTACAGGACTTGAAGAATACGATCCATCATCGCTTCCACAGTATGGCTATGGTAAGTATAAAGACGTTATAACACAGTTGCAACTAGAGAAACTTTTGGATCCTCTAGGCCCTACTGGTGGTAGGTTGGTTAGGGTTTCTGATGGGAAGCCCCCATCAAAAATAGTTATGATACAATGCGTAGGATCAAGAGACCCAAAAACAAACCCATACTGCTCAAGATACTGCTGTATGGAGGCAATTAAAAACTCCATACTAATAAAGACCGAACATAACCCAGAAGCCGAAATCACAATATTGTATAAAGATGTAAGGGCTTATGGGAGGCTTGAAGAATTCTACGTTCAAGCTAAAGACAAGTACGGTATTAAATTCGTTAAAGGTGAAGTAACAAGGGTTTATGAAGACAAACCAGGTAGTTTAGTTGTAGAGTACCAAGACCCATTAGGGAATATTTGTTCAATATCTGCTGACTTAGTGGTACTATCGTGTGCTATTGTGCCTAAAGAAAGCTCTAAGAAATTAGCTAAAATTTTAGGAATAGAACTTGACGAATACGGGTTCTTTAAAGAATTAGATGAGAAAGTTAGTAATGTAGAAACTAAAGTACCTGGCATTTTCATATGTGGTGCTTGTCAAGGTCCTAAAAATATTCCTGAGACCTTGGTGCAGGCAAGCGCAGCTGCTATGTTAGCAGCATTCCATGTAAGCCAGTGTTTGGAGAAAAAGCTTTCGCTACCGGTTTTAGAGGAGGAGTTATGTGCTCGTTGCGGACTTTGCACTATTTCTTGTCCATATAATGCTTTAACACTTACGGAAAAAGGTCCTTTAGTGGATGAACTATTATGTCAAGGCTGTGGAACTTGCGCTAGCGTATGTCCTAATAATGCACTTAACATAGTTAACAACACCAATGAGTTAATGTTGAAACAAATTAAGGCAGTTATTAATGAAGCTAAGTCTTTAAAGAGGAAAGTGGTCATCACATTATGTTGTGAAGAATGTGCACATACACTAATGGATTCCATAGGCTTTTACCGTAAAAAGTACTTATCCGAAGCTGTACCAATATTTGTTCCTTGCCTTGGATTTCTCTCAATAAGCCATATTCTCGCAGCACTTAACTATGGAGCAGATGGTGTCCTCTTAGTTGGCTGTCCTTTAGAAAGATGCCATTTCGAACAAGGGGCTAAAATAGCTAAAAGGAAAGTTGAGCTTATTAAAAAAGTACTTGAAGAAATAGGTTTAATCCCCGATAAAGTCGAAATAGTTAATCTTTCCGCAACTATGGTGGAAAGATTTCTTGAAGTTTCAAATAAATTAGCTGCAAGACTTCTAAGCAGGTGATATGATGGAGGTAAATAATAGAGTAGGAGTTTTCATTTGCCGATGTGGAACTGAAATAGCAAAAGTAATAGATACGAAATCTCTAAAGGAATACGCTGAAAACTTACCTGAAGTAGTCTTTGCTACAGAACATGACTTCTTATGTTTTAAAGAAGGATTGGAGTTCCTTAAAGATGCAATAGAGAAGTACAAGTTAAACCGCATAGTAATAGCTGCTTGTTCGCCAAGACTACACGAAATCACTTTTAGAAAAGTGCTAGAAAAGGCAGGTCTTAACCCGTTCCTTCTCGAAATAGCTAATATAAGAGAGCAATGTGCTTGGGTTCATTCCGACGATCCTGAAGGAGCTACAGAGAAAGCTAAGCACTTGCTCAAAGCAGCAGTATTAAGGGCAACAACTTTAGAGGAAATAGAGGAAGCATCTGTTCCAGCTAGCTTTTCAGTACTAGTAATAGGTGGCGGTATAGCTGGCATAACCGCGGCGCTTAAGCTTGCAGAATATGGTTTCCAAGTTTACCTAGTTGAAAAGAACGCTACATTAGGAGGTAAAGTATTACAGCTTGGAACGGTTTTTCCAACAGAAGACTGCGGAGTATGCATGGTACCCTATGTTCTTGAAAGGCACCGTAAGTGTCTGTTTAAGTATGTTCAAATGGTGCTAACACATCCGCGAATAAAGGTGTTCACAAAGTCCGTTGTAGAAAACGTTGAAGGTTTCATAGGAAACTTCAAGGTTACTATTAGGAAGAATCCTAGGTATGTTGATGAGGAAAAATGTGTAGCTTGTGGAATATGCGAAGAAGTATGTCCAATAGAGGTACCTAATGAATTCGATTTAGGGCTTTCAACTAGAAAAGCTATATACTTGCCTTCTCCTCATGTGGTACCTCGTACATACATAATAGATGAAAACCACTGTAATAGATGCGGAGAATGCGTGAAAGTATGTCCGTTTAACGCCATAAATCTTGATGAAAAGCCTCAGAGGATAGAGCTAAATGTGGGGGCTATTATTGTTGCTACAGGTTTTAAAGAATTCGAACCTAAGGGCATTTATGGTTATGGTACCTACCCTGACGTAATTACGCAGTTAATGCTAGCTAGAATGCTTGACCCAAGCGGCCCTACTGGTGGTAGGTTGGTTAGGGTTTCTGATGGGAAGCCCCCATCAAAAATAGTTATGATACAATGCGTAGGATCAAGAGACCCAAAAACAAACCCATACTGCTCTAATATATGTTGCACTATAGCTTTAAAGCATGCTAGAAACATAAAGGAGCTATATCCGGGAGTTGAAGTAACAATTGTTTACAAAGACATTAGAGTTGCCGGAAAGAACTATGAAAAATATTATACTATCTGTGAAAAATTAGGGGTAAGGTTTGTTAAAGGAGAAGTACTTAGCGTTGTTCGAAACCCTGAATCTGAAATGTTCGAAGTAGAGTTGGAATCTTATGGAAAAAGAATGAAGTTATTTGCAGATCTACTGGTACTCTCTTGCGGCTTTACTCCTTCAAATGGTGCAAGGGAATTAGCCGAGGTTTTAAACATAAATCTTAGACAAGACGGCTTCTTCGTAGCAGCTCATCCGAAATTAGCTCCAATAGAAACTAATGTTAATGGCATATTTCTCTGCGGTGCTGCACAGGGACCTGTTTACATAGCTGAAGCTGTAAATCAAGCAATTGCAGCCTCCTCTAAAGTAGCCATGTCATTAGCAGGGGGCAACGTAAAAACGTATTTAACTAAAGCTATAGTTAACGAAAATTACTGTATAGGATGTAGAGTATGTGAAATGTCATGTCCATTTAATGCTGTTAAAGTGTCATCGCAGGGAATATCTAGAGTCATAGAGACTATGTGTAGGGAATGTGGAATTTGTGCTGCAGAATGCCCTGCAGGCGCCATGCAGTTAAGAAACTATAGAGATGAACAAATAAACGCAACTATTACGGGGGTGTTAAAGGAGTGAAGAAATTTAAGCCCACAATAGTAGCATTTCTCTGTCGCTGGTCAGCATACGGGGTTGCAGACATAGCGGGAATAAGTAGAACTGGTTATCCATCAAGCATTAGGATAATCAAGGTTCCATGTTCAGGTAGAGTTAGTCCTTTACATATACTACAGGCTTTCAGTAATGGTGCTGATGGAGTGTTAATTTTCGGATGTTTAGAAGGAGGATGCCATTACATAAATGGGAATTTAAGAGCTATGAATAGAGTGAAACAGTTAAAGAAAATGCTTAATACCGTAGGGCTCAATAGCGATAGATTAGAAATGCACCTTGTTGGGTCATGCAATTTAAATAAGCTCGTTAATTACATGAAAGAATTTACTGAAAAAATTAGAAAATTAGGACCAAACCCTTTAAAGCTTAAGGAGGGATGGTAATGAAAAAAATAGCTATCATTAGTTTAATGTCTGATGGAGGTTGTCACATAGCATTTTTAGATATACACGAGGAATTACTTCAACTATTGAATCAAGTGAACCTCGTTCACTCATACATGACTGTTGATAGAAAAGATATACCAAATGACATAGATGTAGCGCTCATAGAGGGAGGTGTAAGGACATCTCATGACGTAGAGCTTTTAAAAGAAGCTAGAAGTAAAGCCAAAGTTTTAGTAGCTATGGGGTCATGTGCTTGCTTCGGAGGAATCCCGGGATTATCGAACTTATACGACCTTACTTCGTCACTAAATTACGTATATAAAGGAACACTAACTACAGTTAAAGGTGTAATACCTCATGAAAATGTGCCAAATGTTATAAGAGTAGCTCCTATTTCGAGATATGTCAAAGTAGATTTCCAAATTCCCGGATGTCCACCTGAATCTAAGGAAATTAAGGATGCTTTGGTTTCACTTCTAAAAGGCGAAATACCGCCACAACCTACCAAAACGGTATGTGATGAGTGCAAGCTAGGGCCTCCCAAAAAGAAACCTAAAAGGCTAAGGAGAATATATGAACCTCCCGAACCTAACACTTGCCTTTTAGAGCAAGGGTACTTCTGCATGGGCTCAGTAACTAGAGCAGGATGCGGAGCTAAATGTCCCCACGCAGGAATCCCATGCGATGGATGTAGAGGTCCTGCTCCTAAAGCATTAGATCAAGGGGCTTCCATTTTAAACGCCTTAATTACATTAGCTTACGAGAACATCAAGGAGTTCAGCCTTAAGCGTCATAGCGCGTACTTTTATCGATACTCTTTTGCTAGCTCAATTATTGAGGATTTAATTAGGAAAAGGTTGGTGGAAAAGAAATGATGGTGCGAATAGAGCCTGTTACTAGAATAGAGGGACATATGGCTATTACGTTAGTTATTGAGAAAAATAAGGTTAGAAATGTTCAAGTAAATATCATAGAGCCTCCCAGGTTATTCGAGAAATTTATGGAAGGAAAACCCGTTGAAGAAGCTATAAGAATAGCTGAAAGAATATGTGGAATTTGCTATGTAGCGCATGGACTAGCTTCTGTTAAAGCATTAGAAAATGCTTGGAACATTAGCCCTCCTGAAACTGCAATAAAATTGAGAAGACTACTACATGCAGGAGGATATATTCACAGTCATATGCTGCATTTAGCTTTTCTCGCACTGCCTGATATTCTATGCCCAGGGGAGGGTGTTGTAGGTCTAGCTAAAAAATATCCCCAGCTATGTAAGAAAGCAATATTTATCCGTAAATTTGGTCAAGAAGTTACGGAGGTTATAGGTGGTAGACCAATACATCCATCCAGTATAGTGCCTGGTGGAATGTCGAAGCCTCTTTCTGCTGAAGCTAGGGAATTTTTACTGAAAAAAGGAAAGGAAGTGTTAAAGACTGCAATAGAGTTAGTAGACTTTATTTTCGATCTATACGAAAAATACGAGCTTCTTAACGTGTATCCTGAAGACCCAACATACTATATGGGTTTAGTGAGAAACGGCTTTCATGAAACGTATGATGCTAAACTTCACATAATGAATCCTGAAGGTGAAATAGTTGATGTATTTGATGGTTCACGCTACGTAGACTACATCGCTGAAGATGCCCTCCCATATTCTTTCGTTAAACATCCCTATCTTAGAATTAATGGTGAGAAATATAGAGTTGGAACACTTGCTAGAATAAATTTAGCGGAAAAATTTGGAACACCAATTGCAGACAAATACTTTGCTAAGTTGAGAAGCATTATTGGTAGGCCATCCCACAATGTTGGGGCTTACAATTTAGCTAGAGCTGTTGAACTTATAGCTTCTATTGAAAAAGCGTTAGAACTGCTTGAAGATAATCAGATACTTAGCAAAGACATTAGAGCTCAAGTAAAGCCTAAAGCTGGAGTAGGTGTAGGAGTAGTAGAAGCGCCAAGGGGAGTACTTATCCACCACTATGAAGTGGATGACGAGGGAGTTATAAAAAGAGTAAATCTCATAGTGGCAACTCAGCAAAACATTCCGTCGCTGGAAAGGGAGCTATTCCAAGTAGCCAACAACTTACTTTCAAAAGGTGTAGAGCTGTCAAGAGTAGGGCAAAAACTGGAGACAATAGTTAGAGCATATGATCCATGCATATCATGTGCTACACACTTAGTTAAACTGAAAATAGTGAATGATAAGGAATAAAAATCATTTAAGTAACAGATTGTTTTTATCTATACTACTAAATTATCCGCATAAATACTTCTGTTATCTAATCGAGTCTTCTAAGCTGCGCTTCAAAATGTGAAAGAATAAAATAGAAACTATTTTTAAGTCATGGGAGTCATTAGCTTCTCTAACGGCGTCATTTTAAGTGCTGGGTGATCTACTTTCTTAAGGTATTCGAGAAGCTCGTCCATTGTTTTTGCAACAGTTTCGTCAGCTATTTTATCGTAGAGATCCGGTACTCCTTCTTCTTTACCGCGTCTTATTAGGTCCTCCTTAAGCTCTTCTTTAAGCGACTTCGGCATCCAAACAACACGCTTAATTCCGCCATCTGCTTTGAAGAACTTTCGTGAAACTATGTAGCGTTTAGATATTCCTACAGTTCCTGGCGCTTGCTTCCCTCCACCTATCATGCCTGCAAGTGTGCTGAATTTTAGTCCTGTTGGGTTATCACCAACATATTCTCTTGGAATTATTATGAAGCCGTTAGTTTCGAAGGAGGCTACGAGAACACATTCGAAGCATCCGCAGCTAGTTACAGGGTATGTGAGAGCACTGTATAGATGGTATCTCTTTGTTGCATGATGAGAGGCTTCGTAGACGAATTTATTTACGCCTTCCCACTCGCCTCTTACAGGGTCAAGGCATTTACCTTTCGGTACTGGTTGGTTAGGTCCTTCGGGCTGAAG
>CAZLZO010000002.1:0-128115 GCA_964564025.1 uncultured Desulfurococcales archaeon
TAGGTTCAGTACCTAATTTCTTAGCTAAATAGTAGAAAGCGTTTCTCCCCTCACGATACCTCTAGATAGTTTTCAATACTTTTAATTCCGTGAGAGGAGTTAGCCCTTGGTGCGGGCTCATTAGCTTCACCCACACCTCATGGGGCTCGGTCGGGGTGAACACCACCCACCCCCCATCTGAGGATAGGTATTTCAACCCGATGTTTATTGCTCCAATAACGTCTCTATCTAGGACTAATCCGTTGTCTAGCTTGGCTAGTCTTAGCTGGATTTTAATTACCCTTACCCTTTTTCTCCCTCTCACCACATAGCGGGTCATAGAGGGAGTAAACTTACGAATACGTCTACTCGTGAATGGGTCTATAGAAGAAGTATATGCTTCTGATACCTCAACTACATGTAATGGCTTATTATCTAGTGCTTCCACTAGAGCCGATACACTCCATTGATGTATCCTATGCCTTAAAGTACTCTTTCTAGTTCTTTCAACAAGTCCCCTCTTACCTCTACGTACATTCCCGATAACCACAATAGCGTTGTTCTGAATTGCTAATTCTTCAATAATTCTAGCCGTTTTATGAATTATGTCTTGTTTCCTCTCTTTCTCCCTAAGCTTCTTAAGAGCTTTCTTCACGCTCCTAGTCTTCGTGGATTTACCTCTAGTTATCCTCTTCCTCCTCTCGGCATAAGAGATGACCAATCTTCCGAGACCGGTCTCTACTCTATACACTTCACAAAGCTTTCTATCTCTGAATACTGCTACCGTAACATTGTTCTCGTTAACATCAACAGCTACAACATTATTTGGATTAAATGCAACCTCAAAGTTCTTTGTAAACGTTAGGTATATGATAACCTTCCTACTATTTGGTTTGAGTCTTAACTCACTTGAGAGCTTCCATCCATTATAGAGGTATCTATGCAGTTGCTTATGACCTCTATAGTGTATCTTTACCCATCCTTTATGAGTTCTCACCTTAACAACTCCATCTTTTAGCTTCCAGTCTTGTGAATCAGAGTAAGTTATCGTGATTCTCTTCACTACTGGCTTATCGGTCTTAGCTATTCCCTTCTTCTTTAGTTCCCTAAATGACTTCGCTCTCCTAACAGTGTCTCTGTAGCATCCCTTAATGACTCTAGTTGGTAGCCAAGGATACTTCTCTCTAAACCTATGATAGAACAACTTATGTAGAGTTGACTGTGATGCTTTGTGTTCTACAGCGTATTCTACCATCTCTTGAAGCATTTTCTTATATGCTTTGGTAATCTCTCTAAGAGTCTGCTTACCATATCTGTTAGTCCATCCTTCTAGGACTACTGTTCTTTTAAGGGTCTTTAACTGCCTGTTTAACTGCTTCCACCACCTTCTTGTACTTCCTACTACGTTTACCATAGATTCTACCAGCAAAGCTAGTAACAATCGCTATCAAATCCTCAACTAGTTCCTGATAGTAGTCTTTGGGTTCTTCGTGGAAAGCAACTATTACTCTTACACCGTATGCTTCAAAGAGTTCTCTAAGGTAGGTGAAGCCGAATCTTGTTAACCTATCTTTGTATGCCACAACTACAGCATCTATCTGTCTCTTCCTAGCCATCTCAATGAGTTTTCTTAATCCCCTCCTATCCTCCTTAAGACCACTAGCAATATCTTTAACAACCATGTATTCGGCTTGTGGGAAATGTCTTCTAACATAATCTTCTAATGATGATATCTGTCTCTCTAGGTCATCCTTCTGTGTATTACCACTAACTCTAGCATAGATAGCAATCCTCTTTAAACCAGCATAAAGTCCTCTAGTTAATCTCTCAAGCTCTGATTCTGGTATATACCATCTGCCATGAATGATAACAGCTCTAACCTTACCTTCCCTAATCCACTTAACCACACCACTACGACTAACACCTATAATTCTAGCAAATTCACTAAGCTTATACAGCTTCTCCATCTCTTATCAAGTAACTAGAAGTGTTTAAAAGTATTTAAATGTATCGTTAAATCCGAAACAGCCTCTGGATGCGGCTTAGGATTGTCCGTATCTTCCCCTGCAATAACTATTGCGTCAAAAAGATCTTTACTTATAAGTTTACTTATTCTCTTTCTCTTAACACCTATTGTTCCATCAGTATTTGTTAATATCGCTACTAAATATCCTTTCTTTTTCAATGTCGCAATGGTGTATTCTGTGTCACTGTAGAGTAAAGTGTGTGATATAACATAGGTCCAGTATTTTCTAACGAGGAGGTTTATTGTTGTTTCTTTTACTTTCTTGTTTAAGTAGTCCAGTGTTTCCCTAATCCATAAGGCTCTATCATATTTTCCCTTAAGCGAAAGCTTCTTAGCCTTTCTCTCTAAACACTTAACTACTAGTTCTTCATCCATACTTAGTATTGAAGCCAGCATTTTCGCAATTACAATATTGGCTTTTCTTATAGCGTTAACACTGTTAGCTATTGTTCCATCAAAATCAAAAGAAACGGCCTGAATAGGCATGGCTTCAATTTTGCATTCACGCTTTTTAACTAAGCCATTCTATTACCTTCGCGTAGCCTACGTCTCCCTTAATTCTCTCAATAATTACCCTAACCTTGTCTCCGATTGATGTTTTTGGAACAATTATTTTCACTCCATGTACATGTGCTACACCATTACCGCGTTCGTCAACGTCTTTTATTGTTAATGTTATTTTTGCTCCTTTTCTTAGCCAATCATCAGAACTTACGGTTATTTTAGGATATATGCTAAAGTTATATGCTGTTTTATACGGATTTATTCTTCTATTTTTCCTTCTATTCAAAACAATCAAGCCATGTAGTTTCTGTTTTTATTTATGTGTGGTAGCATCGTACCAGTATTTATAGGTTTTGGGTTTAACCAAACTATATTGTTTCATGAGTTAAGCTTCTATGTGGTTGAAGCTGCTCTCCCTTAGGTGGTTGTGGAAGAGGAATTGGTGGAGGTATACCTATTTCCCTAGACATTATTATTGCCTCGGTTAATGTGTAATGGAGTGTTGTTAGAAATATCATTTGAGGGGGTTTTTTCTTACTTATTGCGTCATAAATATTGCTTATGTCATTACTTGGTCCTTTAACTAAAATATAACCCTTTAATGTTATTGTAGCTATTAGAGGAGTTGTTGTCATGTTGAAAACAAATGGTACTTTAAGTTTATTCTCTGCTTTCTCAATGTCCCCACTAGGTAACGTAAGCTGAGTATGATACTGAAGGGGTTGCGGAATCATCTCGCTAACTTTCTCAGCAAATATTGACGTAAATTTTACAGTAACTGAAACGTTCATAGCTTCTTAAACCACCTTAGAAAGTTACGCTAATGTCTAGGAAGTCTGTAGGTAACGGTCTACCTTTTGAAGTATACTCGTCATACTTCTTTCTAAGGAAATCTAAGAATATGGGACAACCATCAAATTTACCTTCACGTGTACATTTTTCACCTAGCGTAATAAAGCATATTTTAGTTTTGTGGTCAAAATACGGGCATCTCTTATAATATTTTTTCGCAGATCTCATCATTCGTTCTACCCAAGCTGTTTTAGGATCTTTTTTTACCTCCTTCGGGGCTTTGGCGTATTTTTCTAACATATCTTCTATTTTTGACGGCATTTAAGCAAAACACCTCTCTTCTCTTCGCCAATATCGTAAGTAAGTAGTGTTTTCGAAGATATAAAACTATCCACGCATTAACAGTAATCTAGACCGAAAGTATTAAGTTCTCTCGAAAATGGAATTATCACTCCTATAATGAAATGTTCTTTATTAGTTTCGGTCATCTCTACTAGAATGAAGTTTATATACTCCTAACTTCTCTAGAGGGATAAAGAATTTAAATTCAGATAGCGAAATCTTTTTTGAGAGGGAATGGATCATGGGTAAGAGAATTAAAGATATTTCAGAATTGCCAGGTGTAGGAAGAAGCACAGCTGCAAAGCTTGTTGAAGCAGGCTATAGTACATTAGAAGCCATTGCTGTTTCAACACCTCAAGAATTAAGTACCGCTGTTGGAATACCTTTAGCTACAGCGCAGAGAATCATAAAGGCAGCTCGTGAAGCATTAGACATTAGAATAAAAACAGCTCTTGAACTTAAAAAGGAAAGAGCTGCTGTAAAGAAAATAACAACTGGAAGCAAAAACCTCGACGCATTATTAGGAGGAGGAGTAGAAACAAAAACAATAACAGAATTCTTCGGCGAATACGGAACAGGTAAAACTCAAATATGCCACCAATTATCAGTAAATGTTCAGTTACCTCCTGAAAAGGGAGGATTAAACGGGAAAGCAGTTTACATAGATACTGAAGGAACATTTAGATGGGAAAGAGTGGAGTCCATGGCTAGAGCATTAGGCTTAGATCCGGATGAAGTAATGACGAACATATACTACGTTAGGGCAGTTAATAGTGACCATCAAATGGCTGTTGTTGATGAACTCTTTGATTTAGTACCTAAAGAGAACATTAAACTTGTAGCTATAGATTCTGTTACTGGACATTTCAGAGCAGAATATATAGGTAGGGAACATTTAGCTCAGAGACAGCAGAAACTTAATAGGCATTTACATCAGCTTATGAGACTTGCTGAAATATATAATGTAGCTGTCGTAGTAACAAACCAAGTTATGGCAAGACCTGATGTGTTCTACGGTGATCCGACTCAGGCTGTCGGAGGTCACGTATTGTACCATGCACCTGGAGTAAGAGTTCAACTTAGAAAAAGTAGGGGCAATAGAAGAATAGCAAGGGTTGTTGATGCACCTCACCTGCCTGAGGGAGAGGCAGTCTTTATAATCGCAGAGGAAGGCATTAGAGATCCTGCAGAGTAAAGTTAGTCTTACATTAAAACTAGTAGTTAAAAATAAACGATTATTTCACATTTTACAGAGTCAATTATACGGAATGCTTAGTTCTCCTATATAGTATTATTTAAATGTTTAATGATATAAATCGCTGAATTAACAATGATGCATTAATTTATATATTGCTTGTATACGAATTTAAATTTATAGAAGTTCCTTCTTAGGCAATAAAGTTTATGAGAGTTGGTGGAACCATGGGAAAAATGGTTTCCGTAATGCTTTCAGATCATGAGGCTTCAGTTCTTGAAAGTTTTTGTGCAACTCATGGTCTTTCTAAAAGTGACGCTTTAAGATTGGCTTTAAGAACTCTTCTTGAGGAGAGAAGAGGGAGAATTGAGGAAGTAGGGTTTGAAAGAGTAATTATTAAAGGCGATGTAATTAAAGAAGTTTCTATATCTCCTACTAAAGTTTATATAGTGGGTAAAAAATTAAAGATTGAAAGTTAAGCTATATAGAAGAGTGATTAAATATTGGTAGAAAAGATAGTGAGTTTAACGCATGGAAAGGATCTTGACGGAATAGCTTCAGCAGCCATAGTGTTAAGATATGCAAGGAAGAAGAGCTTACCTTATGAAGTCTATTTTTCGGAGCCTTCACTACTTATTGAGACGTTTCAAAAAATTACAGCCTTTGAGAGTGAAATAGCGGAACTCATAATATCAGATATAGGGTTAAATAAGGGACTTTTAACTAAAGCCATCAATGCTCTTAACACTGTAAAAGGAAAGTATAGTGTCAAAATAAGATGGTTTGATCATCACCTTTGGGATTCCAGGATAAAGGAGAAAATTAGTGAAATAGTGGATGAGTTAGTGGTTAATGAAAGATTCTGTGCTGCAGAACTTATTCAAAGACATATTCTTCCAGAAGATGCTATTGCAGCTAAATTGGCGTTTCTTGCAAGGGATGCTGACTTCTGGATTTTCTCTAACGAAATTTCAAAGAAACTATCAAAAATAATAAGCTATAGGGAAGTAGCATTAAAGGACCTCATAGTTATACTTTCCAAAGGCGAGTATTGGAATGAAGCCTTAGAGAAGGCTTATTCAAGGGCTTTGGAAAGAGAAAAAGAGCTTTTAGATAAGGGGCTGAAGTCTCTGGAAACATATAAAGTGAAGAAATTTAATGTTGCATTGGTTAAAGGGAAGATTCCAGCAGGGGAAATAGCAGAAATTTTAGCTAAGAAAGGTTACGACATAATTGTTGTTGTATCTCCTGAAGGAAAAGTTAGTCTTAGAAGGGGAAGCAAAAAAGTGAACCTTGTACCTATAGCTGAAAAACTTAATGGAGGAGGCCATCCATTTGCAGCCGGAGGATCCTTGAATTATCACTGGCTAGATAAGCTTTTAGCAAAGTACTTTGGAATATTTAGGAAAAAAGAAATAATTTTAAAAGTAATAGAGGAAGTCTTAACATAGGGTAAATAAGTGCAGTTAGCTGAAATTTCTTATTTAAAAATAGCTATAGCATTATGCTTTCTATTTTACGTATCAATTCTTGACTTGAAATATAGGGAAGTTGAGCCAAAAATATGGTTAATTTTTGGAATAATTTCTGCCTTATTTACTGGAATAGAGCTTAGCATTTATGGTTTAAGTTTCGAAAAAATATTGTACTTAACCGCTTCAGTAACTATAGCACTGACTGTGGGAGGGTTAGCTTATTTTTTTAATCTTTTCGGGGGTGCAGATTTCTTTGCTCTTCTCGTTCTTGCAATTTTACATCCATGGTACCCTACTAAACCTGCTTTTATGCTTAAAATAAGTATGCCATTCATATTGGTAGTGCTTATAAATTCGCTTATAGCTTCAATAATAATGCCCTTCTTAAACTTACTAAGAAATATTAGGTATTTGAAAGTTCTATATGAGGCTAAAATGCCGTTCCGCTATAAGTTAGCGTTTTTACTTCTGGGATACCCTATTAGTATTCATAAGTACTTGTCTACAAAATTTGTTTTCCCACTCATTCTATATGAAAAAATGTCAGATGGAAAACTTCGTGTTAGATATAGATTTTCATTCTCTATAGATGAAGAGCATTACGAACATCAAATGAAGTTAAGGAGGCTTGTTAATGAGGGATTAATCGATAAGAATACTCTCATTTGGGTAACTCAAGGAATACCATTGCTTGTATTTCTAACTTTTGGCTATGTTTTCTCCCTTATAATGGGCGACATAATTTTGTGCTACGTGTTTACGTATATTTTAAAAATTCCAGCGTGCTAAACCTATAATATGACAAAGATGAGGGTAGTGAAATGAAAACTCTCTGGGCACCCTGGAGAATAAGGTATATTGAGTCTCCAAAACCTAAGGGATGCTTTATTTGCGAAGCAGCTGAAGCTAAGGACGATAAAGTAGGATACGTTATTTACAGAGGTAAACACTCATTTATCCTTATGAACCTTTATCCTTATAACCCAGGCCACTTAATGGTAGCCACTTATAGGCATGTGGGAAACTTAGATGATCTTTCAGAAGATGAACTTTTTGAACTTATGAAGCTAACTAGGTTTTCAATAAAAATCCTTAATAAAGCATTTAATCCCCAAGGTTTCAACATAGGTATTAATTTAGGTAGTGTAGCTGGGGCTGGTATTGAAGACCATATACACATACATGTTGTTCCCAGATGGCTTGGAGACACAAATTTCATGCCCATATTAGCTGATGTTAAAGTAATACCTCAAGCACTTGAGGAAACATATGAGAAACTTGTAAAAATCGCGAAGAAGCTTACTCCTTAGGGTGTTGCAATATGGTGATTAAGAAATTTGATCCTTGGTCTGTTGTCGACGTTGAAGATTATGGGAAATTAATAGAAATATTTGGAATAGAGCCTTTAACTGAAGAATTACTTAATGAATTACCGTTTCTGAATAGATATTTTGCTAGGAGGATAGTATTTGGACATAGGGATTTCCAAATTATAGTTAGAGCAATTAAGGAAAACAATGAATACGCTGTAATGTCAGGTATTAAACCTTCTGGGATTTTTCACTTAGGAAGTAAGATGACTGCTGAACAAATAATTTATTTACAGAGTCTCTCACCTAAAGCAAAAGTATTTTACGCAATAGCAGACATTGAAGCTTGGGAAGATAATGGTATACCATTTGAGAAATCAGTAAAGTACGCGTTAGAGAACATAGCTGACCTAATAACTTTGGGCATTGATCTTAAGAGAACATATGTATATTTTCAATCACGAGAGCTACGCGTTATGCACTGGGGTTACTTCTTTGCTAGAGGAATAACATATAACCTTTTAGAAGCAATTTATGGAGAGAAGCATTTAGGAATGTACATGTCAGCTATGGTGCAAGTAGGAGATATTTTACTACCGCAGCATCCGGATTTTGGAGGTCCTAAACCAACAGTAGTGCCTGTTGGTGCAGACCAAGACCCGCACATTAGATTAACTCGTGATTTATCTAAAAAATACTTTAGGAAATTTAATTTCATACCTCCAGCAGCTGTTTACCATAAGCTTCAGTGGAGTCTTAAAGGTCCAGGTTTTAAAATGAGTAAGAGAGATCCTATGAGCTATATTACATTAAAGGATAGTCCTTCTGAAGTAAAGAGGAAAATAATGAATGCTTACACGGGTGGTAGAGAAACAGCTGAATTACAGAGAAAAATAGGTGGCCAACCTGAAAGATGCGCTGTTTATCAATTAATAATGTATCACTTTGACGATGAAGATAGAGTTAAGAAAATATATGAAGAATGCAAACAGGGATTAAGACTTTGCGGAGAATGTAAACGTGAAGTAGCCGAAATTTTCGCTAAATGGCTTGAGAATTATCAGAGAAGAAGAGAAAGTAATCTTGATAAAGCGCGGCAAGTGGTCGATTATGCTCTTTCAAGGAGCTAGTTACTCAGGCACTTTGTAGACAAACTTTCCTTTATCGAAATCAGGAACCTTAATTATTATGCCTTTACGTAGCATGTTTATTAAAATTTCTCTTAACGTAGGCTTATCTAAGTTCATGTAGTTCTTAAGCTCATCAAACGTTAAACCATCATGTTCTTTAAACAAGCTAACTATTTTCTCCTCATGTTCTGAAAGATTATAAATTTCCATTCTCTTTAACACCCTAGCATAGCTTAAGCTGTATATTTTTAAAGGGTTTTTAGTAGATTTCGGTGGAAGAGGGTTTTAAGTTTTAGTGATAATTTTGATTAGGAGGAGTAAGAATATTCTGATATGTGGAGGGGATTTAGATGCCAAGGGTATCTTCAGGGCTCATAATAGCAGGAGCTTACGCTAATAAATTAAGGAGAGTTATGTTTGCTACTTTAAAGGGGAGGGTAGATAATAAGGAAGTAGCGAGAGCTACGGGTGAACTTAATGCTTTACTTTTCGAGTTATTTAGGGAAGTAGGTGTTGAGAAGGGAGATGTTGTACGTATAACTATAGAGTATGATATTGAAAACGGGAAGATAGTGTGGAAATGGGATACCTTGGAAGTTCAACATTATAAACCTTTAGAAGAAACTACATCTAAAATAAAGGAGCTCTTACCTAAAGTTCTAGAGAAAAGAGAGGAAATAACCGCTAGACCCGTACCTCCTATAGAAATTGAAATAGAGTATTTAGGCACAGTAAAGGAGGGATTAGAAGACGTATATGCCATAAAAACATCTAGAGAAGAAACATACGCAACAATAGGTGCTGTAAGAGTTCTCTTCAAGGATGATCTGGGAGAGGCCTTAGCAATAATAGTAACACCAGAGGGAAGAGCATTTAAGTACACTATGAGCCTAAAGTATAATCCTGACCCGTTAGAAACAGCTAAAGTAATTAAAGAGGAATTAACTAAAGCCTTAAGCGAAAATAGAGTAGAGGAAGTAGAGAGAGAAAAAGCGAAAGAAATGCTTAAAGAATTAATTAAAGTAGAATAATCTAACTGATGATTGCAGAGAGATTGTTGGCAATGAAGAAGTCCTCGATCACTGATTGTTGATGACGGTGGGGTTTAGCTGAGCCGCATAATGAAATTAATTTCAAATTATAAGCTAAGAGATCATTGGTACATCGAAAATATTGTCGTTTCACAAGAAAACCCTATTTTTCCTAAAATACTTTATCACAGGAGTAAAAGAGAAGTCCTAATAAGTATTTTTGCTAATCCTAAATCGTTAATGTATGATATTAAATATGGTATTTTTGGAGGCTTCTTTATAATACGTATCTTAACATGTCAGAAAACTATAGGCGATATTTATGAGATAAAGAAGATAGAAATTGAAACACTAAAGAACTACATTTCTTTTGCTATGAGGAGGTTAACTTACGAAATAGGAATTAAGTATGCTCGTAAAGTAACGTTTACACCGCTTTTTATACTTTATGACTTACTCGTTTCTTATAGATCCATCATAGGTTTCATAGATCCTATAAACATTTATATTTTGAGTAACCTTAACATTGTTGCAGAAAATTTTATTAAAAAATTCTTATTATATTCCAAGTTCCTTGAAAATTGTAGGATATTATGTAGGGAAAAGAAAGGCTTCTTTAAAATATGTGACGAGTTCGTAGAGAGTATTCGTAGGAAGAAAAAAGTGTTTATAGAGAGAGCTTTACGTGAACTTATTGTACCATATATGGAGTATGTTTTAAGAGTAAGAAATGTTGCATCATTTTTAGCTCTTTCTAAAGTTAGGGCTTGGCCAGCGTTGCTTCATATACCAACGCCTTATTCTGAATTATATATCAAAGTAAACGATGAAATGCTACCTTTTCATAGGGGTTTTAAGGAAGTAGAGTTCTCAAGAAATCTTGGAAGCATAATAAATTACACGTTTCTGGGATATAAAAAAATTAATAATAAGAAGGTTGCTGTTGTCGTTAAAAAATATAGAGATTGGAAATCGTTAAAATGGCTACCTGTTGGTCTATGGACATCGGGCATAGTTGATTTCGCATTAACAGCAAGTGAAAGACTATTACGTGAAGTAAATGCTATTTACACATTGTCACGTTCTAATATAAGGGTTCCTAAAATATATGGAATAAATTGGGAGAAAAAATACATAATTAGAGAGTATGTTCCCGGAAACGACGTAGCCTACGCTCTACGTAAAGGCAATACATTAAGACCTAATGTTCTTGTAGGAAGGCTTTTAGCAAAAATTCATAAACTAGGCTTCTCCATGGGAGACACTAGGCCATCAAACTTTATTCTAAAAAAAGACACAATTGTTCCTATAGATTTAGAACAAGCATCTTCAACAATACCTAGAGCTTGGGATTTAGCAGAATACATAGCCTTTACAGCTACCCACTTAGGTTTAAAAATAAAGGCCACTTATGACTCAGCACTAAGCCTTATTAGAGGATATTTGGAAGGAAGAGGAAATCCTAAAGTATTATGTGAACTTGGAAGGACAAGTTTCATAAGGGTTCTAATGCCAATATCACCAATATATCCTTTTATAGCTAAGAAAATACAGAAAGAGTTTGGGTGTGTAATGTGAGTAATGTTGAATTTGAAATTTTAGAGAAATATGAGTTACTTGGTGAAAGACGCTTCAGAGTGAAAATAAAGGGAACAAAAATAGTTCTTAACGTGTCGGCAAAAAACGATGAAGAAGCATTAGAGAAAGCTAAGGAGCTTGTAAGAAAAGTTAAGCTTGAGGAAGTACTGAATCAATATAAAGTAGTTTAGTTTAACTTCTAATTTAAGGCTAAATAAAACGTTCTAGGAGTTCTTTTGGAACAGAACAGCAGGCTTCGACGGTTTCAAGACCATATTTCTTAATTACTGATTTCGGCGGATTAGTTATTCTCTCAACAAGGTCTTTTTCTATCAAGTATGGGTCAACAAGGTATTTTAATTTCCACGGTCTCATGCAGCCTAAAGCTAATGTCCTCTTAAATTTTTTTCTAGCATATTTTATTACATTAATTATGTCTTTAGGTTCAGGCATAGGTGAATTTTCCATTTTAGTGCCTTTAGTAGGTATGAAAATCAGAAACACAAGAATGTATGGGTCAAACTCAATAATCTTATCTATCACATCGAATTCGTGAGCAATTTTACCATAATTTAAACCTAAAGGTATATGGGGTGCAATATATGGTGGGCCATATTTTTCAAGGATTTCAAAGGACTTAATATAATCTTCAGGTTCTTTATTTTTCAGGTTCTTCACGTTTTTTATTACGAAAGGATCTAAAATGACTTCATAATCTACTATATCCACTTTCGCATCTCTAAGTTTTTCAGCTAAATTTCTATCAACCAGTCCCTGGTGAACACTGATTACTATATCAAAATCTCTCTTAATTTCCCTAATAATATTTAGAAAAGGTTCAATAGGCAATTTTCCTTCTAAATTAAAGCCCCCGCTTATAAGCACACCTTTAGCTCCTTTTTTCACTAAATACCTTACTGTTTCGTAAAGTTTTTTAGGTGTTGGTGCCGACTCCATGCCATGTAAGTAGTAAGCCTCACAATAAGCGCAATTTAAAGGACATGAAAGACCTGTTATACTTATGTCAGGGAATTTCCTGCCTGGGATAAATGCTTTAACATTGCCCATAGACATCACATTCCTTAGTTATCTTTAGGAGCTCATTTTTAAGCATTTTAATTCTTTTTTCAGCAAAGGGTATGGATGGGAAATTGTAGTAAGGGCCTTTCGGACTTTCATTGTAAAATGGTCTATTACATGATGGACAGCCTGATGTAAGAAATATTGGTAAATATTTCTTTAAGTCATTAATAATGTTACGTAGAAAACTATTTTCGAAACATATTTTGTCCTTCACAAACACTATCTTATCGTAAAGTTCGTTCTCTATAATGTATTTTGCTAACTGAATTTTTCTCCAAGAGTAAATACTTGGCTGTTCTCTTAAACTTAAAGCGGTACCTTTTACTGGAGTGAACGCAAATAGAGCAATTTTACCTCCTACATCATGCACGGTCTTCATTGTTTTTACGAACTCTTTTTCAGTTTCACCTAGTCCGAAAATTAAGTGGACATTAACCCTATATTTCCCAAACACAGAAACCCCATCTTTAATGAAGTTAATGTATGTTTCCCATGTATAGGGCTTTTTTATCTTCACAAAAACTTCGGGTGTTGCTGCATCAAGCCCTACACCAAGGTAATCTACATCTAACTCTTTCAATTCGTCAAGGTAATCTCTTGAGATAGGAGTTATTGATGCGCTAATTGGTGTTTTAATATTGTTTTTTCTAATTCTCCTAATGATCTCGATGAACTCTTCCTTAAAGCCTTGCTTAATTACATTTTGAATGCAAAGACGTGAAAAAACATTCTTCGCCTTTATAGCTTTTATTAATACATTAAGCTCTATTCTCGGCCAAACCACCCTTGATACAAAATCTTTTCTTGAAAAATTAGTTCTGCTTTGAGGGCAAAATAAGCAATCAGCTTGGCATCCGTCTTCAGAATACTGTAGAATATATGCTGTATACGGTTTTTCAAACATTTTAAGGTCAAGTAATCCTAGAGATGCCAATGTACCTATGGATGCTCGCACATACATTCTTCAATAACCCTGCTTTAGTGTTCCCAAAGAACAGGGGATTTAAGTGGTAAATAAATATTTTTGAACAGTCTCGCCATTGCATCTAACAATTATTTTTACGAAAAATATAAGTTTAGCATCATACAATAAGGATTGATGTAAGGTGTAAATGATATGGTTACCTGGAGATTAATAATTAGTGAGGGAAATGTTTTTTGGAACATGGCTGTAGATGAAGCCATGTTGCTTTTAAGGGATGAAGACAAAATCCCAAATACCCTTAGACTTTACGTATTTAATCCAAGTGCCGTAACTATAGGTTATTTTCAACGCATAAACGATGCAGTAAATATAGATTTTCTTGATAAAAGAAACATACCCTTTACGAGAAGAATAACAGGAGGAGGCTCGGTATATCATGATGTAAATGGTGAAGTAACATATTCTATTATTGCTTCAATAAGGGATGTTGCTACTGATGTTTTAAAAAGCTACGAAATAATATGCAAGGGAATAGTTTATGCTATTAACAAGTTCGGGTTAGATGCACAATTTGTTCCAATAAACGATGTAGTAGTTGGAGGTAAGAAAATTTCCGGAAGTGCCCAATCACGTAAAAAGAGAGCGCTTTTGCAACATGGAACACTAATGTATAATACAGACCTCATGACCTTAGCTTCATCACTAAAAGCGCCTAAGGAAAAACTACTCAGTCATGGAGCCAGGTCCATTCTTGAGAGAGTAACTACACTTTCAAGAGAGCTTGGCAGAAGAGTTACAAAGGATGAAACAATAAAAGCAATGATTGAAGGTTTCTCGGAAGCTTTAAACGTTGACTTTGAAGAATCCAAATTAACGGATGAGGAACTTGCCTTAGCTTCTACGCTTATTGAAAAATATAAGTCGATGAAGTGGATTTATAAAAGGTGATGGTATGAGGAAAGTAAGTGTTCTTAAAAAGATTA
Organism: uncultured Desulfurococcales archaeon; assembly: GCA_964564025.1. Taxonomy (GTDB): domain Archaea; phylum Thermoproteota; class Thermoprotei_A; order EX4484-217-1; family EX4484-217-1; genus DRYM01. The sequence goes on from CAZLZO010000002.1 coordinate 14,354, forward strand.
AAGGAGGAAAAATGGTAAAGGTTGATTTAGAGTTTGATGAAGAGGGAAGAATACATAGTATTATTATTAGTGGGGATTTCTTTGTGTATCCTCAGGAAATGCTTGAGGCTCTTGAAAATGAATTAAAAGGATGCAAAGTTAATGAAGTAAGAGAGGTTATTGAAAAATATTCCACGAAGATGACTGTACTAGGATTTACTTTAGAGGACGTCATTGAGTTAATAGAAAAGGCTTTTAGGGTCTAAACTTTTTTATAAAATTGCTCTACATACTATTACTTACCTTTATATAAATGTTCAATATTATTTTCAACAAAGTTTTACAGTGTTCTCTAATTATTAGGCTAAATTATATATAATGTTCATATACAAGGTGACTTGTACACTAAATAGATGATGCATTATGAGTTTAGAGAATATTATGAAAATTATTAAGGAGAAAAATATAGAGTGGGTTGAGATACATTTTACTTCACTTTTAGGTAGATTACATACTGCAGTCTTTCCTTCCGAGAAACTTTCTGCGGAAGTATTGATTAAGGGATTCGGAAAGCTTGATGGAAGCTCTATTAAGGGTTTCTCAACAATAGATGAAAGTGATTTAGTGCTTAAACCTGTTATTGAAACTTTTGCTATAGTGCCTTGGAAAGAAGGTACTGCTAGGTTTATAGGGAAAGTTTATTGGGGTTTTGATAAAGGAAGATTAGAAAGAGATCCTAGATACGTTGCTGAACGGGCTGAAGAATTCGCTAAAGAATTAGGTTTCATTAGCTATTGGGGTCCTGAGGTTGAATTCTTTGTTTTCGACAAAGTAGAGCTTGAATTTGAAAATCCAGGTATAAGGCAGTCTTTAACAATATATTCCAAGGAAAGAAGCTCCTTAGTAAGCTCATCATTCATACGTGTAAAGGAAGGATACTGTATTCCGGACCCTTACGATAAAGTGTTTAAGGTTAGAAATGAAGCAGCATATGTACTTAAAAAGTATTTTAATGTAGAAATTGAAGCTCATCATCATGAAGTCGCATCATCCGGTCAATGTGAAATAGACTTTAAATATGGAGGTTTAGTTCAAACAGCGGATAATGTTCAAACATTAAAGTATGTCGTGAGAAACGTTGCTGCAAAACATGGTATGTACGCTTCCTTCATGCCTAAACCTATTTTCGGAGATAATGGTTCCGGAATGCATGTTCACATAAGCTTATGGAATCTTAAAGGTGAGAATATGTTTTATGATGAAAACGATGAGTATGCAGAGCTTAGCCAGTTAGGAAGATACTTTATAGGCGGGCTTATTGAGCATGCAAGATCTTTATCAGCTATAGTTTCCCCCACAACAAATAGCTATAAGAGACTTATTCCAGGATATGAAGCACCAGTCTATCTGGTTTGGAGTAGAGGTAATAGAAGCGCTGCCATAAGAGTTCCAGTTTATCATAAAGGTATAAAAAACTCTAAAAGAATCGAATACAGACCCCCTGATCCATCAGCTAATCCGTATTTAGCATTTGCTGCTATACTTGCTGCAGGAATCGACGGTATAAGGAGAAAGCTTGATCCAGGCGACCCCGTAGATAAGAACATATATCATATGAGTATTGATGAAAGAAGAAAGTTAGGGATAAAAGAGCTTCCACGTACTCTGTGGGAAGCATTAGATGAATTAGAAGCAGACATGGACTATTTGATACCCATATTTTCAAAGGAAGTACTTGAAGAATACATAGAGTTGAAACGTAAAGAAGCCAAATTTATAGAATCCTTCCCTACACCAGCCGAATACTACATGTACATGGATGTTTAATCTTAAAACAAGCTTAAAACCTAAATATAGTCGTTTTTCTAGTATTGTTGAGGTGAACTAGGCATTAGAGTCAATATTAGGCTTTTTGCCATATACAGAGATATTGTAGGCTCAGAGAGAATCACTGTAGATCTTCCGGGAAACTCTACGGTAAAGAATCTTTTAGAGTTTCTTATAAGAAAATACCCGGAAATAGCTAACTATATTGATGAAAGTGAACCTGAAGAACCAATAATAATTTTAGTTAATGGTGAACCCGCTAATCAAAATACTAAGTTAAATGATGGTGATGAAGTTTTCCTGTTCCCACCAGCATCAGGTGGTTCGCCTGAAGGAGTGATTATTGAGGATGACATTGATATTGAGAAAGTAATTAATGAACTTAAAAAAACACCTGAATTTGAAAGAGCAGGCGCACTAGTGATTTTTATAGGTTTTGTTAAGGGGGACTTAGGTAATAATGTTAGGGTTCACGAGTTAATATACGAAGCTTATAAACCCTATGCTGAAACTAAACTAAACCAATTAGCCAAGGAATACTCTAAAAAACCAAGTGTTATTGATGTGAAAATATATCATAAAATCTCGTCACTTAAACCTAAGGAAACTACAGTTTACATTTTCGTAGCTGCTGTAGACAGAAACACAGCCTTTAACGTTGCAAAGGAGGTTCTAGAAAAAGTAAAGCATGAAACACCTATCTGGAAGCTTGAGAGAAGAAATGATGGTGAATACTGGGTTTTGGGTGATGGAAAAAGAGTTCCCAGACCTAAGTTAATTAGGGAATCTCAATAATTTCGACTTCACATAAATCATCGTCTTTAATAATGTAAGCCACAATTGCTTTATCATGCTTACTGATTATAACCCAAGGTATCCCCCATAACCTCATGAATTTCAAGTCTCTACTAGATGGTTTTGTAGATGACATGTGCGAATGAAATAAACCGACAATATCCATAGATTTTTTCGCATGCTTCATTATCTCAAAATACATTTCTTTAGGATCCATAGTAAAACTTAATGGCGAATTGTTTAAGTTCTTTATAAATGAGCATTCTTTAACTATGAACTCCTTCCCCTTTCTTCTTTCACCAAATAAAATGCCGCAGATCTCTATGTTTTCACTTTCTACTTTACTAAGAATCTTACGTATTACTTCTTTCTTTACAAGTAATAGTATTTCACATTTCTTCCTTCCCATAATACAGCCCTAAGTTATGTTGGCATCGTTAGAAAATATGTACAAAACTATTTAATAGAGTTATGAAAGAGAAGTTAAGGGTAACAATGTAAGGTGTTTGATATCTTGAGTGTAGTTAAGGAAAACGTTTATTTGAAATGTGTAAACTGTGGTGCAATTTACCCTCCAAACCCTAAAACATATAAGTGTGCAAAGTGCAATGGCTTACTTTCTGTAGAATATGATTTCTTAAAAACCGAAATTTCATGGGAGGATTTTAAAGGGAAAGGTGTATGGCGCTATAAGCAACTTCTCCCTCTTTCAGAAACCTTACTTGATTACGTAATAACATTAGGTGAAGGCAGCACACCACTTATTAGCGTTGAAAATATTTTTGGTTCAAAAAGCTTCTACGTTAAGTTTGAAGGCGCAAACCCTACGGGGAGCTTTAAGGATAGAGGGATGACGGTTGCAGTTACACTAGCTAAACTTATAGGTTCGACATCAGTTATTGTTGCTTCAACAGGAAACACTGCAGCATCTGTTTCAGCATATGCTTCACGAGCCAAAATGAAATCCATAATAGTTTTACCTAAGGGAAAAGTTGCTTTAGGTAAACTTGCTCAAGCAATACTTCATGGTGCAGAAATTTTTGAAATTGAAGGGAACTTTGATGATGCATTAGAGGTTGTAAAAAAAGTTGTTGAGAAAGAGCCGAAAATATATCCTTTAAACTCCTTTAATCCATGGAGACTTGAAGGACAAAAGACTATAGCATTTGAAATTGCCGAGGAAATTAACACGCCAGACTGGGTTATTGTACCTGTGGGTAATGCAGGAAATATTTCAGCAATATGGAAGGGCTTTAAAGAGCTTTACAGATTTAAACTCATAAATAAGCTACCAAAAATGGTGGGCGTTCAATCAGAGGGGGCTTCACCATTAGCTAGAGCATTTGAACTTGGATTAAGCAAACCTATTTTCACTGATAAGCCTGAAACTATAGCAACTGCTATTAGGATAGGTAAACCTGTCAATTGGCCTAAAGCAATGGCTGCAGTTAAGGAATCTAAAGGCCTATTTGTTAAAGTTAGTGATAAAGAAATATTTGAAGCAATGGTGAAATTAGGTTCCCTTGAAGGTATTGACTCGGAACCTGCAGGAGCAGCTAGTGTTGCAGGTTGTTTAAAACTTTTAAAGCAAGGCATTATTAAAAGGAACGATAATGTTGTATGTGTAGTTACTGGTCACGCATTAAAAGACCCTGAAATCCTATTAAGAATTCAAGCGAAAAGAACAACCATGCTTAAGAACAAAGCTATAGAGATAATTTTGAAAACTACTTCCCATTAACTCAGATTCCACTTTAGTAGTCATGGAAGAATTTTTTATTAAACTTGCCAAAAAGTTTAAAACTTATTTTAGAGCTAAAGCGGTCTCTAAACCTTTTTTCGTTAAGACATAAATGGGGATGTTAAGGGGATTTCTAGAGTAAGGGCAGATCTTTTTTAGAGAACAGGCTTCACATTTTTCTTTAAAACAATCAATTTTCATAAGATACCCTTTTACGATAAGGTTATTTACTACATCTTTTACTTCATTCCGAGTCATGTTTAAGTCTTTAGCTAGCTCCAGCATGGACCATGAGCCTTTAAATATTTTCAACAATACCTTTTTTCAATAGAATTTAAACTCATATGTGTCCCTGCAGATCATTTTTTATTTCTTTCACAACATCTGATATTTCACTTAGTTTTGGAAGATATTTTACGTTCTTAACTCTAAACGTTATCGTAACTAAGAGCCTATTCAAGTGTTCCCTTGTACTGACGCTATATTTTAACTTATGTGAAGGCTTTTTCGATGGTTTTCTTTTAACATATTTTTCTAAGAAGAATGTAAATCCCATGCTGGCTGAAGCTAAGTTTAGCTTAATCCACATATCACCTAATTTAAGCTGTGATTCTGGAAATTCCCGAAACATTATAAAAATTGAGTTGTCATCTATGTCTAAATCTACTTCCTCAAGTACATACATTCCTTTTCCATTAACTTTTTCGAGAACGTCTTCTTCTAAAGCCCTAATGTTTAATGAATCAAGCATTGTTCTATGAAGCTCTTCTCTAAGCCTCTTAAAATCTACGGTTTTTTCTTCAACTATTTTCCTAAGCACAGGTTCGGTTAATGAAAACACCTCCTTAGCAACATCATTTACATTTGCATTAGTAATTTCGGCTAATTTCTCTAAAAGATTTATTATTTCCTCTGAAACTTCTAACATTATATACTTCTTCTTGCTTTTCAAGATGCACACATCCCTTTCCACTATAGCTTAATACAGTATTTATAGTGGGTCAAGTTTAAAGGTTCTCTGTAAATTATTATACATTCAGAAGTGATGACTGTGGCGGGCTTGACCTAAGACTATTAGGGATGAAGACTTAGGAGCCCCCTGATCTATCTTTAAAATGTTATATACTGATGTTTGAAAGCACTATTGAAATATTTTCATTCTATAATTACGAGTTACTTGCTATTCTCTTCAAGTTTAAAGAAAGAACTTACTCTAACCTCTGTAAAATTTTCTTACTCGTTATGGATTCTAGTGAATTAGCTAAGTTAAAAGTCCCCATGTAATGATAATTGTAGTCATGGCTAAGAAAATGTTGAGTTTTAATGGGAGCATCATGGTTCTAATTACAGCATCTTTACCTCCATTAGAGGCTTATATGAAATATAAGAGAAGAGCTATAAACTTGTAATGTAACTAAAAAGTTATTTGAAGGAGAGTTTAATGAGCAGTAATATAGTAAATGATCTATTAGCTCTTATTTTAAAGTCCTTAACAAAGGGAGTAGCTCAGGAAAGCGTAGACGACTTTATTGCGAAAATAAATAGAATTATTGAAAACACGAACTACTCCTGGGTAAAGGTTTTTGCTGCGGAAACACTTGATGAAGTTTATGGTGGATTAAATGAATTATCAGCTAAGTACTATTACCTTTTTTCACAAGATATCTTAAGGATAATGCAGGCATTGATCATAGCTTGGTTTGAAGATAAAAGAGGCTTCTTTAGAGAGAATATTAACCCTATAATTTTAGCTGAAGCTATTGAAAGATTTATGATTTCAATTAAAGGGCTTGAAAGCAGCGAAACATATACCGTACTAGGTAATGTGTTTAAAAAGATCATTGAGAATTTAGATAAAAAGACATATGGCCGCGTTTGGCATGACTTATGGAGAAAAGCTGAAAAACATTATTTAAAAGCTTTAAGCATTAATAGGGGGAATCATGAAGCCCTTGAGGGATTAGGTGATCTTTACTTTATGAAGGAAAATTATGAGAAAGCGCTAAATTATTACATGCAAGCTGCTATTTTATTCAAAGAGAACCCTAGAATATGGGCAAAAATAGGTTATATTTTCGATAAACAGGGAAGGGTGGATAAAGCATTAGAGGCTTATGAAGAATCGTTTAAGCTAGAAAAGAGAAGAGATGTTGCAAAAAGGCTCTATGAAATTTATTTATCCAAAGGTTTAAAAGAGAAAGCAAAGGACTTAGAGAAATACTTGAGTACTGAAAGTTCTTCTTCAAGTGTTAAAGCATGAGAAAAAAGAATATGAAAAATAGAGTTGAAGGAGGAGTAATTGCTTTCATAGGTTACATACTCTCTCCATTATCATGGTGGAATGATGTTTTCGTTAACATACCCATATCCTACATTTTATCAAGCCTAACTATTCTCCTTCTTCCAAGAGACTATTTTCCAATACTTTTCATAATTTATTATAACTTTACTAATGTCCTAGGATTTATATTAATGCATTTAGGGACGGAAAGGGCTATTAAAGGAGGAGGTATTAATTTGTCTAAGAAAACAGTGGTGAAGTATGTTGTTGTGTCAGTATTTTATACAGCATTGGTCTACATACTTTCAATACTTGGTTTCTTGGAACCTATACAGGAAATAGTTTCTACGCTAAATTATTAGCTGTAAAATGCTTAACGAGAAGAGGGTAATATTTAATGAGTTTAAGAGCGGCCTCGCTATTTACCTTGTGTAGTTCATTGAGAATAAGCCAGGCTTCTCTAATTTTATTGTCAAAGAATTTTATTATGAAAATGTCAACATTACGCTTACTTACATCTAATAATTTCTTCATAGTTTCTTCATGAACGTCTTTTTCGTAAATCAGTAATGCCGTATTGGCGGAATACTCTGTTTCAGAACTTTTACCGATAATTCTTTCCACTTTATGGACAGCTTCCTCTAAGGTAATTTCTTCGAAATTTAGTGTTATTAGTGTTAGGTGAATAAATGTTCTTAACATTAAATGCCACCCTTAAATATTATGTAAATGTAAGTTAGAGAGAAAAAAACACCCATTAGTGAAACTACATAGTTAAGGTAAGGATTATCGTATCTTTCCTTGAGAAAACTTATTCTTCGCGTTGTAAAGGGCCATAAAAATGCGACACCAGTTTTAGTTAAAGTATCCAATAGGATATGTGTAAAAAACCCTATGGTGAAGCTTAAGATCGATACTTCAACGTATTCTCCAATATTAATAAAGAACTTTAATATGAAAAATAAAACAGCTGTTGCAATAGTTAATGCGAAAACATTATGTAGAAATACTCTATGTCTAAATCTTATATCCATATCGGGAAATACGCTACCTAATGCTGAGAAGAATATTGCAAAAACCATCTTTTCTATTGATGGTGTTAAGAGAAAAAGAGCCGAACCTATTCCGAAAATTACATGAGTAATTCTTTTCAATATGCATCATCTTAATCTTTATAGTCTTTTGTGTTAATGCCTCGGGACGCGGCCTCTTTTAATCACCAACTTTCATTTTTCATGCCAGGCATTCCTCATCGGCTAATATTTTGCTTAGTTCTAGATGGAAAATAAAGGTTACCTATTAACAGTGAATTACCTTAATAGTGGAGTGAACAAGTAAAAATATTTTAGGAAACTAGACTATGTCATCTTAAGAGGAAAGTTTAGTTAGGCTGTTTATTTATGATCTTTGAGATTATTCCTTGGTATCTTTACAGACCTGATGCAGTAGAAGTTTGGCGTAATGAAAGTGTTAAACGTAGATTATGGTGGTACTATCGTGTCATGAAGGATGTGAAGCCGGCTAAATTCATGATAGCTAAGCGTATTGAAGTAAATGAAGATCCTAAGAAATTAGATTATGATGGATTATGGAATTTACATAATGAAGTAGCAAAAGTTTTTAGAGAAGTTTTCAATAAAATAGAAGAAAACAAATTAGATTTTGAAGAGCTACCTAAACCTAAAATCAATTTCTTGGATGTAAAAATAGCGATTGTAAATGAAATGCTTAAGGAATGCATATTTTGTGAGAGAAAATGTAAAGTTAATAGAGCTAAGGGCGAGAAAGGCTACTTCTGCAAGCTCGATTACAGAACATATGCTCACTCATGGTTTCATCATTTAGGAGAAGAATCGCCTCTCGTGCCAAGTGGCACAATATTTTATGGATCATGCAACTTCAAGTGTGTATTCTGCTTGGACGAAGATGATTACTTGCTAGTAAGAATTAATAAAATTATTTCAATTAAGAAAGTAAAGGAAGTTGCGAAAACATTAAAAGAGGCTAGAGAAGTAGAGGTTCTAACATTAAGTGGATGGAGAAAAATAGATGATATAATTTCCAGGGAAACAGACGTAATTTATGAGGTAGTCACTAATAGAGGTAAGAGAGTAAAGCTTACGCCAGAACATATAGTAATAGTGCAAAATAATAATGAATTAAAGGAAAAATATGCTAAAGATTTAAAAGTAGGAGAGAAACTTATAACTTTACCGTGCATTCTGCTTTCCAAAGAATCTATTATTGAAAACAGTATTAGTGCAATAAATTTAATTGAAGAATTTGATCGAAAACTACCATGTGATCTGAAAGAAAAAATTAGGGTAAAAAATGTTAATAAGGCTTTACGAAAACTGCATAAGAAATATAACATTAGTTTTAAGGAATTATTTACCAAAGCTGGTATAAAGAATTTCAAGTATTATTGGCTCCGTATAGATTCTATTCCATTACCAGAGTTTATTAAACTGTACAGAAAGTACTATAGCGAATTAAGCAAGTATAACGAGACATATATGTTGTCCATGAAGAAGGGAGTAAAATACTACATACCCGCTTTAATTAATATATCTAAAGAGCTCATGAGACTTTTGGGATACTTTATAGCCGAAGGTAACTATCTTAGAGAGCACGGACTAGTTTTTACAACATCAAATAGGCGTATCCAACAAGATATTTTACATTGCATAAAATCCATTATTCCCAATTTAGACGGAATAAAATTACTCTACAACTATAGAGGAAAAACGCCTCAAATAATAGTGCCAAGCAGATTACTATACATATTATTTAGATATGTTTTAAATATAGGGAGAAAAGCCCATAATAAAAGCATTCCATGGATTGTTTTTAATGTAAGTAAGACTTTCTTAAAGGAGTTCCTTTCTGCCTATTTAACAGGAGACGGAACATTAAGCATAGGGAAAAAAGGAGTGTTTTACATAAGATTCGTAACAACATCTGAACGGATGGCTTATGAATTAAGCTACATATTGGGATTAAACGGTGTCCAATATAGAATTAAAGAGAGATTACCTTCTGTAAAATATGTCCTTCCTACAGGTCATGTAAGCAAGCATAAACAATTCTGGATAGATATTAATGGTACATTTGATATACTCAAATTAACCGAAATTGCAATATTTCTTGACGATAGAAAAGAAAAAATGTTTAAAAAACTGGGCTTAACAAAAAAGATGAAGAAAGTAAGGAAGGCAGACTATGTAAAAGAAGTAAGGGTAATTAGAAGGAGAAAGAAAGTTTACGATATAGTCTTAAGAGCTTCAAATAATGTTCTTGACGAACACGTATTCTTTGCAGGTAATGGCATATTAATACATAACTGTCAAAACTATGATATTAGTCAAGAAAACATTTATGGTGGTGTTGTCGTAACTCCAGAGTCGTTAGCTCTTATTCAGAAGGAGCTAAGAGTGAAGGGAGCTAAAAATATAAATCATGTAGGTGGAGATCCTACGCCAAATTTACACACCATCGTAAACTCACTGAAATTTCTTGATGTAAATGTCCCGCAGCTATGGAACAGCAATATGTACTTGACTAATGAAGCAATGGATATCCTAGTTGATTTAATTGACATATGGCTTCCAGATTTTAAATATGGTAATAATAAATGTGCTTTAATGCTTTCAAGTGCACCACGATACTTTGAAGTTGTTACTAGAAACTTAAAGGCAGCTATTAAATATGGAGACATGATAATTAGGCATCTTGTGTTACCTAATCATTTAGAGTGCTGCACGAAACCCATTCTTAAATGGATTGCCGAAAATTTGCCTAAAGACAAAGTTTTAGTGAATATTATGGGACAGTATAGGCCGGAGTTTAAAGTCTTAAGAACACCTGAAAAATGGCCTGACATAACTAGGAGACCCACTTACGAGGAAATGGCTGAAGCATACGATTATGCTAGAAGACTTGGCATAGTTTTCGAGCCTGTAAGCTAAATTTTCTTAGCCTTTCTCTTAAATTCCTCCCTAAGTCTACTTTTGAATTCTTCAACAGTATCTTCAACGGCACTTCTAATTAAATCAAAACTTATTTTATGCAGTAAAGCGTTAAAGAATTTTAAAGCACATGCTTTGCTATGAAATGTTAGCGTATAGTCTCCTAAAGTAAGTACTATTCCTTGCCCCTCAGGGAATGCTTTTCCACAAACAATGCATACATGTTTTTTCCCAGGCATTTAACTACACCTCATTTTAGCTGTTATACGAAAATATTTTTTAGTTGTAGTGCCTTATGCGTTTAGGCTACAAATCCATGCTAAAATGCCGTATAAAAGCATAGCGTAACATGAGGAACTAAGCAATGTTTGAAGATTCAGCTATAAGCATAGAGAATCCGAAGATAGTAGAGTTACTTAGGGAGAAGGGGTGGAGAGAGCTTACAACACCTCAAAAACTTGCTATTCCTAAGATAAAGGAGGGATATAATGTACTAATAATAGCACCAACAGGTTATGGTAAAACCGAAGCAGCAATTCTTCCTGTTTTCGAAAAAATGATTGAGGAGAAAGCGGAACCTGTTGCCGTAGTTTACATAACTCCTTTAAGAGCATTGATAAATGATATAACTAGAAGGTTAAGGTGGTGGGGTTCTAGACTAGGTTTCACTGTTGCTAGAAAGCATGGTGATGTTCCATCATCTGAGAAAGCTAAGAGATTAAGGAAGGCACCACATGTCATAGTTACAACGCCTGAAAGTTTAGAAATAGATCTTGACTGGGCTCAGAAGTTTAGAAGCTACTATAGGAATGTTAAATGGGTTATCGTAGATGAGGTCCATGAGCTAATTTCGTCTAAAAGAGGAATTCAGCTTATTCTACTATTAGAGAGGCTTCGGAAACTTACAAACTATGATTTTCAAAGAATAGGTCTTTCAGCGACTATAGGGGATCCTGAGAAAGTAGCGAAATTCCTATTTGGATCTTCAAAGAGGAAAAGCGTTATAATTGAAATTGGCAGAAGCAAGAAGACAATAATAGAAGTTGATGCCGTACAGTCTAAAAGCGATGATGATTTATGGGAACAGGTAGCTAAAACAATAATAGAGCACATTGAGCCTCCAAGCCTAATCTTCGTAAACTCCAGGTCAACTGCAGAAAGACTGCATGAATACTTGGAGAAGACGGGATTAAAGGAGATCCAAGTTCATCACTCTTCGGTTTCTAGAAACATAAGGGTAACTGTTGAGAAAGATCTTCTCGAAGGCAAGCTTAAAGGTGTTGTTTGCACAAAAACCCTTGAACTAGGTATCGACATAGGCGATATAAAGAAGGTTATTCAATTTAGACCTCCAGGTTCAGTAACTACGCTCCTTCAGAGGGTAGGGAGAAGTGGCCATAAATTCTACGATGTATCTAAGGGAGCAATTATAGGTTTAAATGAAGTTGATATTTTAGAAACTTTAGCTACAATCTCTTTAGCATTAAGGAACGAACTTGAAGAACCACAAATATTAGAAAAACCTCTTGATGTTTTAGCTAGAGAAATTTTGGGTATAGTTCTTCAATATGGGGAAGTTGATGCTGAAATGATTTATGAAATAATATCTAAAGCTTATGCTTACAAAACACTTAGCTTCGATGAGCTTACAAAGCTACTAAAATACATGGAGGCTAATGGCTTACTCTCCAAAGTAGATAATTCAAAATATAAAATAGGTCCAACATTCTTTAAAATATGGAGATTTGATACTGACACAGCTTTTAGAAGATGGTGGGCTAGAAGTTTTACAGAGTTCTTTACCACAATAGGTGAAAGACCTTCGTTTCAGGTAAAGCATGGTGACATAATAGTAGGTGATGTTGATTCACAATATGTTTATAGATACTTAAGAGTTGGAGACGTTGTTAGACTCTCGGGAAGAAACTGGAAGATCGTTGACGTTGATGATATTAGCATGAAAATTTCAGTTATACCTGCTTCTACAGAAGAAGCGGAAGTACCTATATGGAGAGGAGAGGGAGCTAGACGTTCTAAGAAAATATCCTATGAGGTGGGGAGATTACTTCATAAAGTAGTTAATGGAGGTAAATTAGACTTACCAGAGAATGTTAAAGTGTTCAATTCAGCAATCTTTTACATAAGCAAGCTGTATAAGGCATATAGGGGTAAGGAAGATTTACTACCTGATGAAAAAACTATGGTGATTGAAAAACATGGTGATGAAACAGTTTTCCTCTTCTGGATGGGTCAAAATATAGCTGAAACTCTTGCACACATCATAATGTACCTTATATCAACTAAGTACACATTAAATGTTTATGTAAAGTCATCGTATGTAGGCTTTTCAGTAAGAGTAAGAAATATTGATCCAGTGAAGATATTATTGGATGTAACACCTAGTAAAGTTGAAAGACTTGTTGAATTGTCCCTTGAGCGTTCTCCATTATACTACGCTATTTTGAAGGAACTTCAAGTAAGCTTTGGAAAGATAGGTAAATTGGATCCTGAGAAAGACTCATTAATTATAGAAGAGGCTAAGAGGCAAGTAAAGTCACAATACATGGATGTTGAAGGGGCGAAGGAGCTTTTAAGAAAAATACATAGTGGAGAGATAAACCTAGTTTATGCTAGAAACGTCGAAACTCCCTTAGGGAAGTATGTTAAAGAATTACCGCCAATAAGGCCATGGATTAAGGACGCATCTCTTCTAATAGTTGAAACTCTCGAAAATATGGCATTAACTGTCGATGAACTTTCAGAAATCCTTGAATTACCATCTAAAACCATAGAAAATAAGCTTAAGGACCTAAGAAAACCTGATGTTGTTGATAGAGTGTTTCAATTTATTGATATAGATATTGGTGAGTGGAGATGGGCTTTAATTAAGGATGCTAAAAAGATTTATGAATCACCGGAATATAGACAGTCTTTCGAACCATACGATGTCGACGAAGTCTACACATTATATATAAAGCCTATTAACGGGCTGTCATATTTCACATTGTACTTTTCGGCTAGAGAGATAATTTCGAATTTTAAGAAGTTTCTAGAGAGGGTCCCGGTTAGCGAAGCTTACGAGGTTAGAGTTATACCATCAGATTCTATGCTTAAAACATTAACGCCAAGATACTTTTATGTACCTAAGAACATAATACCTTATGTTGCCTTAAACGGAATAACTTATATGCAAATGCTGAAAAGGTCGAGTTAGCTTTCCTCTATAATGACTTTATCCTTAATTTTATTATACAAGTCGCTTGCTTTTTTCGAATACAATCTTACTCTCATTATGGTTTTACCTGCGAATGGATTTTCTTGAACAACATCTATATCTATAAAGCTCCTTTTCTCGTTACATGTAATACGTTTTGCTTTAATAGGGAATTTTAGTGTTAAACTTCCTCCTCTTTCAGAATATATCCCCTTTTCTGTAATAACATATTCATTAAGCACCATTATCGTTGAATATCCTTTTCTTCTCGCCATTATCTTCTGATACAATCTGGTTATCAATGAAACTACGAAAAATGTTTCGTAAAGTATAGCGTACCCTATGAACACTTCTATTGATCCAGGTTCTCCTTTAACTAGCATGTCTCTTAATGTACTAAATAGGAACCATATTACGAGTATTGAAAGGAAAGGTAGAAACGTTGTTAAAAGTTGTCCCTTCATTTCGGAAATAAATAATGGGTCATTTGCCATAAGTTGTCTAACTTCAGTAGCTTTAGCCTTATATATCCTATTACCTCTCCTTATTTCCTCAATGTCCTTTGTTTTACCCTTTAATGTTTTCTTTCCTGTTTCATACATTATTGCGCCGAAAATTATAATGTAGACTATGATAAATGCGAACGTGTATTGTGGAAGCCAAGTGTTCATAACCGCGAATCCTAAAAGTAGCATTTGAGGCATGATATACTGTAGAAAGAACGTTCTCAACTTCATTTCTTATCTATCCTCGGGAAGGTATAGTTAGGGATTTCCCTAAAAATTTTGCGTGAAAACTATATTTGAGACTTCGGTGTAGAACATAAATAGGGCATCCCTTATAGATGATGAGTGAACCCGGATCAGATATAATGAAGACATGTGGAAGGGCTGAATAAGTTTACCGATGAAGAAAAGGTAGGTTGCCGAAATAAAGATGAGGACGTTATCCCCGTCGGAGGTTTTCTTATGAAGCAGCATACAGTAATAAGCACTATACTGTCCGTTAAACCCGATAAGTTAATTGTAAAAGCTGTAAAGAAATTAAGGGATTTTGAAGCAACAATAATTGAAGTAGATGAAGAAAATAGAGTTTTAAAGTTTGCATTGCCCTTAAAATATTATCCATTTTTAGCAGAGTTCATAGAGGAATATGCTTCTACAGTGGAATACCAAGTCTTAACAATAATATTTCACGATCTGTCTGCGGCTAAACTTAAGGAATTCTATAATAGAGCTAAGGATATACTAAAGTTATGGATTATTTCGCCTCCCCAATCATATGTAAGAATTTTAGGTGTAATAAAAACCACACATGGAAACGTAATGCTTGAAATGTATCCAAGAAGAACAAGAAGAAAGGGTACTATTTACTTAAGATATTTAGGTAGAAAAGGTGATATCATTGACTCTTATACTGTTCTAACTCAAGTGGTAGCTTTTAGACAGTTCCAAAATAGGCAGACATTTTATAATGAAATTGATAAAGCATCGAAAGCTTTGAAGATAGCTGAAGTTATTATTAGAAATATTTTAAGGAGTAAGAGTTAAAACAGAAACATGGATGATGACCGCCCTATCCTTAGAGTATATACGATGACGAGTAGAAATCCCGGCTGATAATAATTAAAGAATTATTAGTAGTGATTATAGTTCGCTAACAGCTTTCCTAATGGACTTTGTCACTCCATCTTCATAAACTAATCCAGCGTTTTTAAGAACTTCTAGAAGTTTTTGTTCTTCTTTGCTTAATTCCTTTACCTTATCTTTAGGTATTGGCAATTTATTCCATAATTCAAGAAGCTTTGGTTTATATACCAAATATGATCTGCCTGCTGCATGAATTATTTTGAAAATGCCTTCATTAATGTATCTCTCTATTTTCTCTTTTGAAGTTCGTATTTTATCTAAAGGGTACACAATTACATCTTTGATGAATCCTACGAATTTATCGTGTCTTACTTCATATTTTCTAGGGAATTGTGGAGCAGTAATTTCTTCAAGACCGCGCTCAATACTACTTAACCTCCTAGAAAGCTCAAAGTATATTGCGAAGTGTACATTGTTGCTTAAAACTAAACGTAACACTTCATCATAACTCATTTTTCTTTTAAATACTTCTTCTAAAACTTTCCTATACTTTTCCAGAAGCCTATAAGTTTCCTCGCTAACGCTTATAGTATAAGTCATTTCAATTCTTAGCCTCAAGTAGAATAGTAGGGGTTCAGAGTATTTATGTTTCAACTTTAGCTTTTTCAGCATGAACTCTAACATACGGCTTGTTAAGCATCGTTAAAAGGTCTCTCAATACTTCAATGTAATTTAACTTACCCTTCTCTATAAGATTCATGGTCTCTTCAAGCTTTCTTGTGGTTTCCTCTGAAACAAGGTGCTTATAGTTTTTGTTAAGATATTCATATACTTTAATACCTAGAGTTGTTGGAACTAAATACTTGTTCTTACTTTCTATTACGTAACCGTGCTTAAGTATGGAGGATAATATTTTAGCGTAAGTTGAAGGCCTACCTATTCCTCTATCTTTCATTAATTTAATTACGTCTCCCTGCCTATACAGGGAATTTAATGAACCTTTCCACATTTTACAATCAACTATTCTTATTACTGATCCTTTGTTTACATTATTTAAGCTTAATACTTGCTGTATTGGAAGAATCTTGAGAAATCCTTCTTCAACGACTTTGCTTATAAACTCTACAGTCTTGGCATCCTCTCCGATCTTAACCGTTAACCTTACCTTTTCAACTATAGCAGATTTCATTTGACTTGCAATAAATCTTCTGAATATGAGGTCATATACTTTGAAATGCGTATAAGTGAAGTTTGCAAAGGTCCTTAACGTTCCATTTAGTAAGAGTTTTTTAAGAGTTTCAGCATCATAGGGTTTTGTAGGCCTAATGCATTCATGTGTTCCTTCGGCACCCCAGTTTCTTAACTTTATAAGGTCATTACACTTTAACGTATTGAATATGTATTCTTTAGCTACTTCAAACCCTGCGTTTGAAACATGCGTGCTATCTGTTCTATGGTATGTTATAAAGCCTGATTCAAAGAGGTCTTGAAGAACCCTCATAGCAAATTGAGCGTCTAATCTGTATTTACTAGTGAGCTCTGAAAGTAGAGTATTCGTTGTGTAAGGGGGTGGTGGGTTTATTTTCTCAATAAATGTCGTTTTTATTAAGATTAACGCGCCGTTTTTAACGTATTCTTTAATTAATGATTTATCAAAGTAAACATCATAATCAAATCTTACTTTTAATCCGCCTTCTAAAATGTACTCGGCGAAGAGTCTTCTTGAGGCTTTCCATTTTTTGTGTTGTTTTATTATCCATCCTAGTACTGGTGTTTGTACTCTTCCTGCTGATAGCCAGTGTTTTCCGAAAACACCCCAAAGCCTCCTTGAAAGCTCAAAACCAATCCAACGATCCTCAACACGCCTAACAACCTGAGCCTCAACAAGAAACCTATCTATTTTTCGCGGGTTCGCTAAAGCCTTTATTATAGCCTTCCTCGTTATTTCGTGGAATTCTATTCTGAAAATGTTTTTTACGTAGGGTTTAAGTAGTAGCATGACGTCCCATGCTATTTTCTCACCTTCACTGTCAGGATCTGTTCCAATAAATACCATGTCAACTTCTTGAGCAAGCTTTCTTAGGGTATCTATAATGCTTTTCGAATCAAATATTTTTGTTGAGCCGCATTTTGGACAAACAACGCTATTTAACGTATATTGATGGCCGCATTCTCTACATTTCTTTATTGTAGTATATATGGGAGCTATAGTGTCGGAGTCTACAAGTACACCAAAATACCCCATGGTTGATGATGTTGTTAAGTCAAGTATGTGTCCTTTAGTAGCAACTATAGATAACATGTAATCTTTTGATCCCAGCTTAGGATCTCCTACAAGTACTTCATAAACTACTACTCCATTTATTCTTCTTTTCGATGGTTTACCGAAGAAGTAGGCTATGGTTCTGGCTTTTGTTGGAGATTCAACAACAAATAAAGCGGGGATAATAGGGTCTTGGTATTTTGCTTCAATCTCTCCTCTCAATATTTTTCTAATAACTTCCCTGTCTCTATCTATTTCATGAAGAATCTTGCTTAAATTGATTTCATCAAATTTCTTTATTTCAAAACTATCGATATAATACCTCAATTGCTTAATTAATTTCTTAAACACCTTTTCATCATCAACCAATATTATGCTAAGACCCTTCGTCATTCCGTTTGCAAACATTCTAGATGTTCTACCGCTAGCTTGAATATACGTCATAACATCCGGTGAGACTATGTAAGTTTTACCTTTAAATTCCCTAAGAATTAATAACTGTGATTTCTTCAGTTTATCCCTAATAATTGAATCCGATATTTTGTTAAGAATGAATTTTTTTGCTTCAAGTATTATTTGCAAGAGCTTACCTAGGTACCCTTTAAGCTCTATGTTCTCGCTTATTGCTCTCCTTAGTATCTTTAATTCTTTAAAGCTAATTTTATCTAATGATTTTGATAGAATGTTAATGGTCTTCCTTATATATTTCAGTTCATCCTCGTTTTCAACAGCTTCTTCTAATGCTGTTAAGAGAACAATTATCTTTACAGGATTATTCAATCCCTTTTCTAATTCTATTTGAAACTTAGGAACCCCTAAGAAAATAGCGTATCTTATTCTATCAGGTATGTCTATTCCTCTAACTATTACGCCATAGTAATTTGCGATGCCTACTAGTATGTCGGTTTTTCCTTCAACAAATCTTTTAATATAACCATGTCGTGAGGATGAAGCAAGCTCAGCTTTTATGCCGTTTTCCCTTAATTTTTCTACTAGCTTCCTAGCTTCCTTAACCCCTAGATCTTGAGATACGAATATTAATCCTCCATTTCCCAGCTTCTTAATTAATGAAATTACTTGTTTTACATAGTCTTTCTCTAAGGGCATGTATGTGTCTACAACGTTTCTCATATACTCTATTACTGTTCCAGCTTCGAACTTTAGAAGTTCTTTAAACATCTTAGCTTTAAGACCTTTACTTCTACCAGTAGCGCTGCATACAAGTATTTGCCCTAATTTTGTTTCTTTAACATATTTTTCGATTTCCGCTTTATATTCTCTTATTTTTTCCCTTATCCTAGCTATTTTGTTTTCATTAGAGCCTGAAATTACAAGTTTAAAGAAGTCTATTTTACTTACTATGAGCTTGTATGCTATCTCAAGTATTCTATCATTAAATCCTATGAGCTTTAAAATTCTGTCTATATTTCTAGAGTTCCTAAGTAAAGCATCAACATCATCAACTATTATTAGCGAGAATCTATATGTTCCTATTTTTGCAAAGTTTTTTGAAAGATAAGCTGATGTGGTTATGAGTAATTGGAAATTTCCAGTTTCCAGAAGATCTTCATTAATTATACCTGGTGAGCAAATGTTTAAGGTGATGCCAAGTTTGGAAACAAACTCCAAAGCTTTCTTCGTGACTTGGTCTTGAAGATTTTTCGTGGGAACTATGATGTATGCTCGGCTTTTACTTTTAAATGCATGGTATAGTGCATAAATTATGGAAAACGTTGTTTTACCAACTCCCGTAGGAGCTATGATGGCAAAGCTTTCACCTTTCAAAAGCCTTTTAGCCCAAGTTCTTTGAGCACTCCAAGGCTTCTTTCCAGAAGCTTTACTAAAGAATACTTCGAACTCCTTAATGCTTCTTTCAATATTTAAAATTTCTTTGTAACCATAAAGTTTTTTTCTCGTTAAAAGATTAATGTAGACATTTTCTTTTAAGGATAATTTATCTAATTTAACATGTTCTAAACCATTTAGGCAAACTCTACATGGAAGACCCTTTATTAGTCTCTCAGTATCTATGAAACCCCCACAATTAGGGCAAGCATGTTCTATAATAGCGTAAGGCAAAATCGCCACCTAAAACTTCGTTCAAGAAAGTCTATTTAAATAAGAGTTGAGAGGTAATAATACCGGCGAAATACTGAAGAGGTATTTTTGAGATGATAACATCCACTGAAATGAGAATTTTAGAGCAAAACTCTGTAGCCTTAGGTATTCCAACGAGATTACTTATGGAAAATGCAGGTGCTGCAGTAGCTAAAATTATTGTTAATAAATTTGGTAAACGAGGAAAAGCCGTAGTGTTTGCTGGAAAAGGAGGTAATGCTGGTGATGGATTTGTTGCTGCTAGGCACTTAGCTCAATTCGGTTTTAAAGTTGATGTAATTCTTCTTTACGATAAGGATGAAATCAATAATGTTGATACTAAGGAGAACCTTAAGATTTTGGAGAAAATGAGTTCTTCAGTTAAATTGTTAAGGAGAACTATTGATGTTCTTGAACCTGTAAAAGCCGATATTATTATTGATGCCATATTGGGTGTTGGTGTTAAACCACCTTTAAGGGAACCTGTAAAAACAGCTATTGAAATATTGAATGAAAGTGTAGGTTACAAGGTTT
Source organism: uncultured Desulfurococcales archaeon (assembly GCA_964564025.1). GTDB lineage: Archaea > Thermoproteota > Thermoprotei_A > EX4484-217-1 > EX4484-217-1 > DRYM01. The sequence goes on from CAZLZO010000002.1 coordinate 34,642, forward strand.
CAGTAGATGTTCCTTCAGGTTTAAACCCAGATACTGGAGAAATAGCTGGAAATGCTGTTAAAGCAAACTTAACAGTGACTTTTCATGATACAAAACCAGGTCTTATTAAGGCAAAAGAGTATGTAGGAGAACTTCATGTAGCGAAAATAGGTATTCCTCCAGAAGCCCGCCTATTTGTTGGTCCGGGCAATGTAATGTTTGAAATACCTAGAAAGCCTCGAGATGCACATAAAGGCGTTGGAGGAAAAGTAGCTATCATTGGAGGTTCAGAAACTTATACGGGAGCACCTGCCTTAGCCGCTTTAGCTGCGTTAAGAACAGGCTCGGACTTAGCCTATGTTATAGCACCAGAGAAAACAGCATACGTTATTTCATCATTTAGTCCGAATATAATAGCTATTAAGTATGAAGGAAAGCATTTATCCATAAATGTTCTCACAGAAATAACTAATTTACTCAACAAAGTAAACTCCATAGTTCTAGGCCCCGGGCTTGGAGTTCACAAAGACACAATCAAAGCTGTCATTGAAATAGCTAAGTATGCAGTAGATCAAGGTAAGTTTTTAATTCTAGATGCAGATGCGTTAAAAGCAATAGCTTTAAAAGAGGTTTCATTTAATGGCAGAGCTATTTTAACTCCCCATTTAGGTGAGCTAGCAATGCTTGCCGACGTAAGCGTAAATGAGGCAAAAGAGAGAAGAGAAGAAGTTGTTAAGGAAGTTTCTAAGAAATACAATGCAGTAGTACTTTCTAAAGGACCCGTAGACATCATAGCATATTCTGATCAAATAATCTACAATAGAACAGGGAATCCTGGAATGAGTGTTGGAGGAACAGGAGACACTCTTTCAGGAATTATAGGTTCAATCTTAGCCAGAAGAGTTGATCCATTTAAAGCAGCTTATCTTGGAGCATTCATAAACGGCTTAGCCGGTGATTTAGCATACAAGACCTATGGAGAAAGAATCTTAGCAACAGACATTATAGATAAAATACCGGAGGTTCTTGAGAAACCTTTAGAATCATATGTAAGAGTTTATGGTTAAACAATTAATGCTGCATTTAAACAATAAAATTTATATCTAAGTACCTAGCCTAATGTCTATAGCTAAACAAAAACCATGGGGTTTAGGATATGTCGGCACAACCAACACCAAGCAATGTTGTTCTAGTAGGTAAAAAACCTGTAATGAACTATGTTTTAGCAACACTAACCCTACTAAACCAAGGAGTAAACGAGGTAGTAATCAAGGCTAGAGGTAGAGCAATAAGTAAAGCAGTAGATACCGTGGAAATCGTAAGAAATAGATTCTTAGCGGGTCAAGTGGATGTAAAGGATATTAAAATAGGAAGCCAAACAATACAGAATCCTGACGGCCGCCAATCTAGAGTGTCAACAATAGAAATAACGATTGTAAGGAAATAGGCATAGCAAGAACTGTTAAAAGATAAAGTTGACGAAAAAAGAGGATGTACAGCGTTTTTCTCTTTTCTGCCCTACCACTTTATTTAACATTCTTAACAAAGCTAATTTTATAGAAGCTTCTTCCCCGATACCTTTAGAAAGACTTCATGATAGATTAGTTGCTCAAACAATACTTAAAATAATATCTAAAAAATATTCTCGGGAAAATGCTTGCTTATTTCTCAAAGAAATCATTTCAAACGAGAACAATGCTATAATAAAAGATGTTGCTGCCTTAATATTACTGGTTCTTGACGATTTTGAAACAAAAATTATTATATAGCTTACGTTTATTCTTCTTCCTCATAAATTTCTATGAATATTCTTGCTTTAGCGCTCTTTTTCTTAAATGGTGGAGGAGTTTCTCCCAAGTCTACGGCAATAAAAACAGGGTTGCCTAGAGAGTCTTTAAATCTTACTTCCGCTACAAACTTCTTCTTAGGGCCTGCTTCGATAGATTTTATTAGTGCATCGTATATTCTTGAAAGTGCCATCTGCAAAGAAACAGGGCTTGAAAAATCCTCCGGTCTAAGCTGTATTTGAGTAAAGCTTCCATAAATTTCCCCTATTTTAGCTTCCCCATGAAAAACTGCAATTTTCTTTCTTTCTTCATTATTTTTCAATGTTACCTACCTAACTTATGAAGAGAGTAGCTGCAATTTAAAGTTATCTTAAAACCAGTTTGTATCTTTTGGATTACCTATGGTTTGTTGAACCGAAGTCTTCTTTAATGAAATTATTGCTTATAGCATTTACGTGAGTAAGTGTGGAAAAAGATCACTGCCCATTTCTAAAATACGGACAATGCATAGTAGCTCCTCCTCAAATAGCATTTACCATCGTTAACTTTGAAAGATGCAAAAAATACTATAAGACGTGTAAGTACTACCTTAAACATACAGGTGCACTTACAGATTCTAAAGGAAAACAAGGTTTACGCGATAAAAACAGGTCTTTATTACAGTTCATTGATAAGAGAGAGACTAAATTAGTTACTGTGGGGTATTATTCTAGTAGAAGCAATATGAGGGAGCGTAGAAAAAGCGAGAAACTGATAGCTAAGGTTCTTGAAATGTTATTAAAGGATTCTGAGGAATCTTAATAAATAATGTTTCGTTCTTTACTTTAACAGTTATTTTGGAATTTACCTTTACCTCAGCTTTTAAGCTAAGAGATTTCAGTCTCCTTCTTATCCTAGATGCTATGTATTCTTTTAAATACTCTTTTAAGGCAGTGTATGGTTCCTTAACAGAATATGTAAAGCTATTTGTTTTCTTTAAAAACCCCATTTTGTGTAAGTGCTTAATGTCGCTTATTGCTGATTTTTTACTTTCGAAAAGACTAAGTACTCTTAAAGCCTCTCCTAAGTTGAATTCTTGATTTCCAAAAACACTGTATAGGATAATGTATGTTGAAAGAATTTTCTTATTAAGTTTCAACATACATCACGCTCAGAGCCCGGTTCTCTATCACAGCTCTACGCTCTACCCTTACGAGCCTCATCATAGCGTAATTTAAATTCAACTTTAAAATTATATAAACTGTTCATTAGCGTAGATAGAGACCTTAGCTATTAGCATGTTTTTAGCTAATAAGGCTCTACCCATGCCTCTGGTGTTAAATGAAGCACCAACAAAGCCTTTACTATCCACAACTATTATTCCAGCGGTATCATTTCCATAAACTTCAGTTATGTACTCTATTGCTTTAACTGAAGCTTCGGTAGCTGTTAATCCTTTTTCTACATACCCTACAGTTCTTAAACATAGCATGGTCATTAAAATGTACTCGCCAATGCCTGTAGCTGAAGCTGCAGCATATTTGTTAGCATAGAAGCCAGCACCTACTACGGGGCTATCACCTATTCTCCCAGGCATCTTAAGCCAGTAACCTCCAGTTGAAGTGGCTGAGGCAAGGCTTCCTTCACTATCTAAAGCTACTGCACCTACGGTATCCGGCATAACTATGTTCCATTCTCTAATTAAACTGCGTAATTTAGATAGGTGCTTAAACCTTTTTCCTTCGAGAAAGTCTTTTAAAAGCCTTCGATACCTTTCCTTCTTAATGCTCACATATTTTTCATCTAAAGTTTCTAAACCATTTTTTAAACCTAATTTTTCAGCAAAGTCGCCAGCTAACAGTACATGATCTGTTTTTTCAAGTACAATTTTAGCTAATAATATGGGGTTTTTTATTTTCTTTATTAAAGCAACACCTGCTGCTTTAAACAATTTTCCATCCATTACTCCAGCATCCATTTCTATTTCGCCCATAAGGTTAAGAACAGAGCCTTTACCAGCATTCATAACTTCACAATCCTCCATGGTTTTTACGGATTCCACTACAGCATCGACTGCTGAGCCTCTTCTAATAACATTATACCCGTTCGAAACAGCATCTTTTAGGCATGATCTATATTTTTTGAGATCGTCTTTACTTAATCCTAGGAATGACCCTGCTCCTCCATGAACTAAAACTATTGGCTTCTCGTACCTCATAATAAAATACCCTCTAAGAACTTAATGTGTAAGGTAAGTTTAAAGGTTACTAAGAAAATATCCTATAGAGCCAGGGAAAATGCTGGGAAGCTATGCAGCAATAATTATTCCTGTTGAAAAGAATGTTCAAGAAAATTTACTTAAAGTATATAAGGTCATATTGCACTTAATTAGGGAAAACTATGAAACCTATTATTCGCTAAAACCTTTCACTATTAAAGTTTATGAGAGAGAAAGTAACATTAGACCCTATGTTAGAAGCTTCGGACTGAACACTTTCATAATAAAAGTTTATGATAAAGAGGAATTAGATCACCTGCTTGACGAGATCTCAGGTATTCGAGTAAACATTTCTTATGAGAAATTCTGGGTCAAAGGAAGAAGGATTATTGGAACCAAGGTATGTATTAAGAATGACTCACTAATATTAAAGAACCTATTACTCGAAGGCGGAATCGAAATAGACTGTGAAAATCCAAATGCCTATATCATGGTAATTAAGGATCCCACGAGCTTTATCGCATATTCGGAAACCATAACCACATGCATAAAAAGTATAGAGAAGCACTACATAAGTGAAATTTACATTACTAAACCATGGAACAGCATAGTTTATGGTTTACATTTAAAGGATGTAATTGATGATGTGAGAACGAAAGAGAACGAATACATCATTTGTAAAAATTCTTACTTTGAAGAACTCATTATGGCTTATGAGAGAAACGCATGGTTTCCAGTAGTTTCATACTCTGAAAGACCCTTGATAGTATGTGTAAATAACGTGTTTAAAAGTAGTAGTTTAAGTTATATAAGGTTAGTTATGAACACTATATTTTATGCACTTAGCTATTCTGTAAATGTAAGTGTTTAAGCAGCTTTCCTCTTATGTTATTTAAGGTTAAGTTAATATAATCGGTAATACCTATAATCATTAGGGATTAAAGGGTCATTTAAATGTCAAACATTATCGATATTGACCCATCCTTTTTAAAGTACATTAACAATCAAAGAGTAAAAATGCTTGAACTAATAGTTAACGGCATAAATGACATTAATGAGTTATCTTATAGAATGTTTGTAGGTAAAAACATAGTTAAGCGACATGCTAAACTTTTAGAAAGTCTTGGGCTTGTTAAGTTAAGAAGTAATAGTATAGAGTTGAACATAACTCCTCGTAGCTTAGCTATTCTTTTAACGTTGAACATAATTTCCCTTAGCAAATTTTTCATGTTACTTAAAAAATATCTTCTATCAACGCTAAATAGAAAGTACAGAGTAGCTGAAGAAGACATAGTATTTCACTTTTTAAGCGATGGCGGTGTAATGATTGAGTCACATTACAAAATGAGCGAATATGTTAAAAACAAAATTGCTGAGCATCTCTTGAAAAACACAGAGTTTATTTATGTTAGCTTTCTAGATTCACTCAGATGATGTCACCATCGGGTCCGAAGCCTACATCATATGTGGAACACCGACCTCTCTGATTCATTTTCTCTTTTTACCTTTTATTCGTGGCTGAAGTAAAGGCTTCTTGGTTCCTCTAATTTTAGCTAAAACCCTAATTACTTCAATAGGCTTCTTCTTCCTAGAAGTTGGCCAAAGCCTCCACCTACATATTCCACAAGTCTTTATCCTAAATACTTTGCCTTCCCTGTTATCTCTAACTTCTAAAAGCCATCTAGCCCTGTGTTGGCCGCAAACTTCACAGTCTTTTCTGGCCATGTTCTTCTTGCCTCCTACTTCTTGCTAAATAGAGCATAGGTTAAAATATTCTTCCCTCAGATAATGTAAGCGATAAGTGCAGAATGGATTATTTAGGAGATGATTAAAGTAATGGTTGAGCCAAAGTTTAACTTAATAGTTTCAGCATATGCTCTTAGAGAGGAAGCAGCAATTGAGGAACTTACACAGTATGTAGGGGGTCTTTATGTTGTTTGGAAGCAGAGATCGCTTATTCTTGTAAGAACAACTAAGATGAATCCTTATGAAGCTATTAAAGTTATTAGAAAAGAAATAGACCCTTACCATACCAATATTTTACGCATAGTGCCTGTAGACATAGTTTATTCACCGTTTCTTGAAGATGTAGCGAAGATCGTTTGGGATCTTGCAAAAGAGAAAATAGGTGAAAATGAAACATTCAGAATAACTCTTGAAGGACATTTGCTTAAACTTACTGAGGAAGGTAAGGCTGTTGAAGCAAGATCTAGGGAGGCAATAGATTATTTAGCTAAAAACATTGACCGTAAAGTTAACCTGACAAAACCCGATAAAATAGTTTACATAAAAGTTGTTAGAGTTGCTGGGAAACCGTACTCAGCAATAGCAATATGTAAGCCTGAAGACATATTGTCAACTCAAAAAATGATTCTTCATAAGAGAGATTAGTACATAAAGTCGCTAAGATCTATGCTTTTTCTTTTCCTTGACTGATAAACTTCAGAAGTACCTCTCACAATAATCTCATATAGCCTAGCTTCTTTGCCTTTAGAGGGCCTTAAAAGTCTACCAAGTCTCTGAATAAACTGTCTTCGCGATCCTGTTCCAGTAACTATAATTCCTACATTAGCGTCAGGTATGTCTAAGCCTTCGTCTCCTACTGTTGTAACAACTAAAACCCTTTCAATACTCTCTCTAAAGTTTTCTAATATTTTTCTTCGAACCTTTGTTTTAACCTCACCTACAAGTATAGGTGCATTGAGAAGTTTCCCAAGCTCTTTTGCTTGATCAACATACTGTGTGAAAACTATGATTTTACTTCCACGTTTAAGCTCTTTTTCAACAATGTTCTTAACAGCTTTTTTCTTAGCTTCAGCCTTATGAACTATTTGCCTTAATTTGCTATGGACCTTTAATGCCATCTGGGCTTTTTCATCACCTCTCTTAGCTAATTCTAAGAGCTCTTCAAACTTTTTTCCTCCACTTAATTCTTTGTAAAGCTTTAATGTTTCAAAGTATTCTTTAAGTTCTTTAGGGGTTAAGTCAACTTCTACTTGATAAATAACATATGGCGCTAAATAACCTTGTACTGAAAGCTCAGATGGTGTTTTGTGATAAGCAATTCCTCCCATTAAAGGAAATAGTTCCTCATGCTTACCATCTTCTCTAATAACTGTTGCTGAAAGCCCCATTCTCTTAAGAGAAAACATGTTTAAGGCAATATGCTTAAACTTCTCGGATGGGAGGTGATGACATTCATCGATTATTAGAAACGAGAAGTATTTAGAGAGAATCTTAACTTTCCTATATGCTGTTTGATACGTTGAAATGGTTATTGGAGCTATTCTTTTTTCTTCACTATAATATAACCCTACGATGTTAGGGTTTACTGAAGTAAACCTGGTTATCATATCTTTCCATTGAAACATTTGTTCTTTAGTATATGTTACTATGAGTGTTCTTTCAGAAAGCTTAGCTAAGGCAGCAATGGCAATTACTGTTTTCCCTGAACCTGTTGGTAAAGCTATTATTCCTTTCATACCTTTCTCGAACCATTTGTCAAGAGCTTCTTTTTGATAATCACGTAACTTCCCATTAAAATTAATTTTATATGGGAGTTTTAATTCTTCAGAAACACCCGTATTATCAATTATATTGTAACCTAAGTTTTCTAATGTTTTCTTAAGCTCGAAGAAATGTAGGGGTTTTACTATGAATACCTTTCTTACTCTATCGTAAATAGTGTAGTCTCTAATGTACTGGTAGTCGCTTCCAAAGTATACTTTACTTTTCAAAACTACGTCGTCACCGTACCATTCCAGGTATACTGTTTTTCTTTCAATAAGCTTCCTCTTCAAGATGTTTAAGCTTTCCTTATCTATTTCGGCTTCAGCTTCTTCCAAAGCTTCTAATATGTCGTAGAAGTCAAGGTTGTTTTCACGTATTTTAGTGAAGTTTATAGAGAATTTTGAACCTCTTTCAACATCTCTACCCAAATAATCCGAGAACATAGAGATTTTTCGGAAAAGTTCCTGGTCAATCCATTTCTTGATGTAAAAGTATATTGACATTATTTTATACGACCTCTGTATAATCGTATCCTATGATTCTATTTGGAATTTTAAAGCCAATGTTTTCCAGCATCTTACGAATATTTTCTAATGTTGAAATGAGATTTTTTATGTTTTTTGTGCCTATAATAACGTATACGTAGTCTTTACTTTCTCTATACATTTCTGTTTCTCTCTTATTAAGAAAAAGAATGCGTAACTCCTTTATAATGTCATCCCAGTTTTTATTTATGCTTGCACAGTGATCTTTGTTAACATAAATTTTTATTCCGTGAATAAGTATTTTTTCGTACTCAGCAATATTCTGCTCGATTACTATGGAGACTATAGGTGTTGTTGATATAAAGAACTCTAGGAATTGTGCTCCCTTAGCTCTGCTTTCCTCAAACGCCCATAGTATATAGTAGTCTTTATCAACTAATTTTCCTAGAATTCTCTTAACTTCCTTAACTGTAGTTTTAATCATTACATACTATACCCACATAAATGTATGGTTTATAACAAAACTTTAATTTCTTTCCTTTTTCAAAACTAAGTTAGTGATTAACTTTGCTTGTTAAGTTACTGAACTGTTTGAGAAGAATATCAGAAGAAGAGAGAAAGTATGAGGAAATATTGAAGAGGTTTTCAGAAGAAATGGTTAAAAAAGGGGTCAATGTAAGTTTTGCTCTAAATAAAATCGTGGAAAATAGAAAACATGGTCTCTTAGTGAAGTATTCTGGCTTAAAAGTAATATTTAAAGGAGTAGAAGATCAAAAACTTGCAGACAAAATAATCCTACCTCCGAAATTCATTTACGATGGTTTAGAATATGTAGTTCATGGAGAGGAAGTGTTATGCGAATACTCTGTTTTTAGGAAGTTCTCTAAAGTGCTTAATTGCAACTACGTTGTAGTTGTTAATATTGATGTAAATGATTTCTTAAGAAGTCTATGTAGTGAGGCAACAATTTTTCTTAGAGAAATTTCAGCAAAAATAGAATATGTACCTCAATGGGTGCCTTTGTTTTCATCTGGAATAGTGAGTAAGCTTTCTAAAAAATATAGAATGAGAATGTCCGATATAAAAGACTATATGGTTTACCTTTACGATGAAGGTAAGTTGCCTATTAGGTTTGGTGAAACAGGTGAGTTATGGCTAAACTTTAGGGGTGTTTGCATGAATGAGCGCTAAGCACTTAGTAGTTTTCATTACAACTTCAGGAAACGAGGAAGCTAGGAAAATATCTAGGGAGATTGTTAATAATAAACTTGCAGCGTGTGTAAACATCGTTAGCAATATTCACTCAGTTTATTTATGGAAAGGAGGAGTTGAAGAATCTTCCGAGTGTTTATTAATCGCCAAGACACTTGAAGAAAAATTTGAAAAATTAATTAATAAAGTAAAGGAGATTCACAGCTATGATGTTCCTGAAGTAATAGCGTTACCTATAGTTAAAGGTTATGAAAAATATTTAAGATGGATATATGATTCGCTAAAATAGTTTCAATAAATTCTTTGAAATTAAAAAAAAAATAAAGTTTTATAGCAGATATCGGTGAATAAGAATTTGATCAATAAGAAACTGAAAGCTATGGTGTCTTAATATATGCGTAGAAAAATAGTGATTACGGAGAAACTTATTGAGCATTTATCGTGGCTTGCAAGAATAAGACTTACTGAGGAAGAAAAAAGGGATTTTATAAAGGATCTTAATAGGGTTCTTGAGTTTTTCAATGAAATAGATGAGGTTAACGTGAAGAACATTGAACCAACAACTCATACTGCGCTTTTAACGAATGTTCTTAGGGATGATGTTCCTAGAGAATCTTTACCCTTAGAGAAAGTTCTTCGTAACGCTTCAGAGAAGGAGAAAGAGTACTTTAAGGCTCCAAAAATCTTATGAGGAACATTAATTTTGCCTAAACATATTTATGAACTTGAAGCATTAGAGCTAATTAAAAACATTAAAGAAGGAAATCTTAGGGTTTACGAAGTAGTTGAGGAATTCTTAGAAAGAATAGAGAAAGTAGAGACTAAGATAAACGCGTTTATAACTTTAAGGGATAGAGAGGAAATATTAAGGGAAGCAAAGGAGAAGGATGAAATACTGAGGCAAGGGCAAGCAAAAGGTATTCTTTTTGGATTACCGATTGCTGTAAAGGATAATATTTCAACTGAAAACATTAGGACGACATGTGGTTCTAAAATGCTTTACAACTATGTTCCGCCATATGATGCAACAGTTATTAAACTTTTGAAGAGAGAGGGAGCGATAATTTTGGGTAAAACAAACATGGACGAATTCGCTATGGGGTCATCAACAGAGACGAGCTTTTTCGGACCTACAAGAAATCCTTGGGACTTAAGTAGGGTTCCAGGAGGATCATCGGGAGGAAGTGCGGCAGCATTAGCTTCTGGTGAAGCACCTTTAGCTCTAGGTTCAGACACGGGGGGTTCAGTTCGTGCGCCAGCAAGCTTTACTGCAACAGTAGGTTTGAAGCCGACCTACGGTTTAGTTAGTAGGTATGGATTAATAGCTTATGCTAACAGTTTAGAACAAATAGGGCCTATGGGTAGAAGCGTTCAAGATACTGCACTTTTGCTCAACGTAATAGCGAAGTACGACCCTAATGATGCTACTTCGCTTAATGTTAAAAGACCTAATTATTTAGCATCCACATATAATGTCAACGACTTACATAGAAAAGTAAGGGTAGCTTTGGTTAAGGAAATGTTTGAAGAAGGTGTAAGTAAAGATGTTGCTTTAATAGTGAAGAATGTTGTTAATAAATTAGTTAGCGAAGGGTTCTTAGTAGACGAAATATCAATTCCAATAATAAAATATGCTTTACCCGCATATTACATTATAGCCATGTCTGAAGCCAGTTCAAACTTAGCTAGATACGATGGCATACGCTATGGTTTTAGAGCTAAAATCTCGGGAGACTGGAATGAGGTGTTTTCAGAGACTCGCAAAGAGGGTTTTGGAAAAGAAGTTAAAAGGAGAATAATTATGGGCACTTTTACTTTAAGTGCAGGATATTTTGACCAATATTATTTAAAGGCTTTAAAAGTTAGAACCCTTATAATAAGGGAGTTTAAAAATGCTTTTAGAAAATATAATATTTTAATTTCGCCAACAATGCCTACTCCACCTTTCAAAATAGGTGAGAAAATAAAAGATCCTCTCGCAATGTATATGAGTGATGTAGAAACTGTTGTCGCAAACATTGTAGGGATTCCTGCAATATCGCTTCCAGCCGGTTTCGTTAGCGACAATTTGCCCGTAGGAATACAGCTTATGGCTGATCATCTCAGAGAGGATCTTTTATTCTCCATAGCAGCTTTTATTGAGAAATTAACTGGACTAAGAAATCTCATAGCAAAAATTTAGAGGGTGACCCATGGAAACGTCAGATGATGTTAAAATAGGTTTAGAAGTACATGTACAATTGACGGCTTTAAAAACGAAGCTCTTTTGCTCATGTTCATCAGATTATCGTGGAAAACCTCCAAACACGCATGTATGTCCTGTATGTTTAGGTCTTCCTGGAGCATTGCCCGTAGTTAATAAGAGGGCAATAGATTATGCAATAATGGTGGCTTTAGCTTTAAATTCTAAAGTGAATGAAAAAATAATTTTCTTTAGAAAACACTATTTTTATCCTGACTTACCAAAGAACTTTCAAATAACACAATATGATAAAGCAGGCGGAGCTCCTATAGCTATTGGAGGATTCTTAAAGATAACTATTAATGGCAAAGAGAAAAGAATTAGAATTAGAAGAATCAATATTGAAGAAGACCCCGGGAAACTTGTTTATCCAACAGGCTCTATAATGACGAGCCCATACACCTTAGTTGATTATAATAGATCAGGTATAGCTCTTCTTGAAATAGTTACTGAACCTGATATGAATAGTCCAGCTGAAGCAAGAGCTTTCTTAAACAAGTTAAGGTCAATACTTGAACATTTAGGCGTATGTAATTGTGAATTAGAAGGCTCTATGAGAGCCGACGCTAACATCTCTATAGCTGGTGGAAATAGAGTTGAAATTAAGAACATAAGCTCTCCTAAAGATGTAGAAAAAGCACTAGCTTATGAAATTATTAGGCAGAAACAAGCTATTTCTAAAGGACTCAGCATTAAAAGTGAAACAAGACATTGGGACGACTTAAGGAAAGTTACTGTTCCTTTACGAGTAAAAGAGGAAGAGCAAGATTACAGATACTTCCCAGAAGCTGACATACCGCCGATAGTGATAACTCGTGATTACATAGAAAAGATTCGTGAATCTATGCCAGAACTTCCTGATGTTAGAGCTAAGAGATTCACGGAAACTTACGGACTTACTGAGTACGATTCGTTAGTTTTAGTTTCTAACAAGTGGTTAGCGGACTTTTTCGAGGAGGCCTTAAAATATTATGATAAAGATCCTAAGAAACTTGCTAACATACTAATAAATGACTTCTTAAGATGGATTCACGATAAAGGTTTAAGCCATAGTGAAGTTAAAGCCACACCTCAACATATTGCTGAACTCTTAAAGTTACTTGATGAGAAGGTAATAAGTATTAAAATATTGAAGAAAATACTTCCCGAAATAATAGTGTATGGTAAACATCCTTATCAAATAATTAGGGAAAAGAATTTACTAAAAATATCGGACGAGAACATTATTAGGGAGGTAGTTAAGCAGGTATTTGTTGAACATAAGAAATCAGTTCATGACGCATTAGTTAATAGGAAAGCAATACATTATCTGATAGGTCAAGTCATGCGTAAAACTAGAGGAAAGGCTGATCCCGAAATAACACATAGGATAGTATTAGAGATGCTTGAGAAAGTTAAAAGAGGCGAATTTAAAGTTTAAAGCGAGGATGTCATCGCGTGGGTTTGTCATCAACATATCAGTACTTAAATCCCTCTTCATCCATCCTCCTAAATAAATATTAATTACTAAGAAGCTATAAGTGATTGTGAAAATGAGTGTAGCTTATGAATATAAGATAGTGAAATGCCCTTACTGTAAAAACATCCTTGTAGTTAAGATTAAACAGAAAATTAAGTTATGCACTTACTGTGGAAGGAGGCTTAAAGTTTATGAGCTAAAAGCGCTAGCTTACGCTAGAAGCTCATATGAAGCTCACTTGTTAGTGAAGTACTATAAAGCTAAAGAGGCAGGGTTAGAAAAGAAATTATATGGTGATGAAGGCACTCGGATCTGATATTGATGATGGTTTTCCCGCATTACTGACATATTAAAAAAGATTTTTAAATCTGTGTTGAAAAATTATTAGAAAAAGCTGAAAGTTAAGGGAAAGAACATGAGCATATCCGCAGATAAATACGAGGCATTGAGATTTCGTCTCATGGTAATTGAGAGGTTAAAACTTCTTAAAAGGATGTTCTCATATAAGGAGTTGTCTTCAATTACTGGTGTTCCGGAAACAGTGCTTTGTAGATATATTAAGGGATCTATTATTCCAAGTTACGATCAAGCAGAAAGAATATGGAATGCGTTAAATAGAATGGTTGATATTAGAAAACTTATTCTAGAAAAACTTGAAATAACGGGGGAGGGATTCGTAGACCTTTCACAAATACTATCAGATCCTTACATGTTACAATATATAGCACAACATGTTTACATGATGTTCGCTGGAAAAAGAGTAACAAAAATACTTGCACCAGCAGTTAATGGTATACCATTAGCTGCCGCAATATCTTTAACATTTCAAGTACCACTGGTTATTGCTAGAAGAACAAGACATATTAACGCTATTGACTATATTGAAGGATCATATATAGCTCCATCAGCAGACATTGTTACTTTCTACGTTCCAAAGAGAATGATTAAAAGAAAGGACGAAGTGCTTATAATAGACGATATTATTAGAACAGGGAAAACATTAAGGACTATGGTAAGAATTATTGAAAAAGTCAAAGCTATAATAAGTGGTGCAGTAGTTTTAGTAGCCATAGGCGATAGTTGGAAGAAGGAAATAAACATTCCAGTACAGACTATAGTTCAGCTTCCCGAGAATTTAAAAATCTAGGTTTTTCTTAAATTAATGTTTCAACATTACAATCTCCAATATATTTGAGGATAAGAAGTAATGGATACTGAGGCTTACGTATCAAAGTATTACTCTAGATTTGTATTTACTTCACCTAAGCTTACTAGCTTAATTGCTGCATACGTCCTTTTACTTACTTTATTATGTATTTTGAAAGCTTCTATGGGTTACGTAGCGAGTGTTTTTTACTTAGTTATTGTTGCCTTATTAGTGTCAAATATCTTAACATTTATAATGCTTAAAAGAAGTGTTTTAAGGGCTAAAAATTTTTTAAGAAGAGTTCTTGTTCTGCTTAATTTTGTTCTATTACACTTATTAATTTTTGAATCGTTATCAGTTATTGTTTTTGGCTTAAAATATCCATTCTTAATCACTTATTGTGGTTATTCCTTTATCCATTATCTTTTAATAAGACCTAAGCGTAAAGTTTTAGAAAGTATTGTTGAAGCTTCAATTCCTGTAGTAGCATATTATGTGTTGGCGAGTATTTTCGTTAAAGATCTCATATTATTGCCGCTTGCTTTAGGATCTTTGGTATCAGCTCTTATGGGAGAACTTTATTTTTTAACTTTGAGAAAATATTCGAAAATAGGAGATTTTACCCTTAAATTCTCAGAAGCTTTCTTGGAACTCTGGTTTGCAAATAACAAGAAGCCTCTTGAGGAAGTATTAGAGAAAAACTCCGTTAATGGTGAAGTTTGGATAAAAGTGTTCACCATAGTTGATAAGAGTTCAAGAAATGTTAAGGGAATTATAGCATTAACATCTATTCATGCGGGTCCTTTCAGAGATGTTGGTAGTTCCAAAGTTATTGCAAAACTACGTGATACATTAAAGAAAATTTACGGAAATGTTCCTGTGGCAATATTTCATACAACAACTACTCATGAAAAGGACTTAGTTTCTTCACGCTATCTTGAGGAGGCACTTGAAGAGTTGGTGAGAACTTTAAAGGCAAACAACTATGACACCATAGAGGAAATATATGGTTTATTTAACTTATGCATAGATAACCAATGTGCTTATATAATAGGGTTAGATAAAGTTCCTTTAATTTTGCTTTATAACTCTAAGAACGGTATTGATGATTTACCAACATACCTTAATGATGCATTAGAGAGAAAAATCCGTAAAATCGAGAAGCTAAAGGATATTTTCTTAATTGAAGCCCATAATTCTAAGCCGGAAGGCGTAAGAAATGTTGCAAAAGAGATGAACTATTATAGGAAGCTTATTGAAGAAACATTACCAAAAATATTTCTCAATGATGAGTCCAAAAAATCCCTTAAGATAGGTATAGCAGAGGTAGTGGATGCAGAACTTATCGGATGTCGTGATTTATGTTCGCCAATAATAAACGCAATAGCGTTCGAACATAATGGTCGCATATCTGTTCTTATAGTTTATGATGGAAATAATGCTTTAGAGGATTTTAGAAACATTGTGAAAGATGAAGTTAGGAAACTAAATGAGAACATAGTGTTTGCTGAAATTACTACCACAGATAATCATGAAAAGACAGGTTATTTTGGTGGGCAGACATATGTTCCTGTGGGAGCAAGTAAGTGTAGGAGTGTAATTATTAAATTAACCGTTGATGCTGTTAAGAAAGCGTTAAGTTCCATAAGTGAATGTAAGCTAAAATACTTTAGGGTTAACATTAAAACTAAGATTTTAGGTTCCTTAGGATATAGGGTTTTAGAGGATATAGTGAAAGATCTTAAAATAACTGTTTCTTTATTTTTTGCCCTAAACTTTTCCTCGTATATTTTAGTTTCTACACCAATAGTTTTTATATATGGAAGTCTTTTCTAACATTGTTAAGGAAATACAGAGGTCACTTATGATGAGTTCTCAAGGGTTGAGAAACCTTAGGGTTCCAAGTTTTATTGAGAAGCAGAAAGAACTTATCCTTAGACGCTTTAAGAAAATAAAGTATAAAATACTTATAGGTAGCGGTAAGGGAGGTGTAGGAAAAAGTTTTATCGCTGCAAACTTAGCTGTAGCCTTGACTATGTTTGGAAAGAAGGTTGGGATACTTGACGCGGACTTTCATGGCCCTGATATCCCTAAAATTCTCGGCTTAAGGGGTACTCCTCTTTTAGCAAGTCCTCAGGGAATAATACCTGTTACTTCAAGGGATGGTATAAAGGTAGTGTCATTAGACTTCATGCTTCCAGATGATGAAACGCCTATTATATGGAGAGGTCCTTTAAAAATTTCTGCTATAAGGCAGTTGTTAGGAGAGGTTAACTGGGGGGAACTTGATTATTTCATTGTTGATTTACCTCCAGGTACAGGTGATGAACCTTTAAGCGTTGCTCAGGAAATGCCTAATCCCTCAGGGATAATTCTAGTAACTCTTCCATCAGAAGTTTCCTTACTTGATGTTAAACGAGCTGCGGGTTTCGCAAAGAAACTTAACCTCCCGATTTTAGGTATTGTGGAAAACATGAGTTATTATAAATGTCCTAAGTGTGGTCATGTAGACTATGTTTTCGGTAAAGGCGGAGGAGAATTCTTAGCTAAACACTTAAATGTTGATCTCCTCGGCAAAATACCGTTAAGTTCAAAGATAGCTGAAGCAAATGATAAAGGCATTCCTTTTGTGAAAGCTTACGCTAATGAAGAAGGCGCTAAGGAAATTCTTAAAATAGCCGAAAAAATAGTTAAGAAGTTAGAGGAGAGTTGATGATAGGACCACGAAATGACCTATAAGGGATGATGACCAGGCTAAACACTGATCTCAAAATAAATAACCATTAGGAGGCGAGTAATTTATTGAGTAAAAAGGTATTAATAATATCATTTGATGACGTAGAGGATATAGAACTACTATACCCTTACTATAGACTTATTGAAGAAGGATACGAAGTTCATATAGCATCAAAAAATAGAGGCGTTATAAAAGGTAAACATGGGTACGAAATGAGAGTTGATCTAGCATTTGACGAAGTAAACCCTGAGGAATACGATGGATTAATAATTCCAGGAGGCAGAGCACCTGAGAAAATACGAATAATACCTAAGGTTATAAGTATTGTTAGACACTTCTTTGAAAACGATAAACCTATTGCTGCAATATGTCATGGACCTCAAGTTCTTATCTCAGCTGGTGTTATTAAGGGCAAAAAGGTGACGTCCTATATAGGTATAAGGGACGACATCATTGCTGCAGGAGGTCTTTATGAAAATAAAGAAGTTGTTGTTGACGGATATTTAATAACGTCAAGGCATCCTCCTGATTTACCAGCGTTTATGAGAGAATTTCTTAAGCTACTTAAGAAGTAAATGAATTATTTTTCTTGGTGGCTTTTGTAATGATTTTTGTAGATGCTCAATGTATTCCATGCATACTGCATGTTAGGGCTAGAGAGATTGCTAATTTTATTAGGGATAGGAGAATTAGAGTTAAACTGATAAGTGAATTAGCTGCATTGGTAGCTAATGAGGCGTTAAAGGATACCAACATTACCAAAATAGCTACATTAACTTTTAGACGCCTTAAAGAGGCTATTGAAAATAATGACCCTTACGATAGAGTTAAGAGGGAAGCTAATTTTCTCGCTGAAAAAGCACTTAAAGACTTGAATTCGGAATATCTCAACGACATAAAGTTTTTAATTAAGCTTGCTGCTGTAGGAAATTCAATAGACTTCGGTGTCTTGGGATACGAATTTGACACTGGAAATATTCTTAATGAAGTTAAGAAAGCTGTTTTTAAGATAGACGATACTGATAAGCTTCTAGAAATATTGAAAAGCGTAAGAATAATCATTTATTTACTTGATAATGCAGGTGAAGCCGTTTTTGATAGGGAACTTATTAGAGCTATTTCTAAAAACTATGTAAACGCCGTAACTTATGTTGTGGCTAAATCAGGAAGCTTCCAAAACGATATAACTTATGAGGAAGCTAGGGAGCTAAGATTTTCCGATATTGGAAAAAATGTTAGATTAATAGAAACAGGTACTGATGCTTCCACTATTTTCCTAGACGAAATAAATCCAGAACTCCGTGAGGTAGTGGAGGAAGCTGATTTAATAATATCTAAGGGTATGGCTCATTATGAATATTTAGCTTCAAAAGATTTTCCACTTAAGAAAAATATGGTATTCATTCTTAGAGCTAAGTGCTCAGTTATAGCATCCTCCTTAAATGTAGGTTTAGGCGAATATGTTATTAAATTCGTTAGGAGTAAGTAATTATTAGAGAGAAGTTTTGTCGAATAGATAAAAATGACGAGGTCTTCACTAAGCTGGATATTTAAAACTTACCTGTGTTCAACGGGTGATGTGAGTTGAAAATATCGGAAATAGCCAAAATAGACAGTAAAGGAAGAATAACCATACCTTTAATCATGAGGGAATCTTTAGGTCTTTTAGAGGGAATGTATGTTCTTTTACTTGCAGATACAGAGTCTAGAGAGATAATTCTCACCCCTGTGCTTCCTCCATCAGCTGAACTCTTAGAGCTAAAGGTTGAAATAAAGGATGAACCAGGAGCCTTAGCTAAGGTAGCTACGAAGCTTGCAGATTTAAAAATAGACATGGTAACCAATAGATGTGCCACAGTAAAAAGAGGTGAAACCGCCGAGTGTTTAATAATAGTCGATGTTTCAAAGGCTTTAATAAGAGAGGCAAGCAAGCTAAAAATTGCCCTTAATGAAGTACCTGTAGTAAAATATGTGGAAATAAGAAAACTTATGAAGAAATAGGGTTGCCTAAAAATTGCCTATAATAGGAATATCTCGTGGAATATATTTAGTAGGAGGTCAGCAACTCTCTCACCCCTTAGATGCCAACGTCTATTTGATACTAAGAGATAGAAGTAGAGGCGTGTTAGTGGATTCAGGTATAGGATTAGGTTACGAAAATGTTTTAAGAAATATCCTAGAATTAGGTGTTATTCCCTCGAAAAACATAGAGTATGTAGTATTAACACACTGCCATGCGAGGCATTCCGGTGGAGCCAGTAAACTATATTATAGAATAGGTTTGAAAACAATAGCTCATGAGCCGGATTCCACCTATATACGTATAGGTGATGAGGAAAAGACTTTAGCGAGAAAGTATGGATTACACTATAGTCCATCGCCAATAACAGTTAATTTAAGAAGAAGCGTTGAAACTATGTCAATAAATGGTGTATATTTTGAGCTTATACATACACCAGGGCATACCTTAGGATCGTTATCTATTTATTTCGAGCTTAATGGAAGGAAAATAATGATCATTGGTGATGCATTAGGTCCATTAAGTAGGAAATGGGATTCTGATGAGAAATTATGGAGGAAAAGTTTAGAGAAAATATTTTCATACGATTTTGAACTACTTTTAACCGGACACGACTACATTAGAAATGGAGGAAAAGCAATTATAGAAAAAGCCTTAGAGTTAGGGCCTGTATGGATTAAAAATTTTTAATTAATATGGAACTATTACAAAGTATGGTATGAATCGCCTTATGAAAGTGTACGCGTTCCTATAGATGCTGCCTTTCCTTTCGGTTGAAACTAGATCTATATGGCCCATTTTCCAAAGATAAGTGAGTGCTACCATATACATGCTCCTATATTTTTCCATTAAATAACCCGCATTAACTTCTTCCTTGAAGAATTTTTTGACAAAAACTTCGCTTCTTAATCTAAGCTCTAGTTTATCTATGTTTTCCCTTATAAACCTACAAGCACTTGAAATAGTATATTCGCTCCTATGGATAGCCGCTCTCGTTATAGGGTCAAAGTAGTAGTTAACATTTTTTATTGTATACGGAAAACTCCTGCAAATCAGTGGTTTATATGTGCGATGTATTTTACACTTATTATCCCTACTTAAAAACGGGCACTCGCCTTTCTCATTAAGTTGCATATGATATGTAAGAACAATGTTAGTGTTACTTAAACTATCATGGACCGTGTAGCCTCTAGTGAACTCTATTTTTATATTCAATTTCTTCGCTAGATTTTCGATTAATAATCTCTCATGAGGAAGTAACGATATAGGGCTTGCTCTGCAACAATCTCCGCACATAAGACATGTAAAATAGTTAGGATTACTACTTGCTATTTCGAACACCTTATTTCTTTTGGGTGTTCAGTTTTTCTGAATACAAACTATTATAGCAATCATTAGGTAAATGCTTAATAAACTTAATGTAGCATTTTATTTAGAGAACACTATGGTGGCTAAATTGATAGTAAAAGTTGGATGCTGCGGCTTTCCAGTTTCTAGAAGCAAATATTTTAAAACACATAACATAGTTGAGATTCAGCAAACATTCTATAAGCCTCCCTCCATAGAAACACTGAGGAGATGGCGCAGTGAGGCTCCGGGGACTTTTGAATTCACAATTAAGGCTTGGCAGCTAATTACGCATTCTCCAAAGAGTCCTACATGGAGGAAAGCGGGAATAAGGGTGAAGAGAAGCGGAAACTACGGTTTCCTTAAACCAACCCCAGAGAATTTTAAGGCATGGGAAAAAATGGTTGAAATAGCGGAAATTCTAAAATCAACCATTATTATTGTTCAGACCCCTCCGTCGTTTAAGGTATCGGATGTTAACATTAAAAATGCGCTTGAATTCTTCAGTAACGCTAAGTCCATTGCAAAAAACATAGAAGTTGCTTGGGAACCTAGAGGAGACTGGATTAAAAAAGTAGAGAGTGTTAAAGCTATAGTTTTAAAAACCGAAATTATTCACTGTGTTGATCCATTCGTTATAGACCCTGCTTATGTGAGCAACATAGTTTATTTGAGATTACATGGTAGAAATGGTAAATGGCCAAATTATAAGTATAGGTATGGAGAAGAGGACTTTAACTTCTTAATTTCAAAGTTAAGAAACTACGTTGAAAAGGGTGCTAATGTAATATATGTTATGTTTAACAATATTTTCATGTACAATGATTCTTTAAGCTTTAAAAATAAATGTAATATTAAGTTTAAAGGGCTATGCGCATGAGATTTATTAGAATAGTCAGGGCTGTTATTCCAGTAGCTTTAATAATGATTATTGCTTGGCTTGGCATGCTTGGTGTACTATATGTTGTAAATAGCTTAATAACGTATTTTCCCTCCGGAGGGAGTCCTTTAGAGAAATTAGTAACTAGTTTAGTTAGATTAATATTATCAGCTACTATAGCATTCCTATGGCTTCTCCTATGGTTCTTTTTAATAGTTAAATACAGGGAGAAAGTGCTAAAATGAATACCATAACGTATTCGTTAATAATGATAGTAGTGCTAATGTTAATGACAGGCATACTTCTACCTTTGATTTTCCAAATGACGTACTATATGGTGAGAGGAAGACGTAAACTGTGCTCTTCAAATATTGCTGCAGAGACTTATCCTGAAATTACTATAATAGTTCCTATACGTAATGAGAATCTAGACACTATCTTAGGCCTTATAGACAACATTTTGAAACTAAATTATCCTAAGGAATACTTTGAGGTCATCATAGTAAGTGATGATGAGAGAAGATACTTTGAAATTATCAGAGAAGCAGTGTTTAAGAAAATAAGGAACAAAAATGTTAAGCTATCTATTGTTCGAAGACCTGTTAATGTTGGGTATAAAGCTGGAGCATTAAATTATGCTTTGAAATTTTCTAAGGGAGAATACATCGTTGTACTAGATGCGGATTCTAGATTTAGTAGTGATTACTTAGTTAAACTTGTTAAAGTAGTAAGTGAGAGTAAATGCGATGCAGTGATGAGCAAGTGGGTGCCTTCAAATATAAACAATTCATTACTAAGCGAAGCTTTGGGGTACGTTAAGAAATTTGTTGTTGAAACCCTTTTTAAAAGGAGGTTTATGAGCTTAGGATACTGTAGCATCGCTGGCTCAGGCTTTATCATTAAGAAAAATGTTCTCTTTAAACTCGGGGGATTCAATGAAAAATCTATACTTGAAGACGTTGAGCTAGGTTTAAAAATGTTAATTTCAGGGCTAAAAGTATGTTTTTGCGAAAGTGTATCAACGTACTTGGAAGTGCCTTCAACTTTTTACGCTTATAAGATTCAGCAGGAAAGGTGGGCCTATGGTTCATCACAGCTTTTAAGAGAGTATTTTACTAAGATCCTTAGATCTAAGATGAGTTTTCTTAAGAAAATCGAGAACTTAACATATCTTTCACAGTATCTTTCACCATTCTTTCTCATAATGCTTAATGTTCTTATTTTGCTGTTAACTTTCATGTTAGAAAAGGACATTATATCCTATGTGTTTAATTATGCATTTGCTCTTTGGCTCCTTGTTTCGGGTTCTTACGCTTTAATATTCACTAAGTATTTTAAAGGAAAAATGGGATATTTTAGAACCTTAAGAATTCTTGGAAGAACTGCTGGTTTAACCTTCATGTTGGCTCCATTACTTGCTTTTTCTGTAATTAAGGGATTATTTAATTTACCTTTTAAATGGCATGTAACACCTAAGGGCTTATGTATGGTTTCTAGAGAAAAATATGTTTATGAAATCTCTTTCTTATTCATCTTCTTCCTCTTAACTATGCTCGTAGCTTACATTTACGGCTACGCTACGGTTACTTTATGGTATATTTTACAGCTATCTTCAATAATTTACTCGGTAAACATGTTATTTAGAGGAAAAGTATAAGAAAGAGCATAGAGTAACCTACATAACTTGATGAGCGGCGAACCCGCGTCTGAAAGATGATGAAAGCTGGTGCTCGTGATAGGCTCTTAAAGGTGTCTATGTCATGGAAAGCTATGAGAATTTTGATGTTGTAGTTGTTGGAGGTGGTGTTGCAGGTCTTTTTTATTCCCGACTTGTTGCGGAAAAAGGGTTTTCAGTAGCTTTAGTTGAAATGAAGCCTCTGGACAAAATAGGAGAGAAGGTATGTGGTGATGCGATAAGTAAAGAGTATTTTAAAAAGCTTGGTCTTAAAGAGCCTTCAGGTAATGAAGTAGAAAATGTTGTTAAAGGTATAGAAATTATAGCACCTGACGAAAAACATAGTTTACTGGTTAAAGGCGAAGGTTACGAACTAAATAGGAAGATTTTTGGACAAAGACTTTTAAGAGAAGCCATTTCTAGGGGTGTTCTTGTCTACGATAATAGTTTCGCTAAAAAACCTATTTTAGAAAAAGGTCTCGTTAAAGGAGTCCTAATTTATGATGGGAAAGCTAAGAGGAATAGAGTGTTAGAAGGAAAAATAATTGTTGACGCATCAGGTGTCGCGGCTGTAATAAGAAACATGCTGCCCGAAGACTGGTGGGTGTCTGAGAAACTTAGTTACGAAGATGCAGCAATAGCATATAGGGAGATAAGGATTTTAAGTATGGATATTGAAAGATCAGAATATCTTAGAATATATTTATCTCCGAAAATAGCTCCTGGAGGTTACTGGTGGTTTTTCCCTAAGGGTAAAAATAAGGTTAATGTCGGATTAGGTGTTCAGGGAGGTGTTGATAACCCTAGCCCTATAGAGAATTTTAGAACATACATTTTACCTAGAGACGAATTTAGAAATTCAAAATTAGTTCATGCTGGAGGAGGTATTGTACCTACGAGACGTCCTCTCAGAACCCTAGTTTACTCTAATTTCATTGCAATAGGGGATGCCGCCTTTACGGCCAATCCAATACATGGAGGTGGTATAGGTTCATCGCTGATTTCAGCTTGGGCTGCAGCTAAAGCATCAATAGAATCTCTAGAAAAGGGAGAGATTACAATAGAATCTCTTTGGCCTGCTAATAAACTGTACATAGAAAACTACGGGGCAAAACAAGCTTCTCTCGATATTCTTAGATTATTTCTGCAAAAACTTAGCGATGAAGATTTAACATTTATAATTAAGAAAAAGGTTATTTCAGATGTTGAACTTCTGGAAATAAGCACAACAGGTAATCTAAGAGTAAGTATTGCTGAAAAAATAATTAGTGCACTAAAATTTGTAAGTCGACCTAGCTTACTTTTAAAGCTCAAGAGTTTAGCAGACTATATGAATAAAGTAAAGAAACATTACTATAGGTACCCTGAAAATCCAAGATTTTTACCTAAATGGGAAAAAGAACTATTAAAAATATATAATGAGTTTAAAGCAAAAATAAGCCAGTAATAAGTGTTTTAAGGGGAAGCATATCATGACAATGTATTGGGAAAGGTGCCATACCTGTGGACGTTATATGCCAACACTAACATGCTGGCTTCATCCAGAGAGACAAGTTTGTTCTTCGTGTTGCTTAATGTGTTCTGAAAGAAATCGTTGTCCAAAACCTGTATGGTTCTCTGAACTTAAGCTGAAGAGTATGGAAGAAGTTACGGTGAAGGAAAAGAAAGTAGCAGAGGAAAAGATTCAGAAGGTTCTTGAGGAGCTTTTGGGTAAGTTAGAGTAAATAGTCATGCTTGAGCTCTAGGTGCTACCCAGTAAACTAAGGTTCCTCCTCCCGGAACATCAAAGGTCACTTTCATAGGCATTGATGAACCGAATTCTAAAGTTACTGTTTCAGAAGCAGCAATGGCCTTTAATGTTATTTCCAATAAGTCTATTCCATAAGTGGATCTGACTTCAGATTCCTCAACCATTAAGGATATTAACGGCCTGTCAAGTCTCATAATATTGTAGTATTCTTTTTGAGGAGTTATTGTTTTTGCTTCCAGCTTGTCGGAAGTCGCTATGAACTCTATTTCATCACCTACTATTTTTGCATCCTTAATTATGTTTTTGAAATCATCACTAACCATTCTAACTATTGCAGGAAGCTTCAGCTTAGGCTCAGGTAATTTCTCTATTACACCTTCCTTAAGCTGAACATAGAATGTTCTTTTATAGCCAAGTTTCTTATCAATAAACGTCATTCTTAACCTTCTATTCTCTTTTTCAAGGACAAGCTCAACCATATCATTTCTTGAACCCCTTCTAGCTGTCCTATTGAATTCATCACTACTTACGATAAACGTTGTTTCTTCTGGGCACTCAAATTCGTCGAAAGCTAATGATGGAATATTTAATGATATCATAGTTGTTTTATCGGGACTCAATGTTTTAACAAATAAGCCATTCTCATTCACTGTAAATGGGATTTCATCGGCAATTTTAGCTAATGTCTGGGCTATATACTTAAATTTCGACGCCGAAGGATAGAGTGCTCTAAAACTCATTTCTACTACACCACACTCTAGAATATTTACAAACCAAACTTTATAATGTTACTTTTGACTAGAATATCCGTAAGGAGTTCTAAACAGATCTAGGAGGTATGGTATATGTCTAAGGAAATTACGTTAAAAGTTATGTTGGGAAACTACAAATATGTTGAGCTTCCTTTAGAGGATTCTGAAGAATTTTTACAAATACTTTCTAAAAGGTTTCCAAATAAAGATAGGGATATTAAGGAGGTACTTAGGATCATACGTAATTTCGATGTATTTTACGAAATAGCTCGTAAGAAGTTTAAAAACTATATTCTAATACCTCATGATACAAGCGATATGCTTAAAAAAACGGTTCTCTTCGATAAAGTGAAGCTTCTTATTGGTGAAAATGGTAGAAAGAAAGTGGGTTTAATTTTTGACCGCTCAATTCCCCTTGAAAATGTTATGAAAGTGTTAGAGGAGTTAGGTTATAGTGTAAACGTTGTTAAAAGCGAACTGTAATTAATAAGCTATCCTTTCCTTTTCCTTCGAGCCTTTACCTTAATTTTCTTTCGCTCAAGCTTAGTTATATCCTGAAGCGTTGCCTCTCCTCTAAGCATTTTTTCCCAGAGCTCCGTTATTTCCACAAAGAATTCTAAATCTTGCACGGAAAGTTCTTCACCATATTCCTCTTCTTCGACAATTTCCTCTTCTTTTACTGGAGCTTCTTCGGTTTTTTCTTCGACAATTTCTCCTTCAGACAAAAATGGAACCCCCAATAATGAATAACGAGGTTAGGATCGAGGAAATAGTAGTTTGTAAGGATATTTAAAAACCTTGTTCAACTTGAAACATCTATTCTAACTACGATAGGGTCATTCACTACACTATCTTTAATTATAGCATGAAACATCGGTAAATAGTATAATGCTTTTCTCACCATATCATATCTGTTATCAGTAACGAATCCGGCAAATGTTTTAGCTATATAATCTAAATTCTCCGGCTCTGAAAGTTTGAAAGATATTTTAGTGACTGCATTTGCAACTATGGATTCATCGATGTCCAATGGTTGCTGAGTTATAACTACAAAGCCTATACCATATTTTCTACTTTCCATCATTAGTTTTGCTACAAGCGATGGTTCAACTCCCCTCCTGCATAGCCTATGAGCTTCATCTATTACTATGTAGTTTAGAAGTCTTCGTTTCTCTCCAGTAGCGTACATTTTGTGAGCTATTTTTCTAAGAACCGTTTCAGCGAGGATAGATTTAACGTAGTCTCCTGGCAAGTTGGCCATAGCTATTACACTTGGTTTTTCAAGAAGCTTTTGAAACTCTATTGTGGTGTTTCTAAATATAGTGATGGAGAGCGTTCTTAAATATGGCTTTAAACTTTCATATCTAGCTCTTTCAGCTGAAGTTCTCGCATATTCTATTCTTTTCTCAACAACCTTCAGTAATGTTTGAAAAGTTGGAGGAGTGTTATTCCAAGATTCCTCATCATCTATTAGTATTCCCTTTTCCGCATAAGCTTCTTCAATTAAGTCCTCAAGAACTGTTCTTTGGAGGTTTCCTAGCTTAAAAACTCTTTGCAGTGTATCAGCTACTTGAACTGTTCTCTCTCTTGGCGATGCACCATCAAGTTCTAAAGGGTTAATTGATATTTTAGATGCGTCTACAACTACACCATTAAGTTGTTTGATTAAATCTACGTATTCATTATGAGGATCAAGTATTAACGAAGGAATACTCCATGTAAGGTAGAGTTCTTTCACCAATTTTTTAGCTAAGCTAGACTTACCTGTGCCACTAGTTCCTGTGATTAATACATGGTAATTAACCTGCATATAAGGGTTAAAAGCGTACTCTTCA
The DNA here is from genome assembly GCA_964564025.1 of uncultured Desulfurococcales archaeon. Taxonomy (GTDB): domain Archaea; phylum Thermoproteota; class Thermoprotei_A; order EX4484-217-1; family EX4484-217-1; genus DRYM01. Next base: position 61,656 of record CAZLZO010000002.1, read on the forward strand.
TCCTCTATTCGCCAATACCATGAGGGTGATTTTGTTGCAGTTATTCTATTCTTTAACCACTCATTAACAGGTTTACCATAAGTTAACGATGCCACGAGTTTTCCTAAAACAATACCCTCTCTTACGACTTCTAGCCTCTTTCCTCTTGATATTTCCTTCGGCGGAATATGTATTGAATAGGGTATTAGTATCCATGAGAGAAGAGGCACTAAAATAGTTGCTTGACCTAATTCACGTATAAATAATGAGGAAATTAAGACTCCTGTTAAATATATTATTTCGTCAAGTAAAGTTAGTGGTCTTAAAATTATTAATAGTAATGAAAGAAGCATTATTATAAGTACCTTCTTAGGTTTTATTTCAATGTTAAAACTTCTCCTCTTGATGCTTTCTATGAGAAAATCTCCCTTCTTAATTATGAAGGTCCATGAATAGTACAGTGTTATGTAGGTTGCAAATATAGTTAGATAGGTTATAGGGTTTTTTATGAAGGAGTCTATTGAGAATACTAAATAGTATAGTGATGTGCTTCTCACTAAAAATGCTACGAAAAGCACGTACCTTTTTAAAATGTTCATTCCAAACGTTAATGCTAAGGTGCTTACGAAAGCCAGTGTTGGAGATTCTAAAAGCGTAGCTGTAATTAGTTGAAATGTTATTATCACCGTATAAAGAATTGGTACTATGATTAAAGAGCCAACATTACTTACTAAAGCTAACAATAGGAATAATGCTACGATGAAAACTAAGTTTACTACTAAGATAACTTTATTAATACGCATACTCTACCATGTCCTAGATTAAATTTAAAAGTTATATTTAATTTTTAAGCTTAACTGGAATACTCACACTTAGGTTAAGTGAAATAATGCTTAGCAATAAAAACAAACATACTTCAAATGAAGAGAATGTGTTTAGCATACTAAATCCTAAACTCAAAAGTGTTATTCAAAAATATGGATATTTAGAGCCTACAAAAGTTCAGAGTAAAGCCATACCGCTCATACTCAAAGGCTATAATATATTAATTGTGGCACCGACAGGGGCAGGAAAAACTGAAGCAGCACTATTTCCCATATACTCGAAAATTATTGAAGAGAACTTTGCAAATGGAATTCAAGCACTTTATATAACACCTCTTAGAGCCTTAAATAGAGATATTCTGGTAAGAATGGGGAAAATAGCTAAAGACATAGGTTTAAATATAGCTGTAAGACATGGTGATACAACCTACTATTTTAGAAGAAAGATAGCAGAGAATCCGCCACACTTGCTAATAACAACTCCTGAAACTCTTCACTACCTTCTGGTTCACGCTATTATGAGAAAAGTTCTTAAAAGTATTAAATGGGTTGTTGTTGATGAAGTAAACGAGTTAATGGGTAGTAAGAGAGGCGTAATACTTTCAGTAGCTTTGGAAAGACTTGTTAAGCTCTGTGGAAGGGAATTTCAAAGAATAGGGCTTTCAGCGGTTATAGGAAATGTTGAAGCAGCTAAAAGGTTTTTAGGAGGACCTAGATATGTTGAAGTTGTTGAAGTATATTATCAGAAGCCATATGAGATTATTGTCGAAGTTCCTCAGCCTACAAGTGAGGATGAAATAATTGCTTTACGTGAAGGCATTTCACCTAGCACCATGGCTAGATTAAGAAGAATAGTTGAGATCCTTGAAAAGTCTAAATCAGGTATAGTCTTCACCAACACAAGAGATTTGGCTGAGCTCTTATCCTCAAGATTAAAGAGAACATTCAATATTGATGTCGGAGTACATCATGGCAGCTTATCAAGAAATGTTAGATTAACTCTAGAATCAGAATTTAAACAAGGCATCATAAGATACGTGGTAGCTACATCATCTTTGGAATTAGGTATAGACGTGGGTGAAGTAGATGTAGTGATTCAGTATGGTTCTCCAAGACAGGCAACAAAGCTTCTACAAAGAATAGGTAGGTCTGGACATAGAGAAACTGAGAAATCGAAAGGCTATGTTATAGCCTTAGCTAACGTAGATGACGCATTAGAATCCCTTGTATTAGCAAGAAGAGTTATTGATAAAAATTTGGAAAGTGAAAGCACTTATGAAAACCCGCTTGACGTTATAGTTTATGAAACTGCTGGATTGCTTCTTGAATATGGAGAGATCTCCGTAGACGAGGTCTTTAAGATATTGAGGAGATCTTTCTACTACAGGAAGTTAAGCTATGCTACTCTTATTGAAACATTAAATTTTGCTTCGGCGATAGGTGTCATTTCTTTTGACGGAAAAATATTAAGGAAAACTAGGAGAACTAAGATTTACTATTATGATGTTTCAATGATACCTGATGTAAGGCATTTCTTAGTTAAAAATATTATAGACAACACTATAATAGGGCAGCTTGACGAAGATTTTGTGATTTCATCACTTAACGTAGGAGCTAAATTTTTGCTTTCAGGAAAGGTTTGGGAGACATTAGATTATGATGAAAAATACGTTTATGTTAAACCTGCTGAAGATTCTTGGGGTGCTCTTCCTAAATGGGAGGGTGAACTTATACCTGTTGATTATAAGGTTTCTAGGGAGGTAGGCGCTTTAAAACGTAGAATAATAGAGAAGGGACTCACTGTTCTCAGAAAATATCCGACTTCTCAATCTCTTCTCAATTTCATTGAAAAGCAAATTAAGGAACATTATTCTAAGATGGGATGGATTCCTACAGATAGAGAGGTTGTAGTTGAGATAATTGGAGGCAAAAATGTTATTGTAAATTCACATTTAGGTAGTAAAGGAAATTTTGGCCTAATGCTGTTGCTTACATACTTTCTAAGAAAACGAGGAGTAAATGTTGTAAGCAAAAGTGATCCGTATAGAGTAGTTCTGATGAGCAACTCAATAGTGCATTTTGAGGAAATAATTAATGACTTAATTAGCATTAACAATGAGGATTTAAAGTACTTACTAAGAGAGAATATTAAGAAGAGTAATGTGTTTAAATGGCGTTTGTACAACGTGGCCAAAAGGTTTGGAGCTATAAGGAAAGATGTTAGTGTAAAAAAGGTTTCAAACATTTTAGCATACTATGTTGATACACCTATAGGTTATGAGGCATTTAATGAAATAATTGTTGATAAAATAGATTTAAATGCTATTTTCGAGTTCATTGACTCAATTAGAAAAGGTAGGGTTAAAGTGAAATTTGTTTACTTAGAAGATTATTCACCGCTAACTATGCAAGCCTTAACAACTTATTCTTACTATGATGTTTCAGTAAAGCTCACTCCCATGGGAGAAATAATAGAGTTATTTAAGCGCAGAGTTGTAGAAAAGCGGGTTAAGCTTGTGTGTTTAATGTGCGGTAGTGTTATAGACGAAGTTAAGATTGCTGATCTTCCAGACTATCCTAAGTGTAATATTTGCGGGTCAGGTTTTTTAACAATAACATCTACGGGGTCAAGAGACGTAGAAATTATTGTGCGCAAGATGCTGAGAAAGCTTAGACTAAATCCTGCTGAAAAAGCTATGTTAAGAGAAGAAAAGTTAAAGGCCGATCTTGTGTTAAGATTTGGTAAACCAGCTATAATTGCTCTTTCAACATTTGGTGTTGGATATAAAACTGCGGCGAGAATAGTTGGAAAGTTTTTTGAAAATGAGAGTGAATTTTACAAAGCTCTCATAGAAGCTGAAACATTATTTATTAGAACAAGAAGATTCTGGAAAAGCTAAGTGTTTAGAGAAAAGCTTTGTTTTAAACATTAATTCTGCAAGCAATTTTGCAGTGTATTCTCTACTTCTTTTAGTCTTTCTTCTCCATGCATCGTATCTGTTAAAGATCATAGCTGAAACCAGCTTTTCCACCATAACGTCAGCTATAGGGCATACATCATTACATGCTCTACATTTAAGACATAGCAGCTCTTGGACTACTGGTTTTGCATTAATTACTTTGATTGCTCCGGAAGGACAAAGGGCTTCACAAGAACCACACTCCACACAATAATGCGCTCTATAGACAAGCTTTACTGCATCTAAAAACTCTTCAATCCATCTTTCATTAACTTGTGCTTTAACAAGTATTTCACCATTTCCTTTAAAAATATAGTGAGTTCTAGTTTCATCACTATATACTATTACTTCATCAGCATGTTTTTTAATGGCTTTCCCCAAAATAGCGAGAATTCTTAAGACTTTATCTAAGTCTATTTTCTTGCTTAACTTTACCTTAGCTATGATAGAGTCTTCTTTTCCCTCTTTTTCAAAGGAATAGATCTTGGCCTCCACCCATTTTTCATAAGTGCTAATCCAATCGTAAGCGTTAAACTGCGTTTTTCTTGAGAGAACTTTCTTAGGTGCAGCAGGTCCAAGCCATCTCCATAAGCCTAGCGTTACCCATTCCTTAGGCGCATTTATTCTTTGAGCCCATTTATAAAGGAAACTCTCCCATTTATTCCATAAGTTAAGATGAGTTTTCTTAACTTCCTCAAATTCAGCTAATCTACTGGCAGGACACATAAAGCACCCTATTCTATCAAATCCTTTGAAGTATAATGGGTTAACATGTTTGGTAAGTTTCTCTTTAAATATGTAAAGCCATATTGAAAGCTGACTCCAATACTGTATGGGCGAAACACTTATTACCATAGGAACCCATTTGTTACGCCAAATTCTAGTACTCTTAGCTCTCTCAAGAGATTCGTATGCTCTCTGACCAACAACATTTAATGCGCCAAAAGGCCATTTTTTAAGCATTTTCTTAGCTAAAGGAACAAGTTTTGCAACTTTACAGCACCATCTGTAGTCCCTTGCTGGAGGCCCAAATGTATTCACGGTTTTCCAAAAAGCGTTTTCTGCATCAGCTATTTCAAGTTTTAATCCGTATTCTTCAGAAACTTTTAAAACAGTCTCTAAAGTTTCCGGAAGCTCTATGCCCGTATTATTGAAAAGTAGCGTTATTTCGCCAACACTATTTAGTGCTAAATGAAGTGATACTAAACTATCTTTACCTCCGGAAAACGAGACAACAATAGGTTTCCTTATTTTTGAATCCATTTTTCTAAGAAAAGCTTTCGCTTCTTCAACTTGCCTCTCTAACTTATCAATATTTCCCTCAATTACTTCATTTATTGTTGCTGGTTTCTCTGATGTTTCATAAATAAACTTCTGTCTATATTTCTTAATTACTCGAATTTTTCCGTTTCGAAGTACAGCACCTAAACCTAATGGTTCTCCATTAAGATTCGTTATGATAACATATTGGCTCTCATTTATGCTTTGTTTTCTGAAGGGCAATATCTCGTTCTCTTTAATATTGCTTTTAACAGCTACTGTTTCTACTTCATTTCCCTCTAGTATTTTGAGAGCACTATAATATGATGGTCTAAACTCCCACTTTAAAGTGAAAGGATTAAACAATAGTATTCCAGCGTTATTGCCATTAATTACCATTTCTTTAGCATCATCTATGTGAGTTGTTTTGTTTAGTAGAATTATTTTTGAGGAATTAGCTATTCTTTCAAAACCTCTTTCTGTACCGAATTTTTCTTTAAACGCTTCCTTTGCTATTTCTATATCTCTTGGAAAAGCTATTCTTGCATCTGCCGGTTCTCTAAGTTTAACTTCTATACCTTCACCTCCACATTTGTAACATTTGCTACTGACAAGTGGGATGTTGCAGTTAGGACACCAATATACTTTAGCTGTTTTCGGCCAATGCTTTTTCAGCATGGTTTCTTACTCTTTTTCATACTTTTCTCTCTTTTTCACATAGTCTTCGTAGGTACCTATAATTTTTGCTGGTATGCCAGCAACTACTGTATGAGGTGGTACGTTTTTCGTAACTACGGCTCCTGCAGCTACTACTGCTTTTTCACCTACCTCTATTCCTGCAATTAATGTTGCATTTGCCCCTATTACTGCTCCATCATGTATTTTAACGCCTATTAGACGTCTACTTGGTGGATACTTATCGTTAGTTATTATGACCCGAGGTCCAATGAATACGTTGTTTCCAATTATTGTTTCAGGAGGAATATAAACTGATGATTGAATACTGACATTTTTACCTATTAAAACGTGACCGTCAATTATTGTCCCAGTTCCTATTTTAGTGTTTTCACCTATTCTCGTATTTTCCCTTATTAAGACATTGTGTCCTGTTTCAACATTGTTGCCTATGAAGGTGTCCTCATATAATATACTATTTGATCTGATAATGCAGTTTGCCCCTATGATTGCTCCAGAACTTACTTCATCATAGATTTCAAAATTTGCATTTCCCTTACTCTTTATTATTTTAAGTATTTTGGCCTTAGTAGGGTAACCCACTATGACTCCGAAACCCAATATGGTATTGTCCTTAATGATGGAGCGGCCTAGCACTATAACGTTTCCTTCAACAATAACCCTCTCCCCTATTTTCGCCTTATTAGAAATATAAGCCATTTTGACCACTAATGATATGTAATATAAGGACATATTAATTACATTACTGTTTAGCATTTCACAAATACTGTGCTCTAATCGAGTAAATGAAACAATTATATATTTTTAACCGTCGGTATTACTTAAATAATTGATTGAAAAATCATGAACATTATCTCTCGGTATTTTTAAATAATTATTTAAAGAAATTATTGGGTATTACTTAGTAGTAGATGGTAAATATGTTTTTCTACATATTTTCGTTCGACGTCAGTATTACCCATGTGAGTGTGTATTAGGAATGCCTGTAGTATATGTTTGTAAAAACTGTGGTTTTGAATTATATAGGTTTGAACGTGTAGGTCAAGATTACTATGGTTTACCTACACCTAGCGAGATTATGAACTGGTATAGTGGAGTTTGTCCAAAGTGTAACGCTAAATTGGAGAGACCAAGCTTAAATAGGATTAAAATTGCCTTTAGAGGGAAAATTATTAGCTTAAAACAGTAAGTCTGGGACCAAAAATTTCCTTTAAATTTCTTTCATCAAGTCTTTCTCCATTTCCCTCTCCTTTGCTATAACTATTTATTAACATTATTATTGCTGTTCTTATTGCTTCGCTTCTACTGGAAAAGTATCCATTCTTTACTAATTCATCAAGTCTATCAAGAAGTTCGCGTCTTACTTTAAAAGTTACGACAACTGTATCGTTAAGACATAATACACTCAAAAGAATTATCACCCAAAAGTATTACCGTAGTAGCAGCTATAAAAGTATTTTGAGAATTATCTTAAATAATTGCTTTTTAAAAGCCCAAAAAAGCCTTTTAAAAAGCAACATATTCTTAGGGGGATAGTTGTGGATATAGAGGCTCTAATTAATGATTTAACTAATAGGGTAGTTATTGCAGCATGGGCACTCTTCATGCTTTCATGGGCGATTGGATGGCTTCTGAAGGGTTCACCTATTCCAATATATAGAGTAAAGAGGTTCGGACAAGATATAGTTGAAGATGCTATTTTAGGCGCATTTTGGCTAGCTGTGGGAACAAGTATTTTCGCTTTAATAAAGTACATAGCTTCATCAACTTAGTCGGTGTAATGAGAGATACTACAAGGGTTAAGTAATGGATGAGTTTCTAATAATCGCTTATTCATTAGCTATATTGACTTATTACTTAGGCGTACTTATATACTTGTTACCTATACCTGTTTGGAGCGTTAAGAAGTGGGCGCCAGCTTTAATTTATGATTCGTTTGCAGTAACGATTTTGGTTTTATTGTTTACATCAATAATTGAAGCTACATCCTATTTTGGAGGTATTTTGGGGGTCAGTTGGGACTTCTACTTTAACTGGCTTGTTGAAAGAATAGCAGTTTTGGGTTCATTTATTTCATTACTAATAAGTGTTTCTTTAGCTATATCCCAAGCCGGAGGAAGAGCTTTAGTTACGTCTTTCTTAGGACCAATAACTAGTATAGCCACATATACGCTCATAGTCATGGAGTTCTTCTTCGTTTTAGGATTAGTGTTTAAAGAATATTTCGCAAAAATACTTGCCTTCGGAATTTTACTTTATGCAGTACCATTTAGATTAGCTAGAAGTGCAGGAGCATCATTAATAGCTCTGTCTATAGTTTTTACAATAGCTCTTCCGCTTCTCCCAACGTTTGTGAATGTTATGAGCGTGAGCGAAAGTAACCCTCTTACAAACATGAATATAAGTGAGCCACTTAAGCCTAAAGAGGATCTTGGAGTATTTTTTGCTAAAGGAATAGTTAAAGATATTACAGGAGAGCCTATACCATATATCAAAACGGAATGGTTTCTTAAAGAAAATAGCATAGATCCCATAGCTACATATTATACTGACGAAAATGGCTTTTATAATGCCGGAAGACCCTTCGGAGGGTTGCCTGCAAAAGTAAATGGATTTTACGTTAAATTTAGCTATTTAGGTATTAGCATAAGCTCTATGAATGTTTCAATAAACGAATTCTTCTACAACCCCTATTTGGATCCCAATGCAGACTATGTACATGACTTTACATTAAACAACGTTATTTACTTTGGCCGCACAGTTCTTTTAATACTACAGAGTGAAGTAAAGAATGCTGAAGTTAATAAACAAGGAAATACGTACGTTCTTAACATAGTTTTAAATGGACCACAAGAAGCCATAATCGCCTATGTTCCTGAAGTCGCAAAAATAACAAAATTGAAGGTAAATTATAGCGAAATTGAATTTACTAATAAAAGTTATATTTGGAATAATGTAAATGTTTCAACTATAAACTTTCACTTGCCCAAAGGATCTACGGTTATAGAAGTATCCTATGTTATAGTTGGTGAAGAAAACATCCAACTTGTAGATAAAGGGTATTTTAGCGATATAGATAACACTTTAAACTCTAGCATTAATGTTCAAAATTTAGGTGAAGCCATAGGTAAAGTGTTCTTTCAATGGATAATATTGCCTGTAACTTACTTAACAATTCTTATTTCGATAACTTACTCTTTTGCATATACTCTTGGAGGTAGGAAATTACGCTTACCGATAAGAGATAGGGTGTAAGGTGGTTAATGGTGAATCCTTTTAATTTTAAAACAATGCTAATATTATACCTAGTTAACGTACTTTACGTAACTTACATTATCGTAAAGAACAGTGCTAACCTAAATACCGTGTTAACTGTTTTACTAGTAATACTTGTTGTTATTCCTATGATTGTACTCATCATATATCATAGAGACGTTTTAAAATAGGTGGTAGGCTATGGACTATAATGAAAAAATACCAGTGCTTATAATTGTTATTGGAGCATTTGTTTTAGCTTACGTTTTCTTGAAGGATTTTGTTGCATTAGAGCATTACATAGCCTTATTCTTACTGCTCATTTTTGCTTATAATATACCGTTGGTTTTTCCAAAGCTTACATCGAAAATAATACCTCGTAAGCTAGAGTTTAGCGAAGCAAACATGATGGTTAAAGGTAACATCTTAGTTGTGAAAAAAGATAAAACTGTAAGTGGCTTAGCGGTATATGTGGTTGATGATGTTCCTTATAGTTACAAAGATGTAACCTCAGATTTCCTTATACAACAAATCAGATCTTTTACAGGCTTTATAACAGCAACGGAAAGTGATGTTTCAATAGTTCTATTAAAGAAGAAAGCAAATACATCATCTTATGTTAAGAATATTGAGAGACAGCTCATAAATTACAAGATAATGGTGGCAACAGATCCTGCAAATCCTCAGATTTTAAAGAAACTTAGAAGATTAGAAAAAATATATGATAGGATAGTTAAAGGCGAAAAGCCCATTAGCATAAAGTACTATATAGTAGTTAAAGCACATGCTTCATCGGAAAGGGGATTGATAAAGGCTATTCAGGAAAGATCACGTACAGTAATAACGTCATTTAAAGCCTCAATGGGTTTTGATGTTAGAAAAGCAACTGAGGACGAGGTCTTAGAAGCAATAAGTCTAGGTATTCTTAAAGAAACTAAACATAAGATTACGTTGGAGTCCGACGTAGGCTTCATGATGCCCATAGGATATGTTAAAAGGCCTAAGGTTTCCGGTAAGGGTATTTATCTAGGTGAAGACATAGACTATGGTACACCAGTTTTTTACGATTTCGAAAAATACTTAACGAAACATATAGTGGTAATAGGGCCTACAGGTAGGGGTAAAACAACATTCCTTTACACAATAGCGAAAAGGGCCATAGATGAATATGAAATTCCAGTATGGATCTTTGACTTAAGAGGAGAGTTTATTGGCTTAAAGTCTACAAGTGCTTTTGAAATAATAGATCCTGAGAGAAACAACATTAACATATTATACACGTGGTTTACGAGTCCTAGAATAAGGGCAAAGCAAATAATTGAGCTTATTAAAAGCATAGCATCATTAACTTCCAAGGAGGAATACTTACTATATATGTCACTTATAAAAACGTACGAATCAACAAACAATCCTAGCTTCGAATACTTAATGTCAACAATAGCTGAGATCTCTAAGAACTATGGTGATAAGGATGTTGAGTTTAGTTTACTAACAAAACTTGAGTCTTTAAAATCAAAGATATTCTTCAACGGTAACGTATATGCCCTTAACTTTAAGAGGCCTCTAATATTTCTTCTACATAGGTTGCCTGAGGAGTATCGTAAATTATACACTTTAGCATTGCTTCAAATCTTAGCTAACTATATTTTAACGCTAACGCCAACAAATACTATACGTTGCTTAGTAATACTTGATGAAGCATGGCGCTTTATGGATACACGTTCTGGAGCAAAAATTATTAAGTCCTTAGTAAAGGAGGGACGAGGCTACGGACTTGCAGTGGCTTTAGCTTCCCAAGATATATCTGATTTTCCAAAGGAAATTTTAGATAATGCTGGAACAATAGCTGTTTTTGGGTCAAATAGTAAAGATTACATTGAAAGCGTAAGCAAGTTTATGAAACTAAATGAGACAGAAAAGGAGAGAATGTCATGGTTAAGAACGGGAGAGGTCCTTATTCGAATAATTGGAGACCCCAGACCATTATGGGTTAAAATACGGCCCGAACTCGTGGAGACTCAAGAGAAACAAATAAAAAAGTAATGTTTTGTAAATAATAATGGAACCCACGGCCCGTGTAACCTCAACCCGCGTCGCGGGTAGGGGTGAACACGGGAGACTCCACCCCTAGGCGTCATGGCCCCCCGTATACTCTTCTTTTCTTTTTCATGTAGAGGATGATGCTGTTGAACCTCATACCTATTCATGGGGAATCGTATTTTATAGTTGAACGTAAAGGAACGTTCAATCAAATACTAAGGTTTCTTTATTACGATGAGAATGAATACTATTATCGCTTAATACATAAGCCTGAAGAATACTATGTTGAAATAAGTAGGCTCCATAATGCTATGGAGGATTTTCTTTCAAAAGAAAAAATATTTGTAAACGGTGAAAGAGTTAAACCTAGAGTTCTCATGGTCAATATAGACTTTGCTGGTTATAGAGATCACCCATATATACTTTACTTCATACGTTTCAAAGGTAATTTAAGGAAGGGAGAAAATGTTTTCGAAGACTTTTATGAAGAGGAAATAGCGGAGTACGATTACGAAATATACTGGTTCTTCCCTGAAAAAGCAAAAGTAAAGGAGATATATATTTCAGGGGATTTTGACCTGGTAAAACCAAACATACTTTATATTTGGACGAGGAGAGGCGATAGAATAAGCGGATATGAAAAAATAGTTTTTGAAATTTAATCTCTCCTTACCATTCTCCTTAAAACTTCTCTATAATAGTATACTAAAGGATTTTTTACTTTACATTCGGAAATACAAAGGCCGAGTGTTCTCATAGTATCGCAGTTATAAGGTTTATATTTCTTTCTTGACCCTCTAAGACCAGCTAGGTGCTCAACTTGGTATCTAGCAATTGCTTCGTTGAAGTCAGGTAATTTTCTAAAGACATTAACTACTGAGTCTACATCTAAACCTATGTTAAGAAGAAAAGATGCTAAGGCAAATCTTGCGTGATGTGATAAATGCTTTCCTTCTATTGCTTCATCATATAATGTTTTAATACATGGAGGAAACGCTTCTGGCTCAATTATCTCCAGAAATTTTAGTTCTTCAAACTTCTCTCGTAAACTAAATTTTAACGCTTCCTTTACGTGTTCTTCTCTAACAATGTAATATTCTTTGGAGACTGCTTTCACAAGCTTTTTGATTTTCTCAGGCAATACATCGATTTCAATGGGTTTTACCATTTCAGCTATTTTTTGCGATATTATTTCCTCCAAAAACCTACTTACGCGTTGATGTGTGAGATATACGTAGCCTCCATTTACTATTTGATTTGAAAGCTTCCATGACGGATCAGTATGTAATCTTAAGGATTTTAAGTAATCATACACTGTTACTTTAAATGGAAGATAAGTGTAAATTGCTCTCCCCTTTCTAACATCATGAAGTACTTTATAGGCTTTGTTAGATCCTAAATATTGTATGTTTAAACCTAAAATTTTACCTATGGCTTCTAAAATTTCTGGTTTTTCTCTATCTAAATGTTTCTTTATTCTTTTAGCTTCAAAGACGCTGTAACGTGATGTAAGCCACTTATCGTTTATTCCTCCTAAAACTACGAGTGAAAGATAAAAAGACACTATCTCTTCATCATCAGAAAGCCCTTTTGGTTCTGATATCTTCCCCTTTACTGCTCCGATTATTCTTTCAATTACTCGTTTCTCTACAGATGATGTCAAATGTATTTCAAAAATTTCCGAGAGGCTTAGGGAGTAACCATATTTTTCCTCAAAGTACTTTTGCGGAGATGCAAGAAATGGGTATTTTGAATAGTCAATAAAGACTATTTTTGCCTTCATAATGCATCTTCTGTGGTCTTAATTGGATACTAATGCTTTTACATATTTCTTTAAACGTTACTCTACCTTAATCTTGATTCCTTCTTCCTTTTTTCCTCTCCTCTCCTTTTCCAGCCTGACCTCTAAAACACCATTCTTATATGTAGCCTTGGCTGTTTCAGGTTTTACCTTGGCAGGGAGCTGTATTTCCTTATAATATTTTCTATCTCCACTTTGGGCTGATATTATTAATGTATTGTCTCTAATCCTTATATCAATATCTTCCTTATTAACTCCGGGTACTTCAGCTACAACAGTTACCGTATTTTCGTCTTCTAAAACATCTACGAGAGGCTCTCTTTCTTCAGCAATTTTAGGTCTACCTGCCTCTCTACGTATGTTACCAAACTCTTTAATTATTGGTCTGCCATCGGGGCCGATGGTTATGCTGAAACCATAAACGTAAGGACCTATAATTCTTCCCTCACGAGTGGCTCTAGTCATTTCTTCCTCTATACGCTCAAACCTTTTCATCCAATCTCTAAATTCTCTATCTATGTTTTCAAAAATGTCCTCAAAGAACTCATCAAATAAATCCCAAATGCTTTTTCTTCTCTTAACCATAAGTGGGATCACCTCTTACCTATTTGAAGGGTGTTCTCGCAACCAACTATGCTAGGGCTCGTATATTGCAATTTCGGTAAACCTTATTTAATGTTAAAATTTTAAAGTTAAAGGAATAAGGGGGGTTAATGAGCATGGGTAAATGGGTTGTATGTTCCGCATGGCCTTACGTTAACTCTGTACCTCACTTAGGAACACTTATAGGCTCCGTTCTTTCAGCAGATGTTTTCGCAAGATATCTTAGAATGAGGGGTGAAGACGTAGTTTTTGTTAGTGGAAGCGATGAGCATGGAACACCTATAGAAGTTGAGGCTAGAAAGAGAAATGTGGAACCAAAGAAGTTAACAGATCAAGTTCACGAGTATGTATCTAAACTATTCGAAGCTTTTGGAATAAGCTTTGATAACTACACGAGAACAGAGAATCTTACTCATATTAAGTTTGTTAGAGAATTTCTGCTTAAAGTCTACAATAATGGCTACATATTTATTCAAGAAATACGAATGCCCTATTGCTCCAAAGATAAAATGTTTTTACCAGATAGATTTATTGAAGGAACATGTCCCCATTGTGGTTATGAAAAGGCACGTGGTGACCAATGCGATAAATGCGGAAGACTACTAGAGCCTTGGCAATTAATAAACCCTAGATGCGTATTTTGCGGTTCAAAACCCATATTTAAATTAACTAAGCACTGGTACTTTGACTTACCTAAACTAACAGATGCCCTTAATAAATTCATAAAGGAACATAAAAACTTCCCAGATAATGTAAAGAAGTTTTCTTTAAACTGGATTAAGGAGGGTTTAAAACCCAGAGCCATAACTAGAGATAACAAATGGGGAATACCTGCACCTTTCCCTGGAGCTGAGGATAAAACTATTTACGTATGGTTTGACGCCCTTTTAGGATATATTTCAGCTACAATAGAATACGGTATAAGAAAAGGGGATGAGAAGCTCTGGGAAAAATATTGGAAAGACAGTAGGACAAAGACAGTATATTTCATAGGGAAAGACAATATCCCCTTCCATGCAATAATACTGCCCGCGTTAATACTTGCTTCCGGAGAAAAATTAGTTCTTCCTTGGCAAATAGCTGCCACAGAGTACTTAACGTTTGAAGGGGAGAAGTTCAGTAAAAGTAGGGGAATAGGGGTATGGATTGATGAAGCTCTAGAAATGCTAGATGCTGATTATTGGAGATTTGCGTTAATCTCTATGAGGCCTGAAGTAAAGGACACTAATTTCACATGGAAGGAATTCTATAGGATAATAAATAGTGACCTAAATGACGACATAGGAAACTTTATTCATAGAACACTAAGCTTTATAAGTAAATATTTTGACCAAAAAGTCCCTGAGCCAGGGATTCTAAGCCAAGTTGATCACGAATTTAAAGAAAAGATCCTTCAAACACCGGAGGTTGTAAGTAAATTCTTTGAAGAAGTTAGACTTAAACAAGCTTTACACTATATCGTCGAGCTAGCTAGATCAGGTAATCAATACTTAAACAGAAAAGCTCCTTGGGATAAAGTTAAAAGGTCGGAAACATTAGAGAATGCCAAAACAACTCTATGGCTTTCAGCGAATGCCGTAGGATTTTTAGCATTAATGCTGGCCCCGTTTATTCCTAAATATGCTCAAAAAATATGGAGAACGCTAGGCATGGAAACTGATGTTACACATGAAAAATGGAGTTTAATGAGGGAATTATTTGTAAAGCCGGGACATAAAATAAGGAAACCTAAGCCTATATTCAAAAAATTACCACCTGATTTTCTCGAGAAAGCAGGAGAAATGTTGTCTAAAGCTCGCGCTACAGTGAAAAGACCTAGTGTATTAAAATAATTTTTCAATCCTCCTTCACTACAGTGTATTTTTCAAGTTCACTGTTCAAGAGTTCTTTAAGTCTTTCTAAATTCTTTTCATCAATTATTATGTCGTCATTCTCTATTTTGAACTTTATATCAAAGCTCTTTCGATGTATGTTTTTACCCAAATATTTCCACTTTATTTGAGATACTTTATCTTTCTTCCCCCTATACTTAATCCTCCACCAATATCTACTGATGTAAACATATTTCTTAACAGTGTTTCCCTTTTTAACTATAACTATGTGAACCGGTTTCAAATAGAGTCTTTCTTCTCCTGGTACCTCATTTCTTCTCATAATTATTTTTGCTAACCTCTCTCTAATTTTAGGGAGTAGTTTTGCACCATGTATTATTTTTATCTTCATTTCCTATCTTAACCCTAGACTTTATCAGTGGCGACCGTTTTCATCACGAAAGCTCAGTGAGGGAAAGGATCATCACATCCTAATGTTACCTTTATTAGTAAGCCCACAGTATTTAATTAATAACAAAACTTGCAGAATAATGTTTCTTATGTGCAAAAAGTTTCTAAAGTAGGTGGCATTCCTTGAAAAACAAGGTCTCCGCATCTATTCCTCAGACAAGTGAAGGTAAGCAATATCATATAGCATGTAAACCCGGAGACGTTGCTCCGTATGTTCTTCTTCCAGGAGATCCTAAAAGAGTACCCAAGATAGCGAGTTTTTGGGATAATTTTAGGAAAGTAGCTGAACATAGAGAGTATGTAACTTACACAGGCAAGTATAAAGGCGTGCCCATTTCAGCTACAAGCACAGGAATAGGAGGCCCAGCAGCTGCAATAGCAATTGAGGAACTTTTAAGGGTTGGTGCCCACACATTCATTAGAGTTGGCACAACAGGCGCTATTCGGAGAGAAGTTAATGTTGGAGATTTAGTTATTTCATTAGGCGCCATAAGGTTTGATGGCGTAACTAAGCAGTATGTGTTTCCAGAATACCCGGCTATAGCAAGTTATGAAGTTGTCTTAGCTCTTATTGAGGCGGCAGAAAACCTTAACGTAAAATACCACGTTGGTATTACAGCATCTACAGACTCCTTTTACACGGGACAAGGTAGACCAGGTTTTAAAGGCTATATGTTGAGCTGGATGAAAAACATAATTCCCGATCTCCAAAAGATTGGAGTTATTAACTTCGAAATGGAAGCCTCAACAATTTTCACATTAGCTAACATTTACGGAGCTAGGGCGGGCTCAGTATGTGCTGCTATAGCAAACAGAGTTACTGATGAACTTTTACCAGAAGCCGGAGTTGAAGACGCCATACGTGTAGCTAATGAAGCAGTTAAAATACTCTATGAATGGGATGAAATTAAGCTGAAAAAAGGGAGGAAATACTTCTTCCCATCATTACTAATCTGAGGTGTGATAGTAGGTTATGGTTAAAAAAGATGTAGCACTATTAGTTTCTAATATTGTTGAAAACATTAAGGAATGGAATATTAGAAGTTCGTCAGGTGTAGCTGAAGCAGCTCTTGAAACATTAGCTAAAATAATTAAACTAAGTTCATCGATGAACGAATTAGTAAATAATGTAACATATGCTATGCATGAAATAGTAGCTTCAAGACCTACATCCGCTATGCTCATTAATTCCTTTAGAGAAATACTTTTAAACCTTAAACAAGGCCTTAAGAAATACATGAAACATGAGGAAATGATTGAAATACTTCTTCGCAGAATAAGCTACCTTATTGCTAAGTCACGAAGCGACATAGAGAAAATAGCCACAATAGGTGCTAATAGGATAGTTGATGGAGACATCATAATAACTGCTACTTATAGTAAAACTATAATGAAGATTTTTGAGAAGGCTTTGAAGCAGGGAAAGAGATTTGAAGTATATGTCGCTGAGTCAAGGCCCGGTGATGATGGTAAGATTGTTGCTTCAGAACTTTCAAAAATGAACATACCAACAACACTTATTGTAGATTCTGCCATGAGATTCTTCATGAAAGATGCTACAAAATCATTTTTAGGTGCAGAAGCTGTAGCTGCTAATGGAGCAGTTATAAGTAAAGTAGGCTCATCATTACTTGCCTTAGTAGCGCATGAAGCAAGGGTTAGAGTTTTTGTGGCATCTTCCACCCTAAAGTTTAGTTATGAAACAATTTTCGGAGAACTCGTTAAAATACCTCATGCTCCTGAAAAGACAATATTAAATGAAGAAACAAAGGCAAGAATAGGTAAAGGCCTAAAAGTCGAAATACCGCTTTTAGACGTAATACCTCCAGAATATGTTGATGCAATAATAACAGAGTATGGCGTTATAGCTCCTCAAGCCTTACCTATTTTGATGAAAGAAATTTATGGTAAATGGCCTCCGGAATATCCTGATTTGCAAGTTTTAATAGGTGAGATAAGGTCATGGGTAAAGTAGTTATACCCTTCGAAGTAGTGAAGATAGCTGAAGACATAAAAGCTATGAGAATAAGAGGCGCAGGTAGGATAGCAAGAGCCGCAGCCCAAGCGCTTAAAATTGCTGCTGAAAAATATGTCGAGAAAAAGGATCTCACAGAGTTTATAAAATACATCGACGAAGTGGCTAAACTCCTACTATCTACTAGGCCTACAGCTGTATCTTTACCTAACGCTGTAATGTATATTACATCGAGATTAAAGAGAGCAAAAATGAAAACAATAGATGAGGCTATTTCACTTATAGTTAAGCTATCTAACGAATTCATAGAGTATTCTAAAGTAGCAACTGAAAAGATAGGTATAATAGGTTCTAGGAGAATTCAGAATGGAGACGTTATTTTAACACATTGCAATAGTTCAGCAGCGGTTTCTATAATCATCAATGCTCATAAGCAAGGAAAGAAAATTAAGGTTTATGCTACAGAAACTAGGCCTAAGTTTCAAGGATATATTACAGCTAAGGCTCTTTTATCTGAAGGTGTAGATGTAACACTAATACCGGATTCGGCAGTGAGATACATTATGAAGAAAGTGGATAAGGTAATTGTTGGTGCAGATACCGTAGCAGCTAATGGAGCTGTAGTTAATAAAATAGGTACTTCTAATATTGCCTTAGCGGCTAAAGAAGCTAGAGTAAGAATGTTTGTCGCTGCTGAAACATATAAGTTTAGTCCAGCAACGGTAATAGGTGAACTTGTTCAAATAGAAGAGAGAAGCCCATTGGAAATTGTAAGCGAAGAGTACCTTAAGGAGCATCCTAACGTTAAAGTCAGGAATCCTGCGTTTGATGTAACTCCTCCAGAGTATATAGATGCGATAATAACTGAGGAGGGATTAATACCTCCGCAAGCAGCATTCCTTGTCTTAATAGAGAAGTATGGTTGGGTAATTCAAGACTACTTCATGAAAGAATTCAAAACAGTTAAGGAGGAATATGAGGAATGGTATTAGATGTTGTGGCCATAGGCAACGCCAATGTAGATATAATAATGTATGTCGATAAGGTTCCTGAGGAAGACGAGGCTATTGAAGCTTATGACTCAATAATTTCAGCAGGAGGTTCAGCATCAAATTACGCTGTAGCCCTAGCTAGATTAGGGATGAAAAGTGGCTTCATAGGGAGAATAGGTAAGGATAGTTTTGGAGAATTTATTAAAAAAGAATTTGAAAAGGAAGGTGTAGACATATCAAATCTTATCGTAGATAATGAGCATCCTACAGGAAAAGTCTTCATAATAGTCACTAGAAATGGAGTAAGAAGAATGATAGCATATAGGGGAGCAAATGCTTACATGTCTAGGGAGGACATAGATGAAAAATATGTTTCAAAAGCGAAAGTAGTTCATGTTGCAAGCATAAGAAAGAAGCTTGCGGAAGCCATTGCTGAAATAGCTTCAAAATATGGTATAACATTTAGTTACGACCCAGGTTCCATAGTATGCCATTACAGTATAGAGGAACTAAGACCCATTTTTTCACATGTAAAAATACTTTACCTAAATTTAAGAGAACTAGAGTGTTTAACTAAAGTAAAAGATCCTGAATCAGCCTCTAAACTTCTACAATATGGGCCGAAACTCATTGTTATTAAAATGGGTTCTAAAGGATCATACCTTGTATTGAGTGAAGCAAGGATAAGGGTTCCACCATATAAGCCTAGGAAAGTAGTTGACACTACGGGCGCAGGAGATGTTTTCGCAGCAGCACTTACAGCCAGTCTTTTAAAAGGATATAGCCTATGGGATAGTGCATTATTTGCAAGTGTTGCAGCTGGCATTAAGGTTGAAAGAAAAGGAGCAAGAAATGGAATACCCTGTGAACATGAGGTTTTAGAAATATTTGAGAAAGTAAAATCGAAGCTTGAAAAAGAATTAATAACTTAATAATTTCAAACAACTTTAACGTCAAGTTCAACGTTTAATTCACTAACTACTTTTTCTAAATTAATATTCCTATGTTTTTTGAAGAAATTATGCCAGCCTTTGGAGTATCTATTGTCTCTTAACTTAATTCTCTGTAAGAAGTCTTTCTCACTATAGACTTTACCTTCAACATAGGCTATTAATGCAGGTATAATTTTCCATGGACTTACATAGTACTTTTCTATAGGGATTTTCTCTTTAACCATATTCAATAGTTTCTCAGCATTACTAATGTTAGCATATCCTACGTCGCCCTCTGCTTCAAAGTACTTTTTAATAAGAAACTCATTATATTTATCAACAAGGAGGTAAAGTTCGAAAACTCTTCCACCTGGAATGTCTTCCTTACATGTCAATGCTATTTTAAACATACCTTTTCCGCTTAAGACTATACCTAAAATATGCTCCCTATAAGTAGGTTTTTGAATATTGCTTATAGTTATTTCGAGAGTGATCATGATGACGATTTTACCTCTAAATATTAGCTCATTAAGATTTAGTTAAATATTTTCTCAAATATAATACTTTAGGGTGAGAGGCCGTGTCTGAGGAAATTCCTCTAAGGCCTGTAGGTAGACAGGATATTCATAAGTTAGAAACAGCACTACTCATAGCTACGCTGCTGAGGCCTGACGTTATAGAGGAAATTAGAAAAGCTGAAGAACGGTTAACGTGGGTTGACAGCTTAGCTGTTGCAGCAGCTGCTTTAGCCAGATCGAAAGCAGGCATGACGGTTTCGCAAATAGCTGAAGAGCTAGGTAGAAGTGAGGGAACAATAAGAAACCACTTACAAGCAAAAACAAAGGCGGGAAAACTTGTTCAGGAAACTTATCAAAGGTTTCTAAGAGAAGGCGTAAGAATAGAAATACCTGAAGCAGTAGCCAAACTAGCTCCACCCCCTGAAATAGAAAAGTATAAGAAAGAAATAGAAACCTTAAATAACAGAATAAAGGCTCTTGAAGAAGAGAAGAGTAATTTAGCAAATAAGGTTAAAGTCTTAGAAGATGAAGTAAATAAGCTACGTAATGTAAATGAGAAAGTAAAAAGTGAACTTGAAAAGTATAAGAAGAAAATTGAAAGAATAAAGGAGGTTCTTTCAGAGTAAGCGGAATTGAAAAACGCCTAAAATACCAAATTTTTTATGTCACCACGTGTAAAGTATTCTTTACCACTCTCTGTGAGGCTTAAAATTGGTTAGCATATTACTGCTTAATCCAACCATAGTTACTATGGAAAGTAAAAATTCAATAATAAAGGAAGGCTATGTTTACATAGAGAATGGGAGAATAGTTGATGTAGGTCAAGCAGACAGGCTACCTTACGACTATAAGTATTCAGACTTAGTACTTAATTTAAAAGGGAAAGTAGTTTTACCAGGTTTTGTAAGTTACCATACTCATTTAGGCCTTTTCCCCATAAGGTTCATGGGCTTGGGATTAACACTTAACGAATGGGAGGAGGCAGTAGCTTGGCCTTACGAGAGTACATTGTCCTTTGAAGAATCCTATTATGCATCAAAGCTTGCCATGTATGCTTTCATAAAAAACGGTATAGTAGCTTTCGCCGACATGCATTTTAACATGGACTCTGTAGCTAAAGCCGTTAAAGAATCAGGGCTTATCGCTAACCTTTCAGTAGCCATTTTGGAAATAGCTGACTTCGAGTATGAGAAAACACTTAAAGAAAATATTGAGCTACATCGTAAATGGGATGGAGTCGATGATGGAAGAATAAACGTATACTTAGGTCCATGTTGTTTAAGATATCTTACGAGGGAGCAGTTAAATGAGATATCATTAATTTCTAAGGAGGAAAACATAGGCATACACATTCATGTGGCGGAAACTCTAGATGATGTTAGAAAAGCTAAGGAAGCATTTGGTAAAAGACCCATTGAGGTACTAAGGGACTACGGTCTTCTCTCAAGTAAAACATTAGTAGCGCACGCAGTATGGGTTACGGAAAGAGAGATAAATTATCTTTTTAAAAGCGAAGCAAATGTTGCTCATTGCCCAATATCTAATAACATCTTGCTTTCGGGAACCATGCCTATAGTTGATATGTTAGCTAAGAATGTTAAGATAGGGTTTGGAACAGACATAAATCCCTCCTGGGATATTCTTTCAGAAGCCAAATTAACCTATTTTACCGTAAATACTCTTTATGGTGTACCATCAAGAATAAGCTCGTATACGCTTTTGGAATTAGCAACAGGCAATAGAGCTAAGTTTAAAGGAATAGAAAACCATGGTAAAATATCGAAAGGGTACGATGCAAACATTATAGTTATGGACTTTTCCAATGTGAGAGGGTGGCCTTTAGAATCAAACATTTATAATGCAATATTATTTTCTAATGCTACTATAGAGACTGTTATTGTAAGGGGCGAAGTACTTATGGATAGTGGAGAAGTTTTAACTATAGATGGTGCTGAAGTTCGAAAGGCAAGGAAAATATTAGAGAGTAAGTTAAACGAAATATATGGTAAGTGAATTCCTGTATTTTTCAAAATAAACACTTTTCTTAATTGAGCACTCTATTGAGAGACTATTTTCTGCAAGCACTAAGTAGTTGTAAAGGAAACTTCCGGGAACTATTAATGTTAAGTACTTTGAGAAACCTAAGTTAGTGTATCTTATATCGAAATTTTCGATAATGCCTCCATGGAATTTGGTATATGGTTCTTCATTCAAAGGTATTAATGGTTCACTAAAAAACACTCTAATATATCTTTTTCTCGTGGATTCTTCTTCAGAATAATTTTTAACGTAGTCAGATATTCTGATTTCTCGAAACGTAAGGATTATGAGTATGTTCTTTGAAACTATAGATGCTTCGTACGGTTTAAGTATTAATGCTAAAGACTTTTTAGACTTTTCATCCCAAGGTATCATGATACGTCTACTCATAATACCTCACATTAACGGTGTACTTTATGGTTCACGGTGTTTTCCTAAGGGAACTTGCTAGAAAACTTTTCGGAGAAGATTTTTCAAGAAGAATATGGAGAAGAATGGAAATCGTGGGCGATATTTTAGTTTTAAGAAAACCCTTTAATGTTGAGCTAGAAAAGTTAAGGCTGCTTGCAACTTATGTTTTAAACTATTTGTCTTATGTAAAATCTGTTTGGTGTTCTATCTCAGAAATTAAGGGTAAGCATAGGGTTAGAGACTATGTTTTTCTCTGCGGAGAATATAGAAGTGAAACTATTTATGTTGAACATGGTGCTCGCTTTCTCGTCGATATTACGAGAGTTTACATTTCACCTGCGCTAAATTATGAGCACAGAAGGATAGCTGAGAAAGTGTATGATAACGAAACTATAATTAATATGTTTGCTGGTATAGGCTTATTTTCTATAGTTTCTGCTTTAAAAAAGAAAATTACTGTATACTCCATAGATGTTAATCCTTACGCATACTACTATATGGTAAAAAGTATTGGGTTAAATAAGTTAAAAGGCGAGGTTATACCAATCTTAGGGGACGCTAAAGATGTTATTGAAAAAGAACTTAGTAAAATTGCTGATAGGGTTTTAATGCCCTTACCCGAACTTGTATATGACTATTTGAAATACGCCTTATATGCGCTGAAACCTAAGGGTTTTCTTCACGTATACCTCTTCGCTAAAGGCCGCAATAGAGAAGAAGCTAAAATAAACGCCATTAGTGATTATACACAGTTTCTCAAGAAATATGTTAAAAAGGCTCATGTAAAGGAGGTAAGGGTTATAAGATCTGTTGGTACTAAGAAGTACCAGGTAGTGATAGATTATTATGTGGAAAAGTAATTTATCTTCTGCGCTTTCGTCTTCTCTCCTCTACTTCAAGAGCCCTAGCGCCAACACCTATTAATTTCTTTAGTACAGCATCCATAAATTTTATATAGAATCCTTTCTGTCCAACAAATGGACCGAATTCTTCGCTTCTAACTTTAAACACCATATTGGGTCCTGCGAAGTCCGCATCAATAACGTGCTTATGTATCCAGCTTACCGGATGAATTGCTCTAACAAGTTCTCTAAAGTCTAATGTGAGCTCAATGCTCCTTATTTTAAGACCTACTTCTCCTTCAATTTTATTTATTCTCTCCCCGCCTCTTCCGACGAGCCTGCCTAAATGGCCTTCTTTAACTATGATTAATGCATCCGGCGTATGTTCGCTTGTAATTTCAAACTTCTTTTTCTCTTCAAGAAACTCTATTACTGTAACTATGTCTGCGTCAGGAGCATAGGTTCTAGCAGCATCAAGTATTTTTGATTCCAGGTCGCTAAGCTTTCTCTTCCTCATCCTAACTTCAAGAAGAAGCTTTATTCCTCTTTTAGCACCCATTCTCACAATGTCTTTAACTCCTAAGTCTACTACTGCTGCTCTCTCCTCACCCATTAGTGTTTCTCTAAGTAATGTTGCCCCGTCTAAATGTATTTCCGGGTTTTTCTGAAAAACAGGGTCTCCAGCAATTATCATTCTAGATTTATTACCCATTCTCATAAGGAGCTCTAGTGAGCTTTCTGGAGGAACATTTTGTGCGTCATCTAGAAATATTATTGTGTCATCAAATGTCCTTCCTCTTAAGAAATGAATATCGACTAAGAGAACTTTTTTATCCTTAACTAGACTCTCCACTATATTCCACTCTATGAATTCTGATAAAATATCCCTAATGTAAGCAGCTGAAAGCTCATAGTAAAGCTTGCCTAGCTCTATGGCTGTTACTTCACGTTCAGAAACTATGTCTATTAGGGGACGTGCTATAATGAACCTCCTGTAATTTCCTTTAATAACCTCAGAGATTCCATAAGCTATGGAGAGCAGGCTTTTACCCGTTCCTGTAGGTCCAAAAACTCCTATGATATCATAGCTTTTATCCTTAAGTACATTAAGTAATTCTTCCTGCCCTGGACTTAGCGGTTTTATTACATCAAGAGGCGTTTTTACGGCTGGCACTGTTCAACCACCCTTTTCTAACCATTTTCTTCTGATTACTGATTCTAACTTAAATATCTTCTTTTTAGACTCAAGAAGAAGAGCATTAGCCCATCTTACGAGTTTGTTTAAACTACGCTTTCTAATAACTATTTTTCCATTAACCTTCAAGGGAAATTCTAAATGCTCATTACCTTGAAGCTCGACATGAATGCCTTTTCTTGAAAAACTTATAATGCCGCTGTGTTTAAATCCGACATTTCTAGCTATCTTTAAAAGTTCCTGTGCTCTCTCGACATTTAAGCATGAGACATGTATTATTGGTGGCTGCATAATAAACCATAAGTTTTTATCTGAAGATTTCTCAATAGCTTTCTTAACGTCATCTATTTTTAAGAAATTATGAGATTTCAAATAAATTTTTATTGATTTTTTATCCCAAGGCCTTTTAGATGAAAAAATCATGATACGTCCAGCACAGCTACTTGTTGTAAACATGTCATTGAAGCTGTTTAGCAACTCTACTAGGCCTTCTAGCTCCTTATCAAAATATCCTGTCTTCTTATCACTTTCGAGACGTCTCATGAATGCATTTTTTCTATTACACCATGTTTTCTCATCAACTACCATAGAGCTTCAGCCTCTACAAGATTTTGTTTACTTTTCGTGATTTCTAATTACTTTTAATCCCCTGTAAGCTATCATGTATGCACTTGCCATGTGTCTATCTAACCCTTTCTCCCTCATTATTTGTTCATGGGTTACGCTATTGGTTGTTCCTCTTGGATTGACTAGCACTACTATGAATCCTAGTTTTAATGCTTTGATGACTCCATGAATGAGTATTTGCTTCTTTGGAAACTTGGCTATCTTACGATTAACATAGTGGTTCTTCGTGAATCTCTTACACCTTATCCTTGTTAAATCCTCGAATACTACGTAATCCGCACCTATCCTCCTACACCATTCCAATGCACTAGATAGTGCGTTAAGTCTTATCCACTCGGCTTTTCCTTTAGGAAAACCATGAGATACTGTTTCACAATACCAAAAGGTCTCCACGGCAACTATGTTTCCATCGTTATCTATGACGACTACGTTAAGTCTGTCACTATTCACGTCAAAACCGGCAATTAATCCATAGCCTCTAGGCTTAGATGTTGAGAAATACTTGAGGTACAGCCATAGCGGTATCTGTATGTGGATTCTAGGATGTTCTCTGAAGCTTACTACCACTCCATATCCCTCTTCCCTCCTACCAGCTAATTCTATCAGCTCCCTTAGCAATGGAACATATCTTTCTCCAAAGAATGCTCTAGCCTTAATCCATGAGCCATCCCAAGGATATTTAATTAGAACTTCGAAGTAAGTATCCCTTGGTATGAGCTTGATGTTTCTATTGCCTTTATCCCATTTATTACCTCTACTCGCAATCCAGAACCTATGTATATCAGCTAATATTCTATTTTTGCCAAGGTATTCTTCAAAGAATCTAATGTTTTCCGTGATTGCTTTCGCATTCTTGTAAGCTGTTTCAAGGTATACATAGTTCGGTAGGATATTGTAGAGTAGTTTAGTAGCTTCCTTATGACTATGCCCTCCCCATATCAAATTTAATAATTTCCTAACAGCAGATGCGTAAGCCCTCGCTAGCTTAACGAGCTTCATGTGGTCTAGCGGGTCATCTACTACTAGCTTTCCGTTTATGGTTACGAATTTAAAGTCTTCTAGCGTCCTCGGGTTATCCGCTATTATTCTACCAGCTATCTGGTACAATGACATGTACTATAACCTCTCTCCCATGTAGACGCTTTATCTTCTCAACTACCTCCTTCGGTATTGATATCGAGTACCTTGGATTTCCATATTTATCGTAACCTGCACTAATTACCCTAGACTTGAACACGTAGTGCTCCACAATATAGCACCCATGCCAAAAGATAGTAGCAATAAAACTTATAAATGTTACTACCATTACATATAATTGAGGGGTGGGTGGACGAACCGATGAGGAGACGGAGATAAGGATGAAACCCAGCCCCATGAACACCCTACCCTCGCTCAAGGGAGCCTAGGTGGAGCGATGCGGGAGGCTGAGGCGGTGAAGCCAGACTCCCAAAGAGCGGGGATAGGGTGAAGACAGGGGTGATGAGGGCGAGTAATTAAAAATAATTAAAAGTGACTAGAAGCAATGATGAAGCCCGAACCCTTTCTTAATATTTGAAATAATTAACTTTATAAGTCACTCTAATTTCTTACATAATTGGATCACAAACGCTTGGGTGTTGATAGCTTTGTCTGAACCTGGACAAATATCAATTGAAGATTTTTCCAAAATAGATTTAAGAGTTGGTTTAGTGAAACATGCTGAACGCATTCATGGAACTAAGCTTATAAGGCTAATAGTAGATCTTGGAGAACTTGGGGAAAGGCAAATAATAGCTGGTATAGGTGATGTATATACTCCTGAAAGCCTTGTTAATAGAAGACTTATCGTTGTAGCTAATCTTAAACCTAAAGTTATTAGAGGTTACGTTAGCCAAGGTATGATATTGGCAGCAGGTTGTCCTAAAGGTAAGCCAAGAGTTCTAACAGTTGATAATGAACCAGAACCTGGCACCAAGGTATGCTAAGTTCTACTTTGAATAGTAGTTGCTGTTTCAATAATTTTTTCTCCAACAACCACTTGGTCTACACTGTGTATTACAGCACCTACATTTCTGAGAACATCCTCTACTTCTCTATAATCGATATCCTCTCCTTCAATAGTTATTATTAAACCCATGGTTTCAACATCAACTTCATTTACTGTAACATTTACAGCGGAAACCCCTTTTACATTAGCTAATGCTTTGGCGACCTCTATAACTGATGGGTCCTTTAACGGTTTAAGTACGTCTAAAACCAAACGTCTTATTTTAGCCATATCTTACTAAACCACCCATTCAACACTATTTTTATAAAAAATTAGCTTATAAGCATTTAATAAAAATACCTATGTGAGAAACGCTTAAGATAGATGAAAAATTTAAAGTGATGCTCGTGAAGAAAATGGCGTTCACGAAAATGCTTGACGAATTAGATAAGAAAATACTTAATGAGCTTATAGAGAATCCCAGAATAACCTATAGGGAATTAGCTAGGAGACTTGGAGTTTCTGTAGGTACAGTTCACCTAAGAGTAAGAAAACTGCAGACTAAAGGAATAATTAAAGGCTTTACTGTGCAAATAGATTATGGAAGAGTAGGATATGATGTAACAGCGCTTGTCTTAATAAAAGTTGATGGAAAGCACATAATTAATGTTGAAAGAGATGTCGCAAAGTACTCTAATGTATGTGCTGTATATGATGTTACAGGAGAGTTCGACGTGATTGTTGTTGCAAAGTTTAAGTCAATAAAAGAATTAAACGATTTCATAAAAAGCCTCCTGGCCAAACCATATGTTTTAAGCACAAATACAAGTATCGCTTTAAATGTTGTTAAAGAAGACTTCCGACTTAAAGTACCTTAAAATTAAAATACTTATACTGCATTTTAACTATGGAAAACTTGGATCATAGGGGGTTAAAGATGAAGGGCGAGGAACCCCCTAAGGCTTTAGTAAAAACACCTAGATTAATAAGTCAAGGAAGATTGCCACCTAAGTGGAGAATTGGAAGAGGTTTTAGTATATTAGAGATTAGGGAGGCAGGTTTAACGATAGATAAGGCAAGAAAGCTTGGTATATATGTTGATAAGCGTAGGAGGTCTAAACATGAAATTAATGTTAAAATACTTAAAGATTTTCTTAAGGAATTAGGGGAAATTAAAGCCTAATTTTTCAATTTTCCTTCAAGAAGAGTTTATTGCGGCAATCAACACACACATACTCTACAGTAGATAATTGTATAAGGCAATCTTCACATAAACTTCTCCCGCATATTTTACAATACCCTATTGCATGGTATTTGTGGCATCTTTCGCAAAGAGTTATTTTACATACTGAACAAATATGGTTTACATCAACGTGTTTCATGCATACCTTTCTACCGCAAAGTTTACATGTTGATGTAGCTTCATTCTCTTCGCAAATTTCGCAAAGAACCATAGCGTTTTTACCGTTTAGCATTCTGAAGCTCCACATTTATATAGTGATATTCTATCCAAATTTACTAAGAGGAGGGAGAAGTGATAAATAAAGGCACGCTTTTCTTAAAAGCTGAGCTTGAAATTTGGAGTAAAGTACTGCCAATAGTTTTTATGGTAATATATGTTTTATCCATAGCA
This sequence comes from uncultured Desulfurococcales archaeon, assembly GCA_964564025.1. Lineage (GTDB taxonomy): Archaea > Thermoproteota > Thermoprotei_A > EX4484-217-1 > EX4484-217-1 > DRYM01. The sequence continues at coordinate 90,487 of CAZLZO010000002.1, forward strand.
TTTGGTTTTTCCATATCATTAACGAATCCCTCTTACGCAAGCTCAATAGTTGCTCCACTATATGAGGAGGTGAAGGAGTCTCCTATGACAAGATTATGTAGTGATCTTTATGACGCTGTTAGAGGTGTTAGCCAAGGGAATCCGTTTTATCTTTTTAACATTGTTAGTTTATCACGTATTTCAACAACTATGATGTCAACCCTTATTCCACCATATGTTGCATACACGTATTTTGCTGAGGGTTTATTTCTTGGACTACTTGAAATGGAAAGTTATAATGTTGTTGCAATGTATATTCCGCTAATAATTGGAGACATAATTTCTATATCCCTTCTTCAAGGAGGTATTTTTCAAATAATAATTTCCAGATTTAGAAATAAACCCGTGGGAGAATATACCTATATCATAGCTTTCGCTGGCTTAGTTGGAATAATTATTGTGAGCTATATTTCAACAATAGCTTCATGCATTATTGAGCCTTACTTTTTAGGAACTCCTTTATAATTAAAGGAGAACTTGTAAGAACTTTAAGTAAAATACTGCTGTTAGCTAGTAGAGATAATAAACTCACTTCGTGGAAATCGTAATCTTTAAAAAATATTTCATTTTGGTGTAAGACTTCTATAATCTTTGCTTTATCTCTTTCGCTTAATTTACGAATAATTTGTGAAATAATGTTCTGCATATAGAGCCTCTTACGAATCATCAATGTTTCTTTATAGTATAAGTTAAGGGCTTCTTCATTATTATGTGCTATTGCTAAAGCTTTAGCTAAGGCTTTAGAAAAAAGAACGTGTATAAAAAGTCCTCCTCCCGTAAGTGGTTTTACATGATATCCTGAGTCTCCCAAGAAAATCAATGAATTTACATGATCTGTTTTACTAGGAGGTTTTATGAGAATGCTTCCCCCAAAAGGTTTACTGCGACCTACAATTTCTGTAATAAGCTTCTTTTTCACGATATGTTTTTCAAATGAACGAAGCATTTTCAATGACACTTTATTTCCAGCAATACCTATCCTAGCTTTATTTATTGAAAGAGGTATAAGCCATCCAAAGAATTCTTTCGTGTATTTGTCAGAGAATATTATCGTGAAATCATGGATGTACTCGGGTTTTGTTTTAACGTCCTCTTGAATACCGTATACTCTGTCCTTGTCTCTTTTTCCTAAAATTCTAGTTCTCAGTTTATGTGTAGAACCTTCGCTAATAACTATGGTTTTTACTTCAATGCTCCTATTTTTCCTTAAAATAATTTTATTCTTCCATATATCAATAACGGGCTCTCTTAGCCTATAGGTTATTGAGTTCTCTATTTTTTCAAAGATTTTTCTCTCATACTCAACACGGTTTATGACATAAGCTTTATTATTTAATTTAACATGTAAGCTTTTATTTGTCGAGAGAGTTGTTACGTAAAATCCTCTAAAGCTGTTGATTGTTATGTCTCTGGTAAAAGGCCACATTAATCTAATAAAGGTTGAGCTAACTAGACCTGCACAGTGATTGTTTAGTCCAACGTATTTTTTTGCTTCAAACGCTATTACGTCCCTATTAAAGGACTCCTTCATAAGGAAATGTATGAGAGATAACCCTGCCGGCCCCAGGCCAATAATTGCAACATCATATTTGTGCATAGTTTAAAATATGGCACCTCATTAGTTGTTATCTCGGGGTATAATATATGGGATATGAGGGTTTTAAATTTAGAAGACTCATAGATACTAACGCATGTTCTAAATTGATTAGAGAGAAAAAGAAACTCCTTATTTACGGAACATGTGTTAAAGACGAACATCCTGAAATATTGAGGAAATACGTTGAGAGCAAAGTTCCGTTAGCTGTTTGTTTAGAATGGGAACATATGAACATGGTAGGATTCAAACTTGTTACAATGATTAAGACTTGTGAGCTTAAGGAAATAAGTGTACTTACAGTTGACGGTAGTCCTCACTGCGTTCAACTACACATGATGGTTGAGGAATGTAAGAAAATAATTCCCAATGTAAATGTTAAGCACTATGTCATATACAAGGGTAATGTTATTGAGGTTTCTGAAAGAGCAGTAAAGACAGCACGATATCTTTCAAAAGTCGAGAAGCTCCTTAGCCAGAGAATGGTTAGTCGATAAAAAAGTGCTTGATCTCAAAAAGTTTTTGAACGCTAATCCCTATTCCAGATATGATCTGTCAGCATAATTCCTAATAACTTTCTTAGCTTTCAACATTTTAGCTATGTAATCAAATGCTTTTTCCGGGTCTGTGTGTAGACCGCATGAGTATACATCTACTGTTGCAAATCTATGCTCAGGCCAGGTATGAACAGCTATATGGCTTTCAAGAACTATTGCAAGAACACTTACACCTAACCCTATTTTCCATGATTTCACGTCGAGAAGGGTCATGTTACCTATTTTTACAGCATTAATAACTATTTCTCTAAGGAGCTCTTCATTCATAAGAACTTCTTCATCGCATCCGTATAGGTTACCGTAAACATGACGACCTACAACCTTCGGTTGTTGTTCTTGATACTCTAAAGTTACTAGCCCAGTCATCGCCCCCTAACACCCCCTTTAAAAGGGGGTAAACATCATAAAATTTAAGCTTTACCCCCCTTAAAATTTTTGAAATGATAAAATATTTTTCCAGAACTTAAATTCAAGCATTCCTGAGTGATGAAAGATGATAGTGCCTGGGCATATAGCTAAGAATTACTTACAAGACATTATTGACGAAAACATGCAAGTTCAACCAGCTGGTATTGATTTAACAGTAAGGCATGTGTTTAAAATAGTGACTAAAGGTTACATAGGCTTTAAAGAAAGAAGAATGCCTAAGTATGAGGAAGTTCCTTTAAAGAATGGTGTATGGAAACTTAAAAAAGGAGCATACAAAGTAGTAATTAACGAAATCGTATACGTACCAGAAGATGCTGTTGCATTCTGTTTTCCGCGCTCAACACTTTTAAGGATGGGTGTAGATGTTAGATGTGCACTATGGGATCCCGGATACTATGGTAGAAGCGAGGTTTTATTAATTGTACACGTCGATGAGGTGGTTATCGAAAAGAATGCAAGAATAGCACAATTAGTTTTTGTAAAAATGGCTTCCAAGCCTTTGAAAAAATATAGTGGTAAGTACAAGGGTGAAAATATATGATAATGGTAAGTTACGATAAAATTTCGGAGGTAGCAGACTACTTAGTTAAGAGCAGGATAATTAGGAAGTTTCTTTCAAACATAGACGCTTTTACTAACCCAGAATATTATCCAAGTAGAGACGATCCGCCTGAAAAAGTAGCTCAATACTTCATAACCATGGTAGCCATTGACCATAGAACAAGTTATAAAGGGAAACCCTATGAAACAATATTACATGGCAAACTGTATCATGGTGCTGACCTACTTTATAGGTTAGGTAAGATAATGTATGATAGCAACCCTGACTTCTTTAACCCTAAAAATCTTGCTAAAATAAGCGTTGACGATGTTAGAAAGTGGCTTAATATTAATGACGCTGAAATATGGGATTTAAATGTAAGGGTAATGCTCCTTAGAGATTTAGGGAGAAAGCTGATGAAACTATATGATGGTAGCGTAATGAATCTCATTCGTGAAAGCAAAAACATGTTGAAAAGCAATGAAGGAGGGTTCATAGATAGGCTTAAGGTTTTTAGAGCCTATGAGGACCCTGTTGAGAAAAAACCTTACTTACTTGTAAAATTTCTTGAAAGAAGAGGAATATTTATTCCCATAGATAAAGAAAACTTACAAGTACCTGTAGATAATCACTTAGTACGGATAGCTTTTCGTCTAGGTATAGTTAAGCTTAATAGAGATGTTCTTCAAAAAATTTCTAATCACGAAGAGTTCTCTTGGGAAGAAGATATTATTATAAGGTTAACAGTTAGAAAAGCATATAAAATTCTTTCAGAAGAGGTAAATGTTTCACCATTAATACTCGATGATATACTTTGGAACCTCGGTAGAACATGTTGCGTAAAACCTTTACCACAATGTTTAAATTGCGAAGAGGCCATGCCATGCCCGTTCCATAGGGTTTGTGAGGCTTTTAAGGGGAACATTGAAAGAAGCTTAACAGAACACTTGTTCATTAATACATGGTATTATTGATGAGGGAATAGTCTTTTAAACCCTCCATTAGAACGAAGTATAATTACGAAGAAAGTAAAGTGTTTGAGGAAGTTCTGGTATGGGCAAGGTCGTTGTTGTTTCGGTAAAAATGCCAAAAGAGTTACTTAAAGAAATAGATCGCCTTGTTGAGAAGGGAATTTTCACATCAAGGAGCGAGGCAATACGTAGAGGAATAGCGTTACTGATACGGAATTATAATAGTGTAGAAGCTTTAAGCTAAAATCTGTAATGTACTTATTCATTAAAACCATTTTACAAATAAGCTTTTATTCCAATACCAGACATAGTCTTTCACCGGCCTAACGTGAGTTATTATGTAAAGTGATTGGAAATGTTGATGCTTAAACTGGAAGATGCTGTTAAAGCACTCTCGACAATAAGTTCTTTAAAGAATTTAGAATTAACTGATGAAGAAAAGCTCGTTACTTACTACTTTGTGAAATACATTTCAGTAGGAGAAATACTCGCTGAAAGAGAACTTAAAGCTTTAGGCATAAAAAATCCATTGAAAGTAATAAAGAATCTTATTTTAAAGGGAGTTTTAGAGCGAGGTGAAGGATGCTATAATTTAGCTAAGGACATTAGAGAGGAAGTTTTTAAACTTAAGAGAGCCTACAGAATGCGTTTCAGATTTTAACCAGGCTTATAATGAAGGCCCTCGTGTTCAATAACTTCACCAAATTCTACGATAATGAAGTTGTTCTCATAAGTTTTAACTACTAGTTTTCCATTGGCGGTGATGTCTACAGCAATTCCTTCAACAGTTTTCTTACCATTAAATATTTTCACCTTTCTATTTAACGTAAAGCTATAGCTTTTATATATTCGTATGATATCATGGGGCGAGTAATTGTTAAGTAATGTTGTTAGGTTCTTAATAATACCTTTAAGCAATGCTATACGAGAAATTTTTCGTCCAAGAATTTCTCGTAAAGATATTACCCCGGGAATCCCTATGCTTAATGAGTTATTGTTGCAGTTCAACCCTATACCTATCAAACTCACTACTTTATTGCCATGTAATTCGTTTTCAATAAGTATACCACCTAATTTAAAGCCTAAATACACAATGTCATTTGGCCACTTAAGTTTGATATTTAATCCATAGTGTTCCTTTATAGTGAGAACTACGGATAACCCAGCTATTATACTTATTAATTCTAACATACTTTGAGGTACAGGCGTCACAATAGTTACCCAAAGACCTCCTCTAGGTGAGACCCATTTTCTTCCTTTTCTTCCTCTTCCTCTAATTTGCTCTTCTGCAATAATAACTGCTTTAAGATAACCTCCGTAGGTCAGTGCTTCTTTAGCATAATCCATTGTTGAGAAAGTTTTTTTCAAATAGAAAACTTCAAAACCAAGATCACGTAATTCCCTATCATATTCTATATTTTCAAGACTAATCATTCGTCACCTAATATTCATTTATTTACGTCATTTGCCGAAAATTATCAAATTAAGCTAAACTGTTTTTTACTAGGAGTAATACATTGGTTTCCACGAAAAAATTTTTTGAAACATGTGGCTTAAGAGGATGAGTAGAGGAGAAAATGGAGATTGCTGTTTAATAAAATATTGGTAGCAAATAGAGGAGAAATAGCTGTAAGGATCATAAGAGCGGCAAGAGAACTTGGAATAAGGACGGCAGTAATTTATACTAAAGAAGATTCTTCTGCTCTCCACGTAATTCTCTCAGATGAAGCCTATAGAGTTTCTAGCTACATAAGTATAGATGAAATAGTTGATATAGCGTTAAAGTCTAAAGCTGACGCAATACATCCAGGCTATGGTTTCCTAGCTGAGAACCCTATTTTTGCAAGTAAAGTGGTTAAGGAGGGAATAGTTTTCATAGGCCCTGAGCCGGAAGCTATGATTCTCGCTGGTAATAAGCTTGAGTCTAAGAAGACTGCTGAAAAAGCAGAAGTACCCATAATACCTGGTCCTTTAAAGCCTATTACAAGCATTAACGAAGCTGAAAGAGTAGCTGAAAAACTAGGCTATCCTGTTCTACTGAAGGCTGTTGGTGGTGGAGGAGGCATAGGAATGAGAATAGTGAGAAATAGAGATGAGCTTCATAGATACTTTAAATTAGCTCAACAAGAAGCATATAAAGCCTTCGCAATGGCCGACATATTTATTGAGAAATACATTGAAAAACCTAGGCATATTGAAGTTCAGATAATCGCCGATAACTACGGTAATATTATACATCTCTATGAAAGAGAATGTTCAATTCAAAGGCGTTTTCAAAAACTCATAGAGGAAGCACCTTCAAAAGCCCTAATGTGGGATGAAAGAGTGAAAATAGCGTCTGACGCTTTAAGACTTGCTGAGAAAATAGGTTATACAAACGCTGGTACAGTAGAGTTTCTCTATAAGGATGGTAGACATTACTTTATTGAAATAAATGCTAGATTACAGGTAGAACATGGAGTTACCGAAATGGTAACTGGGATAGACATTGTAAAAGCTCAAATAAGAATAGCTGCGGATAGACCATTAAATATAGGTCAGGGGCAAGTTTCTTTAAAAGGCTGGGCTATTGAAGTTAGAATAAACGCTGAAGACCCATTAAGAGAATTTGCACCTACTCCAGGAAAAATAGTTAAATATCATGAACCTGGAGGGCTAGGTGTTAGAGTGGATAGCGGGGTTTATGAAGGATTTAATGTTCCGCAGACATATAATCCGCTCATATCAAAGCTCATTGTGTGGGGTGAAAGTAGAGAAGAAGCTATACAGAGACTTAGAAGAGCTCTTTCCGAATACATTATTGAAGGTATTAGAACAACAATACCTTTATATAAGAAAATAGTCAATGATAAAGACTTTCTTGAAGGAAACATACATACTAAGTATCTCGACGAAAAACTCCCTAAGTTTATAAGTGAACTAAGCATTGAAGAAAGAAGAAGAATCATAGCGGCAGCATTGGCGCTTAGAGAAAAGACGTTCGTAAGAAAAACTATGGGTAAAGTTGTTAAAGAGAGAAAGCCTTTACAAGCCATGAGCTTATGGAAAATGTCAACACTCTATGGTTTATATCAAACATAATTAGTGCCTCGAAGACGAGGGAATGAGGATATGCGTAAAATAGTAGCTAAAGGATTTGATGAAGAGGTTTCGTTTGAAATAGAAAAGAATATCGACAATAAAGAATACGTAATTACCGATGATAAACTAGGGAAAATTAAGGCGAAAATACTATATTCTGATGATTCAAGAGTGGATGTAGAAATTGATGGCAAAAAATATGTTGTTGTTATCGATTCGGAAGCAAACTTAACCTACGTTAATGGGGTGCCCTTAAAAATTTCTATTAATGAGCATTTAATAACGAAAACTTTAGTTAATGACATAAGCAATTTTTTACTTAAGAACAATGAAAACTCTAAAGTAGAAAAAGGCGAAATAAGGGCTCCTTTAAGTGGAAAGATAATTTCAGTAAAGGTGAAGGTTGGCGATAAAGTGCATAAAGGTCAAACGCTTCTAATAATGGAATCTATGAAAATGTTAAATGAGATAAAGTCGCAATATGATGGCATCGTTGAGGAGGTAGCCATAAGGGAGGGAAATGTTGTAAAAAAGAATCAGCTTCTAATAAGAATAAACCCATCATCTTAGCTTCTAGTTTTAAAGCGGTATGTTGCCGTGTTTTCTTGGAAGCTTGATTTCCCTCTTATTTCTAAGAGCTTCAAATGCTTTAATCACCATAGGCCGGGTTCTTCTAGGCTCTATTACATCGTCTATTAGGCCTAGTTCAGCTGCCCTATAAGGATTAGCAAACACACTTCTATACTCTCTTAATCTTTTCTTAAAGAGTTCCTCCGGATTTTCTGAAGCCTCGAGTTCCTTTTTGAAAATTATTTTTACAGCACCTTCAGGTCCCATAACAGCTATTTCCGCTGTAGGCCATGCTAAAACAATATCTGCTCCCAGACTCTTTGAACCCATGGCAATATAGGCGCCGCCATATGCTTTTCTGAGAACAACAGTTACTTTAGGTACAGTGGCTTCAGCATATGCGTAAACAAGTTTTGCACCATGCTTTATTATTCCACCATGCTCTTGATCTATTCCGGGCATGTAACCCGGTACATCTACGAGCATCAATATAGGTATGTTGAATGAATCGCAAAATCTTACGAAGCGAGCTGCTTTTGCCGAAGCATCTATATCAAGAACACCGGCTAAGTATTTTGGCTGATTAGCGACAATGCATGTTGAATAACCTCCAAATCTACCAAAGCCTATTACAATATTTGGTGCATAATCTTTATGTACTTCAAGGAATTTACCGTCATCCACTATTCTGAATATTACGTCTCTGACATCATATGGTTCTGAAGGGTCAGTAGGGACTATGTTGTTTAACTCGTCATTTTCTCTTTCAACAGAATCGCCTGTTTCAACATAAGGTGGTTCCTCCATATTATTCGATGGTATATAGGATAGTAGCTCCCTAACTATTTCAAAAGCTTCTTCCTCTGTTTCCGTAATAAAATGAGCTACACCACTTCTTGAAGCATGCACTTCAGCTCCTCCTAGCTCTTCAAACGTGACTTCCTCGCCTGTTACAGCTTTTACAACCTGAGGCCCTGTTATGAACATGTAGGATATTTTCTTAACCATTATTATGAAATCTGTAAGAGCCGGGGAATAAGAAGCTCCTCCAGCGCAAGGTCCAAGAATAAGAGATATTTGAGGTATTATCCCTGAGGCTTTGACATTCATTTTAAAAATTCTACCAAAACCATCTAATGCTGCAACACCTTCTTGAATTCGTGCACCTCCGGAATCGTAGAGTCCTATTAGAGGAGCACCTGTTTTTAACGCAAGATCTATTAATGCCTCTATTTTCTTAGCATGCATTTCGCCAAGTGAGCCTCCCATTACGGTGAAGTCTTGGGAGAATACGTAAACCTTCCTACCATTTATTGTACCGAACCCTGTAATGACGCCATCACCTAAGTACTTTACTTTATCCATGCCGAAATACTTACTCCTGTGTATAACGAATGGTTGAAGTTCAACAAAAGATCCTGGGTCAAGAAGTTTTTCTATTCTTTCTCTAGCTGTAAGTTTACCCTTCATTTTTTGACGCTTTATTCTCTCGGGCCCTCCTCCCTGCTTAGCTAGAGCCTTTAATCTCCTAAGTTCCTTTATTAACTCATCTATTGTTGGTTGTTCTTCATGCTTGTTCAAAATTTTCACCAGTAAATTAACCACTGATTATTGCTTTAAAAAGGGTGAGAATATTTAAGCTATAAGATTAAAGAAGTCATTGCTAACAATTGCTTAAATTCTTGGCTTAAAAGCAATAACCCCTTGGGCTTTAGGTTCTGTTTTTACGTAGAAACCTACTTCTCTAAGTCTATTCATAACACCTTTTACCATATTTACCCTACGTCTCCAGCCTGGTGAACCTATGTAGTGAAAAAGTATTCCACCTGGTTTGAGTTTCTGGTAGAGCTTCCTATAAAATTCTCTACTGTAGAGGTGGCCTGCAAGCGAAAATCTTGGTGGGTCATGAATTATTCTATCAAATATTTCGTCCTGGAAGAAATCAATTACTTCAAAAACGTCACCTAAAAGTATGGTTACTCTATCGTCTTCAAGAAACTTAGACCAAGGATTATATTGGCTAAGCGCTAACACACTTTCATCAATTTCAACGGTAAAAACGTGTTTTGCTCCAAACCTTAAAGCACCTATAGCTGTATATCCCAATCCAGTGCATGTATCTAAAACAATGTTTCCCTTCTTAATGCGTGTTTTTTTAACCTTTAGTAATGAGTCCTTCCAAGGGTCAATGCCTTTAATTCTATGCATATGTATTCCACTAATTTCCAATGTTGGTGCTTTATTGAGATAAGGTGCCTTAAGCTTATAGTATTTGTTTTTTGTTGTCAACGATAGCTCCTGTATGTTTTCATTTATTATTGCATATACTGAGTTTTCTTTCACCTTACTTTCTAATATTTTACTTAGTGGAAGCTTTATCCCGTAATCTTCTAGAATAATGTAGTTTTCATCTATAGTTACTCTTGAGAGAGAAAGACCTAGATCTAATGATATGTAGGTTTTAGAGTTACTTACATGACTTAGCTTCTTAAGTACTGCTCCAGCCAGTAGAGGGACTGGTTTATAGTGAAACTCGTAAACTTCTAGAAACATTGTAACACTACTTTCCTAATTTATGTAAAGACTTTATTTCATTTATTGCTTCTTCGAGCTTATTCAGGACTTCACTAATTCTTTTCTCAAATAAGAGTTTGTAAAGTAGTATTTTGGCTCTTCTCCTTAAAGCTCTGTAATTTCTAGTTCTTGGAAGAACATTTTTCTTCTTAAGTACATTTATTTTTTCCAGTAATTGTGTGAGATCAAGATTTAAACTTTCAGCAGCATCGGCTAATGTTGGGTTTTCAGCTATGGCTTTTAAAACTTTTATATCATTATCTTTGAGAATAGGTGAGGGTGTTAGTAGGGAAGCTAAATAATCGTCAATAATTGTTTCCACAGATTCCCTTACAATGATCTCTAATTCCTCGGAATCTACGAGGAATTGATCACTTAATTCGATTACTTTTACGCCTAATTCTTCAGCGGTAGCCTTTGCGGCTTCATCAACAAAGCCCTTACATATTACAAGAGGTTTTAAACCTAAAAGTTTCGCATTAATATATGCTTGCCTTACACCTGAAACATCAAGTCTTCCAGCTTTTATTTCCACGGCATATTTAATCCCGTTGGGATCTTCAGCTATAGCATCCACTTCAGCAACGTCTATACCCCTCAAAGTCACTTTCCTATGAATGTCAACTATTCTATACCCTAAACTTTCAAGAGTCGAAAGAGCTATTCTTTCACTACTCCTCCACTTGGCTTTTGAAGATATTGTAAAGGCTCATCACCTTCCTCTAAAAGAAGCTTTTAAAATTACAGCTTAATATTTTATCCCTAAGAGGAGGAGACATACGTGCAGAATAAATCTCTTCTTGCTTTAGCATCTATTTTAACATTTTGTGAAAAACATTTCGGTAATGAAGTTAACAAAGTACTTGATGAAGTGAAAAACAGGAATGTTTTCGAACAGCTCATAATAACGATAATCTCCCAAAATACTAGTTGGAAAAATACTTGGAAAGCTTACATTAATTTAAAGAACACTTTTAGAGTAATAAGCCCTGAGAAAATACTAAGTACTCCTGAAGAAGCATTGAAGAAAATGCTTAAACCTGCAGGACTTTACAGGGTGAAAAGTAAGGTCATAAAGAATGCAGCTAAAGTATTCCTTGAACAACGCCTACAAGAAACCTTAGATAGTAAGAGATTAAGAAAGGTACTCATTAAAATACCAGGCATAGGTCCTAAAACAGTCGATGTAGTGCTAGCTTTTTCGCTTAATGAACCTGTAATTCCTGTAGATACTCACATTAGAAGAATAGTTAAAAGAATAGGCTTAGTTAGCTCAAACACTTATGAAGAAATCAAAGAATGCTTGGAGAAGAATATACCTGCAAAATATAGACTTAAAGCACATTTCCAATTAATAAACTTTGGTAGAAGAATATGCAAAGCAAGAAAGCCTTTATGTGGTGAATGTCCAGCAAATGCTTTTTGTCCGTCAAAAACTACTTAATCACCTTATTCTTACTTCACTAGTAAATGTTCTACTAAGTTTAGTCCATACTGCTCTAATAAACACTATACCGTGTTTTGTTAACGTCTGCTTTTTACATGGTATTTCGAGTTCTATTTCCTCCCCCGGATTTAGCGGGGGAAGTTTTTGTCTTGAAACAACTACTCCTGTATCTATAATTAATAACCAAGCCTTATCTGGCTTAGAGTATCCATTATTCCTTATTTTCGCTACAACTTTCTCCTTATTATCTACTGCAACTAGTTGCGCTTTAACTATGTCTAGCTTAGGCTTTAGCATATATGTTATTGAGGCTAACATTGTTGACAGGTTAATGTAGTCTTTAAGATGAACTTTTTCTTGTGTTTCATGCACTAATTTAATTGTGTTTCTCTCTTTCAAATCAACGTTCTCTATGTAAAATTCTTCAGCACCAGTAATGTTTATGGCGTTATAGATGCTTTTGTCGTTGAGGAAAAGTTCAGCTTTAGAAAGTTTAGAGGGAAGTATAATGATTCCTCTTAATTCACCGAAGCCTTCTGCAACCCCAGAAATATCGAAACTATATGATGCTGAGGTATTTGGAGGTATAAGGAATGCTCCAGAACAGTAAACATAGGAAGATTTTGCCTCAGGTGTTTCATAGGTTACAATGAGGTTTGCATGGTCTATAACTAAGTTTTCATTGCCATCATACTTTACTGTAAGTATTGCTTCCTCCTTAAAACCCTTTGCATGCAGAACTGGAGTTACGTCAAAAAGAACTTTACTGAAAAATTTCTCCTTCGCTTCAACAGTTATTTGGGGCTTAAACTCTCTTGTGAGAGGGAAGCCATTAAACCATAATCTCCACTTAACATTGTAAGGTTCGCTTCTATGCGTAACGGCTATTTCAAGAGTTAACTCCTTTACCTTAGCGTCTGCCGGAATAGGTAATTGAAATGGAAGGCTTCCACTTCTGTTACCATATGAAATTCCTAGTTTTAAAGGTCCAGCCGAGATTAAGGTTACTTCGCCATTAACAACCCCTTTCTTTACCGTTAACATCTCACTTACCGTTTTCAATGCCATATCCATATTACCCCTGTTTAAACCTTTACTTTCTTAGGGATCTCCAGAAACATATATTTTAGTGTTCTATAATATCGACTTTACCCTTAATAAGAGATTTAATAATTTCCTTTGCCTCATTTACTAGCTTCCTTGCTTCTTCAAGCGATTTACCTGATGAAGTAATGTGTATCTCTATTACTGGCTCTTTACTCTCAGAACCTTTAGGATGACTTTTTATATATGTTTTAACCGTTCTCTTCATAGCTTGTTCAAGGAATGGTGCTAAACTGGATTCAGGCATCCCTTTGAGTACTAAGGTGTCTTCGTAGAAAACTATGTTTGGCCCTTTCTTCTTTAGTATTGATTCAACGTATTCTTCAAAAATAGCTTTCATTTCCTTAGGAACTCCAGGCAGAGCTATAATTAGCGAGTTATTTTCTTCAATAAGTATTCCTGGAGCTGAACCTATGGGATTTGGTATAGGCTTAGCTTTTTCCGGCATTTTAGCCATTTTTAAACGATGCTCAGTTATTTCGAAACCCATGCTAGAATATTTTTTACGAACCATTTCTAAAGCTTCATTATTTATAACCCATTTTCTATTAAGAGCCTTTGCAAGGGCTTCACTTGTTTTATCATCGAATGTTGGTCCGAGACCTCCTGTTGTTACTATAATTTTAGTTCCCCTGCTTATGGCTTCTCTTATTGCTGAAACTATTTCACTTATTTCATCAGGTACTGTTGTTACTCTTCTGACACTAAATCCTAAGAGTGTAAGTTTTCTAGCTAACCATGTAGCATTAGTATTTACAGTTTTTCCTATCAGTAATTCGTTACCTATACTAATTATCTCAGCTGTAAACATTTTAACTGCTCCCGCTATATTACATAGCACCACGGTTTAAAGTCTTAATTATTTCGTATTCTTTATTATTTGAAAGGCTTTCAAGTACTAAATGTTTAAAAACCCCTTCAATAACACTCTTACAAAGACGTAAGAGGATTTAGACTATGCAAAAATATGTTGAACAAATTGTTGAAGAAGATAGAGTAGTAGGTAAACACATATATGCGAATCTTTACGAGTGCGATATAAACATCATATCGGATGAGAAAAAATTAAGCGAAATAGTTAAGAAAGCAGCTGAGTTAGCAAACGCCATACTTTATGAATTAAAGGTGTGGAAGTTTGGTGGAAGCAAGGGAGGTGTAAGTGTTATAGGCTTAGTTCTTGAAAGCCATATAGCAATTCATACTTGGCCTAAGTATAGATTTGCAACAGTAGATGTTTATACATGCGGTGCACATACGGATCCTTGGAAAGCATTTAGATACATAGTTTCGCAATTGAAACCTAAGAACTTTAGCGTAAACTACGCTGATAGGTCAAGCCCCATAATTTTATCTCAAAAATCCTCTACGAATGTTTGAAATAGTACAATTATAAACTTTAAGATAAAGAATTTTTAATAATATACAGTATTATGAAATTTCTTTAAGGAGGCTAAACGTTAATGTATAAAGCGCTTATAATAGGTGATACACATATTCCTACGAGAGCTAAAAACATACCTAGAGTCATGCTTGAAATTATAGAGAACAATTCACCTTACGATTACCTATTCTTTACGGGCGATCTTGTTTCAGAAAGGGTTCTAGAGTTTTTTAAGAACCTAGCTCATAAGTCGTTTTTCGTACGGGGCAACATGGATTACTTAAGCTTACCAGAATATGTTATTGAAGAGATTAACGATATACGCATAGGTTTAATTCATGGTGACCAAGTATATCCTAGGGGAGACGTTGAAGGATTGCTGAATATAGCTAAGAACCTTAAAGTAAGTGTTTTGATAAATGGTCATACACATTATTTGAGAATAATTAAGGTAAACGAAATGCTTTTAGTGAATCCGGGATCCGCTACAGGAGTGTGGAGTGGAGGATACGCTTCAATGAGGCCTTCAATGATTATAGGTTTCTTTAAGAATTTAAATGAAATTAAGCTAGTTAGCTATGAACTTTACGGAAGAGAACTTAGGAAAAAGGAAGAACTTTACAATTTAACGTCATAGCAGTAGAGATTCATTACTTAGCTTTTTTAACTTTAAGCCGAGGCCCTATTTTTTCAACAACAACTATTTCATCACCAGCTTTTATTTCTTCATCTGAAATAGCCATCCAATATTCTCCTTCAACTAAAACGAATCCTTCCTTATCTGGCGAAATATAGTCAAGCGCTTTACCTTTAACCCCTACGATAGACCATATCATAGGTTTAGCTCTTCTAGCTTTAACAACTTTGTATATTACGAATGCGAAAAATCCTGAAGCAAGAAAGCCTATTATGAGCCCTGCTATAAGGAATCTAAAGTAGAATTCGGGCGTAATATACCATGACTCAGGTAGATATATTGGGAGAAGAATGAATCCTAATGCTATCATTATAACTCCTGTGGTTCCCAATATTCCGAATCCTGGCGTTACAAGCTCTATTACTAGTAATATTACACCAGCAATTATTAGTACTGATGAAATAGTGTTTATCGTGAAGCCCATGCCAAAAAGCCCTAGTATAAATAGTAATAAGCCTATGGCAATTAAGGGGTAATGTCCAGTAAATAAGCTTATCAGCAATATGTAAAAGCCTAGCATTAAAAGTACGTTTGCAAGTAATGGATCAGCTAAAGTGTTAGAAAGAATTTCACCTATACTCCAACTATATTCCTCAAGTGAATAACCTCCAGTATTTATTATAACATCACCATAAGGAGTCTTTATAGTCATACCATTTATTTTGTAAAGTAGGTCATGGATATTATCAGCAACAAGGTCTATTACATTACTTTTCAATGCCTCCTCATAGTTTAACGTTAGATTCCTAGTTACAAATTCGTAAGCTGCTGTTTCATTTCTTCCTCTTTCTTTACTAACGGTTTGAACAAGTTCTGCAACAGGATTTATTATTTTACTGTAGTTTATAGGCTGGTATCCTTCAGGACCATACATTACTGGCTGTGCTGCTCCTATAGCTGTACCAGGCGCCATAGCTGCAATGTGGCATGAAAGTAAGATTATTGTTCCAGCACTCCATGCAGTAGCGCCTCTAGGATAAACATAGCCTATAACTGGAACTTTAGAGTTTAAAATGGCTTTTACTATTTGTTCTGTAGCGTCAAGTTCTCCTCCTGGAGTATCTATTATGAGGAGTAGTACTGCATTTTCTGCTTCTGCCTTATTTAATGCGTTAATAAGAGCCGCGGCAAGACCTTGGTTTATTATTTTACCGTCAAATTTGAACATGTAAACTTTAGGACCTACAGTTGTTTCAGCTTTAGTAACATATGATAAAGTAAGTGTTACTACTAAGAGAAAAATTATTATTTTTTTAACGAAGACTTTTTTCATTGCTGTACTACTTCCCCTCCCTAACACCTTTAATTAACCCTACTATTTCTCCTATTCCCCTACCAGCTTCCGATATAACTACTAAGTTCTTCTCTCTAGCTATTTCAACCATTGTCTGAAGCTCTCTTAACCTAAGTGCTGCAGGATGTTTCTCGTAAAAACCTGCAGCTTCAGCCATAATCTTCGCTGCTTGTCTCTCACCTTCAGCCTCTATTACTCTTGCCCTTCTCCACCTTTCAGCTTCAGCTTGTTTCGCCATAGCTCTAAGCATGGTTTCCGGTAGCTTAACTTCCTTCATAGTAACCGCTGTTACCTTTATTCCCCAAGGATCTGTTGCTACGTCTAATATGCTGGTTAACCTTTTGTTCAACTCTTCTCTTCTAGTAAGTAAATCGTCTAGTTCAACTTGGCCTAAAACGTCTCTTAAAGTCGTCTGCGCTAAGAGAAGAACAGCATATGAATAATTTTCTACGGCGACAACAGCTTTTATGGGGTCAAAAACCTTATAGTAAACTACAGCATCGACTCCTACAGTTACATTATCTTTTGTTATTATTCTTTGCTCTGGAACGTCTACTGAAACAACTCTTAGATCAACTATTCTTACACTATCAACCCAGGGTATTATGAAGAAGAGCCCGGGACCTTTGGCACCTAAGAGCCTACCAAGTCTGAATATGACGGCTCTTTCATACTCCTTAACTATTTTAATGCTTTTTGAAAGTATTATTGAGATTATTAGTAAAGGTATACCAAAGTATATTAGAAAGTCTATGAGCTGCAACTACTAAACACCTGCTCTAACTATTCTCTGTTATTCCCAATTTCCCGAAAGCGAGTAATAAACTCTTTGTAGAAAGGTTTGTCTTTCAAAATTTCACTTAGAGGGCTTGTTTGCATGATCATTATCTCCCAACTTCTAAGGGCTGGACAAATGTAACACCCTAGTTCATAAAGTGGGTTAAGTGGAATATTGTTCCATAATAGGTAAAGTTGTGTATGTGCAGCACTCCATAGCTTAATGGGTGCTATCTGGGTGAAGCCCTCATGGATTCTAAGGGGCGGTCTTTTGGACCGTAACTCTGATTCGCCATCCCTATCACCAACAATTATAGCTATTTCTTCTTTACTACCAATCTTGCTTATGGCCCTATAGAGAGCAGCTATTTTGAGTTTAGTACACCATCTATCATCGTTTGTAGGAAAAGGTTTCCCGCGTGCAAGTTCTTTAACTACCCCTGCTTCTTCAATTATAAGGTTAACACCAAGTTTTTTAGCGATTTTCTCAACATATCCCCTATTCTCTGGGAAGTCTACTCCTGTATCAATGTATACTGCCTTAACTCTCTTCTTACCTAATGCTTTAATAGCTAAAATAAGTGTAGTAGTATTAGTTTCTATGTCTAAATATTTTTTCACAACATCCTTAGTTTCAAGAAAAACGTCGTAAGCAGGGTTTATTTCTATAGGAAGCTTATAACCGTAGGGAGTTATTCCAAATATGTATTCTCCATTACTCCATGAAATTTCTAATCTAAACCTTGCCTTTGCTTTTTCAAATTCGTAAGCTAGTTGGCTTAATCTAGAATTTCTAATTTTCTCTCTAGGTACAAGATGAATTACGGTATTTGACCCTAAAATTCCGTTTAATTTTAAGAAATTACTATCTTGTTTACCTACGAGTACAATATTGTAATTTTCTACATCAATTATCTCTCTTAACTTATTTATTCCTATACTTCCTCTAGCTCCCTTCAATGTTTTAACAACTACATTCCAATTTGGATAGAAGAGATTTAACATTGCTTTAATAGCATCAGCATCCTTCTTGGCTCTAACTATGATCCTTATCATCACTATTTCCCCTACTATTCTAGGTGAACTAAATATTTAACGAGGATATAATATTCTACTTGGAAATACCAATAGAAGTGTGTTTAAATGGCAGAAAAATCGCATAGAAGAAGGCTAGGGTTCTCTCGAGAAAGAGATTTAGCTAGGTTATTTTGGAAGAAAGGTTTCGCATGCATCAGAGGACCGGCAAGCGGAGCTAAAGCTAAAAAAGTAGTTTATCCTGATCTCGTAGTTATGAAAAATGGGAAAATATTTGTAATTGAAGTGAAAACGAGAGAGAAACGAGAGACCATATATGTTGAAAAGTCAAAAATTGAGAGACTTCTTGAATTTTCTAAAAGAGCTGGTGGCTTAGCCCTAGTAGCTGTTAAGTACATGGATGGTTCAGGGTGGAGATTTATTCCCATAGAGAAGTTAGAAACCACTCCTGCAGGAAACTACCGTATTTCTCCGGAAACAGTTGTGAAGAAAGGCTTAACTCTAAGTGATTTAATAAGTATTGCTCTTAATACTTTAAGCCTTGACAGATTTTTATCAGGGTAAGTAGTTTCAAAATAGGAATTAGCCTTCAACTCTGACCCTAATTGTTATACCTAATTTATCTTCAAGCTTCCTTAACCTTTTAGCTTTCTTCATAAGAAGTCTTGCATATTCCCTTGGAACAAAAACTGTAACATTATTTCCTTGAACTTCTATTGAAGCTTGAGGTATTAGTCTCTCTATTTCCCTTATGATTCTACGTTCAAAACCACTCATTCTAACTCTCTTAACTGGAACAACAACTGTTGCTTCACCGAATTTATAAATCTCATACTCTAGTTCTCCTGTTAAGAAGTCTTTTACTTCAACTACTGGTCTAGCTAACTCTGCCTCTCTAAGTCCTGTAGGTAACTTTACTGAAATGGATACTTCATAAACTTTCTTTACTTCGCCATTCTCTATGAAGATTACTGTATCTATAATACTAGGTATCATTCCGAGTTCTACTCTTCCAAGAAATCTTTGAATAGCATCTATAGGTGATGTTGCATGAACAACCCCTACCATACCTATTCCTGCAAGTCTAAGGTCCGTATAAAGTTTAAAATCCTCATCATTTCTCATTTCATCGAAGAATGTGTAATCAGGTCTGCTTAACAATAAAATATCATGTAATTCATCAGGTGAAGCATAGCTTTTAGAATATTGTGTAACGCTATCAGGTAGGTGCATGTCTCTTGGCGATTCGATTGTTTTAACTATTTTCCCCTTACTTGCATAGTATTCGGCAAGAGCTTGTGCAAAAGTTGTTTTACCCATACCAGGTGCTCCAGCTATAAGAATGCCTTCTGCTCTTTCTTCAAGCCTTCTAACAAGTTTAGAGGGTAAATTATAGTCCTCAAGTTTGAGCTTAACAAGGGGTCTTACAGCAGTTATTTCCCATCCGTCAGATAGAGGAGGTCTTGTTATAATTATTCTGAATAATCCTAACTGAACTATTGTGGAACCTGATCTATCGATTTCAACGAAACCATCTCTTCTTGTTTTAGCGGCTTCAATTATTTCCTTAGCTAAACTCTCAATTTCATCACGTGTAAGAGGTTCTCTCCTTAAAACAATTATTCTCCAACTTCCCGGCTTACCTTTTTTAGCTATTGGTGGAACACCTTCTTTTAAATGGATGCTCATGGTATCTTTATCGAAAAACTCTTCCAGCTTTATTTTTTCCTCTCTTTTAGGTTCAACGTAAATGACATTTATCCCTAAAGCCTTAGCTACTTCTGCTTGCACTCTATCACTAGTTACTAAGGTTGCTTCTAGTTCCCAAGCTAGTTCTCTAATAAGCGCATCTATAGCTCCTAGTTTAGCATATTTTATTTCATATGCCCTAGGCTTCTCTCCAGCAATTTCTAACGCTATAGTTCCCTCATCTGCTAATTCACGTAAATGCTTTATTTCATCAAGTCCCGCAAAACCTACTGCTTTTCCCTGATTAGCTTGGTTTTCTAGTTCAGATATAACTGCTCTATGAATAATTATTTTCCCTTTAATTCTGCCTTCTCTTATAAGTCTAGAAACAGCTCCTTCAATTATAACGCTAGTGTCAGGTACGTAAATTTCTTCTTCAGTAACAGGGACATGTAGTTCCCCAGCGCTTTCAATCATTTCATTACATTCCTCCACTCGTAAGCTATCACGTACTAAACTACTTATCTTTATAAGCTTATTAGTTAAGTATAAGCAGCAATACGAAATACCTTAAGAACTTTACTCAATAAGCTCTACTGTTGCGTCTAAACGATGCTTTTTCATGAGCTCCTCTTTTAACTTCTTAACTCTCTCAGAGAGCTTATCAAGTTCGTCTTTTCTTGAAGGTTTTAGAAGTAAGTCGCCATGCCAGAGATTACTATGAATTTTTCTAATTTTAATATCAACAACTGTGAACCCGTTCTCTTCTATGGTCTCTTTCACGTTCAATATAAACTTGGTGGATGGAGCTATATCGCTAAGATTTCTTAGTAGGTCTCTTCCAGTGCTAAATATTTCTACAAATATGTAGGCTGCTAATATAAGTGCTCCAATATAGTCAACGATGTAGTTATATAATGCACCGACAAGGCTTGCTAAAATAACTACAATGCTCTCTATAAGTTCGCTTACCGTGAACACCGAGTATGGTGTAAAAAATTCTCCTTCTCTCTTAGCCAACATAATAGCTAAACAGTAGAAAATGAATCCTGCAATGGCGAAAAAGGTTGCATTAATACTTACAATGTAAGGTTCAACCCTATATAGTTCTACTATTACTAATCCAGCTACAAAAGAATATGCAGCTAACGAAACTAATGCTCCACCAAAACCTAACTTATAGTGTCCATAGTGGTGGTCAATATCTGGGGGTTTCTGACTAACCTTGTAGTAATATATTGTGGCATAGGCGGCAACTAGATTAGCTAATGAAGTTAATGCGTCAACAAAAATAGCTTTAGACCCATAAAATATTCCGCCAATTATTTTTGCTAACCCACCTAAAGCTGAAAGAATAAGTACGGCATATATTCTCCATGAAATCTTTAGCATGGTTTTAGTCACGCTTTTAATCGACTATAAAGTATATGTGGTAAGTTTTTAATCTTACTCAAAAAGGCTTTGCATAACTAAGTTTTATATTGGCGATTCAGAAATGTATTAGTTATCTGTAGTTTAAAAGCGTAAACATGGGTTGCTAGAGGATGGGTAGGGTTAAGAAGGGACAAAAATGCTCGGTACTTGGCTGTGAAAATGCCTCGTCATTTAGTGTAAGCTATGTTGAAGCTAAAATTCTTGAAGTGAAAAAGCTAAAACTATCTCCTATACGTAATAGAGTTTATTTGTGTAATGAGCATTATAAGCTTTTTAAGAAGCTTAGGAAGAAAATTGAAAAGTATGAGAAATGGAGGATAAGAGGGTAGGTGGGCTAGACCTTGGCTGCGAAGGCAGTAATGCCCCTCAATGATTTTGCTAAATACCTTAATGAGGTAGCTGAGAAATGGCTTAAGAAATGGTATGAAGACGGCGTTTTCAACGCTGATCCTGAAGCAGGTAAACCTAAGTTCTTTATAACAGCTGCGTTTCCTTACCCTAACTCACCACTGCACATAGGCCATGCGAGAACGTATACTGTAACTGACATTTACGCCAGGTTTAAACGCATGCAAGGCTACAATGTATTATATCCTATGGGATTTCATTATACTGGAACACCCATTTTAACTATGGCTGAAGCTGTAGCAAAAGGCGATAGAGAATTAATAGACTTATTCATTAATGTATACAACATACCTAAGGAGGATATAGAGAAGCTTAAAACACCGCTTGGTATGGCAAGATACTTTCATGAAGACGCTAAGAACGCTATGAAACAATTAGGGCTCAGCATAGACTGGAGAAGAGAATTCACAAGTATAACACCACAGTTCAGCCAGTTCATTAGATGGCAATTTCAAAAGCTTAAAGAAAAAGGTTATGTGACCCAGGGAACGCATCCTGTTGGCTGGTGCCCTGTTCATCAAAATCCTGTGGGGCAACATGATACTAAAGGAGATGTTGAGCCTGAAATAGGCGAATTTACATTAATACTTTTCGAAGGTGAAAGTGGGGAAAAGTATCCCTGTGCAACATTAAGACCGGAAACTGTTTTCGGAGTAACGAACCTCTGGGTTAATCCTAAAAGCGAATATGTTCTAGCAGAAGTTGATGGTTCTAAGTGGATTGTGAGTTCTAAGGCGGCGTGGAAACTAACGTTTCAAAATAGAAGTGTAAAGATAATTAAGAAGATGCAGGGAAGAGAGCTTTTAGGTAAGCGCGTTAAAAACCCAATGACGGGATCTAAAGTACCTATTTTGCCCGGTGAATTTGTAGACCCCAACAATGCTTCAGGGGTTGTAATGTCTGTTCCTGCGCATGCTCCTTATGATTATGTTGCTTTGAAGGAAATAAGGGAAAGGAAAGAGTTTCTTAAGGAATATGGCGTTGACCCTAAAGAATTAAAACCTGTCTCAATAATTCATGTTGAAGGTTTTTCCGAATTCCCAGCTAAAGACATTGTTATGAAAATGAACATTAAAAGCCAGCTAGATAAGAAGCTCGAAGAAGCCACCAAGCAGCTCTACTCTTTAGAGTACCATAAGGGCGTTATGAAGGAAAATACTGGAAAATATTCTAGGTTAACCGTTAGAGAGGCTAGAGAGAAAGTTAAAGAGGATTTAACAAGCCAGGGTAAAGCAGATGTAATGTATGAAATACTTAACAAACCTGTATACTGTAGATGTGGTACAGAAATTGTTGTTAAAATTTTGGAAAACCAATGGTTCCTTGACTATTCAAACCCAAAATGGAAAGAACTTGCAAGAAAAGCGTTAAGAGCAATGAGAATTTTTCCTGAAGAGTTCAGAAAGGACTTTGAGTACATAATAGAGTGGGTTAAAGAAAGAGCATGTGCTCGACAGAGAGGATTAGGTACGGAGCTTCCATGGAGTTCTGGATGGATTATAGAGTCCTTAAGTGACTCAACAATCTATATGGCATATTATACCATTTCAAAGTACATAAACCAATACTGTATAGAGCCGGAGAAACTGACTCATGAGGTATTCGACTACGTATTTCTTGGAGTAGGTGATGTCGAGGAAGTTTCTAAAAAATCCGGAATCCCCTCTGAAATATTGAAGGCTATGAGGGAAGAGTTTCTCTACTGGTATCCGCTTGACAGTAGACATAGTGCTAAGGATTTAGTACCTAACCACTTAACATTCTTCATATATAATCATGCAGCAATATTTCCTGAGAAGCTATGGCCTAAACAGATTGTGATCAATGGTTTCGTGCTTTACGAAGGAAAGAAAATGTCCAAATCTTTAAGAAACATAGTTCCTCTCAGAATAGCTAATAAAATCTATGGCCCAGATGTTGTGAGACTTGCTTTAGCTGTTTCAGCCGAGATAAATCAAGATGCTGACTTCAGTGTAAGTTTAGCATCAAGCATACTTGAAAGATTAAGAAGAATAAAAAGCTACGCTGACATGTTTGTAAAAAACTACGAAATACATAGGGTTGAAGAAGGCTTCGTTTACAAATTACTGAATAAGTTAACATACATTGACAAATGGCTTTTAAGCATTACACAAAGCAGGATAAGGGTGGTCACGGAGGCATTAGAGAACTTAAGAATACGTGAAGCATCGGGAACAGCATTGTACCTTATGGAGCAGGATTTAAAATGGTATCTTGAAATGTCTGATAACCCCAATCCATATGTGTTAAAATACTTTGTTAGTGTATGGATAAGAATGTTAGCACCCTTTGCACCCTTCATTTCAGAGGAGCTATGGAGAACCATAGGTAAGAGAAAGTATGTTTCGTTAGCAAAATGGCCTAAATACGATGAAAAACTAAGGGACTTTAAGGTAGAATTGGCAGTGCTATATCTAAGGAGGATTTCAAACGATATTAAAGAAATAGTTAAAGTAACTTCGATAAAGCCTTCAAGAATATATCTTTACACAGCTGCGTCTTGGAAGTATGAAGTAGTCAAGGTTGTTGTAGAGAAGCTTAAAGCTAAGGTTGAAAATCCGCAGAAGGAAATACTAAGAGAGGTTATGAAAAACAAAGAAATTGCAAAGCACGGTAAAAAGGTTATTGAACTAGTTAAGTCACTTATAGACTTCATAACGCCTCTATCTGAAGAATACTACGACGCCATAGTTTCATTAAATGAAGAAGAAGTTTTAAGAGAGAACATTCAGTACCTTAAGAAAATACTTAAGGTCAAAGATATTATCGTAATGAGCGAGGAAAAAGTAGACTACGATCCTAAGGGGAAAGCAAAATATGCGATTCCATGGAAGCCGGCAATATACATTGAGTAACATAATAATAGAGTAACAAATAATAAATTGTTTTTAAAGAACAACTTGGCCTTTACTTATCTCCACAAAGCCGTAAGATACTAAGTCATTCAATATTCTTCTAGCAAAACTCTTATTCACTCCCATTCTGGATGAAATTATCACTACAGCATCTTTCACATTATATTCGCCATATTCTGCTGCAGCTTCTTTGAGTATACTTAAAGCTTTAAAAAGATAATGTGGCAGAATCTTAAAAGCATCCTCAACTCTGCTGCTGGATATAGCTAGCAAAACTTTATCAGCAAATGTTTTCAGCTCGTAAACTTTTCCCTTTCTCTTTCTACAGTAAACTCTTAAGAAGCCTTTAGCATCTCTAAGGGCTCTAGAGGGGCTGTAATCGGTGACAACAAAGTATTTTACATTTATATTCTCAATATCGGAAGCTACTGTAATGTTTTGCTCTGAAGGATTATGTATGTGCATGGAAAAACCATTTATCATATGGACTATTTTATTAAGGTATACTAGGTTATTAAGTTTTTTAGTGCTGCTTAAGCTACTTATTAGTTCTATTTTGAAATTTCTACTATAATCAACTAGGTATATGCGATCATTAGTACAGTCAAGAAATTTAGATATGAGAAATGCTTGAAGTTTTTGTTTAGCTGCTTCATAGTTGCTTAGAATCGCGATTTTCTTATTATAAGGCCATACAAGAATTCTTTCTAAAGCTTCTACTCCTAAGCGGCATTTCATTTTTCCTACGACCATACTATGGTATTTTTTGAGAAAGATATTTTAATTTATAAAGCTCGAAGTAAGTATTGGTACTAGATGATTGAAAATTAGCCCGCTGACTATTCTGGATGATGTAACGCAGGCCTTGATGAAAAACTATGATTTCTCTTCCTCTTCAAGTGCTGCAAGCATTTCTCTATATTTTTCTTCCATTATTTTCTCTAATTCAGGAGGTATTCCAAAACCTACTATTTCAACATTAACGTTTTTAACTCCTTTAACGGATCTTGCAGCTTCTTCAACATTTGCTATAAGAACGTATGCTATTGGGCAGAAAGGTGTTGTTAGCATTAAGCCTATTCTTACGTTTCCTTCATCATCTACTTCAATGCTTCTAATGAATCCTCCATCTACAAGGTTTATTCCTATTTCCGGATCCATTACCTTCCTTAGTCTATTCTTTATTTCACTAACTATTTCCTCCTTATTTATGGTCATGAAATATACACCATACTTCTTTCACGGTGTTAAAGGAGGGAGAGGTAAATTAACTTTACTAAGTTCTCGATTTAATTTAATGCATAGAAGTGCAATAGTTAATCTTAAAACTATGTATGTGCAATATTCCCATAACGGGCACTTTCTTGAAACCTCTTGAGGCATTAAAAAAGTCAATGAAGGAAATAGCATTATTCATAGGTACAGCAATAAACCATATTAAGGACGAAGAAGTTGAAAAAATGATTAACGTACTTGTAAAAGCGTATTGTGAAAATGGAAAAAGGAAGATTTTAGTAATGGGCGCTGGCCGTTCCGGACTTGTTGGTAAAGCATTCGCTATGAGACTAATGCATTTAGGATACAACGCGTTTGTTTTAGGAGAAACAATTGTTCCGAGAATAGGTAAAAACGACATAGTAATAGCTATTTCAGGCTCCGGTAGAACAAGGCTCATAGTTACTGCAGCTGAAGCAGCTAAGGCTGTAGGAGCAACATTAATAGCTATAACAACATACCCTGATTCACCTTTAGGAAAGTTAGCAGATATCGTAGTAACTGTCCCTGGAAGATCTAAAGTAGCTAAAGAGGAAGACTATTTTGCAAGACAAATCCTAGGAATTCATGAACCTTTAGCTCCCTTAGGTACGCTTTTCGAAGATACATGCATGGTTTTTCTTGACGGCCTAATAGTGGAGCTTATGAGGAGACTAGGCAAAAATGAGAAAGAAATTAGGCAAAGACATGCAAATATAGAATAAGCATTATAGCAACATAGAGGCACCTAAATTAATACTAGTGTTTCTTAGAATTCCTTCTCTTCAATAATACTGACCAAAGCTCAGTGTCTGTTTATATTGTGAGAAATATGATACCTAAATATAGAGTAAATTTAAGAAAACCACCTTGAGGAGCGTATAATATGCTTATTGTAGCTGTAGGATCAAGAAATCCCTCAAAAATAAGGGGGGTAAAGAAAGCCTTTGAGAAAACGTATAAAACATATGTGAAAATTTTGAACTACGCAGTTAAAACTTCCCTACCTCCTCAACCAATAGGTTTGTCACTAACTATTAGAGGAGCCGTTGAAAGAGCATTGGCTGTAAAATCTAAAGTTTCAGCAGATTTCTATGTAGGGCTTGAAGCAGGCTTAATTCCAATTCCAGCAACAATAACAGGATATATGGATTTCCAAATAGCCGCTATTATGGATAATGAGGATAAGGTAACGTTAGGTTTTGGTCCTGGATTTGAATTTCCCAGCAATGCTGTAGAGTATGTCCTAAGAGGTGGAAGAGAAATAGAAGAAGCTATGGTCAAAATTTCTGAAATAGAAAATATAGGGGATAAAATGGGTGCCATAGGATTTTTAACAAACAATGTTATCACTAGAGAAAACCTTTCAGAATTAGCAGTAATAATGGCTCTCGTACCTAGGATAAAAAGAAATCTTTATAGAGAAATACCTAATGTTCATGAGGTCCTAGACATTTTGAGGTAATACAATGTAGTTAATGTTTTAAACTTGCGGCAATGAAGAATTAAAAATTAGAGGGCCCGTTAACAAGACTGCGGCTAAATACGATGGTAGGTTAGGGATTATGTTAAATACTGTACACGAAGGTTATGTCTTGAAGTTATATGATGGAACATTATGGCTTGCAAAGTGGAATATTCATGATAACTTCAAAAACATTGTTGCTTTACCGTGGCGTACTAATGGCGTTGCAAAGTTTACAACATTTCATGATAAATTACATTATGCAAAAAGTAAATATCCTTATTTAATTAAGGTTGTTGAAGCATACAATAAAGTATTACCCGTTATTCCTAAGAACTATGTAAGGAAAGTGTATGATCCTTTTTCGGAAGCTAAAAGAGTAGTTTTCTCACCTCTCCCGCATGAGAAACTATCGAGAGAGCTGATATTACTTTTAATTTCAGAAGCAAATATTGACTTAGACGATATAGGTCTAGTACATTCTTCCACCACAGAACCCATAATAGTGTCTCGAGGTAAATTAAACGCTTACAAAATATATAATGCTATTAGAAGACTTTTCTTCACAACAAACATGTTTAACCATTTAGAACCAGGCAGTCTCTTTAATGTTAAAAGTCATGACATATATGTGCGTATATCTAATCACGTGCTTAAATCATTATACTCTAGAAAGTACTTAAATGGTGTTTTTAATTCATCAATAACCTATACAATAAGGCTTTTGGAAGATGAAATATATGGTTTTGAAGATTTAAAAGTTAAAAGTTTTGGCAGAGTTACATTATTAGCTAAGATAGTTGATGATAGGAAGGCAATATTCTACCCAAGCAGGTACGGTATAGAGGTTTTAAGTATTGCTGAAGGGAATTCAAGAGCGAAATTCGCAAGCGAAATAATAGCATTTAATGATGGATTTAGAGAAGCGGCTTGGGAAGGCTCTGAAGTACTTGTTCAAGGAGTTTTAGAGAAAGTTATCGATAATATTGAAGGGAGGGAATACTATAGGGTATCTGTCGGGTTTTCTAAAGACCTAATATTACCGCTACAGAGAAAACATATTCCTTTATATGCTTAAAATAACCTATGTTACCAATAAATATGGTATTTTCGAAAAATCGTATATATGGGCTGAGTTGAAAACATAAGCGGGAGTTTAAGATTGGCAGAAAACCCTTATGAAATGGCTTTAAAGCAGCTAAAGAAGGCTATCGATGTTCTTGGCTATGACCGCAATATTTACGAGATCTTAAGTAAGCCTCAGCGCATACTTGAAGTAAGTATTCCTGTGAAAATGGATGACGGTTCAGTAAAGGTTTTTGTTGGCTACCGTGTTCAGCACAATGATGCCTTAGGTCCATATAAAGGTGGTGTAAGATACCACCCAGGTGTTACTAAAGACGAAGTCATTGCTTTAGCCATGTGGATGACGTGGAAGTGTAGTGTAGCTGATTTACCATACGGTGGTGGCAAAGGAGGCGTACGTGTGGATCCAAGAACTCTGTCACGTAGAGAACTTGAACAATTATCTAGGGGCTACATTAGGGCAATAGCGCCAATAATAGGTCCAGACATAGACATTCCGGCTCCAGATGTTTACACAAACCCCCAAATCATGGCTTGGTTTATGGATGAGTTCAGCAAACTTAAGGGTAGAAATGTTCCAGGCGTAGTAACAGCGAAACCTGTAGAGTTATGGGGCTCTTATGGTAGGATCGAAGCCACGGGATATGGAGTAGCTGTAGCTGCAAAATTTGCCTCAAGAAAGTATGGTCTACCGTTCGAGGGGGCAAGGGTCGCTATACAGGGCTATGGTAACGTAGGCTATTATTCAGCATTATTCATGCATGAATGGGGTGCAAAAGTAGTTGCTGTTAGTGACAGTAAAGGTGGAATATACAATCCAGAAGGATTTGACCCTAACGAAGTGAAAGCATTTAAGGAGAGAACAGGTACTGTCGTTGGATTTCCTGATGCTAAAAAGGATATAACTAATGAGGAATTATTAACATTAGAAGACATAGACATACTTGTTCCTGCAGCCATAGAAAATGTAATAACTGTTAATAATGCTGATAAAATCCATGCAAAAATAATCATTGAAGGAGCAAACGGCCCTGTAACGCCTGAAGCTGACGAAATGTTGTTTAAGAAGGAAATAGTCGTTGTTCCCGACATAATAGCTAATGCTGGAGGAGTAATTGTTTCATACTATGAATGGGTTCAAAATCTTCAAGGATTACAGTGGAAATTAAATGATGTACTTAGAATGCTTGAAGATAAAATGCTTTCAGCGCTCGATAAAGTATATAAAAAGTATTACAAGCTGGGAACTAATCTAAGAACAGCAGCCTATGCTGTTGCTGTAGAAAGAGTTGTTAACGCTATGAAACTTAGAGGTTGGATTTAAAAGCATCTAAAATTTAGTTTAGGTTAGTGTTTAGTAGAATTGGATTAACTTAGTTTTAAGTATAATTGAATTGAGGTGATAGAGAATGAGAGTTTATGTGAAAGAACTAACACTAAGTACGAGTTCAAAATATCAGCTTATTGACATAACTTATGAAGTGGAAAGTATAGTTAAGGAGAGTGGAATAAAAAATGGACTTTGCTTAGTTTTTGCTCCCCATGCTACAGCTGCAATTATAGCCAACGAGCATGAGAAAGGACTTATGGAGGATATTCTTAAGAAGATAAAGGATGAATTTCCTGAAAATGGGAAATGGCAACATAATATAATCGATGATAATGCACACGCACATTTAGCTTCAGCATTTATAGGTGCTGACAGAGTATTTCCAGTAATTAATGGAAGACTAATTAGAGGAACATGGCAGAA
Source organism: uncultured Desulfurococcales archaeon (assembly GCA_964564025.1). Taxonomy (GTDB): domain Archaea; phylum Thermoproteota; class Thermoprotei_A; order EX4484-217-1; family EX4484-217-1; genus DRYM01. The sequence continues at coordinate 120,543 of CAZLZO010000002.1, forward strand.
CATTTTCCTAATAGAAATGGATGGACCAAGAGGATATAGGAGGATTATTGTAGAAGTTATAGGAGAGTAAATGATTTACATAACAACATAACATTACAAAATATAACTGAAGAGATAAGTTTAAAGTATAATAGTTCACCCTATGTTAGAGTGCCATAATATGGTTAGTAGAAGCTTTAAAGAATGAAAAATGGTCTATTCATAGAAAACGTTTGCTTTAAAATGGTTAATTATGGTATATGTATGTGAGCACTTAAGGTGTGGGTTGTGAAGCCAAAAATAATTTCAACTTTCGTACCTACTGGAGGTAGACGAATAGTTGAATTGGCCCTTGAAATTCTAAATAAACCAGGTTCTATAGCTAAAATTTCTAAGCTACTTGCAGAGCATAATGTTAATATTCTATGGGGTTTTCATGCAGCTGCACCCGAAGACAGAGTTGAAATTTGGGGTCTTTTCGTTGAAGTTCCAGCAAATGTAGATTTAGATACGTTAATAAGTAAGCTTAAATCATTAAACGTTGTTTTCAATGTGAAATATTCTGAAAAGAAATATGGTCAATTCCTTGTTGATACAATATATTATCCGATATTAACGACTATGGGTGAACAAGTAGCGCTACTTTCATGGAGTGAGTGCATTGACATGCTTAAGTTCATTAAGGAAGCATATGGTGTTAAGGCACTATATGAAATAGGTAAAAGGCTTATTGGTAAATTTGCGAAAAACATGTGTAAAACTCTTAGAAGTATGAATTTAAGTGAAAAAGAAATGATAGAGTACATTGCTGATGCGCTTACAGCAAGAGGTTATGGAAAATTTGAGATAAAGAGTTTAGATGTGGATAGAGGCATGATCATTATTTCCGCATCTGAAAACATAGAATGTTCTTCGCTAAGAGATGTTAAGGAAGAGATTTGGAGAGGGCTTATAGTTGGAATGCTTGAGGAAATGGCTAAAGAAATCTTCAAAAGGAACGTTGAAGTTAAAGAGCTTACGTGTAAGTGTATTAAGCAACCCTATTGCGAATATGTTATAAAATATAAGTAATTGGACGCTATGAGGAAAATTCAAGGAAGACCTTTAATAAAAATTGGAGAAGACGTTGAAGTCCCTTTGGTTGGCACCATATCATTCGGCTTAATAGATAGGGGAACAAATGTAATACAAGTGAGACCTGTAAGTTTCTGCAACTTAAACTGCATAATGTGCTCTACAGATGCGGGTCCATATTCTAGATGGAGACAAGCAGAATACTGGGTTCCACATGAAATAATCGTTGAAGGGATTAAAGAGATAGTGAAATTTAAAGGTGTAGATAAGATTGAAGCTCACATAGATACCGTGGGTGAACCTACACTTTACTCTAAACTTATAGAGCTTGTTCAAGAGCTTAGGGAAGTAAAAGAAATTAAAGTTATCAGTATGCAAACTCATGGTCAAAATCTTACTGAACATAAAATTGAGGAACTTGCTGAAGCAGGCTTAGATAGAATAAACTTAAGCATTGACGCCCTTAACCCTAGCTTAGCAAAGTATGTTCAAGGAGCACAATGGTATGATATCAACAGAGTTCTCAGAGTTGCAGAGTATACTGTAGCAAATACATCCATAGATATTCATGTAGCACCGGTTTATTTGCCTGGAATAAATGATGAAGAAATACCTAAAATAATAAAGTGGGCGCTAAACATCGGTGCAGGGAAAAAATGGCCTCCTTTGGGCATTCAAAAATACGTTGTTCATAGGTATGGTAGGAGGGCACCTGTAAGAAAGGTTATGAGCTGGTATGAATTTTGGAATTACCTTAGAAACCTTGAGAAGAAGTTTAAGGTTAAGCTAATACCGTCGCTTAACGATTTTGGTATGTTTAAAGTAAAGCCTTTACCTAAACCGTATAACGTAGGGGAGAAGATTCGAGTAAAGATAGTTGCTCCAGGCTGGTTAAGGTCCGAGAAGTTAGCTATAGATCTAAGAGGACTTAGGGTAATAACAGTGGTTAACGCTGAAAGCTTAAGTGAAGGTTCAAAGGTCACTGTTAGAATTATTAGAAACAAAGATAACATTTACATAGCAAAGCCTATTTAAATTAAGGCAGCTTCACCAAATAGAGGAGGCTTTTTAATACCATAGATTGTTGATATTTCACCTAGAACGTATAGGCTAAAAGGGTTTTTTGAGTAAGCATAAACTAGTTCATCATTGAATTCTATTATGAAGTCACTTAGATCATAGTTTCTAAAGGTTTCATAGTCTATACTTAATCCTGAATTCACGTAAGCATTAGATGTTATAGGCTCTATGATGTTTTTTGAACTTCCATAAGCTAGCGATGTGAACGTAACTTCGTAAAACATTGTTTAAGCATCACCTCCGTAAATTTCCTTCTTATTTGAGATCAGTTTAAAACCCTTTCACCCCAATATTACCTTGTATCGAATAATAGGGTATTTGGCTATGGAATTTCAGAGAAAGGCTATCGAGGGAACAGTTGTAATTCTCGACCTGGATATGTTTGAGAAGATAACTGAGGAAAGAGGGTATAATAGATATAAACCTAATGTAATTACGGGTACTTTAACGCAGCTTGTTGAAAGCTTTGTGCGGAAATGGAATGCATATGTTATTTATGGACTAGATTATTTAAGAGGAACGGAGGAATCTGTAATTCTAATACCTTTGACTAGACCTGAAGAAGTCATTAAAGATCTTGAGCAAATACGCAAGGAAATAGAAAAACTGGGTGCTTCATTGAGTATAGGTGTAAGTTATGGACCAATAATTGCCGTAAAGGCGAGAACGAGAAGAGAGGCTTATTCAAACATTACGGTTAAGAATGCTCTCAAGGCTCTTAGAGAGGCAAAGAAAAAAGGAGGGAATAGAATAGTGGTAAAGTGAGATGGGGAAATGCCCAGAGTAACATTTGAAATAGTAACTTATGTACTTACACCTAGAAGAGGGGTTAAGCCTTCACTTAATGAGTCGCATGTACTAAAAGCACTGCTTACATTATATCATAAAGGTCCTATGGGTAGGCAGTTTCTCAGTAGAGTTTTAAGTGTAGGTGAAGCTTCAGCAAGAACATTGATTAGAAGACTTAAGGAACTAGAGCTTGTTGAAGTTACACAAGCAGGCGGAGCGTACTTAACACGTAAAGGAATGGATGTTGTTGAAAAATTTTTAGAAGCAGTTATTCCTCCTAAACAGATTGACACTTCATGCTTTAACTACCTTAAGCTTTCTAAAGAAGCATGCTTTGCTATTCTTAAAGGTAAATGTAGAGATAAGGTAAATGTTTTGAAAATAAGGGATTCTTTAATACGCTACGGGGCTAATGCGGCATTAGTGATGTGTGTGCGTAGAAATAAAATCATATTATTGTCTCCGGGAAATAAAGGGGTTGATGAAAACACCATTGAAGAATTAAGATTATTTAAAGAGAAAATCCATGTTACCTTAAACGATAACGACCTTATCCTTGTATCGTTCGCTAATTCATTTAGTGAGTGTGAATCATCATTATATAGATTCTTAACATACAGTGACTGTTGAAAATACTAAGTCAGGTATTCTATCATGAGCATTGAAAGATTTGAAAAAATAGTTAAAAGTTTTGGAGGACTTATGGAATATAAGGTAGCCAAAATAACCATAGGAACTAATAGTGAACCTAAAGTTCTATTTTTAGTTCCCATAGATTTTCACATGAAAAACGTTTATGACTACTTATCACTTATGCACGTGCTATTAAATCCCGTAATAGCAAAGAAAGTTAAAGGTTCCATAACATTTCATATATTTATGAAGTCCTTAGAAAATTTGAGAGAGATAAAAGAGCGTTTCGATTACGTGTTTGAAGTAAAATACTTTGATGAAAGTATAGGTTACTTAGTGTCAAATACCATAAAAAATGTAGAAAATGTACCTATGTTTCTAAATAAGAATTTAGGAGAAAAACATATCATAGTGCCCTTCACAGGTCTGTGGGATTATAACTTAGTAAGTGAACTAAATTTCTATCTCATAACTAATCTTCTCAAGAGCTTAAATATACTAGATTTAAACATAGAGGATGTTAATGAAAAATTCCTTAACATACTTAGTTCTCTTAAAAACTATAGGGAAGCTGTTTTTATTCACGTAAGGGAACATGGAGTATTTGTGCCTAGAATTAATGTTATGGGTAAAGTTAGAAAGAAAGAAGTGATTTTAGAGATAAGAAATGTTTTCAATGAGGTTTCAGGTAGAGTGATTTCCGAGAAAGACGGTGTATTATTAAGTATTTCTAAGGGATTTCTCATTACCTATTCAAATAGTGTTTGCGCTGTTGCTTATTTTTAGAAATAACTTTTTACCGAACCATACTCTACATAAACTATCTTGTCTGGTGCTAATGCTTCGCTTCTATTTATAGCAATTAACTGTTACTCTAGCTCTTCAGACTATTTCTGGAAAGTTTTTTAGCTACTCTTTTAGAGGCTTTACCAAATTTAACTGTATTTTAAGCGTTTTCTTAAGATTTTTGAAATGAAATTTTTGTTAATAAAAACCTGTAGTTATTATTTTTACTTACTGGCCTTATATCTTTCAATGGCTGCAATTATTCTTTTCTTTGCTTCTTCAGGTCCCTTCCACTCCTTAACCTTAACCCACTTTCCAGGTTCTAATTCCTTATAATGTTCGAAGAAGTGCTTTATTTTCTCCCTGTATGCTTCAGGTAAGTTATTTACTGAGCTAATATTTGTCCAGCGTGGATCTATTTTCACCGTTGGTACAGCGATAACTTTGCTATCAGGGCCTTCCTCATCCTCCATTTCTAGTAATCCTATTGGTCTAGCGGGCACTACAGTGCCTGGATATATTGGTTCATGCCCTAATACGAGCACGTCTACGGGATCGCCATCTTCCTCTAATGTTGAGGGTATGAAGCCGTAATTGAAGGGGTAAATCATTGCTGTGTAAAGTATTCTATCTACGAAAATAGCTCCGGTTTCCTTATCTATTTCGTACTTAACATAGGAGTTCATGGGTATTTCTATTACGACATATATTTCGTCTGGAGGATTTTTACCTGGAGGTAATTTTTCAATATTCATAGACTTCATTCACCGAATATGTTCTAGTAGTTTAGCGATTAAAACTTATCTTAATTTAGTATTACTATAAAGAATTGATTGGTGCTAAGGGTGGTATTGAAATTTAAAGTTATGGTTGACTGGGGTAAGTGTGAGGGTTCGGAAATATGTGTTAATGTATGTCCTACGTTTGTATTTGAAATAAGGGAAATTATAGTTGAAGGAAAAGTTAGGAAAGTAAGCTATGTTGTTAATGAGGATGAATGTATAGGGTGTTTTGGATGCACTATAACATGCCCTAACGATGCTATTACTGTTGTGCCTAGGGATTTCGGTAAAGTTAAGAAAATTAAGCAAACAACTTTAGCTTAAGCTTTCTCCTACCAGTTTTCTTTTTAACCTTTGCTATAAGTATTCTTTCGCCACTAAATAGCTTAGCACCTAAAATTATCAATGCTATAGTATATGCAGCTAAAGCTAGTAAATGCCTTGTAGCATAGATTATTCCATTCTCGTACTTCACGAAAGTTATTAGTGTAAGAACACTATGGGTGTAGGGTAAAAGGTAAAGTAAAGGTAATGTTTGTGATGCAATTTTCTCTAAATCACCATATATGCTTGCAAACATTACTAGAGCTAAAGCAGTTACTATAGCTGTAGCATTACTATGGGCTGTTCTAACGCTTCCAGAAACTATTGACACAAGCAAAGCAATAGATACTGTTACAGTTACCGTTAAGAAAACGTCTACTGCGTATATTCCTATTAAGCCTAACCCTCCACCTATAGGTATTTGCGCGCCAATTAATCCTCCAAATAACAAAGCGTACATTAGGAAAACACCTAAAGTGTTCATTCCAGCTGCAACACCGCTTAAGACAAGGCTCGCTATGAGTTTGCCGCTTAAAATTTCTATTCGTGACGCGGGAGTTACAAGTAATGCCTCAAGGGTTTTTCTCTCTTTCTCTCCTGCAATGCTATCGGTTACAAAGGCTATTGCCGGATGCATGCTAAAGTATAGTCCAAGTATAAATATCATTAATGTTAGGAAAAGAAATCTTTCCTCAGGTGAGGCAACTCTGCCTCCTGGGCCAATATATTCGACAACTTTCCTTATGGGATTTAAGAAGTTTTCAGAGGAAACATTAGGAAGAGCTGTTTTAACACGTTCTTCTACAATGCTATTAGATAGATTATTTATAGCTAATTCAACAAGTGATTGTGCTTCAGATGCTTTTGATGAAACAACATTTGGTTTCAAATAAACCATACCTACTCCATCTAGCGACTTAGAAATGTTTGCTGAAAAACCCCTAGGCACTATTATAGTAAGGTCAATGTTTGGATTCTCTAGAACTTGGTTGAGATTAGTGTAGTTTGTTAATAACCTAACATTTCCAAGATATTTAGAATAACTTTCAATAGCCTTCTTAAGCTCAGTAGAGTATTGTCCTTTATCATAATCTATGAAAGCTATAAAAATAGGTTGCACTTTAAACATGTACCCTATAAGTCCACCTAAAGCAGGATAGAAAACTATTGGTACAATAATTGCTGCAATTACTGTTCTTTTATCTCTTGATAAATCCAATAACTCCTTCCAAATAATGTTTTTAAGCCTTCTCAAGTTCATATTTTACCGCCTTTACAAAAGCTTCTTCTAAATTTGATGCATCATATTTTTCCTTTAGTTTGCTTGGAGAATCTATGGCGATTATTTTGCCTTTACTTATGAAGGCTACTCTATCGCATAAGTACTCTACTTCCAGCATGTTATGTGATGATAGGAGAACTGTGCTTCCTGTTTCTCTAACATATTTCCTTATTGAATTTCTAACGTTTACCGAAGCGTAAACATCAAGTCCTGAGGTTGGCTCATCAAGTATGGCTAATTTAGGTTTAACCATTAATGTTCTAGCTAGGGCTAGTCTTCTTCTCATACCTTTACTATATGTTTCAACTTTATCGTAAATTCTATTTTGGAGGCCGGAAATTTCTATTCCAAATTTAACCATTTCCTCAGCTTCTTTCTTATTTTCACTATACATTCTTGCAAAGAAGAGAAGATTTTCAATACCTGTAAGTCTTTTGTAAAGATCTGCTTCCTCTGGAAGGTAGCTAATTACTTCTCTAACCTTACTTGCTTCCTTTACAATATCGTAGCCAAAGACTCTGACTGTACCTGAGCTTGGCTTGAGAATTGTCGCAATTATTCTTAGTGTTGTTGTTTTACCACTTCCATTAGGTCCGATTAGCCCAAATATTTCTCCTTTAACTATTTTAAATGATACTCCCCTTAAAGCCTCGAAGTCTCCATAGAACCTATGTAGGTTTTCTACTTCTACAGCATACATCTCCGGTTTTCCTCAGTGTCTTAAAGAAACTAAAAATCATATATAAATAGACACCGTTCACCCAATCTGTGGCTTCATATTGCGAATTATATCTTTTTGTGTCTGCTACGGATGGGTTCATTACGGTCTCCGCTGAGCCACCTA
>CAZLZO010000003.1:0-42980 GCA_964564025.1 uncultured Desulfurococcales archaeon
CTTCATATGTTTTCTGCTGTATTTCTGCTTGTTTTTGCTGTGCCGTGAGACCGAATTCTACTAGTGCGAAAGCTATTACTATAGCGCTTATTATGAACAGTATTGCTATAATGCTTCCAATGGCTTTATGTGACTTCGCCTGATGCTTCAACATTTGCGTAGCCTCCTGCATAAACTATTTTAACCTTAACCACGTTTCCTGAAGCAATTGTTATAGGGCTTGTCACCTTTATCTCCATTACGGACTCTGAATTTACCGTAATAGTGTTTGTTGAGGCTAATGTTTCGTTAACGTATATTGCGTTTATTTCTACTGGGGCTCCTCCTGAAGCAACTATTACCGTTATTTCCTGTATTGTTGAGTTTCCATGTACGAGCAGTATTGCTAATTGCTGTTTTGACCTTATTTCTTCAGCTATTATTTCTTGAGAAACTGATTGCTGATATGCTATTGCTCTTGAGTAAAGGTATAGGTAAAGTGATGTACCTACGGCTACAACTATTAGTAAGAGAAGCATTGCGGCTACAATATCGCTAACTCCAAGCTTACTTCTCATACTATGCAGCCACTTAACCACTGTATAACGTTTAAAAACATGAAAGTTATTAAAAATGTTCCCCTAAAGCAAAATCCACGGTAAGAGTTTGCTACATTAACTAAAAGTTTTAGTAAAGAAAATGTTATGTAGCATTTACACTAAAGTTCCAGTTAGGGAAGTGAATAGTTTATGGTTACTATTGAGGGAACATTTTATAGAATAGTTTATTATGAAAAGGAGGGCATTATTGAAGTAGAGTTTGAGCCTTGGGAATTAACGTCTGTTCCTAAAGAACCAGTGTCTAAGGAATACTATCAGGGTGTTGTTGAAAAACTTAGCAGAAAAGGCTTCACTTTGGAAAGAAAAGGGAACAATTTTATGTTTAAAGGAAGTTTCGGTAGTGGAGCCGAAAATGTGTTTGAAGAAGTTAAAGAAGTTCTTGAAGAATATGAAACAAAAATTATGTTAAAGAAAACAGTATGTTAAGCTCCGGTGAAGCGGTTGTGGAAGAAAGGTTTAGAACATTTAAATGAACCATATCGTACTGTTTTGAGAAAGCTTCTAAACAGCTTATTAGAGGTCTTCCATGAAAACCTTATTTCACTCATAGTTTTTGGAAGCATTGCTAGAGGAGACTACAGGAGAAATAGTGATATAGACATTCTTCTTGTAATAGAGAATTTGCCTAAGGGGAGGTTTAAGAGAATAGATCTCTTCGAGAAAGCTGAAGAGAAAATAGAAAGTTATCTTGAAGAACTCTTTGATAAAGGATATTACGTATCCTTTTCGCCAATAATTAAAACACCTAAGGAAGCAGCTAAAATATCCCCCCTATATCTTGACATGGTCGAAGACGCTATAATAATTTACGATAGAGACTTGTTTTTCGAAAAAATACTTTTGAAGCTTAAGAGAAAACTTGAAGAATTAGGTGCCGAAAGAATCTGGTTAGGTAGGAAATGGTATTGGAGACTAAAGAGAAACTATAGATTCGGAGAGGAGATAATTATTGAATAACATTGAACTTGCAAAGTCAAACATTAGTCAGGCAAAGGAGAGAATATACCATGCTTCTGAAGCATTAGACCGAGGAAACCACCCTTACGTGGTTAGGCAGTGCCAGGAGGCTGTGGAGCTTGCTCTTAAAGCTTCCCTACGGCTTGTTGGTATTGAACCTCCCAAATGGCATGATGTAGGTCCTATACTGAAAAGAGAGAGGAAAAGATTTCCTAAATGGTTTTCTGAAATCATAGATAAATTGGCTTCTATTTCGAGAAAGTTAAGGAAGGAGAGGGAATTAGCAATGTATGGTGATGAAGAATCACTAATACCTCCTGAAGAACTTTATACAGAAGAAGATGCCTTAGAGGCGCTAGACTATGCTAAATATGTTCTAGAAAATGTTGAGAAATTGTTGAAAGAAATTGTTAATAGGTAAATATAGCTTCTTACTCTACTTCCCAGCTTACCTCCAATATTTCCTCTTCCTTTCTTAGGAATCTTAGCCAAAACTCTTTTGCTGCTTCAACACCTTCCCTCTTTAATTTCTCATACCATTGTTCTGCTCCATACTCTTTAGCCGCTAATGTGAGATAATCTATTACTTTCCTGCTTTCCCAAAATACTGGCTTATACCCTGCTTTCTTATCATACTCTACAATTTTCTGTAGCAACTTCTTACCGTGAATATCGAAGTCTACTTCTACACCGTATGCTTCATAATAGAGTTTTGGAAGTATTTTCTCAGCCCATCCTCGATGGAACCTGCAGAGCCCTCCTTCTTCAGAGTATAACTCCTTAACTGCCCTGTTTAAAGCTAGTGATGCAAGATCTTCAGGTTCAAGAAATATTCCGTGATAGTATGTTAAGTATTTACCTATGATAGGTAATGGAGCTATGTTTCCGGGGCCCCAATACATTGCAGGTGTTAAGCTTCCATCAGGGCCGAATGGAACATATATTGCTAAGTCTTTGAAGCCTTGTTCCTTTTCGCGTTCACTAAACATTTTGCTAAATTTAGTGGCAGCTCTTCTAACACCTTCACCTATTATTTGAGCTAATTCTCCTTCTCCAAAACCTATTTTCCACGCGAGTTCCTTCATGATTTTCGCATTGTGTCCTGAAAGCTCCTTTACCTTTGACAAATCATAGTATAGTTTATGGTCGAAATATGGTGTTGCCGAAACACCTACTTCCTCAGGTTTAAGCATTCCCTTGGCTAAGAGTTCGAAAACCCATGATGCAGTGTTTCCATATTCTATTGCGTCAAAACCTAGTGCATCAACTAAATCGACAACGTCAACAGCAACATCTAAGTCCAATATTCCCGCATTAGCTGTTGATGCACAATATGGTTCATAATCTATTTTGTACCCCTTATACATTTTCTTGCAGACAGCAGTACATGGCTCATCACATGTCCTCCAAAGCCTCTTCTCTATGGTTTCCTTATTAAATGACTCAATGTATGTTTTAGATATGACGTCTTTGAAGAACTTTGATCTCTCCTCCCTACCCCAGTAAATGTATGTCCAATTAAATGATGGATTTAGTCCATTATAGTATGCGTAGTTATTTCCAAAAGTACCTCCTGTCTTAGTTTTCGGATCATAACGATACTTTACCGTAGCATTCATTATAACCTGATTCATGGACTTGCCAAGATACTTCGTGAATACTTCGTTTAATACTTTAAAGTTTGAAAGATCTGTTTTCGGGAATTTCGGGTTTTTAACGTAGTTTCCTCCGAAAACTATTGCTGCAACCTTATGTGCTCTGTAAAGAACGGATCCAGGACCTCCTCTTGCAGAATACTCTATCGGCTTCCCCTTGAAATTAACGTCTCTTGAAGCATAGGAAACAAGTGCTCCATTACTTGTGAAAACAGATGCCGGACCCACAGCTATTATTCTCATAGGTGCTTTTGTTTCGGAATACCATTTACCATATTTTTCAGCCACATACTCTATTAATGCAAAAACCCCTACCTTTCCCTTATAGTTTTTATATATTTCAAGCAATTTATCTTCAGGAATTCTTTCGAATTTCGCCTCAACATTTCCATTAACATCCGATTTTAAAGCAACTATTAACGGCTCTTTCGCTTTACCCTCTACTGCTGCAAAATCTACCCCTAAATATCTGAAAACATATGCTGCACCACCCATGCTTGATAGGAAAAATCCTCCCCATAACGGCGATCTAAAGGTGAACACTAGTCTTCTTGTACCATATATTTCACTCCAAGCAAGCTTTCCAGAACCAAAGCACAATACGTTGTGTTCATCAAATATGTCGTAACCGTAGCTACCATATTTCTCCAAGTGACAATAAAGACCCCAGCTTATAGGTCCAATAACATCTTCCCTATCCAGTTCTTCAACACTGATTTTCTCTTTGGAAGCATTTATTATAAGATACTTCGATTTCACAATAAACTCCCTCCCTCTACATCTTTAAGCTAGATTCAACAAAATAGAATATTATTTTTTCCCTAAGTTGAAGCAAGGCGTAAATTTAATAGTTACTAAAGTATTTAAACGTACAGTTCAATAATCTTAAACATGGGAGATCCGTATGAAACCCTTAATTCTAACAGTTCTAATAGCTACCTCAATAATCATAGTAGCTGTGTTTGCCATAGCTAACATGAGTTCTTATAGAAAATATTTTCCAATAGAATCGTCTACAACGCATTATAATTACTCTGTTGAAATAGCTGTCATCGTAGATAATTATGGATATGATGATTTCGCGTCTGAGTGGGGAATAAGTGTTCTTTTGAAAATTGTAAATAACGAAAATAACTGGACAATACTTTTTGATACTGGATCTTCAGATAGCGTTCTTAAGCATAATTTGTATAAGTTAGGGTATTCGATAAGTGATATAGACTTTATAGTTATTTCTCATGAACATTTCGACCATTTAGGGGGTCTTAAAGCATTTTCTAATATGAAATTGAGAGTTTATGTACCTAAGAGTATGTCAGATAATGCTAAAGAATATATTAGAAACCTGGAATTAAAGCTTGTAGAAGTTAATGAGACTTTTGAAGTAGTAAAGAATGTTTATATTGTAGGTGAAGTTTATGGGCCCCCATGGGAACAGGCTTTAGCAATTAACGTTGATGGTAAAGGACTTTTCATAATTGTAGGATGTAGCCACCCAGGTGTTGAAAAAATAATTAAGAAAGCCTATAGGGAAATAGGGGTAAAGCCTTACGCTGTTCTCGGAGGATTCCACATGGCTGGTGCTTCACATTACAGAATAGTTCACACAGTAAACGAACTACTAGCATTAGGTATTAAGAAAATATATCCTATACACTGCAGCGGCGATGCAATTAGAGAATATCTGAGAAAAAACTTCCCTGAAACTTACGGGGATGGCCACGTAGGCTTAGTTTTGAAGGAGTAATGTGTTACCATTTCGCCTGCTTAAATACTCCACCAAAGCCTTTGCCCCTACGTTGTCCGTAACGCCACCCTCTACCATAACCCCTATCAATTCTAACTATCATGCTTGGTGGAGCGCCGCAGTTAGGGCACTGTAGAGGTTTGGGCTGGCCATAGGGAACTTCAAATTCGTAGCCGCAACTTAAACATCTAAACCTTCTTGCACCTTGAGGGCTCGAAGGCCCCCTTCCACCATATCCCTTCATTTCAGCATCAGCTTTACTTAGTATTGCTCTTTTTCCCTCTTAACTATTTCCTTAAGCTCCTTAATTCTCTCTTCAACACTTCTTAACTCATCCTGTAAATCTCTTAAATCCTCCTCTAATGCCTTCTTATAATCCTCGAGCATTGCTAATTCTTCTTCAGGACTCATTGGTGGCGGGGGCATGAAATAAGGCATTGGAGGGTATGGTGGAGGGTATTGGTACTGATATTGCTGAGTTGGTTGAGATTGTTGTTGCTGTTGCTGAGGTTGGTAAGGGCTTGGCGGTGGGTAATATGGTATTGGTGGTGGAATATATCTCCATAATCTCCTATACCATTTAAACCATGACATATTTTGCTCACCAGTTTTTCTCTACATTATTTTGCTACTTCGTAGAAGTTGTTTGTTCAAGCGATTTAGCAAATGCTTCAAAGGCTTTTCTCCAGGACTCCAAAGCTATTCTATATGCTTCAATATAAAACATCCAGTAGTATGGGTATATCATCCACTGGAATGCTGAAGCCATAAGATACATTGGATCATAGGGTGTTGAGGGTACTAGCGGATAGGGGGGATACCAGTACATGGCTTTCACCACCAAGGGTATGGTCTAAAATACATGTGGTATGGGTAGTATGGATAATACGGCGGCGTCCAGTAGTATGGTGTAAACCAGTATGGATAATGGTGCATATACCATGGCCATCCGTAAAGCCACCAACAAGTTCTCCTACCAAATATCCAACCAGGTCTTTGCCATGGGGGTAAGTAGCTAAAGGGTCCTCTACCTGGCCAGGGACCTGCCCATCCCCATCTGCCTCCTCTTCCGAATCCCCATCTACCCCAACCTGGAACCCATGCCATAACTTATCTACCTCCACTAAAAAATAAGTCTAGAGAAATATAAATTTTGTGCAGCTGCACAAAATTGTCAGAGTTAAATTATATTATCTACCTCCATACATTATATTTTCACGGGGAGGATGATGAAACCTCCTCTCATCTTATGAAAAAAGATGATATACCTCACGGCACGCTGATTATTCATAATATCCTACTTAGTAATTATTATGGGCCTTTGCTCTATTAGTGCTTGAATAAGCTTTCTTCTACCACTACTAAGAGCCCTCCAAAGAGTACCCCTAGAAACCCCCATTCTCTTTGCAGCATCCTCCTGAGTTAGTCCTTCAAAATACACTAACCTCATAGCTTCAAGTTCGTCAGGTGCTATTTCAATCGGGGGAGCACTTTGAATAGGTGTACCATTTTCATCGTAAGGTATAAACGTTATTTTTGATGGAATAAAACCTATAATTCTAGGTTTAGGAGGCCTCCCAGGACCTTTTCGACGCCAACCCCATCTCCAACCGAACCCGTGCATAATAATTCACCAAAACTATGGTTTCAAATTAGTATTCAAAAATAAGCATCTTTCTTCTTTCAGCATACTCTCTAATCTCATATCCTATCCACGTCCCAGCTATTGCAGCTATACAAGGCTTTCCAAGTTTCTCCGTAATTAACTTAGCTTTTTCAATAATTTCGTCAACATCATGGTGATTAGGCTGTATTTTTATCTCAACAATGAATATTCTCCTATCTGTTTCAACAAATAAGTCCACTTCTAAATTATTAATAATGTAGTTTCTCTTACGCCTAACTATTCTCTCACCACTTTCGGCTATAACATCTTTTAAGTCGTCTAGAACCATTTTAGAGTATAAGGCTTCAGTTAACGCACCTAAGTCTCTTCTAGTATGCTCAACAACTCTCTTCACATGCGCTAGATCTCTCTCCACCCTCTGCTGTCTTTCCACTAATTCCACAAATCTCTCTTCCAATTTTTGCTGCCTTTCTTCTAAACGTACAAATCTCTCTTCCAGTCTCTGCTGTCTCTCCTCCAGCTTCGTAAACCTTTCCTCTAACTGTACAAATCTTTCTTCAAGTTTTTGCTGCCTCTCCTCTAGTTTTTGCTGTCTTTCTTCGAGTTTAGCGAATCTTTCCTCTAATCTTACAAATTCCTTCTCTAAATGAGCAAAATGTTCCTCTAGTTTTTGCTGTCTCTCCTCAAGCCTGCTAAACCTTTCCAAAACCTCCTTAAAACCGAGCAAACCCATAACAGCGTATCGAAACTCACGATCTTTTTCAAGAGCATCTAAAAACTTCTCTTTCTCCTTAACACTAAGTTGCTTCATTAATTATACCACTTCCATCACTCACTATCTCCCATAAAATATGTAGGTATTGAATATTAAAGTATTCTTATACTGTAGTTGCAGTAGGTCTATAATCATCTATTTTAAACGTATGGAATATTTTGTTAAACTATCTTATACGTGACAATTATAAGAAGAACTTTAAAATATGTTATGATGTTTTACTCTTGAGGGATTCTGTAAATGGTTGATTTCGATATTTTAATTAAGAATGGATTAGTTGTTACCATGGATTCTAAACGTAGGGTCCTTGAGGGAGGATATGTTGGAATTTTAGGGGATAAAATAGTTGAGGTTGGAAAGGATGCTTCTGGGAAAACAGCTGAGAAAGTAATTGATGCTAAAGGAGCAATAGTTATGCCTGGAATCATTTGTGGACACACGCATCTTTACGGTATTTTACTTCGTGGTTCTCCATGGTTCACTAAAATAGAGCCTCCCTCAGATTTCATGCAAAACCTTCAGAGAATATGGTGGGCTATGGATGAAATTATGAACCATGAAGATGCCTATGCTAGTGCTCTTGCAGCCTCCTTTGAAATGATGAAGTCAGGAGTAACGTTGTTTGCAGATACATTCTCAGGACCCAATGCAATAGAGGGAGTTTTAGATAGAATAGAAGAGGCAGTGAAAAAAGTAGGTATTAGGGGAATTATAGCCTTCGAAGCAACTGAAAGACATAGTAGAGAAGAAGGAGAAAGGGGAATTAAGGAAAACGTTAGGTTTATTGAGAAAGTTAAAAAGGAAAAAGACCCCTTAGTAATGGGTATGATAAGCATTCACGCATCATTTACAGTTACAAATCAGCTTCTAAAATGGGCAAGAGAACTTGCAAACAAATACAAAGTTCCAATAACATTACATACGTCCGAAGGTCTAGTAGACCCATACCATAATTTGGAAAGATATGGAATGAGAACTTTTGAAAGACTATACAAAGTAGGTCTTTTAGGGCCAGATGTTGTTGCAGTTCATGCTGTTCACGTAATTGATGATGAACTAAAGCTTATAGCTAAAACAGGAACCAAAATAGCTCATAATCCGCTTAGCAACATGCTAAACGCCGTAGGTGCACCGCCAATACACAAGATGCTTAAAATGGGAGTAACTGTCACAATAGGTAACGATGGATATATTTTTGACCCATTTGAGAACATTAGAGGAGCCTATCTATTAGCAAAAGTTGCCTTTAAAGACCCAAGACTCATAACGCCTCTTGAAGCAATAGAAATGGCGACCATAAACGGAGCTAAAGCTTATGGAATAGAGAACAAGCTAGGATCTTTAGAACCAGGAAAGAAAGCCGACATAATAATAATTAAGCCAGAACTCATGCCTACACCGTTAAATGCAGAAACAGTCTATGGACACTTAGTAAACACAATTGACGGAGATGATGTAAATACAGTCATAGTCAACGGTAAAATAGTTGTTGAAAATAGAAAGTCAAAAACGATATCTGAAAAAGAAGTCAACAAGATATCGCAGGAAACAGCAGCAAAATTCTGGGAAAGACTGTTGAACAGGGGAGAGTATCAGCTAGACATTGTTAGAATTGAGAAACCATAAGTATCCTAAGGTTAACTTTTAATTTAAAACCATACTACTAAATTTAGTGTGAATTAACAGGGTTAAAGATATGAAAGTTAAAGTAATGTTTTTTGGGAGAGCAAGAGACATTGTAGGTGATGATAAAGGATTCGTTGAATTGGAGCTTAAAGAAGGTGCATCGCTTAATGATCTTTTAGACAAAATTGCTGAAGATGTTAGTGAGAAATTTACTAAGAAATTTAGGAGCAAAACAATAATACTTATGACTGTTGTTAACGGTGTTTCAATAAATGATTTAAACTATGAATTAAAAGACGGCGATGCGGTAGCATTTGTTCCTCCTAGTCAAGGCGGCTAAATGTTTTTAACCACCTGAAGCAACAGGCATGATCACGTATTCTCCATTTTCTTCAACATAGTCTTCCTCAGTTAATGGTTCACCATTTTTTAAAACTACAACGTCTTCTACAGTGTAGCCTAATTTGTGCATTAAGGTTTTCACTTTAACTTTACTTTTAAATTCAAGCTCCACTATTTTTCCTTCACGTATGAGTTTAACCTTCACTTTCACTTCTCAACACCTTCTCCATAGCTAATCTTACCTTACAGAATGAACATGTTTCACTTGATGAAGGCATACCACATATTTTACACTTCCTTAATTTTTCTTCCTTAGGGGGATAATATTTGTTTAGTGCTGGTTGAATTTTCTCAAGAAACATTTTCACCAAAGTTATTTTAGATCCTGGAGTTACCTCCTCTAACTCATTAGATATTTTCCTAATTTGCTCATGAAATATTCGGGGTCTAAAGTGAGGACATACATTGTAGTTAAATGGAAGTTTACGTAGTAAAACGTAAAGTAAGGTTTCTTTCTCCGAAAAATAAACTAAGGGCTTAATTCTACTAATAAGCCCGTTTTTAGTGGGCGTTTTTAATTCAAGTTTCACTAAATCCTCTATTCTCCCAGCATAAACTGATGATAGTATGTACTGTATCATATCATCAAGGTTATGGCCTGTAGCTATAGCGTCTGCTTTAACCTCTAATGCAACCTTATTCATAATATATCTTTTCACAGTACCGCAAACACTGCATACAGGTCTTCGAATACCTGCCTTCCTACCATATAATGCTATATTGTCTATTGTGAAGCCATAATGTTTCTTTAGGTTAAAAATAGTATATGGTATTTTTAGTATTTCAAAGTTCTTAACTGAGGCTTCAACACTATCTTTAGAATACTCTTTACCAATGCCTAAATCTATAGTTAAACCATGAATTTCGAAGCCGAAATGATTAGATGCCTTACACATTAAATGAAGTAGGGTGACACTATCCTTTCCCCCAGAAACCGCTACAAGAACCTTATTTATGTTCTTAAAGAGATTGTTTTCTGAAGATATTTTGAGAAACCTTTTCTCCATAAACTCTATGAAATGCTCTTTACATAAACTTAACCTAGCATATCTAAGCCTAACTCTAGCTTTCCTTCCACAACGACCGCATTTAACCATTTTCTACCTATACCTCGGAATAAAAATTTAGTAGAGTTATAAAGTGGTTTCTTAAAGTATCAGAGCTCAGCTTTTTCTAAATACTTAATCACATATTTAGTTATTAATGCATAAAAGCTTTAACATTATTTAAAATGGTTATAATAGCTACTTCTATTGAGAGCACAGAGCAATAAGGCCTATTTAAAGCTCTTTAAACCTCTCTTACATAACCAGTTCATGTTAGCTTAATTAACTTTGGCATGGCCATTATCTTCTCTATCTTCAGTTTCAATTTTATTATATTCTCCTTCAGCTATTTTGAGAATTATTTAATTATAACCCATACATCTTTTTAAAGTAATGCACGGAGGTGTATGTACTGGTCGAAAGAATTTCGATAAGAGTACGTAGATTAAGAACACCCCTTGTAGCTAAGCTTTTAAGTAGACTGTGGGAACTTCGGTCAAAAGGTGTTAAGGTATACAACCTTTCTGCAGGCCAGCCGGGGTTCCAACCTCCAATAGAGGCAAGGCAGTATTTGAGTCAGCTTCTTCTTCAAAACTTTCCTGAACTTTACAAGTACACTCCTATTGAGGGTATAAGGGAGCTTAGAGAGGCTGTAGCGGAGGATCTTAGGGAAAACTATGGTTTTGAAATAGATCCTGAAACTCAAATAGTGATTACTGCTGGAGGAGAGGAGGCACTCTACCTATCATTACTAACTACGGTTAATGAAGGAGAAGAGGTAATATTATTTGATCCAACATTTCTCGAGTATGAACCTCTAGTTAATCTCGTAGGTGGAAAACCCGTTTTCGTAAAGACTGTTGAGGAGAAAGGGTACCAACCAGACATAAACGATTTAATGGAGAAAATTAGTAGAAGAACAAAAGCACTAATAATAACAACACCTGATAATCCGACGGGAAGAATTATAGGTGTTGAAGAAGCAAAAGCTATTGCCGATTTAGCTGAAGATTATGGATTCTGGGTTTTTAGTGATGAAACATACCAGTACATGGTTTTTGAAGGAGAACATGTACCTATGTATAGGTTTGATAATATACGTGATAGAATAGGTGTAATAGGGTCTTTCTCTAAAGACACAGGATTCTCAGGTTGGAGAATAGGATACGTTTATGGTCCTGAAGAATTCATTCAATCTCTAAAAAAGGCAAAAGAGTATATTACATTAAATACGTCAACTATAGCTCAATATGCTATTACATACTTTTTGAGAAGCAGGTTAAGAAACACGTACACTAAATTCATTGTTAACGAATATAGGAAAAGAAGAGACGTTTTATACAGCGAAATAAGAAAGAAGCTTCCAGAAGCAAAACCTTTCAATCCGCAAGGGGCATTTTACATGTTCGTTAACATGGAAGCATACATGAAGAAACATGGTTTCAAATCAAGCTTAGATTTAGCTAATTATTTGCTGGAAAAAGCCTATGTAGCAACAATACCTGGAGAGGTATGTGGACCGACAAGCAATAGACATATTAGATTCTCCTTCAGCTCAATAACCAAGGAGGAGATAGTAGAGGCTATAGAAAAAGTTTCTGAAATTCTCAAATAAAACTTCACCTAGCTTTTCAACATACACTTTAAACTTCTGACCTTAAATATTTACAAGCTATTTCTTAGAGCATTTAAAACAATAAATATTGCATTTAAGAATCTGTATAAAACAATTGTAAATAATATTGCTTACGTTAATATTAATAATAGTAAATATATTTGTTTTCCTAGGCGATATTACATGAAGAATACGGGCAAATTTATGATAATCATCGTTACTATGCTATTAATAACTATTCCAGTAATTTACATGGCTTTTCCAGTAAACGTGAAAAGTAAAGTATTCATCTATTGTGGCGCTGGATTAAAACCTGCTATGGATGAAATAGCTGTTATGTTTGAAAAGAAATATGGTGTAAGTGTTGAAATAACTTATGGCGGTATTGGAGCCATAGCTTCTCAATTCTTTTCTACGAAAATAGGTGATGTATTTATAGTTCCCGATCCACTATACTTTAATAAATTAAGAGATGAAGGATATGTAAAGTATTTTGAAAAAATACTTGTTTTTAAACCTGTTATAGCATTTAAAAGTGGTAATTCAAAACATATTAAATCATTAATGGATCTTTTAAGGGATGATGTGAAAGTTGGCTTAGGTGATCCTAGAATTCCTGCTATAGGGAGGGCTGCAAAGCAAGTTCTGGAAAATGCTGGAATAGTTAACGAGGTTTTTAATAAAACAATAGTCTACACTTCTACGGTTAATGAATTAGCAACATACATTAAAGCGAATGCCATAGATGCTGCAATAGTATGGAAAGCTGTAGCTATAGCTTATGGATTAGAGTATATTGAGATAGATGAAAAATATAATGTTGAATATCCTGTTTACGCTGTTGTCTTAACCACAACGAATAATGAAAAGGCTTCATTAGATTTCATTAACTTTCTAAAATCTGATGAAGCAAGAAATATTTTTATTAAGAAGGGTTTCTCTCCTGCTTAAGTTTCTTGATAACTTTCTCAAAATCAATTGTTTTACTAGGTTTTTCAGGAAGAATACCTTGTGGTCTGTAAAGTAGTATTATGATTAGCACTATTCCAAATATTATGTAGCTTAAGTAGTTTACGTCGAAAGGCGCAGATATCATGTACTTATATTGCATGATAAGTCTCTCAGTTAATACGTAAATTAATGCTCCAATAGCTGCGCCAATATTGTTACCCGCTCCCCCGAGTATTACCATAACCCATACAATGAATGTTTTTAAAGGCATAAAGTCGTCTGCGTGGATAGACTTTGTATAGAAAGCATATAAAACACCTGCCATACCGGCTATTGCTGAGCCTATTACTAAAACTTGCATTCTAATTTTAACAACATTTTTGCCGAAAGCTTCAGCAGCTAATTCATTATCTCTAAGGGCTCTTATAAGTCTTCCAAAAGGGGATCTTACAAGTTTTTCAATAAAATACCATGCCATAAAAGCTATAAACAACATAATGCCTACTTGAATTATTTCCTTTAAACCCACAGGTAGCCAGGCGAAAAGGTCCGGTACAGAAACTCCAAGAGAACCACATATTAATGGCTCATAGTTTCTAGCAAATATTCTAAGCAGTTCACCACTTGCTAGAAGAGTTATGCCTAAATAGCTTTCTTTAAGCCTTATGGCTGGGTATGAAGCTAAATATCCTAAGATACCTCCAATAGCTCCACCTAAAAGCAGTAGCGTTATAAATAATGTTATCGATAAACCTGGGTTTTCAGCTAATAATTTTGAAACTTCAGTAGCATATACTACGTTAGCAGTACAGTATGGTCCAAAGCTACCTATTTCACTTGAGTAAAGACTCATAATAGTCCTTGTAGCCAATGCCCCTGCTGTAAATGCTCCTCCAGCAAAGAAAAGAACTTTACCGAAGTTTGAAATGCCAGTGTATCCGTATTCTAAATTAAGACTTATTGAAAGCATTAGGTATATTGAGAAGAACGCTGAAACATCTATTGCGAATCTTAAAGGATCAGTTATTCCAAGGATCATTGTTTTCTAACACCTCTAAGCTTCGTCGCTATTTTTTCAAGTTTAATTTTGGAAGTTATGCCCTCGGGCATTAGAAGAAGCGTAGCTATCAATATTGCGAAAGGTATTGCTGGCCTATAAGCTGTTGATAAATTAAATGGGGGATTAGCTAGTACTTGTATACCGATGACTTCAGCAAATCCGACGATATATCCTCCTAGCATTGCTCCATAAATATTTGATAAACCTCCCAATATTGATGATGAGAACACTCTTAAGAGAAGCATCCAACCTATTTCTGGATTAGCAGGCATTCTGAAAGGTACTAATGCTCCAGCTAATCCGGCTAATCCTCCAGCTAAAAACCATGAGACAGCATATACTTTATTAACGTCAACTCCTAATACCTCAGCTAAATCGGGGTTTTCTATTGCTGCTCTCATAGCTATTCCAAACTTTGTTTTAGTAAGGAGAATATAAAGGGTAATTACTAAAGCAATTGTTAATGCGGATGAAACTATGAGTAAGCCAGGTATGAATACTGCTTCACTAAGTTGTAAGCCGAAGTCTCTAAAAATAAACCCCCTAGATATGATCTTGTAAACGTTTGTTAAGCTATCAGCGTATATGTGAAGTATAGATCTTAAAGCAACTTCTATAGCTATTGAAGCAACCATTAACCCAACAATACTTGTACCTCTACTGTTAAGAGGTTTAAACACTAGCAAGTATGAAAGTAAAGCCACACATCCCGAAATAAGAAACGCTGCTGGTAACGTAAAGTATGGACTTATCTTATGGAATGCAAGAAAATAGTAAGCAACATAAATACCTACTGTAGCGAAATCACCATGTGCAAAGTTAGGTATTTTCAATGTAATATAGGTTAATGTTAGCCCTATGGAAAGCAGTACCAGGAGGTTCCCAAATATTATCGCGTCTATTAGCAAAGTTGCATTCATTCTTTATCCCTTATCTTACAGGTTAGGCGTTGTGGTGGAAATGGTTTCCCACACTTTTTTAAACTTATTTCCATTTAACCTATAAGAAAAACCTATATATACTACCTAGATTTGAATTAAACCTCAATAAGCTACAATATAAATCTTTCGATGAAAAGGTGATGAGTAAATGGAAAAAGCTCTACTTAACCTAATTGCGGGATTAATAGTAGGTTTAATTATTGGCGGAGGATTGGTATACGCGTTTGCAGAAGCCCCTGCACAAACAGTAACAACAACCATAACTGAAACTGCAGGTGCTGGAGCAACAGTAACTGTTACGGAAACTACTACAGTAACTAAGACGCAAGCCGCTGCAACATTACCTGAAGAAATTCCAATAGGAGTTTTACTGCCATTATCAGGAGATCTTTCCTCTTTCGGTGAGAAATGGAAAAACGCAATGGTACTTGCTGAACAAGACATTAATGAATATGTTGCAAAAATGGGGTTAAACGTTAAGTTCAAGTTTTACATCGAAGACACTAAGACCTCACCCGAAGGCGCATTAGCAGCGCTTCAAACGTTAGCTGCTAAAGGAATAAAGCTTGTAATAGGTCCAGCAGCAAGTTCTGAAGTAGCAGCTGTGAAGAGCTATGCTGACGCTAACAAAATAGTCATATTTAGTCCATCATCTACTGCGCCAAGCCTAGCTATACCCAATGACTACATATTCAGGAATGTTGTTACAGATATATACCAAGGAAAAGCATTAGCGAGACTTATGTGGGATAGTGGAGTAAGAAAGGTTGTTGCAATATATAGGGGAGATGACTGGGGTGTTGGACTTTTTGAAGTAACTAAGAAGAGATTTGAAGAACTAGGTGGAACAATGGAAGGTGTTAAGTATGATCCAGCTGCAACAGAGCTTTCAGCGGAAGTTAGAAAAGCATCTAGCTTAGTAAGTCAGTTCGGTGCTGGAGAAGACGTTGCTGTACTTTTAATATCCTTTGAAGACGATGGAATAAGTGTCTTAACATTAGCAGCAAACGACCCTGTACTTTCACAAGTTAAATGGTTTGGTACTGATGGTATAACGTATTCAACTAAAATAGCTGAACAAATAGGAGACATAATGGTTAAACTTAATGTCATGTCGACGTTAATGGTTCCACCTGAATCACCTAAGAAAACAGCTTTCATGGAAAGATATGAATCTAAATTCGGCGTAGAACCTGACTCATATACGCTAAATATTTACGACAACGCATGGATTCTCGCGTTAGCGGTTTTAGAAACTGAAAAATATGATGGTGAAACCATAGCGAAAATACTTCCAGATGTAGCTGAGAAGTACTTCGGAGTTTCAGGCTGGACTAACCTTGATGAAGTAGGAGATAGGTTACCTACAGATTACACAATAGCTAAAGTTGTTGAAGAAGACGGCAAATACGTATGGGTAGATGCTGGAAAATACGTTCCCGCAACAGACACTATTCAGTGGTTTGGCAGCTGAAAATAACTAAATAATCTAATATTTTTTAACAAAATTCCCATGTTAATTAAAATTAGTTAGCATGCTTCAGAAAAGTTAAAATATCCCACATTTTTCTCCTTACTACAGTATTAGATGATGGAAAAATGGAGGTCTACGGAGTTAATGTCTAAAATACTGAAAACAGAGAATGTTAAGAAGCGTTTCGGAGGAATAATAGCACTTAACGGTGTAAATATTGATGTAGAGAGTAAAAGTTTAACCATGATTATAGGGCCTAATGGCTCAGGTAAAACAACATTAATAAATGTTATTTCAGGTGTGTATAAGCCTGATTATGGAAGAGTAAAATTTAATGGAACAGACATTACAGGTAAGCCCCCTCATCAAATATATAAGGTTGGATTAGTGAGAACATTTCAAATACCATCATTGTTCACGAATTTAACAGTTTTAGAAAACTTGCTAGTAGCAGCTAGAATACATGAAGGTGAGAGTCTTTTTAAAGCTATTTTTAAACTCAAATGGCTTAAAAGAGAGGAGGAGCTTGTTAGAAAAGCCTATAGGATTCTTGAAATACTTAACTTAGATCATCTATGGAACCATCTAGTCAGTAAATTAAGTGGAGGTCAAATGAAGCTTGTTGAAACAGGAAGAGCTTTAATGAGTGATCCTAAAGCATTGCTCATGGACGAACCTATAGCTGGAGTTAACCCTAAACTTGCACATGAAATATTCGATCACTTAATTAGACTTAAAAAAGAACTCGGTATATCTTTCCTAATAGTCGAACATAGGCTTGATGTAGCTTTACAATATGTCGATTACGTTTATGCAATGCATAGGGGAAAAATTATAGCAAAAGGTAAACCCGAAGAAATACTTGAAGATCCAAGAGTTTCAGAAGCTTACCTAGGTGAATAAGTCTAATGCCTATTTTATCACTTAAAAATGTTGATGCAGGATACGGGAAATTCCAAATACTTTTCAACATAACTCTTACTGCTGAAAACAATGAAATAACGGTTATTGTGGGACCTAATGGTTCAGGTAAGTCAACACTACTTAAAACGGTATTTGGTTTAACAAACGTTTATAATGGAAAAGTTTTCTTTGAAAATAAAGAGATAACTAAGAAGAAACCTCATGAAATAGCTAAGCTAGGCTTAACGTACTTACCCCAACTCAATAACATCTTCATGAACTTAACTGTAAGGGAGAACCTTGAATTAGCAGCATACATGCATAGCGGGGAAACTATGCCTATAGAAGAAGCAGTAGAATTATTTCCTATTTTAAGAAGCTACTATGAGAGAAAAGCGTCAACGTTAAGCGGTGGTGAGAGGCAAATGCTGGCAATGACTATGGCACTTATTAGAAAACCCAAAGTAATGTTGCTCGACGAACCCACAGCAAATATGGCACCTAAAATAGCTAAAATGATATTTGAAAAAATAGTTGAATTAAGAGAGAACTTCAGAATAGCTGTAGTTCTTGTGGAGCAGAATGCTAAAAAAGCATTAGAAATAGGCGATAAAGCATATCTTCTAGTTGCTGGAAGAAAGATTTTCGAAGGGCATCCAAGAGAACTTCTAAGTAAACCGGATTTAACTAAAGTGTATTTGGGAATAGGTTAATCTATTTACCCTATTTTAATAATACAATATTATGTGTTTAAGTTATGAGGAAAAAGGCAAGAGTACTTTATGGAAAAAACGGTGTCAGAAGACTATATAGCGAAATTGCTGAAAACTACGATAGATCAAAGAAACTATACATAACGAGGTTAATGGAGAGATCAGAAAAGCCCATTATTGAAAACTTCTTAAACGCTGAACACCCAATATGCTCAGTTGATTTAGGTTGTGGAACTGGCAGATACTTGAAAAGTCTATTGGCTATAAGTAGATACGTTATTGCATTAGATTTTAGCATTGACATGATAAAGGTAGCTATGAGGAAATATGGTAAGTTTAAAGATAAGGCGGATTTTATAGTTGCAGATATAGAATACTTGCCTTTTAGGAAACACTCTTTGAACCTCGCATTATCAACGCTGGTAATAAATCACTTAGAGAACATTGAAAATGCTCTAAACGAGATAAGGAGGATTTTAAAGACTAAAGGGGTCTTTATCTTTACTACCCTTAACAAGATAGTAATTGATAAGTATAATAGAAGATATGGTATACCTCAAGACACTGTTCTTTTTGTAACAGAGAACATTCCTCCAACCTATATTTATGAAAAAGGAATGTTAGAAGATGAAATTAGGGAAATACTGAAGAATCATGGATTTAAGATTGTAGGGTTTAAACCCGTAGCTTATTGGGTTCTCCTAGGATTATTACCTAAACATGACATACTATTACGTGTTCTTCAACCATATATGCAGTACTTAGACTTTTTAGCTAAAATACTTCCTTCAAAATACGCTTTTATTCACGCTTTCAAAGTAATTAAATTAGGGTAAGGTTTATGGTGAAAATAGCCATTGTGGGCGGAGGTATTGCTGGGTCTTTTCTCGCCAAATTACTTTCGATTGAAGGATACGATGTTACGGTATTTACTGAATCAAAAAGATTAGGATGCTTCTGTGCTTGGGGTACAGTATTTAATGAAGTAGACTATCTACTTAGAAAGGTTGGGTTAAGACTCAAAGACTATGTGTTCTCAAAAATAAAATACCTGGTGGTAAATGGGATAAAACTTAACGCAAAAAACATTGTGACATTCAATAAACCTAAGCTTATATATGATCTCCTAGAGAACGTGAAGGTAAAGTACATTAGAGCTACAAAGGATACCGTAAGAAACTATGACATTATTGTTGATGCAACAGGCTTTAGAAGAGAACTTCTAGGTAAATTGAAGAGAGACTTTATGCTCCCAACAATAGAATATGTGATTAAGGATGAAGAAGGCATTCTTAATGAAAACACTATTTATGTACAATTAGGTAAAGTAGGTTATGCTTGGATGTTTCCTTTAATAAACAAGTTCTGGCATGTGGGTGCAGGAGACATCGTTTTGGATATTAAAGAACTTACGGAAAGAGTTATGGGGAAATATGGTTTAAATAGAGATAAAATAAAAATTACATGTGAATGTAAAAGTTATGTAAGATTATTGCCTCCTAAATACTGTCAACCAATAGTTAAAGGAAATATTTATGGTTGTGGTGAAAGCATAGGAACGGTTTATCCCCTCACGGGAGAGGGAATAGCATTTTCGATGAGATGTTCGGAAATATTATTTGACAACATTGTTGCAAATAAAACACCTAAAGACTATGTTTCAAGTATTCTGAAAGAGTTTAAATGGTTTAATAAGGCATTTAACTTAACTCTTTCACTCAATAAATCGAAGGGTAAAATATTGTTTAATGCCATTTCAGCTTTAGGAAGCATTTTTAGGTATGCTAAAAGATTAGGAGCTGAAATGGAAGATTTAGAGGCTATATTCAAAGTTATATATAAATTATTAGGGTAATGGAAAAAACTATAGCTTAATTAACGGAAGTTCTTTGATAGATCTCATGACAAGCGATGTGCTTGTTGAGAGCACACCATCTATTTGCCCTATTACATCAAGTATTTTAGCTAAGTGTTCATTATCTATTGCGAAAGCTTTGGCCACAGCTGAGTACTCGCCTGTTATATCATGCAATTCGACAATCTCTTTAATTTTAGCTATGTGCTCAAGTGCTTGATTATGCTTCTTAGGATCAGTTTTCACAAAAATAAATGCCATAATGTTGTATCCTAGCCTAGTTCTATCAACAATAGCTATGATTGATTTAATGTATCCATGTTCTTTCAACCTCTTTATTCTTAAATGAATGGTGGAAGGACTTACATTAAGCATTTTAGCTATTTCAGCATATGTTAAATCTGCATTATCTTGTAGAATATTGAGAATTTTTCTGTCAAGATCGTCAATAATATAACGTGACAAAACACTTCCCCGTAAAAAATTTCGAATTTAGAAAATATTAACCTTATTCCATAGTATAAAAGACGTTATTAGAGTATGGTAAATATTTTACTAAGATAAATGATTTGAAGATATTAAAAAATTTTATTTGGCGAAAACATGCTAACCAGGGAATATTTGTGTTCCAGCTTTACCTTTAACTACTTCATAACCTTCCTTTAAGTGACCTATTGCTGCCTGTAACCCACCATTCTTTATGAAACGTATTGTTGCAAGAACCTTCGGACCCATAGAGCCAGGTTTAAAATGTCCTTCCCTATAATATTTTTCAAGTTCAGAAACCGTGACTCGGCTCAGCTTCTTGGCCTTTGGTGTCCCATAGTTTAAATAAACGCCATCAACATCTGTTAGGATTACAAACTTTCCTGCTTCAATCTGAGTTGCTAAAACCTCTCCTGCCAAATCCTTATCTATAACGGCTTCAACGCCTTGCAATGTTTCATCCCTGGATTCTACTACTGGTATTCCTCCCCCTCCGGAAGCAACAACAATCCATCCATCCCTTATCAGGGCCTTTATTGCCTCAACTTCATAGTTCTTCTTCGGATCAGGTGAAGGAACAACTCTTCTCCATCCACCACGAGGGTCAGGCTTCATAACCCATCCTTTCTCTTTAGCTATTTTCCTTGCTTCCTCTTCAGTATACCAGCTTCCAACATATTTTGTTGGATTTTGCCATGCTGGATCCTCTTTACTAACAACTACTTGGTTAACTACTGCAATAACTCCTTTTATGCTATTTTTAACTCCTTCCTTGATTAGGAGATTATTTATTGATTGCATTATTAAATACCCTAACCAACCCTGTGTCATGGCTCCAGCCACGTCAAGGGTTAATGGCGGTATTTTATCTTTAGTCCTCTCCATCCACTCAGCAATAACGCCAACTTGTGGGCCATTTCCATGCGTTATTGCTACACGATAGCCTTCCTTAACTATCCTAACTATTGTTTTAGCAGCACGGTATGCGTTTTTCCAATAGTTCTCCGGGGTTCCCTTCTCCCCCTTAGTTTGAAAAGCATTACCACCTAATGCTATGAGAACCCACTTTGGATCTCTAGGCATTCTAAAGTAAACACCCTTTTTCATGTTTCTAAATGGTTTAGAAGAAAAAGAAGAAGCATTGCTTAATCGTATTTGCTTCCCATAACCATCGACATTACCGCTTTTTGCACGTGAAGCCTGTTTTCGGCTTCTAAGAAGTATAGTGATTTCTCATAGCTATCAAGAACTTCATCTGTTACTTCTTGACCTCTATCGGCCGGACCGCAGTGCATGTAATATGGTTTTCCTGATTCCTCAAGTAAGTCCATTGTTACTATCCAATCCTTGAACTTAGCTTGATATGCCTTAGCTCCCTCTTTATCCACAGTATTATTGTATGGCGGGAAGAACCCTTTTGGACTCCACGCTTTCGGATAAACAAAAGTTGCTCCATCGAAAGCTTCTTTCATGTTGTTTGTTATTGTTACACTACCACCGTACCGGTCAGCTAACTCCTTAGCTTTTTTAATTATTTCGTCTTGAAGCTCAAAGCCTGGTGGATGGGCTACAACAACGTCCATGCCGAACATAGCAGCTATCAACGTTACACTTTGAGGAACAGCTAAAGGCTTAAGCCCTCCAGAATATGCGTAGCTCACTACAAACTTTTTACCACGAAGTCTAGGTACAGTTTCTACGGCGGCCAATATGTCCGCTAATGCTTGAAATGGATGGTAAATGTCATCCTCCATGTTAAGCACGGGTACTGAAGACCATTTAGCAAATTCCTCTATTACTCTGTGCCCTCTACCGATAATCCACTTGGCTGCATCGCCATATATTCTAATGGCAATTGCATTACCGTATTTGCTTAAGACTCTAGCAACATCACGTATAGCCTCGGTTTGATAAGGTACCATGTCTTCAGGTAATGTTGGTGTATACACGTCTTGCGGGCTTAAGAAGTGTGCATGGCCTCCTAGTTGAAATATTCCTGCTTCAAAACTATTCCTTGTCCTTAATGACCTGTTGTAAAAGAACATAAACAAGGTTTTGCCTTGCAAATAGGGTGTTGGTACGTTACTCCAGTATTTCCTTTTAAGATCAAGGGCTGCTTCTAAAACTTTCTTAATGTCTTCTTGTGTATAGTCTATGTTTCTTAGCCAATGTTTTCCTTCAAAATATCCTACGTACCATGGCTTACCCAATAATTTCACCTCTTAAAGATACATTCAGTAGTAATATCATTTAGAGATTATAAGAATTCTCCAATACGTTTTCCTTAAACAAGCAGCGTCCAACTATATTGAACATGTAATGGCTTATTTAAATTTCATGTTGCATTTCCTTTTCTAAATCTTTTATAAACCTCAATAATAATGTTATCAATGCTATACGAGATACCCAAAATTAATGTAAAGATTATTTTGGTTAACAATAAGGTTTAGTTTTAAATTAAAAATAAATTAAAATTGATTAAGTTAAATAAGGCCTCCCATAGTTAAAAGTAAAACTGCTGCTTTAGCAAATAGGTTATTTTCGGCTTGCTCATAAATTACTGATCTTGGAGAATCCATTACTTCATCGTCTGCTTCACAGTCTCTCAACACTGGAAGCACGTGGGTTATTATGCCATGTTTATCCATTAAGTCAAGGTCTTCAACTTTAAGTCTCCAATCACGATATTTCTGATATATCCTTAATTCTTCTTTACCAAACCTTGATTCACCTAATTCGGCCAGTTTTCTTGAACACCAACTTCTCGGAAAAACTACGTGTGCTCCCTCAAGTGCTTGTCTATAATCATTCACAAATTCTATTGAACCTCCGGATTCCTTAGCATTCTGTTTAGCCCATTCAACATATTTTTCAGGTAATTCGAAACCCGGCGGATGGGCTACAACAACGTCCATGCCGAATCTTGTAGCTATAAGCATGTCTGCATGTATGCTACTATATCCTCTGATAACTGGAG
This sequence comes from uncultured Desulfurococcales archaeon, assembly GCA_964564025.1. Lineage (GTDB taxonomy): Archaea > Thermoproteota > Thermoprotei_A > EX4484-217-1 > EX4484-217-1 > DRYM01. Next base: position 23,410 of record CAZLZO010000003.1, read on the forward strand.
CATAACCCCACATTATGACGAACTTTTTACCTTTAACATTACCTAGTTTCTCCTCCATAGTCATAATATCTCCTAAAGCTTGTGTAGGATGTTCTTGATCATCAGCCATGTTAATTACTGGTACCTTAGCGTATTTTGCTACCTCTCTTATTACCCTATGACCCTCACCATATTTGTAATCAATGGCTTTATCAAGTATTCTTATTCCAACAGCATCCCCGAATATTTCATACATTTTTGCAATATCCTTTAGCGCTTCACCTTCACCCATACGTGTCATTCTAGCTTCAACATATTGCGCATGACCTCCTAGCAACACCATAGCTGTTTCAAAAGCTGACCTCGTTCTCGTTGAAGGAGCATAGAAGAGCATTATGAAAACTTTCTTTTTGAGATAGTCTGGCATTCTTGAAGGCCCTAAATAATAGTACATTCTTTTAAGTTCCTTAGCTGTTTCTAAGGTAGCTCTTAGTTCCTCAACAGTCCATTCTTGCGTTGTTATTAAGTCTTTACCTACTAAGTTAGAAATTGTTGATTTCAAAAACACCAAAACCTTATCACCAAATATAATGTAGGTTTTCTTGAAGTTTATAAGTATAAACAATATCCGACAAGCCATGTTAAAAGCACATGTATTAAACAATATTTAAAATACATTATGGTGAAATTATTGTGAGCAGTATTAATAATATTTTTATGTACTCATATTAAATACTCTATGTCTAATTTCTATGAAAATAATTAACATATAAGGAAAAATGCAAAAGGTAACTTTTTGCACGTTTACTAATTTAAAGACACACCATAGTAGTTGTTTAAGGTTTTCTCGAAATCTTCAAGTTTAGGTTCAATCTTAGGTGCATCGCCACTTACCTTCTTTACAATTTCAGGGTCTTTTAGCCCATGTCCTGTTATTAAAATAACAACAGTATCCTCCTTATCAATAGTCCCATTCTCGAGAAGTTTCATGTAGCCCGCTAAACTTGCCACTCCAGAAGGTTCTGCAAATATTCCTTCATACTTGGCTAAAAGTCTCATTGCTTCAAGAATTAAATCGTCAGAAACGGCTTCAGCTAAACCTCTTGTTTCTTCTAAGGCTTTTAATCCACCATCGTGATCCCAAGGATAGGGATCTTCAAGTCCCGTAGCTATTGTTTCAGGCTTGGGCCAGGGCTTAATCTTGAAGGGTTCGGCTTTCTCCTTCCACGCCTTAACGAAAGGAGCATTTCCTGTTGATTGTATGGCTACGAGACGAGGCAAATCACTTATGAACCCCAATTCTCTGAAATCTCTAAACCCCTTCCATACACTTGTTAGTAATGCAGCTGCACCTACGGGTACAAAAACCCAATCCGGAATATCCCACTTTAACTGCTCAACAATTTCATAGGAAATAGCTTTTGGGCCCTCTATTTGGTAAGGATTAAAAGGCCCGAAACTTGGGCTAGGGTACCACCCATATTTCTCATAAGTCATTTTCATCATTTTTACTGTAGGGTCTTCTTGCCCTAACCCTTTAACTCTAAAAACCTTAGCCCCATAGAAAAGTAGCTGAGCCACTTTACCGTAGCCTGCTTCCTCAATTACGAAAGCATATGTTTCTAAGCCTGCTTTAGCACTATAGGCTGCTAAAGCAGCTGCAGCATTACCGCTTGAAGCAGTAACGGTTACCTTATACCCAAACTCTAAGGCCATACTTACTGAAACACTCATTCCTCTATCCTTAAAGCTTCCCGTAGGGTTTCTCGTTTCATCCTTTAGAAAGAGGTTTTTCACGCCAAGTTTTTCAGCAAGCCTCCTAGCCTTTATAAGAGGAGTTCCTCCTTCCCCGAGAGTTACAATATTTCTCCCGTTAGCTACAGGCATTAATTCACGATATCTCCACTGATAAAATGGTCTTTTAGCTAGCTTATCTTTAGTCATGCTTTCCTTTACCTTTTCATAATCATAGTATATGTCAAGTCTTCCTAAATCATTGTTCCTACAAATAATTGGTTTTTCATCAAGATAATACATGCGTCCGCATCTACTACATTTCAAATACTTAACATAGGATGGCATTTTAAAACTCTCTCCTTTCCCAGTAGTATGGTAATTAATGATCCATGTAAAATATAATAGTTCTCCTCTTAAGAAATATTAAAAGACAATTACTAACTATTTCAAAAACTATTTACTCGTCTTTAAAGCATTGTTTCTAGCGTTCTTCCAGAACTCCTCAAAAGATATTTAATCGTGTAATTTCAAATGCTCCTCTTATTTAAGCTGAATGGTTTTTTATTAGATTGTTGGAAAGATTTTTATATACGCCTTTAGGATTTAGTGTATAGTCTATTTAATTATTGCCAGTATACGTTTCTGGGTGTTCTCAGTGGTTTCGAAAGAAAAACCCCCAGCAGTGCTAATGAAAAATATTGTGAAACAGTTTCCAGGGGTTCTAGCGCTAGATCACGTGAATTTCGAAGTTAAAGCTGGAGAAATCCATGGACTTCTTGGCGAAAATGGTGCCGGAAAAACGACTTTAATGAGCATCCTCTATGGTGTGTACAGGACTGATTCTGGAGAAATATATATTCACGGTAAGAAGGTAAATATAAGGTCCCCGAAGGATGCAATAGCCTTAGGCATAGGAATGGTTCCTCAGCATTTTAAATTAGTCATGGCACACACTGTTGTTGAAAACGTAATTCTCGGATTAAAGGAATTCGGCCTCGTACTTAAAATGAAGGATGCAGAAAAGAAAATTATTGAATTAGCTAAAACATACGGCTTCAGAATAAATCCTAAAGCAAAAATATGGCAATTGTCTATGGGTGAAAGGCAGTACGTTGAATTATTAAAGGCTCTAATAAGGAAAGCAAACATACTAATACTTGATGAGCCAACAACTGTTCTAACACCTCAAGAAACAAGAGAACTATTCAACACGTTAAGGAGAATGAAAGAAGAAGGTAAATCAATAATTTTCATATCACATAAGCTTGAGGAAGTAAAGGAGCTATGTGATAGAGTGACTGTTTTAAGAAAGGGACGCGTTGTTGGAACAGTTGACCCTAAGAAAGTAGGATTAGCAGACTTAGCCAGAATGATGGTTGGCAGAGAGGTCTTATTTAGGATAAAGAAGGAGCCAAGAAAAATTGTTTTAGAAGAACCCATACTTAAAGTGGAAGGTCTCTACGCTTTAAGCGATAAAGGAGTTATGGCAGTAAGGAACGTTTCTCTAGAAGTTTATCCTGGTGAAATACTTGGAGTAGCTGGAATAGCTGGTAGTGGGCAAGAGGAATTGGCTGAAGTAATTGCTGGAATGAGAAAAGCCGAAAGAGGTAAGGTGATAATAGGTAATGTCGATGTGACAAATGCTTCGCCAAAGAAAATTTTCGAACTAGGCGTAGCATACATTCCAGAAAGCAGAATATACGTTGGAACAGCACCTAATCTTACATTATGGGAGAACATGATAATGAGACATCATAGATATCCTCCATTCGTTAAAAACAAAGTAATACTAAATTTACCGTATATTTACAATTTCACAAGAAAGAGAGCTGAAGCACTAAATATGATGTACTCTAGTATCTTTGCTCCTGCAAGAACACTTTCCGGAGGAAACCTTCAAAAACTTATTCTAGCTAGAGAACTAGCTGAAACACCTGGTAGAAAAACTAAACTCATAGTTGCAGTATATCCAACAAGAGGCCTAGACGTTGGCGCAACAGAGTATGTAAGAAAAGTCCTAATTGAGCAAAGAGATAAGGGAGTAGGTGTCTTACTGATTTCTGAGGATCTCGAAGAAATTCTAATGTTAAGCGATAGAATAGCAGTAATACATAATGGCGAAATCATGGGTATAGTGAAAGCTGAGGAAGCAAATGTTGAAGAAATAGGTTTAATGATGGGGGGTGCTTTAAGGAAAAACACTGTTTCTGAGAAAAAAGCAGAGCCAAAAGCTCCTTCTAATTAGAAGGTGATTCTTTATGGCTCTGCATATTCCAGGTACAAAATATTATGTTAAGGTTGAAAGAAGACTCGAAGTTCCTCGAATGATTCCAGCTCTTGTCTCAATAGTTTCAGCAATAGCTGGAATACTTCTTGGAGGAATAATATTTCTTGCTGTAGGAATAGATCCTATGGAAGCTTACACTAGAATAGGAAGAGTAGTAACTAACCCTGCATTTTTAGGGAATGCTATAGAGGTTTCAATACCCATAATGTTTACTTCACTAGCGCTCATATTGCCTTTCAGAATGGCTTTTTACAATATAGGGGGAGAGGGCCAGTTCGAAATAGGAGCAATAGTCGCTATGATTCCGGTGATATGGTATTGGGCGGGTTTTGAATTACCAACTTTCATATACTTACCTTTCATGGCGCTTCTAGCTTTTGTAATAGCGGGCTTATGGGCACTTATACCAGCTTTCTTGAGAGCTAAATGGAAAGTTAATGAAATACTAGTAACACTTATGATGAACTTTATATCCCTACAAATAATATGGTATCTCGTATCTCCAGGAGGTCCTTGGAACGAAGCTAACCCAGCATTTAGAGAACGCTATTTAGCATATCTTAAGGAACAGGGTGTAAGCATTATCCCCGGGTTTAAGGGAACACCTGTTGTTCCAGAAGTAGCTCGAATGCCTACAATACCTGGTTTAGGAATAAATGCTGGATTAGTTCTTGCAATAGTAATAGCTGTAGTATTATGGTTTATTTCATCAAAAACCATTATAGGCTATGAAGTAAGAATTGTCGGTGAGAGCGAAAAAGCGGCTCAATATGCTGGAATTAACTATTTAAGGCTTGTACTTTTAGTAATGTTTATAAGTGGAGGTTTAGCAGGTCTAGGAGGCTTCGTTAACTTAACAGCAGATTTACTTAAGCTATCACCTGAAATATCAACGCCAGGTTACGGTTATACCGGAATAATTGCAGCATGGCTTTCAAGACTTAATCCAATAGCAGCATTAATTGTTTCAGTATTCTTCGGTATTCTGACGCAGTCAGCATATATTATGCAGCAGGAGTTAAGAATTTCACATTATGTTTCAGTAGGTTTCGAAGGACTAATATTCATTCTTTTAGTTATTGGAGACTTTTTCGTATACTACAGAGTAAGGTTAATGAAGAAGGTGTAAGCTATGGAGCTTGATATTGTAAACTTATTCTTAATACAGTCATTAACGATAGGCACAGTTTATTTAATAGCTACTTTAGGTGAGGTGTTATCTGAAAGAGCAGGAGTAGTTAACTTAGGACTTGAAGGATTAATGGAAGTTGGCGCTACAGTAGCAATAATAGTTGCACTAATGACTGAAAATGCTTGGATAGGTCTTTTAGCCGCATTCTTAGCGGCTGCAGCATTAGCCGCAATTCATGCTTTCACAACAGTTTCCCTGAAACTAAACCAGTTTGCAAGCGGGCTTGCTATATACATTTTCGGCGTAGGCATTGGAGTAACCTTCAGGGGATACGCTAGAGACATAATATTGGGTCCGCAAGCATTACTTAAAATACCTAAAATAAAAGCCGCATTAGCATCAATTAGGATTCCTGGAATAAGCAATATACCGATTATCGGTAGCTTATTTAGCTTAGACGCTATGGTGTATTTCGGAATATTCCTAGGACTACTGCTTTGGTTCATCTTCTATAAGACAAGAATAGGGCTTAATATAAGATCCGTTGGTGAAAATCCCGCAGCAGCAGATGCCGCAGGAGTCAATGTTTTCAGGCTAAGATACATAACAACAATAATAGGTGGAGGACTAGCTGGTGTTGCTGGAGGATATCTTATAATAAAAATCGCTACTCAAATAGCTGGAGAAACAGTGATTCTCGGTAGAGGATGGATAGCCATAGCTTTAGTTATTTTCGCATTTTGGGATCCATTAAGAGCAATTATAGGAGCATACCTTTTCGGAGCCCTTGAAGCATCTTTCTACTGGCTTCAAGGATACTTTGGTGGTGCAACAGTAGTCATGTTGAAAGCGGTACCGCATATTTCAGCAATAATAATACTGACAATAATGTCTATTGAAGCACTAAGGAAAAGAATAGGTGCCCCAGAAGCCTTAGGCAAACCATATTCAAGAGAATAGTGAAGGAAAAAGACCAGCCTTACAACATATATTTCAAAAGTTTCTATCGATATTTTTACACACATGTTTTAAGATGTAATTTATGGAAAAAATTTACATCCTAACAATTCTGTAATAGACCTTTTTATAAAGATTTATAAACATGTATGGTAAATTATGATGTAGAAAGCCCATTAAAGGGGTTTCTCATGGGTGAAGTTTCTAGGAGGGACTTCCTTAAAGGTTTAATTGGCGGTCTTCTTGTCGGTGCGGCATTGGGTTTTGGTGGAGGATATGTTTCTGCTCCAGCAAAGGAAGTCACTAAAACAGTAACAGAAACAACAACGGTTACGGCAGGAGCAGCGCCAACAACAGTAACAGAAACCGTAACTAAGACTGTAGCCGCTGCACCTACTGAAAAAGTTAAAGCTGGCTGGATTTATATTGGACCAGTAGGCGATTTTGGATGGTCCTATGCTCATAATGCTGGTAGAGAATATGTTCAGAAAGTTTTCGGAGATAAAATAGAAACAGTTTATGTTGAAAGCGTTCCTGAAGCACAAGTTGGTTCAGCTATTGAGAACTTAATTGATCAAGGAGCCAAAATAATATTTACAACAAGCTTCGGCTACATGGATCCAACTCTTGAAGCAGCTAAGAAGCATCCAGACGTTTGGTTCTGGCATTGCGCTGGCTATAAGAGATGGGACAATATGGGAACGTACTTTGCAGAATTATACCAAACATATTATCTTAACGGAATAGTTGCTGGAGCATTATCTAAAACGTTAAAGTTTGGATATGTTGCAGCATATCCAATACCTGAAGTAGTTAGGCATATTAATAGCTGGGTACTTGGAATATGGGAGGGACTATATCATAGATATAAGAGAGGAGAACTTTCAGCAGACGACTTAAAGAAAGTTGAAGTCCATGTAAAATGGCTTTACTCATGGTATGATCCAGTAGCAGCAGGTGATGCTGCAAGAACATTAGTAAACCAGTTTAATGCAGACGTACTTGCTTTCACCGAAGACTCGCCAACAGTATTGCAAGTTGCAGAGGAGTTCCAAGCTCAAGGTAAGAAGGTATGGAGCTACAGTCACTACAACGATATGAGAGACTACGGACCTAACGCTCACTTAATGGGTCAGTTAGTTAATTGGGGCTTAATGTACGAATACATTATAGCATATTATTTAGCTGGTGCTCCAAAGAGCCAGGACCTTTGGTGGCTAATGGGTGATGGAGCGGACACCATTGAAGGTTGGAGAAAAGGCATGGGTGCAGCATTCTACTGGTTACCTGAGTGGGGAGACATGAAGTCTGAGCTCCTAGCCAAAGGCGTACCGGAATGGGCAATAGATCTGATAATTTCAAAGACTGATTTAATGAAACAAAAATACTGGGATCCATGGAATGGAAGCTTCTGGGCAGAAATATTTCCAGACTGGGGAGGAATCATAGATCAGGAAGGCAATGTCAAGTTAAAGCCGGGTGAAGTAGCTGATCACGATTTACTCTGGAGTATTGACTGGTTCGTTTACGGAATAGTAGAGCCTGTACCTAAAGGCTAAAATAATATCTTAAATAAACCATTTTTTAACCCATTAACTTTAAAAGCTCAATAAAAACTTATATAGATTCTTTCTTAACATAGCATCAGTGCATGTAGGAGGTATTAGTTAGGAAATGGTCATAACATCGTGGGAATGGGTTCTAATATTAATATTCATAGGTCTACTAATACTCTGGGGGCCTCAAAAACTTCCACAACTAGCTAGGGCAATAGGTGAAGCTAAAAGAGAATTTGAAAAAGCCTCTAAAGGAATAATTGAGGAGCCTCAGACTAAAGCTGAGGAAGTTGATGAAAAAATTATAGAGTTAGCAAAAAGCCTAGGAATAGAGACTGAAGGAAAAACTAAAGAACAAATACTTCAAGAAATTATGGAGAAAACTAAGAGTAAGAAAAAGTAATGAATAATACCAAAGGCATAACATTTTTTATCCTAGCTATTCTCTTTAAAAAACCCTAGTGATAGTCTATGAGCAGTGATAGTAGTTCTCCTGAGAAAAAATTACCTTTCGAAGAACACATAGAAGAATTAAGGCATAGATTAAAAATCGTAGCCATAACCGTAGGCGTTATAACATTAGCTTTAATGATATTACCTGGAGATTTAAGTTTCTTAGAAAGCCCCTTTGAATTCTATAAACCGCTTATTGCCGTAATCTTGGATTTCATTAGGATATATGCTTTACCTGAAGGCGTTGAGCTTATAGGAATGAAGTTTATGGCACCCATAGAGTTATACTTGATCTCATCATTTATTTTAGGTATAGTATTAAGTATGCCTGTAATAATATATGAAACATATAAGTTCGTTGACCCTGCACTTTATCCTCATGAAAAACAAATGGCATATCCGTATTTTATGGCATTCGGCATTCTTTTCACTGTAGGAGCTCTTTTCGGCCTTTTCTTACTTGTACCCTTCTTGATTAGAGCTTCATTACCATTTTATTCTATTGTTGGTGCACAACCTTTAATCTATGTCAGTGACTTCTATGGCTTAGTTTTTGTAGTATCGTTACTAACAGGTTTAGCATTCACATTTCCAGTAATTTTCGTCTTGCTTGTTAGACTAGGTTTTATTGACACATCAGTCATAACTAAGAACAGAGGCATATTTTACACAATACTTTTCATATTGACTGCAATAATCACACCCGATGGAGGGCCCATAGCAGATTTTGTCCTCTTCATACCTATGGTTCTATTAATGGAGGGAGCCGTAATTATTGCGAGAAAGTACGAGAAAAGCCCTGATAGAGTAAGGAGAAACATTTTTGCTCGCGAGGAAACCACGAGAAAATGCCCCTATTGCGGCTGCGTGTTTGTAGGAAACCGTGTCTTTTGCCCGTGCTGTAAAAGAGCGTTAAAATGAAAATAGCTAAATTAAGGGCCAATTCATTTTCGGCTTAATCTTTGCTCTCCTAATAACTTCAAACCCTTTCTTCTCGGCTTCCTCAAGCACTTTTTCCTCATCTATTGTAAGGATCTTCCTATTTTCCATGACTACTCTTCCATCTATTATCACCGTATCTACATCTTGTCCTTGAGCTGCATATACTAAGTGTGTTATAGGATTAAACATAGGTATTAAATGAGGCTTCCAATAATCTACTAAAATTATGTCTGCTTTTTTGCTTACTTCTATTGATCCTATTTCCTTATCTAAACCTAAAGCCTTAGCACCATTAACAGTAGCCATTTCAACTACCTGTTCGGCGGTTATGGCTCTGGGATCCATGTTTATTAGAGACTGCCCTAGGGCGGCTATTTTCATTTCCTCTATCATATCATAATTGTCATTACTGGGCCCTCCATCACATCCTAACCCAACATTTACACCTGCTTCGAACATTTTAGCTACCGGGGTAAGTCCTGAGCCAAGCTTCATATTACATGAAGGATTATATGCTACATGGGTTCCAGTTTTAGCTAATATCTTTATTTCGTCATCGCTAACCCATACGACATGTGCTAAAACAACATTTGGTCCAATCATGCCAATCCACTTAACAAACTCTACGGGTCTCATACCGAAGTTTTTCTTAAAGTACTCTACATCCTCTCTTACCTCTGCTAGATGCATTGTTATACCTATTCCAAGCTCTTTAGCCTTAGCCGCAATTTCCTTGTACGTTTCTATAGATACTGCTCCTGGAGTTCTAGGAGCAAACCAAACAAATATTCTCCCATGTTTCCCATGCCATCGCTGATACATGTGTAAAACTTCCTTCATTCCTTCCTCTTTAGTCTCAACAAGCCCTGGATATATGATGTTTTCTTCTGTAGCATAGCCTGGGGTATCCATAACATGTCTTCCAAGAACTCCTCTCATACCTACTTGCTCTAAAGCTTCAGCTATTCCTTCAACACCATATCTACCGGAAAGACCTACCTCTAAGAACGTTGTTGTTCCAGATTTAATCATTTCAATCATGCATAAAAGAGCACTTATTCTGCCATCTTCTCTAGTATAATTTCCTTGAAGAGGCCAAACATAATCTCTAAGCCAAGGTATTAATTTAACATATTGAGCCATACCCCTTATCATAGCTTGAGCTAAGTGTATGTGTAGGTCAATAAGGCCAGGCATAACTATTTTACGTGAAGCATCTATTACCTTTTTCGAGTAATCCTTAAATTCTTTATCAAGCATCTCTCTTTTTCCAACAGCAACTATTTTACCGTCTTCTATCGCTACAGCTCCATCCCTAATTATTCTGCGCTCCTTATCAACAGTTATAACATATCCTCCTCTTATGTAAATATCTGCCAATTTTTACACCCAATACTTGATATTCTGAGGAAAGAAAAATAACTTTACAAATTTCGCATAACCTATCATTTTAAGAATATTCAGAAAGTAATGTTTAAAGAGAGTTTTTAAAAGATCAGCACTATTTCTACTCAGTCTTTCCAATAATCTTTTAAACAAATACCTTACATACATGCTCTATAACATTATTGAAATTGTTTACTATAAAGCTCAAATATGGGCGAAATAAATTTAGTTCAAAAAGAAACGTCGATTACTACTTCTAGACATGTAGCTGCTTACTCTTAGGTGTACACGTATGTACATAGGTGGGCTTAGCAAGGAAGTTATAAGATCCCTTATAGCAACAGCTTTAGGTAGAGAAAAAGCAGACCTGGTTTTAAAGAGCATATCACTTGTAAATGTATATACTGGAGAAATCCTTGAAAACGTGGATGTAGCCGTTAAAAACGGAAGAATTGCTTATGTGGGTTCAAATGCTGATCACACAATAGGTTCATTTACTAAAGTAGTTAAGGGGAAAGGTAAGTTTCTTATTCCAGGATTTCTTGATGCACACATACATATTGAAAGTAGCATGCTTACCCCCTTACACTTTTCAGAAGCCGTCTTACCTCATGGAACAACAGGTGTTTTTGTAGATCCTCATGAAATAGCTAATGTTCTTGGAAAGGAAGGTGTGAAGTATTTTATAGAGGAAGCAAAGTTAGCTCCAATAAGAATATTTGTTGAAGTACCATCATGCGTTCCTGCAACACCTGAGGACATTACTGGAGGAAGGCTCGGACCTAGAGAAGTTAGAGAGCTCTTGGAAGATCCTTACACCATAGGTTTAGGGGAAGTAATGGACTTCCATGGAGTTCTTAGTTTAAGAAAAGATATTTTAGAAAAAATAGCTGAAGCTCACAAATTAAATAAGGTAGTTGATGGTCATGCTCCAGCTCTCTCAGATAAGCATTTAGCAGCTTATGTTGCTTCTGGAATAACATCAGATCACGAAAGTGTTGAAGCATGGGAGGTTATCGAAAAAGCTAGGCTTGGAATGTACGTTATGCTTAGAGAGGGCAGTGCATGGAGAGACCTAGATAAAACAATAAAAGCCATCATTAACCATAACATAGATGTTCACATGATTGTCTTTGACACTGACGATAGGAACCCCTATGATATAGTTTATGAGGGACACATGGATTACATTGTTAGAAGGGCCATTGAACTAGGTTTAGACCCTATAAAAGCAGTGCAAATGGCAACGATAAATGTAGCGCGAAGATTTAAAGTTGAAGACCATATAGGAGGAATAGCTCCAAGCAAATTAGCCGATTTCATAATACTTAAAAACCTAGAGAAAGTTGTTATTGAAATGGTTTTTGTGAACGGTAATCTCCTAGTTAAAAACGGTAAATCTCTATGGAAACCTCCGGAAAACTATAAAATACCAAAACATCTCTACAACACAATAAACATTAAGCGAATGCTTCTCCCAGAAGATTTCAAGTTAAAAGCGCCTATATCGAGCGGAATAGTAAAAGCTAGAGTGATAGGTATAGTTCCTAATAAGGCCATAACAAAACATCTCGTTTTAGACGTAAGAGTAGAGAATGGTGAAGTAGTATCAGATACTGAAAGAGATATTTTAAAAATAGCTATGGTTGAAAGGTACACAGGAGAAGGTAAAGTAGGTTTAGGATTAGTTCATGGATTCGGATTTAAATATGGAGCATTAGCTTCATCCATAGCTCATGATAGCCATAATATTTTAGTTGTCGGTGTAAGCGAAGACGATATGGCACATGCTGTAAATAAACTGGTAGAAGTAGGTGGGGGAATAATATTCGTAGCAAACAAGAAAACAGAGGCTCTTGTAGAGCTTCCAGTGGCAGGAATTTTAAGCGATAAACCCGCTGAAGTAGTTGCTGAAAAACTTAGGAAACTTACAGAAACTGTTAGAAAAGCAGGGTCTAAAATAGATGAACCCTATATGACATTGTCTATTCTCGGTTTAATAGTTATTCCTGAGTTAAGGGTTTTTAATAAAGGATTATTTGATGTTTCAAAAAACAGTGTAGTAAATGTTTTTGTTGAACAATAACACATAAATTTGTTATGAGGTATGCTTCTCATGAAGAAAGAGCTCGACTTAAAGATAGTTAATGCTAAAATATCCTTGCCTTTAGGTATTGTTGAAGGAGATATTGGGATTATAAATGGAAAAATAGTTTCAATAGCCAAAAATGTTAGAGAGAAAGCAGAAAAAACAATTAACGCTGAAGGAAAACTGTTACTACCTGGAGTTATTGATGTACATGCGCACATATATGATCCTAGATTTAAACATAGAGAAGACTTTTCACATGGAACATTAGCTGCAGCTTATGGTGGAGTAACAACTGTTATCGTAATGCCTTTAGATACGCACATAGATAATATTGAAACTTTAAAACACTACATAGAGGTTGGCGAAAAAGAAGCTTACATAGATTTCTCGATACAGGGAGGATTCATAAAGTCCAATAATCTTAAGAACGTTCTGGAGCTTGCTAAAAGAGGTATAAGAGCGTATAAAATGTTTACATGTAGACCTTACATGGCCTCTGATGACGCATTCATAAACATGCTTAGACTTACAAAAGAACTTGACATTCTTGTTACAGTACATGCAGAGGACGAAGCAATAATAAACGACGGTATTCGAAGGGCTTTAAAAACTGGTAGGAAAGATCCTGTAATCCATCACTTATCAAGGCATCCTTTAGCTGAAAAAGCTGCTATGGAAAAACTTCTTAATTACGTAGAATACGTTGGTGGAAGACTTCATCTATGCCATATAACTACAAGCTATGCGGTAAATGTTTTAAAGTACGCTAAAGAACATGGCTTAGAAATTACGGGTGAAACATGTACACATCACCTATTATTTACCTATAAGGATGCTGAAAAATGGGGTCCTTGGCTTAAAATGAACCCTCCTCTTAGGTCTAAAGAGCATGTTGAAGCTTTATGGAAAGGTTTAGTCAATGGTTTAATAGATGTTGTTGCAACCGATCATGCCCCGGGAAGTAAGGATGAAAAGGAAGTCGGTTGGGAAGACATTTGGAAAGCTTGGGGAGGAGTGGCAGGAGTAGAGACCCTATTACCCATAATGTTCACGTATGGTTTTAAAAGGAATATATTATCTCTTGAGAGACTTATAGAAGTTCTCACATATAATCCTGCTAAAATATTCGGTCTTCAAAACAAGGGTAAAATAGCTATTGGAGCCGACGCGGATCTCATAATTGTAGAACCCAATTTTAAGAGGAAAGTGAAAGCGGAGAATCTTCATTATAAAAACCCGTGGACTCCTTATGAGGGAATGGAACTCTACGGGTGGCCAGAAACAGTTATTTTAAGGGGGAAAGTAATTATTGAGAAAAACGAGTTACAGATAAGTAAGGGTGTAGGGAAGTTTATTAAAGCAAGAACAGTCTTCACCAGGTAGTAGAAGCATTAATTAAGATGGACATTATATCCTTGCAAGATAAGATTAATATTTACCTATAACATCTATCTATCTTCGGTGTATTCGTTTTATGTTCAGTATAGAATTTAGCTTACCTACCAAGATAGTGTTTGAAAGGGGTTCTTTATCGAAAATACATGAACACATAGATAACTTAGGAACGAAAGCGCTAATACTGATGACTCGCGGAGGTTCCATGATAAAATATGGTTACTACAGTACATTACGTATAGAACTTGAAAAAGCCGGTATAAAGTATTGTCCCTATAATGACATTTCATCTAATCCTAGATCAGATGAAGTAGAGAGAGCAGTACAATATGCTGAGAAAAATGGTTGTGACTTATTTATAGGGTTAGGTGGAGGTAGTGCAATAGATTCAGCAAAAGCTGTTGCAGCAACATTGGCTTCTGGAGGTAGGCTTATAGATTATCTTAGAGGGAGAAAGGAATTCAGCGAATCTTACCCAATAGTTGCTATACCGACAACACATGGAACTGGAAGTGAAGTGAATAAGTATGCTGTAATAACTGATATTGAAAGGAAAGCAAAGGTTTCAGTAGTTAGTAAACTGATTTATCCCAAAATAGCTATTTTAGATCCGGAGACAACTTTAACTCTTCCTCCAACATTATCTGCTGCAACAGCATTTGATGCCTTGTCTCATGCTCTCGAATCCTATGTTAGTAGGAGAACTAATAGACTAGCTAGAATATTTGCTGCTGAGGCAATAAAAAACATTGTAGCTAACATTAGAGTAGTTGTAAAACGCGGAATAAATATCCAGGCAAGAACTAAACTTCTTTGGGCAAGCATGATGGCTGGGTTAGCAATAGATCAGTCAAGAACCACGTTATGTCATGCTATGGAACACCCCATAAGCGCGCATTATGAAAACATTCATCATGGAGTGGGATTAGCTGCTATACTTCCAGCTTGGCTTAAATACACTTTAGATGCTGCACTTGAGGACTTTGTAGAAATAGCTGAAATACTAGGCCTAAAAGTTACAACAATGCCCCAAAAATATATAGCAATGTCTGTTTACGGCTTCATAGTTAAGCTTAGAAACGATGTGGGATTAAACATTAGATTAAGAAACTTTGGAATTACTGAGAAGGATATTGAAAAATTCGTTAACGACGTATTCGACTATATGAGACCTTTAGTGTTCAATAATCCTAAAGTACCCACCAAGGAAGAGGTTAAGAAACTATATTTAGAATCCCTTTGAAGATGAGAAAATTGGTTAAAAAAGAACACTATATACTAAAGAATAAAAGCATTAAGTGGCTTGCATTAGCAGGAAGCGTAATATCGTTCTGTGAGGACTTAATGGAAATTTTCAATACTAATAGCTATTACGTCGAGGAGAGCTTTTACAGCTACCATAACTGGGATGAAGAGGAAAAAGTGAGGATATATTTACCAAAAGAGCTAGAAAGGAATAATATGCCTAAGAGAGATAGCATAGAGACCATATTTTCTGACGCACCAATGGTTAGCAGCGTATTTTGGAAATCGCTATATAGAAGAGCTTTAGAAGTCTTCATAGAAAATATCATACCCTTACTTAAAGATAAAGCTAAACTATCAGATACTAAACATGTAGAATACATGTTATTAATAACTCCTAAGAAAATAGGTGTAATTCTCGAGGGAGATGTAGATAAAGTTAGAATACCGTACATTAAAACATATGTTATGGCCCATACCCATCCAAGTCCTAACTGTTTCTTTTCCCAAAAAGACATTATTTCCTCATTAGATTTATTCGCCAACCAAGGCCTACTAAGCGCAGTAATAACGACAACGTGCTCTGCTATAATGTATAGAGTTGATGATATGACTGTAGAAGACTATGAAAGATTAATCATTATAGGCAATATGGTGAAGAAAGGTAAGCTACATAGTGTTTTAGAGGAATTTTCTAAGCTTCACAGTATAAAACTCATGGTTATTGGTGTTGGAAGTTTTCCTTCTTAGGGAAGAGGGACAACTATTACTCCCGCTTCAGTATCCTTTATTACCTTAACCCTTATACCATAAGTTTCCTCAATGTTTTTGGGTGTTAAGACTTCTGGAGGGGAACCTATTGAAACTATTTTCCCGTTCTTAAGCAAAATTATTTTATCTGAAAACATTGATGCCAATCTTAGGTCATGAATTGTCATTATCGTTATAAGCTTATGTTTCTTAGTTATCTCTCTTATTTTCTTAAGAATATCTATTTGATACTTAATATCCAAATGTAATGTTGGCTCGTCTAGGAGTAAAATTTTCGGTTTTTTAGCAAGTATTTTAGCGATTATTATTCTTTGGAGCTCCCCGCTACTTAACTGCTCTATTTTTCTTAAAGAAAACTTCTCAGCACCAACTTCTCTAAGAGACTCCTTTACGGCCTTAATATCTTCCAAAGATTCTAAAAATGTTCTCATATGGGGATATCTGCTAGTAGATAAAAAGTCTAGTACCTTAACATTAAACCCACGTGGTATTTCTACTTCAGAATATCCAATTATTTTTGCTGCCTCATATAAGCTCATTTTCCATAAGTCTCTTCCATCAATGTATATTGTTCCCTTTTGAGGCTTAAGTATGCGGGCTAAGCATTTAAGTAGAGTAGTTTTTCCTGCACCATTAGGTCCAAGAACTGTTGTTACCTCGGCTTCACAAAAATTTAAATCAATGTCCTTTAACGTAAATAATTTATCATCATACGAAAACCCCATATCAGATATTCTTATGCAAACCATTACGCTTTCACCTTAGTTAAAAGTAGGTATGCGAAAAACGGCGCACCAAGAACGCTTGTTACAGCTCCTACGGGTATTTCTCCTATTGCAAGTCCTTCTGAAGCTATTCTAACAAAAATATCAGAAACGCAAAGAACTAAGGCGCCAAGTAAAGCTGATAGTGGAACTACGTATCTATTATCACTACCTATAATGAGTCTTGACATGTGGGGAACAATTAATCCTATGAACCCTATGATTCCAGCGATAGCTACACTAACGCTAGTAAGTAATGCTGCAAGCATCGAGGCAAAAATGCGAACTGTTTTAGGATTATAGCCTAATTGCAAAGCATGTTCATCACCATAAATTATAGCATTCAATCTCTTAGCCATAATTAATGCTAAGGTAAAACCTGCGATAGAGACTAAAGCCAACATTACTACATGGCCTCTAAGTATTTGCGAAAGACTCCCTAGTAGCAGTATTAAAAATGGCATGTTGAGCTTGGATTGAACTATGAAGGCTAGGAAACTTGATAAACCAGAGAAGCCCGCTGTAACAGCTAAGCCAGCAAGTATTAGGCTTGTTGCTGATCCACCAATAGCTTCACTTAATGTGAGAGTTAGGGTAAAAGCAATTAGTGCTCCTATAAATGAAATTACTGAAACGTAATGTAATGAAAGAGCAATAGAAGGCACAATTATAATAGCTAACGCCATAAACGTGAGCGCTCCCGACGATAAACCTAGTAGGAAAGGTTCTGCCAAAGAGTTTCTAGTAACGGATTGTATTAGAACTCCGGAAATAGCTAATAAAACCCCTATAAACATAGCAGCTAATGTCCTCGGAAGCCTTAAATTATACACTATGTTGATTAAGGTGCTTGAAGTTTTAGAAGATGTACTCATTAATGTTAAAATTTCGAGCAAACCTACGTTCGAAGAACCTATATTCAAGGAAAATATAAATGTAAATGTTAACAAAACGGACAAAAACGCTAGCACTAAGAAAAATTTCCTCTTCTTCTCTTGAAAGTATTTTTCAGCATAATCCATTTCAATCAGCCTACGTAAACCGTTTGAGCCACAAGCGATGTTAACTGAGGTGAAGCTTTAATTACGTCTTCCCTTGAAACTTCACCAAAAACTTCACTATGTAAAATTTGAGCCATGAGCTTTACAGCCTCTACAATACGCGGACTAGGGCGTACGAGAATATTATTAGCGTCCCCTATAAGAACATAAACATTACCTTTCTTTACAGCGTTTGTTTGTGAAAGCTCTGATGAGAATATTTCATCAATTACCTTCTTTGCTTCTCCAGGGGACCCCATCATTGAAACTACTATTACGTCCGGGTTCTCTAATAAAATATCTTCTGCACTCAGTTTAATCCACCCATGATATTTTGATGCTATATTATATCCTCCACTAACCTTAACAACGTAATTTATGAATGTTCCAGAACCAGCACTCCAATATCCCCATGAAGGAGGGCCTAAGAGAATAAGTACTTTAACTTTAGATACATTTTTACTTAGAAGCTCTCTTTCAATACTGCCTATTTGCTCCTTTATTTTTAAGGAAATGTTTTTAGCTACTTCCTCTATATGAAAGATTTGCGCTAAAAGTCCGATATCTGAAAGCACATCTTCTAGAGAGGATGCAGCACCTCCCTTAACATAAACTACTGTTAACCCTAATTCAGAGAACTTTTCACGGAACTTAATGTGTGCTCCTGTATCAGCTACTACTAGATCAGGCTCTATTTCAACAATTTTTTCGAAATTAGGTTGCCAGTAACCTCCTACATCAACTATTTTTCCTTCATTTCTTAATTTAACAACTTCTGGAGGATAATCCGAGAAACTATCAACACCAACAACATACTTTCCTAAGCCTAGAGCGTAAAGCTCCTCAGTAATAGCTGGAGACAAACTAACTACTCTAACCGGTTTTTTACTTATCTCAATCATTCTACCTAAAGCATCAACAACGGTTAATGGATATTCTGGCTTAATTGTTGTTGTCTCCATTATTGTAGTTACAACTGTTGAAACACTTGTTTCAGAAACCTTTTGGTTCTGCGTAACCGTTGTTGTTACTGTAACGCTCCCTGGACTTACCAAATTTACTACTCCAGCTCCAATAATTAACCCTAAAATTAATGCTACTATAATACTTATCTTCATAGGATACCTATTCAGAGACACCGTTTGTACACCCTATCCAAACGGTGTTCCAGAAGTCCTATTTAAACATAATTCTTCAAAACCCCATTCCAAACACCTTATAAACAAACTTAGAACAAGAAATAAGATGGCTGTAGAAGGTTGAATACACTCATTTTTACTCATGGAGTTGCTGACGGCATAGTATCAGCAGCTATATCTTTAGCTGCCCTTGGGAATGAGGCAAAGGTCTTTTTCACTCATCCTGCTGGTTTATACGAAGACATGCTACATAATGTTAGGTGTGAAAATAAGGTTGTAATAGTCGATATAGCGCTTAATGAAGCTCATTTAAAAGAACTACATATCTCGTCAAAGAGTAAAAGGGGAGTAGACATTGTTTATATAGACCATCATCCTGAACCTTTAGGAATAAAACTTAACGAATTTCCAATGACTACTATTCACAATTTAAATTCATCATCGTCTGAACTTACTTTTAGGTACTTTGAAAATAAACTTGATGAGGATGTGAGCAGGGTAGCTATTTATGAAGCTATCTCTGACTATTTAGATGTAACACCTTGGGTTAAAAGGGCTCTCAAAGACTAGGATAAAAGAGCAGTATATTTTGAAGCAGGAGTACTAAGTCAAGGATTAGAGGGCGCGAGAAAACTTTACGATTTCAAAAGACGCGTAGTAATTCACTTATCAGAAAATAAGCTACCCAGTGAAATG
>CAZLZO010000003.1:43080-82991 GCA_964564025.1 uncultured Desulfurococcales archaeon
GGAAATGAAAAAGGAAATCAAAGTTAACGCTAAAGCCTTGAAAACCATAGCTTAAGTCACTAACCCTAAGGGAAGCGTTACAAGAGCAGCTACATATGTTAGAGCGTATTTGAAAAAGACCGTAGGCGAAGAACGGTACCCGTAAAAAGACTTTATAATTTTCTCGAGAGACTTGATGAAGAGATATCTTCGGAGATTTCACTTTAACTTCCTGTTTTAGCGTTTACGTAAGCGAGTTTTGGATCACTTAACGTTAGAATATGAAACTATGAATAAATAATACTTCTTAATTAGCAATATTTAAAAAACTCATAAACTAAAGTATTCATCAACTTATTTAGGCTCCTCTTAAAAATCTCTTCTTCTAAGTAATTTATTGTTTTACTAACTACTAGACGCTTATTACATTTCATAGATACGTATTTTCCTAAAACCCACACTAATGCATCCAAGTTTAAAGGGGGTATGTTGGTTTTTTGCGATATAATTCCCCATGCATCTCTAACGGTCTCGTCGTATTTAGCTAATAATAAATTGACTTTTTCCTTTAAATTTCGAGAATTAATGCTTATTAATCCTGATGTTAAGGAGATTAAAGCTACTCTAAAATCTACTGGAATAGGTATTTCATGAGGTAAGCTTATTCTTATTCCTGTTGAAGCGTAATATGCATAGTAAAACATTTTTACGGAGAAAACAATAGTCTTTCTCCTAAGTGAAGTATTTAAATTTCTAGCTAATTCTCTCCATAATTTAGTGACATCATCAGCATAGTACCATGGTTTTTCGAAAAGTATTCTTGAAGTTCTTGACCCGTAGAATTTTTGAAGCCTATTTATCTTCTGTTTTAACAGCATTCTATTAACCTTATATGTATTAAGGAAGTTTATGATGTTATCTAAAGCTTTAAAGAAGCTGGGAGGAGTTTTTGAAAAGTATTTTGCAAAGAGTAACCAATAATCTTCCCCTTTCATTGAAAGTCTATAGCTTATTAAAGCATTTGATACTGCAAGTAAACATACATAGCCTGCATGCTTTGTTCCAGAGTATAAAATTTTCATAGCCTCAAACTGATTGTCATGGTCTTCAATATAGTATATTGTCTTTATTCCGATAGAACTTATGAGATTACTTAATTCCTCTATTCTTTCTAAATTTACTTTGATTGCCATACTTCTATTCCTGTAAACATTCTTTGTAGCTTACGTAATAATGTATTGAAGGGATGCTTTACTGGAGGTTTCTTTCCTTCGAGTCTAGCTAAATATGCTAAGTAGGCGTCAGCTATAGCAACAGCTGAAGCAACATATTTTATCCTCTTAATAGGACCGTAAAATATAAAGTCTGAACCAAACATTTGGAGAAAAACAGCTGTTCCACCATGTATTCCACTAACTCCCTCTGTCCCAAAGGCAGACTTAGTTACAAGTCCTAGAGCATTTGCTGGAGCACAGCCTGTAGGTAATCCATGCTTTTCCTTAATCTTAAGCACCGAAACCGCACTTATAGCTATAGATGCTGGATCAAGTACGACTACATCTACTAGTGGTTGCTCAATGCCTGCTTTCTTAGCTTTAGGTAATAGTTGTTCTTCAAGAATTCTTACTCTATCTTCAGGCAAGAGGCTTCTCATAGGATTGGCTGCATCAAATACCATAAGAACAGCATTTTTTACCTTATACTTTCTCATAGCCTCTAACTCTGCGTCTTTAGAGTGAGTATATATCGCATTGCCTATTACTCTATCATTAATGCCAAGTTCATAAGCTACTTTATAAGCTGCTAACCTGGTTTTTTCTTCTACACCATCTAGAAAAATAGGTGCATTAGTTATTTCAGCTATGAATTCTACATATTTTTCCATAGCTTTTCCAGAGTATGCAACAAGATCTATAGCTAAAGGTAATGAATGTTCTTCAGCGACCCTTTCTGCGTATTCTATTCCTTCTTTAGCTCTTTTCTTGTCAAAAACACCTTCTTCATGATTTACAACTATTTTATCTCCCAAGTAGAAAATGCTTCCAACAAGAACTACTGGTCTTTCCCCAGGTTCTCCTCCGAAAACTACTTCTCCAATTTTAAACTTTTTCTGGTTTACAATAAATTTGAAGGGTCTTAATGGCTTCTTTGAAATAAGCGTAGCCCATACCTCTTTTCAATTAATTTGAATTTATAATAACTATGAGAAATTTAAATTTTTAATCCATAATCTTCTAAACCTCTCCGTTGAAGCGTAGGCTCTATACTCCGCTTTCAAAGCTATTTCCTCACCTCTTCTCCTAACTTCTTCATTCAGGAGCATAAGCTTCGCTCCAGCACCTGCAGCATTTCCTAATGTGAATATTTTTCCTAAATCTACTTTCGGTAAAAGCCCTACTCTAACAGCATGCTTGGGTTTTATTGACGAACCAAAGCTTCCAGCAATAAATACTGAACCTAAATCATTCTCAACTAATCCCTCATCTTCAAGCATTAGTTTCCAAGTAGTCTGTATTGCCGATTTAGCTTTTTGAAGTTCTCTCACATCCAGCTGAGTAAATACTATTGGGCCGCTTCTACCTTCAGCTATTTTCACGTATTTTACACCTTTATAGTCACGATGGCTTACGAGAAGTTTACCTGTAGGTGAAAGAATTCCTATTCTAAGCATCTCAGAAATGAGACTTATTGCACCGCTTCCGCTAATACCTGAAGGCTTAGTATTACCAAGTATTCGTAGCTTAAACTTAACCCTATCCTTTGTTATCGTGGCTTCAACATCATGTATTGCTCCATTGATCCCTTTAGTGCCTGAAGTAATATGTCCTTCAATAGCTGGTCCTGCGGGAGCACTTGCTACAACTATTTTATCCTCAAAAATTAATCCTATTTCAGCATTTGTACCTACATCTACAACTAAAGCTGGAAGCCTAGGCTTGAGATAAATTGTTGTAAGCAACGTTGCTACGGCATCTCCTCCAACATATCCTGCAATAACAGGTGCTATATAAAATAAAGCTCTCCTAAGAACTATGAAGCCTAACTCCTCACCTTCACTAATTACTGCTGTGGAAACTTTAGGCACGTAGGGGGCATAGGCTAAACTTCCTAAATCAAGGTTTAGCAGTATGTGCTGCATAACAGTGTTTCCAACAATAGACACAGCTACAATATCGGACACTGGATGTTTTGCTTCACTAGCTAACTTTACCGCTAATTCATCTATAGCTTTAATAACTATTTTCCTCATGTCACTAAATACTTCTTTACTATTTAGTGCAGCTGTTATTCTCGAAATAATGTCGTCACCATACTTTGATTGAGGATTTAAAACGAAACCCTCTGCTATAGTTTCTCCAGAAACCATACTAATGAGGTAACCAGCTATTTTCGTTGTACCTAAATCCACAGCTAAACCTAAAGGCTCATGAGGATAATGGTCTATTCTGTAAACAATGTTTTCATAAGATAAAACAGTGAGTGTTCTCCCAAATGCCTGCCCTTTTAATTCTTTTAACGCTCTATAGTCCATGTATGATGCTTCAATATTTTTAACTAAACACTTGTCAGCGGGCTTAGATGTTATAGAAAGTGGTTTTTTAAATTCACCGATATACCATTTAATCCAAGGCTTTATGGGAATCTTTACGTCTATTGATGAAATAATGGGGTAAATAACAGGCTTAGTATAGGGAACTTCTACTTCAACATCTCCTTCTACTGTAGTTAAGCAAGCAAGCCTAAATCCCTCATCTATAATTTTAAGTAGTTTTTCATTGGCAGCTGGTGAACTTATATTTCCCCGAAGAATTTTTACTTTACATTTGCCGCATATTCCAAATCCTCCGCAAGGTGAAGGAAACCATGGAATAGCCTTTCTTAACGCATCAATAAGTAATGTACCTTTATCTACTTCTACAACAATGTTTTGCGGCTTTATTATTACTTTAACCATTTTACCTCAATAACTCCTCATTAGCTTTCTTAATTACGTTAACGAGAAGCTTAAGCTTATGTTTAGCTATATTGTAGGCTTCACTATTGGATATTTCACCTGTTCTTAATGCGCCGAAGCCGCAATCAGCCGATATAATATTTACTCGTTCACCGAATTCTTCAAGGAACTTCTTCAATAACCCATATGTTTCTTCAAAGCTTTCAACCTGTAATCTCTTAGAGCTCAATATGCCAGGGCTCAATATTTTATCATATTTTTCTAAAAGTTCTTTAGAAAATACTTCGTAATTTTCTGGGCTATCTTTGAATTCATGATTTAAAACATTTAACATATCAACTCTAGCTAGTATTTGAGGTAAGCGTTTTGGTAATTTACCACATACATGCGTTCCCTTTAAAATTTCTTTGGAAACCGCTGGTTTAAGTATCTGAGAATAGATTTCTATAATATCCTCTTCTCTATAACCGTAAAGTATTATTTTTCTTCCAACAATATTTGTAAGCACTGGTTCATCTATAACTATAAATTTATATCCTAAATCAACCATTTGTTTTACGAAAGACCTCACATATTTTGTGAAAAACTCTAACACTAAATCCTTCTTAGCTAAAGCGGTTGATGAAAGGCTAGCTTCTTTAGAAAGATAAACCCTAGAGGATAATGTAAAAGGCCCTGTTATTGGGGCTCTGAGGATGCCATTAAACTTCACTTCTCTCACTAGATTCGCAGTAATTTTTGCTTCAGGTATTTCAACAAGAGGTGGCTTTTCTTCGAGAAGGACTTTTTCATTAACAAAATACCTTGTGCCTGATTTTCTAAGTATCCCTGCTTTAACCAAAGGCTCAAGATACATGTCTATGAAATTTCTCATTTGAGGAAATGGTGGTAAATCAATTCCTATATTGACCATATCTCTAAATATCTTTTCAACATTCTTCCAACTATGGGTTAATGGAAAACTACCCACGTGACTTGTTACTAGCTTTTTAAAAAACATTCTAACCAGCCTAATAAACAATAGTTATGTAGGGTCCAAATAAACCTTATTAAGGGAATTTATTGAGCTAACATTTAAAGTAAAAGGTTATCTCAAAGATCTAACATATTATTCTAATATATTGTATGGAAATACTTAATACCTATACTACACTTATGCTTATTCAAAGTCTAAGGTTTTGCTTAAAGATGACCTCATATAGGGGAAACCGTAGAAGCAGTTTGGAAATAATAATGGATATCCTCAAAACTTGTTCATCAGGCGCTTCGATTTCTCAAATACTTCGTGAGTCAAATCTAAATTATAGGCAAGTTCAAAAATATATTAACTTTATGGTGAAGAAGAAGCTTATTAAAGAAATTGTTATAAAAAGTCGTAAGAAATTTTATACGACAAAATATGGAAATAGCGTTCTAGTAGCCTATAATGGCTTAAATGAAATCATCAATAGTAATAATTTTGAGAAATTTCCCCAAGTGAAACACTTCTCAACAACCATAGTACATACTTTGGCTGTAAAGGAATTAGGACCCCAAATTTCCAAGTATGAAATATATGCTAAAATAATTTCTGCATCGCTTAAGGGAATCACTAAAACTAAACTTCTTTACACCCTAAAGACAAATACACCATGGTTAAATAGGCATCTTAAGGAACTAATTGGGAAGAAAATGATTACTGAAGAAAAAATTTATGGGGATAAGCGTGTAAAGGGGCTTTATAGAGCTACAAATAAAGGCAAGTACTACCTTAAAAAATATGCTGAGCTAAAATCCCTCTTCAAACATTAGGGGGTGTCTGGTGAGCAAGGGCGAGGAAGTTTTTTACACCACACTCTTCTTTATCGTAGTATTCCTAGGTTCAGCATTAATAGTGTACTTTTTAAAGACGTTTTCTCAATTGAGAGAAATTCATGAAGCCTATCTTGTACCATACTGGCTACTTATAATATATCTATTCATTAAAGCTAGGGGTATTAGTTTCAGAAGCTACGGTTTCACATTAACCGGAATTTCCCTGAACCTAGCAGTTTATTCTTTGGTTTTAGGATTGGGATTAGTTATTCTAGCTTTAACTTTAGGTTTAGCCTATGGCATATACGATATCACTTACCTAAGTAAGATGTGCTTAGAGTGCATTATATTTCATTGTTTACTAATAACTATTGCCTCCTTCGGAGAAGAAGCTGTTTTTAGAGGATATATTTTAAATAGTCTCATTGAAGCAATGGGCAAGGTTCCTTCAATAATCACCACTTCTCTCTTATTCGCTATTCTTCATATATCAAATCCAGGCTATAGTATATTCTCATTTATTCAATTAATGCTGGGAGGAATTTTGCTTTCAATAATGATGATTTATGGGAAGACCATACTTTACCCTACATTATACCATGCTTTTTGGAATTTTGGCCAAGCATTTTTAGGGTTCCCAGTGAGTGGACATAAATATTTCTCCTCAATATTTATTGTAAAATATAAAATCAGTAGTAGTATACTCACAGGAGGAATATTTGGTCTTGAGGGAAGCATTTTAGGAATATTTGTCACAATAATAGGGCTTATCATAACATATTTTGCTTTCACAAAAACTAATCATATCAAGTGACATGCAACATAATGTCCATTACCTACATATTTTAGCTGAGGTTCCTCTTTAACGCATTTCTCCATAGCTAATGGGCATCTTGGATGTAAACGACATCCTGAAGGAGGATTTATGGGGCTAGGCACGTCTCCTCTTAGAACTATTTTTTCTTTTTTCATTTGAGGTACTATTGTTGGCACTGATGAAAGCAAAGCTTTCGTGTATGGATGTAGGGGATTTTCGATAAGTTCATCTACGGGTGCCATTTCAACTATTTTCCCTAAATACATTACAGCTATGGTATTTGATATTAGCCTTGCAACAGCTAGGTCATGAGTTATGAATAACATGGTTAAATTGTAAGTATTCTTGAATTTCATAAGCAATTTTAATATGGATGCTCTAAGAGAAACGTCAATCATAGATACAGGCTCATCAGCAACAACAAACTTGGGCTTTAAAATCATTGCC
Source organism: uncultured Desulfurococcales archaeon (assembly GCA_964564025.1). Taxonomy (GTDB): domain Archaea; phylum Thermoproteota; class Thermoprotei_A; order EX4484-217-1; family EX4484-217-1; genus DRYM01. The sequence continues at coordinate 50,073 of CAZLZO010000003.1, forward strand.
CTGGCTATTACTACTCTTTGCCTTTGACCACCACTAAGCTGATGAGGGTAAGCTTTGTAAAAGGTTTCAGGAGGAGTTAAGCCAACACTTTCAAGCATTTTCAGCGCTTCTTCTCTAGCTTCCATCTTACTCATAATGCCATGTATTATGAGGGGTTCTGCAACGGCATCACCTATTGTCATTCTGGGGTTAAGAGAAGCATAAGGGTCTTGGAATATTATTTGCATTTTTCTTCTAAGGGGGCGTAAGAGTTTTTCATTAGCAAACGTAATGTCCTGGCCTTCAAAAACTATTTTTCCAGAGTCCGGCCTTTCCAATCTGACTATAAGTCTTCCAGTTGTCGTTTTTCCACATCCAGATTCCCCTACTAATGAGAAAACTTCTCCCACATTTATTTTAAAGGATATGTTATCGACAGCTTTTACTGTAAGCTTTTTCCTAGTTATTAACTGCTCTATGAAACTCTTTTGCAACGGAAAGTACTTCTTAAGATTTAAAACTGTAAGTACCGTCATTTCCTATCACACTTCATTCACTAAGCATATAGCCAACACCTTACAAGCCTCCTATTCACCTTAACTATAGGAGGCTCTTTTTCACTACAAATATCCATTCTAAGGGGGCATCTTGGGTGAAATCTGCAACCCTTAGGAGGATTCACAAGGTCTGGTGGGTGCCCTTTAATCTCCCTTATTTCCTTTTTCACAAAGACATCGGGTATGCTATCTATTAACCCTTGCGTATAGGGATGCAAAGGTTTAGATATCATATCCTTTGACGCACCATATTCATAAAGGTGTCCTGCGTACATTACAGCTATTTTATCTGATTTTTCAGCGGCTAATGCGAGATCATGAGTTATGAGAAGCACTGTTACCCCGAGCTCCTTCTTTAACGATGCGAGAAGATCCATTATTCTATCTTGCACTATTACGTCAAGTGCTGTTGTTGGTTCGTCTGCTATAATTAACTTCGGCTTTAGAATAGTTGCTAAAGCAATCATTACTCTTTGTCTTTGTCCTCCAGATAATTGATGAGGATAGTTATTCATTCTTTCTGGGGGTATACCTACGTTTTGAAGTGTTTTCTTAGCTATTTCAAGTGCTTCTTTCCTACTGAGGTTTCTTTCATGCTCAAGTACTGTTTCAACGAGTTGATCACCTATTTTTTGAAGTGGATCTAAGCTTGTTAATGGATCCTGAAAAACCATGCTTATCTCTTTGCCCCTGATTTTTCTCATTTCTTTTTCACTTAGCTTTAAAAGATCGGTGCCGTCAAACACTATGTTGCCACTCACGACCTTTGCCTGAGGAGGTAATACCCTTATTATTGATAATCCTAAGGTTGATTTTCCACTACCACTTTCACCTACGAGTCCAACCATTTCTCCTCTATCTAGACTTATCGAAACATCATCAACTGCCTTAACTATTCCTCTTCTAGTATAGTAGTATACCTTTAAATTTCGAATTTCAAGCAAAGTCATTTTACCTTACAACCTCTCTTCTAGGATTCAGAATGTCACTTAAACCTTCACCTATTAATGCAAACCCTGTGGCTAAAAGCATTATCATGAGGCCTGGGAACGCAACTAACCACCAATAACCTGCTAATACAAATGAATGTCCTGCTCTAAGATCAGCACCCCAATCAGGTGTTGGAGGCGGTACGCTAAAACCTAAGAAGCTTAAGCCTGCTTCAGTAAGTATTGCATCTGCTATGTTCATAGAAAACACGACTAAAACTGTCGGTAATAAGTTAGGAAAAACATATTTCGAAATTATTCTAAAGTCTGATGCCCCAAGAGCTCTCGCTGCTTCGACATACAGTAGTGATTTTATTGAAAGTGCTTGTCCACGAACCATTCTGAAATATGTTGGGACATAAACTACAGCAATAGCTATTATGGCGTTTATGAGGCTTGCTCCTAAAACTGCTGCTATAGCTAAGGCCAGTATTAAGCTTGGAAAAGCATACATACTATCCATAACTATGGATAATGCTCTATCCACTTTTCCACCATAGTATCCTGAAATTAAACCTAGTGGCACACCTATAGACATTGAGAGAAGTGTTGCTGCAATAACCACTGTTAAAACAGTACGTGCTCCGTAAAGTATCCTTGAAAACATGTCGTATCCTAAATTATTTGTTCCCATAGGATGTTTAAGTGATGGTGGTTCAAGAGAATCTCCCGTTCCAACTATTGGACTGTATGGTGTAAGTACCGGTGCGAGAATCGAAAGAACTATTATGCTTACAACTATTATTAAGCCTGCTTTGAAAAGGGCATTGGCATTTTCCAATAAACCACGCATCCTTAACTTATCCATGATTACTTTTACCAAGTTCATTACCTTTAACCTCTAATATCTTATTCTAGGATCTATTAGAGCATATAATATATCAACAACAAGGTTCACTATTGAGACGAAGAGAGCAAAGAAAACTATTGTTCCCTGAATCGTTGTGTAATCTACGTACTTTATCCTTTCAAGCAGGAATGTACCCATACCTGGCCATGAAAAAGTTGTTTCAGTAAGCACGGCACCTGTTAAGAGTATTGCAAACTGGAGTCCCATCATTGTTAATATTGGGATGAAGGCGTTTTTCAACACATGCCTAAGAATTTTTGTTTCACTTAAACCTCTTGCCTTCGCCGCTCTAACAAAGTCTTGCCCTAAAACCTCAATTATATTTGCTCTAACAAGTCTAGTGTAAGCTCCTGAAAGAACTATTCCTAAAGTAATTGATGGAAGTATTAAGTGTTTTAAAGCATCAATAGTTATGTCTATTCTTTCGGTAAGTAAGCCATCTAAAACATAAAGTCCTGTTAGAGATCTCCAATTTATCGTTAATGAAGGATCTATTCTTCCTCCAACAGGCAATATTTTAAGATAAACACCGAAAATTAGTTGAAACATCATTCCAAGCCATGGAATGAATGTGGCATAAGCTAAAATACTATAGATTCTAAGTGACGTGTCAGTTTTGGTTCCACTTTTTACTCCAGCAATTGTTCCAGTAATTAAACCTATAATTATGCTTACAGCGAATCCGAATATTGTTAACTCTATCGTTGCTGGAAGATGGTCGAGAATTTCCTGGAGAACAGGTCTTTCACCCCAGATAAGTGATTTTCCGAAATCTCCTCTAAAGATTCCGAAAAGATAGTCAAAGTATTGTACTATGAGTGGTTTATTTAAGCCTGCTTTCTCCTTAAGCATTTCGATGTATTCCGGTGGAGCTTTCATTCCAACCATCGATGTTATAGGATCACCTGGCATTATGCGTAAGATTACGAAGACTAACGTGAGAAGTATAAGTATTATAGGGATTGTCATTAACGTTCTAACTATTATGTACGTTCTAAGCGATGCCATGAATAACCTACCTTAAACATTTGATACCACATTTAAGCGTAACTGAAAGTTTTTGAGTAGCCTTACGTAGAGTAAGAGAAAAATTGTGTTTAAAAATGTTAATGAAAATTGCTTGTTATTTAATTTACTCTTTCCAGTATAGTAGCCAGTATCTGAACTGCATTGTTGGGTCCAGTATTATTCCTCCAACATTCTTCTTAGCTACTACAAATAGTTTCCCTTGCACTAACGGTATTATTGGTACTTCATCAGCAAGAATATCTTGTACTCGTTCATAATATGGTGTTCTCTCTTCAGGTGATAGCTTAACTGCTGCTTCATCAAGTAATGCGTTAACCTCAGGGTTAGCATATCCTGAACCTGTCCACTTATTTGCTTCACTATGTAGGAATGGTGTTGTATAGTCATCTGGGTCTATGTAGTCAGGATACCATCCGAATAGTGAAAGCTGCATTGCGCCTTTACGTGCAAAGTCTAGATACTGAGACCACTCCGCACTTTTAACAGTTACTTTAATCATACCTGTTGCTTCAAATTGCTCCTTCAGAACAGCGGCAAGATCCTTCTCTGCGTCTCCATAGTGTGTTGGCGTATACCATAACTCTATTTCTAATGGATTATCTTCGCTGTACCCGGCTTTCTTAAGTAATTGCTTAGCTAATTCGAGATTTGCTTTTTCACCATACTTCTCCTTGAAAACTGGTTTATAACTCCACATACCTTCAGGTATTAGGCTGTATAGTGGAGTCCACGTTCCAAGATATACTCTCTCGGAAATATCAACTCTATCAACTGCGGCTGCTAATGCTTGTCTTACAAGCTTATTGTCTGTTCCAGACATTTTAACATTAATTATAATGTATCTTATGGCTGCCCCGGGAACTTCTATTACTTGGAAGTTCGGGTTCTTCTTTAAACTTTCAATATCAGCTGGGTTAAGCGTTCTCCAGGCAATATCTATTTCTCCTCTTTCAAGAGCTAGTCTCAGTGTTGTAGCATCCTTGTAGAACCTTATAATGACGGTTTTTATCTTAGGAGGTTCTCCATAATAGTACGGGTTAGCTTCTAAAACAAGCTCTTGATCTCTAACCCATTTAACTATTCTGTAGGGTCCTACTCCACCAGCTGTTTGATCACTGTCTATTTCATTAGGTTTATATGCTGGGTGAACCGGGAAGTACGGTGGTGTTGCAACTAGCGCAGGGAAGTAGGATACTGGCTTCTTTAAAGTAAACTTAACTGTGTAATCATCTAAGGCTTCAACATCCTCCACAAACTCCGTAACTAGCCATGCAGGGTCACCATTAATTTGCATAACCCTCTTAATAGATTTTACAACATCTTTAGCTGTGCATGGTGTTCCATCAGCGAATTTTAGGTCTTTTCTTAAGTGGAAAATGTATACCTTACCATCCTCTTTTACCTCGTATGATTCAGCAATACCGTATGTTAGGTCTGTTGTTCCAGGCTTATATTTCATTAAACCTTCCATAGTGTTTTGCAAAACTTCCCATGTAAAGAAGTCGTATGCGTTAGCTGGGTCTAGGTCAGAAACTTTATCTGTAACACCTATTACTATTTGGTTCTTTACTGTTTTTGTAGGTGTTGTTTCAGTAGGTGAAGTCGGTGAAGGTGACGGAGATGGTTTAGGCTGCATTACAAAGTATGCTCCAGCAACTACAGCTATTATTACAATCAGCGCTACAGCTATTGCTGCAGTTTTCGAAACAGCCTTTGCTAATTTCATATTGTTTTTCACCGACTCCAAAATACTCAAATGGAGCATAATAAATTTTTTCTTAATAGCTAAACATAGAGTAATGGGTTTGTTCCACGTAGTCTACAACATTAACTAACGATTTTTATCAAAGAAAATGTTAGACCTTTAAACTTAAGCTTATATGTGTTTTATTATGGTATTATATTATGTAGGTATTTTGTAAAATGAGAAACATTTACAAATGTATTATTTGCGGAAAATACGTGGAAGAAGGATTCCACTGCAGCAAAAAAGCTGTTCTTCTAATGGATTTTAGTAGACGCTTACGTTTAAGCAGGCTTCTCTCATTCATTTTAAGGCATTCTCCTCAATCAATTAAGGTGGAAATGGATGAAGAGGGTTGGGTTAATGTTGACGACATAGTCTATGGTATTAAGAATTTTTGGAGGAATCGTGAACAGTATCAGTGGGTTACAAGAGAGCACATTACAGCTCTAGTAATGCTTGATCCCAAAGGTAGATTTGAGTTAAAAAATAACATGATAAGAGCACGTTATGGCCATAATATTACACTTAATGTTGAAATTAAATATGAAGAAGATAAACATGTAAAAACGCTATACCATGGTACATCAAATGAAAGGTTAAAGTCTATTTTAAAAGAGGGAATAAAGCCTATGAGAAGAAAATATGTTCATTTAACCCTGGACCCTAGTGAAGCGTGCGAAACAGCACGAAGGCACAGCGGTACAGCCATAATTTTAAAAGTTGATGCTGAATGCCTTAGAAAAAATGGTTACAAGATTTTCATTGGCTCGTACCGTGTTAGGCTTGTAAAATATGTTCCTCCAGAATGCATCGATAATATAAATGAATGTTAATTATTCCTACTATTGTCTAAACTAATGTTAGCGAAAAGAAAGGGAGACGAAATATTTAAAGAAAAAGTTTATTTGAACTTTCATCACTTTATGTGCGCTTTTCAGTTATTAGCTTGTATGTTGGTGTATACATGGATCTTACGAAGTCTTTGACAAATTCTCTAACTGCCTCCGTTGCTGGTGCAGCTCCACCAGTAACTTCTCCTGTTTCATAGACGTGTCTGCTATAGAAGTCCTTAATTAGCTTGATAGCTACTGGAGCAAAGTATACTACTGCAATTAGGTTCGGTATAGCCATTAAGCCGTTTGTCATGTCTGAGAATGTCCAGAAGGTTTCGAATAATTCTCCAGCAACTGCTGCAGGTATAATGGGCACTATCCAGATAACTCTCCATAGCCATATCATCGGCTTCTCAGGTAGCTTTAGTGTAACTACCCAGAAGTATCTCCAGTTAACTTCACCGTACCATTCCCATGTTAAAATCGTTGTAAAAGCGAATAGTCCTAAAGCAATACCTAGTATTATCGGTGCCCAGAAGCCATATCCTCTGAAGAACGCTTCCATGGCTAATGCTGCGCCCGAAAGCTCTGGTTTCTCAATATATGCTTGAGTTGTTATGTCTGCTATGACTGTTACTGTACAAATAACTATGGTGTCCATGAATACCTCGAATACACCATAGAAGCCTTGTCTTCCTGGGTGATCTGACTCAGCGAATGCGTAAGCGTTCGGAGCGCTTCCTAAACCTGCTTCATTGGAGAATAATCCTCTAGCGAAGCCGTATCTAATGGCCGAATACACAGTCCAGCCTGCTAGACCGCCTGCTGTAGCCATAGGCGTGAATGCATATGTGAATATCTTTGCTATGGTATCTCCAAAGTTGTGTCCGAACATTATCCATAAGCCTATGCCGAATATGATATACCATGCTGACATGAAGGGTATCACGTAGTTAGCGACTTCAGCAATTCTTCTTATACCTCCTAGAACGACTAGGGCTGTAGCAATGACTATTATAATACCTACTGCAAGTCTAACGTTAAATATTCCTTCAGGCGTGGTCACACCAAATGCTTTAGCTACATACTCTGCTCCTAAAGCTACGTTGTTTGCTTGAACCATGTTGCCTATGCCGAAAGCAGCAATCCAAGCGAATAAGGCGAAAAACACAGCCAATACCGGACCTATTACAGGTACTCTTCTAACGTAGTACGCAGTACCTCCTTCAATTCTACCGTCAGGTAACACTCTTCTAGACCACATACCTAATGTTACTTCAGCAGATTTTGTAGCCATACCTAAGAGGGCACAAATCCACATCCAGAATACTGCACCAGGACCTCCTAGGTGAACTGCAGTGGATGCGCCAGCAATGTTACCTACACCTATAGTTGCACCCATGACAGTAGCCCAGATCTTGAAGGGATGAACTTCTCCTGCTCCTCTTTTACCTCTCCAAGTCATTGTTTTAAGGGCGAGCGGGAACTTCCTTATTTGATAGAAGCCGCCGAGAATGCTTAGCGTAACACCGGTCGACACCAGCAGTATGATCATTGGCAGGCCCCAGACAATTCCGTCAATGTAGTTTATTAACCATATTATGTCTATTTGCATCTAATATCACCAAACCCGAAGGTAATAAATTCCGTTATTATTGTATTGTTCTAAGATAAAAAAATTTTTCTATCTTCAAGAGCGTTGTTGGTTAAAATTTATATATTTAGGTTAAGAGCATATATTATTGGTGAAGACTTTTGGCAAAATACGAAGTTAAGGGCAAAGAAAGAGATGTACTATTTGGCACATGGATTATAATAGTACTACTGCTAGCCGGCGCAATAATAGCGTTAGGATATGCTGAAGCACCCGTATTTCCAGAGTCTAAGGCTGTAGAGGTTCCTGCAGACATAGGAGCACACATAGGCACCATAGTTCTCTTAGTGATTCTTGAAGCTATTGCCTGGACTCAAGGAAGAAAAGTTGTAGAAGTTGTCGAAGCCCCAAAGTAAAAAGCCTTAGTTTATAAACTTCTTTCTTTCACTTTCAACATATTTTATGTGGAACGCGGCTTCACAATAATATATGGCATTAGATAAATTATTAATTAATGCTAAATAAGTAATGTCGTAGGATGATTATTTTGAAGTATAAATTCATTAGAGTACTTAATAACGTTGAAAACGTAATTAAAATGTTAAAATCAAAAATAAACATTAAACCACGTATTTTTAAAGTAAATGTTGTAGAATCTGTAGGGTACTTTGCTGCAGAAAACATATATGCTTCATTCGATTACCCACCATATCATAGAAGCGCAGTTGACGGCTTCGCTGTAAGGGCTGAAGATGTATCTAGTGCATCACAGTTTAATCCTGCAGTACTCAAGTTAATAGGATTTATGCATACCAATGATACTCCCGAAAAGTATGTTGTAAAGAAGGGGGAATGTGTTGAAGTAACAACTGGGGCACCATTGCCCTTAGGTGCAAACGCCGTTGTTATGGCTGAATACGCTAGAAAACTACCAAATAATGAAGTTGAAATAATGAAACCTGTTGCTCCATGGGATAATGTTTCTCTTAAAGGTGAAGATGTTAGGAGGGGGCAACTAATTATTAGAAAGGGCGAGGTTATTAAACCTTGGCATGTAGGGTTATTAGCAACACTTAACATAGTTGAAATTAAGGTTTTTGATAAGCTTAAAGCCTCCGTATTAGGGGTTGGAGACGAACTAATACCTTTAGGTTCAAAAATCGAGCCTGGAAAAATAGTTTCCTCAACAATGTATCTTGTAAAAGCGTTTCTTAGCGAATTAAGTGTTAACGTTGTTTATACAGGGATTGTTCCTGACGAAGTTAAAGTGATTAGTTTAAAAGTTAGAGAAGCCCTTTCAAAATCCGATGTTGTGTTTACAACTGGCGGAACAAGTGTTGGTCTTAGAGACTTCACTGTGGAAGCAGTTAGAAAATTAAATCCCGACTTCTTTCTTCACGGAGTAGCTATAAAGCCAGGTAAACCCATGGCCGTAGCTACAGTTAAGGGGAAACCAGTATTTATGCTTTCAGGATACCCTGTAGCAGCATATACTGAGCTTATAGCCGTATTTGAGCCAATATATTATAGCATATATGGCTCAAAAATTCCACCAAAACCCACTATTAAAGGAAGACTTGTTAGGAGAGTTTATGTAGAGCCAGGTATTAGAGGTTACGTTAGAGTAAAGGTTTTTAAGAAAAATAACGAAGTACTTATCGAACCCCTTATGGTTACGGGTTCAGGTATACTTTCCACATTAATTGAGGGTAATGGATTATTGGTTGTACCCGAGAATGTAGAGGGATATGATGAAGGAGATGAGGTGGAGGTCATTTTAACAAACCCTATTGGAGAATGAGAATGCTATGTATAAGAGGAAAATATTTCATAAACTAATAACTCCTGAAGAGGCTATGAGGAAAATAGAAAGATATGTTAAACTTAGGCCTTTAGGGGTAGAGGAAGTAACTTTAGAAAACGCTTTAAACAGGGTATTAGCTGAAGATGTTATAGCAAAAGCTGATGTTCCACCATTTGATAGAGCAACTGTTGACGGCTATGCTGTTAGAAGCTTAGATGTTGCTGGAGCTAGAGAAGATAGGCCAGTTAAGCTTAAAATTATAGGTAAGGTCGAAGCAGGTGAAACACCGCAGTTTCACGTGGAACCTGGAGAAGCTGTTGAAATAGCTACCGGAGCTCCACTACCACCAGGCACAGATGCTGTGGTTATGGTTGAATTCACACGTAGAAAAGGAGACATTGTCGAAGTTTTTAAGCCTGTTCCTCCGGGAGGTAATGTTGCTCAAACGGCTTCAGATGTTATGTTAGGTGAAACAGTAGCGTACAAGGGGACGTTACTTACACCACAAATTATAGGTGCTTTAGCAGCCATTGGTATTAGGAAAGTTCTAGTTTATAGGAAACCTAAAATTGCAATTATAAGTACTGGGAATGAGCTGCAACAGCCTGGAAGCCCTTTAAAGTATGGTAAAATATATGATGTAAACTCCTTTTCACTATACTCATTAGTTATAGAAGATGGAGGCTTACCTGAAATACTAGGTGTAATTCCTGACTCTTACACTAAACTTAAGAAAGTTATTAGTGAAGCATTGAGAAAATATGATTTAATAATAACATCTGGCAGTACGTCAGCAGGCGCTGGAGACCTATTATATAGAGTTCTTGACGAAATAGGTTCGCCAGGCATCATAGTTCATGGACTCAATATTAAGCCTGGTAAACCAACAATAATCGCTATAGTGAACGGGAAATTGGTTTTTGGTTTACCAGGTTACCCTGTTTCTTGTCTCATGAATTATAATTTAATAGTAAAACCGATAATAAGGAAACTTGCTGGTCTCCTTGTTGAAGAAAATAGTACGGTTAAAGCTATTCTCCCATTAAGGATTTTTGGAGAGAAAGGAAGGAGAACATATGTTCCAGTGGCTTTAATACGTAGAGGCAATGGAAAATGGTCAGCTTATCCTGTAGGCGGCGATAGTGGTAGTATTGTAAGGCTCTCAAGAAGCGACGGCTACATTGTTATTCCAGAGAATATAAGTTTCATTGAAGAAAATAGTGAAGTCATTGTTCACCTATTTTCCTCAAATTTTGGTGCAGATTTAAACTTCATGGGAAGCCATTGTCCCATGGTTGAAAAGTTGTTTGAAATTCTTAGGGAAAAATATAATGTGAGACTATTAAACATAGGGTCTTTAGGAGGATTACTTGCTATTAAGAGAGGAGAAGCAGATATTGCAGGAATACATCTTCTAGATAAAACCTCAAAAACATACAATATGCCATTTATTAAAAAATATAGTGTAAAAAATGCTGTACTTGTTAAAGGCTACTACAGAGAACAGGGAATAATGGTCTCTAAAGGTAATCCCTTAGGAATCAAAAGTTTTGAGGACATTGTAGATAAAAATGTAAGGTTCATTAATAGAAATAAAGGTTCAGGAACAAGAACGTTAATAGATATTTTAGTGGAAGAAATTGCTAAGAAAAGAAATCTCGCAATAGAAGATATCATAAGGAAAATTGATGGATATTGGTTTGAAGCTAAAACACACTCCGCTGTTGCCGCAGCCATAAAGTTTGGGAAAGCGGATGCAGGAGTAGGGTTAAGATACGTTGCTGAAGCTTATGGCTTAGACTTTATACCCTTAAGGGAGGAGGAGTACGACTTTCTCATAAACTTCTCTTCTTTAAACAAAGCTGTAGTAAAAGAATTCATAAGGCATTTAAAGTCTAAAGACTTTATAGAATCACTTAAACACACAGTAGGTTATAGACCTAAAGATGACATAGGAGAAGTAGTAAGTTTAATACCGACATAGTGTTTACAAGTATCTAAGCTTTATCTTTTCAAATTTTCAACAATACCAGTAGATGTTCAATAACCTTTTTAAAGAATTAGTTTTAGGAAAAACTAGAACCTACTTTAATCTGTTCGTACAAGTTCAAGCATTCTTCTATGCTCTTCCGGTGATAACCTTCTCTTTAAGAAGAGTCTCGTACTAAAGTATCTCGCTGCGTAATCTGGTAAAATCGTTACCACTTTTCCTTCCCTTATACCGTATTTTTCAGCGGCTTTTATTGCAGCTACAACATTAGCTCCTGAAGATATACCTACAGCTAATCCCTCTAACCTAGCTATTTTCCTAGCCATTTCAACTGCTTCATCGCTACTTACTAAGACAAAGTCGTCAATTATATTGATATGTCTCTGTATTATTGCCGGTACAAACCCATCACCTATACCTTCTATTTCATGCCTCCCCCATGCCTTACCCTTCCTCCAGAACCAATAAGCTGCAGTGGGACATTCTGCAGGCTCCATTGCAACAACCTTAACATTCGGGTTTGCTTCTTTTAGCCTTTTACCTACACCTACTAGTGTTCCTCCAGTGCCTATTCCGGCAGTAAACAACTTTATTTCTTTGGGGTTTAGCTGCTTAATTATTTCTTTACCTGTTGATTCATAATGCCCTTTCACGTTTGCTTCATCATCCCATTGTTCAGCTACGAAGTATTTTTCAGGGTTTTCTTTAGCAAGTTTCCTAGCGTATTCTAAAGCTCCCATAGCATCGCTTTCTCCTCCAGGAGTGTATATTAGCTCGGCTCCGTAAAGCATGTCAAGCATTTTTCTTTCATAGCTCATTTCAACAGGCATTACTATGACTATTTTATATCCAAGATATGCTCCTATGCCAGCAAAAGCTATTCCAGTGTTACCTGTTGTAGGAACGAGAATGGTCATACCAGGCTTTAGTTTACCTTGCTTTTCAGCTTCCTTAATTATGTAATAAGCCATTCTATCCTTAATACTGCCTGTAGGGTTCATAAACTCGCATTTACCCCAAATTTCAAAAGGATAGTCTTTGTCTATTTTGGCCAGTCTAACTATTGGTGTATTACCTATTAGTTCAAGCATATTATTAGCAACCCGTAATGACATCTACAAATAAACACCTCCTTTTTAGAATCTACAACCCTCTTAGGGAGCAAGGATTTATAAAAAGTTACTTATAATCACATCGTTATATATGGAAAAATATAGGATAACAAGTTCTTACATTAAATGTTTAAATATTTAATGTAGAAGCATTATTGAGGACTAAATCGTTTAAAAGGAGACTTATGCTTATCTATAAAAAACTTATTAAAACCTTTTACTCATTATGAAATTAGTGAATGAGGAAATGAAATTCACGATCCCTCCTTTCTCATGGGAATACTTTATTAACGATTTTGTAATTGCAATACCTGCAGCTGCCATAATAGGTGCAACGGTTTTCGGGACAAAGAAGTTAAAGAACCCTTGGGTTAATAGAAAAATTATTCATTTATCAGTAACTCCAGCAATACTAATGTATCTTTACGTGTTTAAAGAGCCTTATGCTTTCTTCATATACAGCATTATGATTACACTATTCTTACTTATACATCATTTAAAAAGTAGCGTTATGGAGTGGTTTCAATTAAAAGGAAACTTAGGTGAAGTCTACTTTGCTGCAAGTTTTGCTATTCTCTCAATAATATTTTGGGACTTAAGAGAGGTAGCTGCAGCAATAATGTTATTTATGGCTGTAGGCGATGCTATTACGGGACTTGTAAGATCTAGGGTATGTAGAGAACGCTGTAAACACTGGATAGGAAGCTTAGCAATGCTTATTACATCTTCCATTATAGGCTTTGTTCTCATAGGTGCTTTAGGCGTATTGTTAGCTGTTTTAGCAACGATTTCCGAAAAACAATGGTTTATAGACGATAACATTTCTGTTCCACTAGTATCAGCACTAACTTTCTATATGATTAATTTCCTCCTCTCTTAATGAAGTAATTATTTTGAATATTACAATAGCTTCACGTACGATACACGCACCTATACGATCTTATATTTCGTACATTGCATTTCTCGAAAAGTTTAAGTATATTTCATGAGCCAGCAATTACCAAGGACATAAAGGTGCTAATGAATGATAAGAGAACCTGTTTTCTTTGAGAAGCTTTTCCCGTTTTCTTTACCTCCTAGGTTTAATTATGATTCTCTTTCTCACGATATTTACATTACTGATACTACTTTAAGAGATGGGCAGCAGGGCTGGAGACCATTTAATGTAAATGAATCGGTTAAAATTTATGAATTACTTCATGAACTTAGTGGACCTAAAGGTGTTATTTATAGTTCTGAATTATTTCTTTACACTAGCAAGGATAGAGAAGTTGCACGTAGAATTTATGAGTTAGGTTATGAATATCCTAAACCTATTGCTTGGATTAGAGCTACTATAAATGACTTAAGACTTGTTCTAGATGCTAAGTTTGACGAGGCAGTAATCTTAACTTCCGTTTCTGACTACCACATCTACTACAAACTTCACTTAGATAGAAAGAGAGCGGAAGAAAAATACCTCTCAGTTATTGAGGAAGCTTTAAAGTCTGGATTAACTGTTAGAGCAACCTTAGAAGATATTACACGTTCAGATATTTACGGCTTTGTAATTCCATTTGTAAAGAAAATACTCAAACTGAGTGAGAAATACGGTTCCAAAGTAATCATTAAAGTTGCGGACACATTAGGTGTTGGATTACCTTTTGAACATGCACCCTTACCTAGAAGCATACCGAAGATAATTAAAGCTTTAATAGAAGATGCTGGTATTTCTGGTTCTCAAATAGAGTTTCATGGCCATAACGATTTCCACATGGTTGTAGCAAACCACCTTGCAGCATGGCTCTCCGGAGCTTCACTATCTAATTGCACGCTTCTTGGTATAGGTGAAAGATCAGGGAATTGCCCATTGGAAGCTATGGCCCTTTTCTATGTTCAACTGAAAGGAACAACTAATGGTATGAATTTAAAGGTTCTTCCGAAAATCAAAGAGTTCTTTGAGAAAATAGGGTATCATATTCCAGAGTTTCAGCCAATAGTTGGGGCTAATGCTTTTAGAACTAAGGCTGGAATACATATTGACGGGCTTATGAAAAACCCGCAAATATACCTACCATATGATCCAAATGTTGTATTAGGTGTTCCCTACACCATAGCCATAACCCCATATTCTGGAAGGGCAGGAATAACTTACTGGCTTACTTCAGTTTTTGGATCAAACGGGTGGCTTAGTTTAAAGAATGATCCGAGACTTAATAGACTATATGAGGAAATACTTGAGATATTTAAATCTGGAAGAATAATGCCTTTAACTGATGTCGAAATGTTAATGCTGGTTAAAAAACATATACCAGAAGTTGTTGAAAAATACAGAAGCCGCTTACCAGCGCATTTGAGAGGACTCGTAGAAAATGTACGGACAAACCATGGCTGAAAAAATACTTTCACATGCTTCTGGTAAAAAGGTCTCAGCAGGAGAATTCACAGTAGCAAATGTGGATCTCGTTTTTGCGCATGACGGTACAGCGCTTTTAGCCATAGATGTTATGAGAAATGAATTAGGTAAAGAAGCTATTTTTGATAAGAAAAAAGTTATTTTCATAATAGACCACGCGGCACCAAGTCCTGCAGTAGGTATGTCAGTAGTTCATAAGGTTATGAGAGCTTTTGCTAAAAAACATGGGATAAAAATTTACGATGTAGGACACGGCATTTGTCATCAAATACTTCCAGAATATGGCCACATTAAACCTGGAATGTTAATTGTAGGAGCTGATTCACACACGGTAACCCATGGTGCTTTTGGAGCCTTTGGAACAGGTGTCGGAAGCACAGATGCGGCAATAGCTATGGTTACAGGTAAAATATGGCTTAGAGTACCAGAGACAATTAAGATAACTATTGAAGGAGAAAAGAAGCCTTGGATCATGGGTAAAGACATAGTTTTACATATAATAGGGTCTTTAGGTAGCGATGGGGCAAACTACATGGCTATAGAATTTCATGGTAAAGTGATTAGAGAGTTGAGCATCGATTCTAGGATGACATTAACCAACATGGTTGTCGAAATGGGCGCTAAAGCCGGGCTAATACCAGTTGATGAGAAAACCATTGAATGGTTAAAACCTAGAGTTAAAGGCGAAATAATGAAGGTAGTCCCAGATCCTAACGCCGAATACACTGATGAATTATCCTATGATGTTTCAAATCTTGAAGCACAAGTAGCTGTGCCGCCCAATGTAGATAATGTTAAACCCATAAGCGAAGTCGAAGGTACAGAAATAAACCAAGTCTTTATAGGCTCATGTACTAATGGTAGGTTTGAAGACTTCTACATAGTAGCCAAAATTCTTAAAGGAAAAAAGGTTTCCCCAAATGTTAGATGCATAGCTATTCCAGCATCACGAAACATTTACAGGAAAATTGTTGAGACAGGTTTAGCTAACATACTGCTTGAAGCGGGATGCACAATAGGTCCTCCAACATGTGGTCCTTGCGTAGGCGCACACATGGGAATTCTTGGGCCAGGAGAAGTAGCTATTTCAACATCTAATAGAAACTTTCCAGGCAGAATGGGTGATAGAACAAGTAAAGTATATCTTGCATCACCAGCTACTGCTGCAGCTTCCGCAATTAAGGGAAAAATCTCTGATCCAAAGGAATTCTTTTAAGAGGGAAGAAGGATTTAAGATGTGATAAGCTATGGTTATTAAGGGTCGTGTTTGGAAGTTTGGAGACAATGTAAACACGGACAACATCATACCTGGAAGATACAAGTTTAAGACCCAGAACTTAAACGAGCTGGTACAGTATGTTCTAATAGATTTAAACCCTAATTTTGCTAAAAATGTTAGGAAAGGAGACATTATTGTTGCTGGAAGAAACTTCGGGTACGGTTCAAGTAGAGAACATGCACCACGACTTCTAAAGTTAGCTGGAGTAGGAGCAATAATTGCTAAGTCTTTCGCTAGAATATTCTTTAGGAACTCAATAAACATAGGGTTACCGGTAATAATAGCTCCGAAAGTATATGATGAAACAGATGAAGGAGATATTTTAGAGGTAGACTTGGAAAAAGGAATAATAAGGAATATAACTAAAAATTTGAACTTTAAATTTAAACCGTATCCTCAAGAAATTATGAGAATAGTTATCGAAGGAGGAGTTATCGAATACTATAGGAAACACGGTGTTTTTCCATGGGAAGAAAGTATAAAATAACGGTAATTGAAGGAGACGGCGTAGGACCGGAAATAGTTAGAGAGGCAATTAGGTTATTAAACGAAATAGGCTTTAATGCAGAATACGTCAACATTAAAGCCGGCCTTAAATATTACGAAGAAACAGGTAAAACAATTGAAGACAATGCTCTTGAGTTAATAAAGGAAACCGATGCTTTAATCAAAGGACCCATTGCCACCCCCCTTGGACCAGGAACATATAGGAGCGTAAATGTTTGGTTAAGGAAACAACTTGGTCTTTATGCTAATGTTAGGCCTTTTAGAAGCTATAAGGGTATTTCGCTTAAAGACGTGAATATAGTGGTTATTAGGGAAAACACTGAAGGAGCATATTCCGGTGTTGAAGAAAAAATCCCTGATGGAGCCGTAACTTATAGAATAATAACTAGAGAAGCTACGGAAAAAATAGTTAGATTTGCTTTCGAATATGCTAGAAAGCATAGCAGAAAGAAGATTACAGTTGTTCATAAAGCAAATATTCTAAAGGAGACTGATGGCCTCTTTAGAAATGTTTTCTTCGAGATTTCAAAGGAATACCCGGATATTATAGCAGATGAGGTGATAGTTGACGCTGCAGCTTATAAGCTTGTGAAGAGACCCTATCTCTTTGATGTTATGGTAACTCCCAATCTTTACGGTGACATACTTTCAGACTTGGTAGCAGGAGTTGTAGGCGGACTTGGCTTATGCGGTTCAGCACAAATTGGAGATAATTATGCTGCTTTCGAACCGGTTCATGGAACAGCAATTTCAGTTGCAGGAAAGGGTATAGCTAACCCTATAGGTGAAATTAAAGCTGCAGCTTTAATGCTAAATTGGCTTGGAGAAAGGTTTAGAGATACTAAGTTAAAGAGAATGTATAGTATAATAGAGGAAGCTATAAGATATACCGTGGAAGAAGCCAAGGTTTTACCGCAAGATTTAGGTGGTTCCGCACGAACAACAGAAGTAACAAACACTATAATACTTAAGGCTAAAGAAATTTTGGGTGATCAATAATGGTTAGAGTAGCAATTTTAGGTGCTTCAGGATACACTGGAGGAGAACTTCTAAGAATCTTTACAATACATAAACATGTTGAAGTAACATATGCTACTTCGAGAGAATATGCTGGAAAACCTGTGCATTATGTGCATCCGCACTTAAGAGGCTATTATAGGCTAAACTTCTCGCCAATAAATATCGATGAAATAGCTAATAAATCAGATGTAGTGTTCTTAGCTTTACCACATGGGGTTTCTATAAAGTATGTACCTGAGCTTTTAGAAATGGGGTTGAAAGTTGTTGATTTAAGTGCTGACTTTAGACTGAAAAATCCTAAGGACTATAAACTATGGTATGGTTATGAACATCCATATCCGGATCTGTTAGAAAAGGCAGTTTATGGTATGCCCGAGCTTCACAGAGAAGAGCTTAAAAACGCTTTTTTAATAGCATCACCTGGTTGCAATGCTACAGCATCTCTACTTGCACTAATACCTTTAGTTAAGGAAAAACTTATTGATTTAGACCATATAGTGGTTGACGTTAAAGCAGGTAGTAGTGAAGGAGGAGCTAAACCTGCGCCTGGGAGGATACATTCTGAAAAAGAAAACAGCATTAGACCATATAGTGTTGAAGGACATAGACACGTAGCTGAAGTTGAACAAGAACTCTCAAAAATTGCAGGTAAAAAAATGAAAGTTGGAATGAGTCCTCACGCTGTAAGTAGTGTTAGAGGAGCTTTAGCTACAGCTTATACATGGAGTATTGATGAAAGCATTAGTGAAATGGTTGTTTGGAGAGCTTTCGCAAAAAGTTACGCTAAAGAACCCTTCGTAAGAATAGTAAGAGGAGGCCTCACTAGATACCCTGATACAAAGTTTGTTGTCGGAAGCAACTATGCTGATGTAGGCTTTGCCATCGATAAGAGAGTTGGTAGAATAATTTCAATAGCAGCAATAGATAATTTAATGAAGGGTGCATCAGGCCAAGCTGTTCAGTCATTTAATATAATGATGGGTTTTGATGAAAGAGAAGGTTTAGAACCACCTCCGCTGAGGCCGTGAAATTGAAATTGATTGTTAAAGCTGGTGGAAACGTATTAGATAAGAACCTTAATAACCTCTTAAATAGCCTAGCTAAGCATAGTAAAAACAATGAGATAGTATTTGTTCATGGAGGAGGAAATATAGTAACAGAGTATTCAAGAAGGTTCGGAATAGAGCCAAAATTCGTTATTTCACCAAGCGGTGTTAGAAGCAGGTATACTGATGAGAAGGAGTTGGAAATATACGTAATGGTTATGGCAGGTAAAATAAATAAGGAAATAGTTGGTGGTTTACTCAGAAGAGGGGTTAAAGCAATAGGATTGTCAGGAGTTGATGGAAAACTACTTTATGCAAAAAGGAAGGAGAGAATAATAATAATTGATGAGAGAGGTAGGAAAAGATTCATACCTGGAGGGTATACAGGGAAAATAATTAACGTAAATGTGGATCTTCTAAACAATCTTCTTAATGAAGGATTTCTTGTAGTAGTGGCTCCAATAGCCTATGGTACTAATGGAGAACTCCTAAACGTTGACGGAGACCAGGCTGCTGCAATTATAGCTAAATTCCTTAAGCCTCATAGGTTAATTCTTCTAAGCGACGTCAGGGGAGTCATGTTAGAAGGTAAAATACTATCTAAGATAAAAGCATTCGAAGTTCAAGAGGTTTTCAAGAAAATAGGGTTAGGTATGAATAGGAAAATTCTAATGGCTGCGGAAGCTGTACAAGCTGGTGTGGAGAAAGCAATAATATCCTCGGGTTTAACAGAAGACCCTGTAGGTGATGCTCTTAAAGAGGAGGGGACGGTGATAGAGTAGTATGGCTTACTATGTTGATGAAACAGATAAGAAAATTCTTGAAATGCTTAAGAGAAATGCTAGAACACCTTACACCTTTATTGCTAGGGAACTAAATTTAAGCGAAGCAGCAATACGTAAAAGAATAAACAGGTTAATAAGATATGGTATTATAAGGAGGTTCACTATAGAATACTCTCTTGAAAACGAAATAAGAGCTATAGTTCTAATAAAAATTCTCCCACAGTATTCGACGCCAGATATTTCAGCTAAAATAGCTAAACTTCATGGAGTAGATCACGTTTACGAAATTACAGGTAACTATGATATTCTTGTTGTTCTAAGAGGAGATAGCATAAGTGCTCTAAACAGTATAGTGGATGAAATTAGAAGTATTAGAGGAGTTAGTGACACAAATACGATGATAGTTCTTAATGTAAGACTGTAAATGCCGATGAACGTTAGTGCAACATCCAAAAATTAACCATTGAAGTGTTCTAAAAAATGTACCTTTAAGGTGCGAGAAACGTACTATATCATTATAGGAATGCTTTAAAAATTTCGAACCCTAAGTTTTCACAAAAGGTGAAAAACCATGCCTATAAGGCTTCAATGTCCACTATGTGGAAGCGAAGTAGAGGTACCGGATGATGTATTACCTGGCGAAATAGTTGAACATGAGGAATGCGGGGCACAGCTTGAGGTATACAAGGACTCTAATGGCAATTTTGCTTTGAGACTAGCTGAAAATGTTGGTGAGGATTGGGGAGAGTAGTTGAAAATAGCGATAATATATGATGTAATAAGATGGGAGGAAAAAGACTTAGTTAGAGCAATAAGAGAATTAGGCCACGAGCCCATATTATTCCATGTAACATCGTTTTTTCTAGACCCTAACTCTAAACTTCCAGAGGTAGATGTAGCAATAAATAGGTGTGTAAGCCATAGTAGAGCAGTTGCTTCAGCTATTTTTTATGAGGAAAAAGGAGTCCCTGTAGTAAATAGTGCATATACTCTAATAGTTACTGGGAATAAGCTTTATACGACAATGAAGCTTATAGCACACAATATACCTACACCACGTACACTTTTTGCTTTCACTAAAGAGACAGCTCTTAAAGCAGCTGAGAAACTAGGGTATCCCCTAGTAGTTAAGCCAATAATCGGAAGTTGGGGTAGGTTGATAGCTAAAGTCTCCGATAAAGATTCTTTAGAATCAATATTAGAACATAGAGAATACATGCAAAATCCTCAGTACAAAATATACTATCTACAAGAATACGTTAGAAAGCCAGGAAGGGATCTTAGAATTTTCGCTATAGGTGATAGTGTGCCATTAGGCATATACAGGGTTTCATCATATTGGAAAACAAACACAGCATTAGGTGGCAAAGCTGTTTGCGCTAAAATCAACAATGAATTAGAGGAATTAACGTTAAAAGCAGCAAAAGCTGTAGGTGGAGGAGTTTTAGGTGTAGATATTTTTGAAGACCCCATGAGAGGTTACTTAGTTGATGAAGTAAATGGCGTGACGGAATATAGAAACACTGTTAGAGTATGTGGTAAAGACGTATCAAAAATGATTGTTAATTATTTAGTGGAGGTGGCTAAAAAATAGCTAACTTAATAAGATTTTACTCAACACATGGAATAAAAATAGTTAAGGGATTTATGCAATACGTATGGGACGATAAAGGAAACAAGTACTTAGATGTACACACAGGCCATGGTGCTGCTTTCTTAGGTCATAGTAATCCTTACGTTATTGAAGAAATAAAAAAACAGCTTGGAAAAATCATGGTGACGCCGCTTGCTTTTGAAAGCGATGTTAGAGATCAATGCTTAGAAATGTTAGATAAAATTCTTCCACCTTACTTAAGAAACGTCTTCTTCCAGAATAGTGGAACGGAAGCTGTAGAATTAGCTTTAAAATTAGCGAAAAAAGTAACGTATAGAAAAAAGGTTGTTGCTTTTAGAAACTCATTCCATGGCAGAACACTAGGTTCACTTTTAGTAACGTGGAATCCCAAATACCGTAAACCATTTTTTGCAGAATCAAGTGATGTGATTTTCCTAAAATACAATAGTGTAGATGATGTTGAAAAGTTTGTTACAGAAGATGTAGCAGCAGTTATTGTTGAAGTTGTTCAAGGTGAAGGAGGCTTAGCTGTGGCTTCTGAAGAATTCCTTAAAACAATAAGAAGTAGGTGTGATGAGGTTGGTTGTGTTGTTGTTTTTGATGAGGTTCAGAGTGGTTTTGGTAGAACAGGTAAAATATGGGCACACCAACACTACAACACAAAACCAGACATAATAACAGCAGGAAAAGCAATTGCAGGAGGTTTTCCAGTAAGCATTGTTGCAGCAAGGGACTGGCTTGTTTCAGAAATTGAAACAGGAGAACATGGAACAACACATGGTGGAAACCCTTTAGCATGCGCCGCATTAATAGGAGGTATTAAGGCATTCATTAAGGATAATGTTGTTGAAAGAGTAAGTGAAAACTCTAAAGTACTTCGCGGGAAACTTGAGGAAGTAGCTAAGAAACACAAACTTGTTAGAGCTGTTAAAGGCTTAGGCTACATGGTAGGTCTTGAACTTAGAGTTCCGCCAACAAATGTTCTCAAAATTCTCCAAGAAAACGGGATACTTGCATTAAAAGCAGGGTTAACTGTTTTAAGACTTTTACCGCCATACATGATCACATATAGTGACATGGAAAGGTTAATGTCAGTGATAGACTATGCTATTGGAAAAGAAGAGGCTAATAGAGGAATTCACTAACTTACTTAGAAAATATAGTCCAACAGGTAATGAAGCTGAAGCTATAAACTACATTGCTAAGCTAGCTAAGAGCTATGGATATGAGGAAGTATACGTAGATGAAATTGGAAACTTACATGCAATTTATGGTAATGGACCATTAGAGCTCGCACTAATTCCTCATGTAGATACTGTTCCCGGAGAAATTAATGTTCAAGTAGTTAATGAAAAAATTTATGGAAGAGGAGCAGTTGATGCTAAAGGACCACTATACGCTATGCTTGTTGGAGCAGCTCTCGTAAAGAGACATGTCGAAGATGAAATAAGAGTCCATTTTATTGCTGAAGTCGGTGAGGAAGGTGATAGTAGAGGAGCACGATATCTTATTTCAAAAGGTTTTAAGCCATCATCAATAATTATAGGTGAGCCATCAAGCACTACGGGTGTAGTTATAGCTTATAGGGGAAGTATTCACTTAAAAATAGAATGTAGCTCTAAAGGAGGACATCCAGCATCACCTATGCAAAACATGTCAGCCTATGAAAAATTCTTGAACGTATGGAGCAGGATTTCTAAAGAAGCCCCTGGTACATTTTACGATATACCTCAAGCTAGAATAACCTTCATACGAGCTGGCGACTCATACAATAAGTTACCTGAAAAACTTATTGCTTACGTTGATATAAGAGTTCCTTCACCAAACAAGATGTGGAACGAAGATTTTAACATGTTCCATCGCAAGATAAAGAGCATTATAGAGAATAACGATTGTTCAGTAAAAACTTTAGGAATAACTAAACCAGTAAGAGTAAGCCCTAACACGCCAATCGTAAGAGCTGTTATGAGAGCAATTATTAGAAATGGTAAGAAACCCATATTACTTAGGAAATATGGCAGTAGTGACATGAATCTATTCTACAATATGGTCAAAGACATTGTAGCATATGGTCCAGGTAATTCTGCTCTTTCACATAGTAGCAATGAATTTATTAGTTTAAGTGATTTAATTTTCGGCATAAAAGTCTATGCTAACGCTATCAAGGAGTATGCTTACTTCGTAAAAGTGAACAAATAGCAAACTCGATTTTCATAAAGAAGTTTGCTCATATTGTTAAACCTTTAAATCCCAGAGCCCCTCTACAACATTTAGTAGAAAGCCCGGATGAAGCTGATAAACCATGACATATTATTATAGAGGATACCTTGTTCCATACGTCCCTTCGCCTGAAGGCGTAGTAAAGGCAATGCTCGAATTAGCACGGGTATCTTCTGAGGACGTAGTTTATGATTTAGGTGCTGGGGATGGTAGAATAGTTATAACAGCTGTTAAAGAGTTTAAAGCGAAAAAAGCTATAGGCATAGAAATAAGAGAGGACTTAGCAAAACAAGCTAAGCTAAGAATTTCCGAACTAGGACTTGAAGGAAAAGCAGAAATAATAAATGGAGACATGTTTAACATTAACCTAAAGGACGCCACCGTTGTAACACTTTTTCTCCTTACAAGCGTTAATGAAATGCTAAAGCCTAAGTTTGAAAGAGAATTAAAACCTGGAACAAGAATTGTTTCCCATGAATTCCAAATTCCAGGATGGAAACCCAAGAAAACAGTTAAAATTATAGATAACGGAATAGGACATACCATTTACCTTTACATTTATGGAGAACATAGGTAACAAAAAAGAGGCGGGAGAATAGGAAGGGAAAATAACTACCGTTCACCTCATCCGTAGCTTCATATGTCAAACTATAGCGTTCTGTGTCTGCTACGGATGGGTTCATTACGGTCTCCGCTGAGCCACCTACGGGAGCCCTAGCTCCCCTCGGGAACCCAGCAGTCACCAATAGATTCATGTGCTACAGAAGCTTATAAGATTTATGAGCCTCAACACACCCAACAACAAAGACATAGAAAGACATACAATGATACAGAAAGCTACAGTCTAATGTTTCTGCCCCCGCCTCCGCAACCCCCAAATTATACATTTTTAAGCAAAGCTACTTAGGGGTAATTATTTCGACAGGCTGTCATTAATATTTTCGACAATCCATGGAGTTTCGCTTCTTAGCCAACTTTGGCGCGTACATGGCTTTAAGTAAGGGTTTGGTGAAAGTATTCAAATCGTAATTAGCAAATACCTTTATATTACTCGGAGTAAAATATATTACTATGAGTGCTGAGAGTATGTCAAATTTTAATGTATCTTATAGAATATGTCCACGATGTGGTAATCCCTTACAATACATTAACGGTACACTTGCATGTAGGGTATGTGGCTATATTGCAATAGCTAGAGAGAAAATACATGTGATAGTATAAAGTGCGTAATTAATTTTTATGTGCTAAACCTACTATGTCGGATATTTTTCCGAACCCTTCATTTTCGAGATATTTTTGAATACCTTCAACTATTTCATTTATTACGTTCAAGCCTTTAACAGCTATAGCAGATGCTACCGCGATAGCCGAAGCTCCAGCTAGCATTAGCTCAACGGCATCTTTCCAATCCATGACGCCGCCAACACCTACTATTGGTATTTCAATGACTTTATAAAGATCATAAACTATTCTTACAGCAATAGGATGTATTGCTGGTCCACTTAAACCACCATAGGTATTTGATAGTATAGGTTTTTTGGCATAAACATCTATAGCCATAGCTCTAATGGTATTTATAGCTACAATAGCGTCTGCACCAGCCTTTTCAGCTCTT
Organism: uncultured Desulfurococcales archaeon; assembly: GCA_964564025.1. Classification (GTDB taxonomy): domain Archaea; phylum Thermoproteota; class Thermoprotei_A; order EX4484-217-1; family EX4484-217-1; genus DRYM01. The sequence continues at coordinate 75,039 of CAZLZO010000003.1, forward strand.
TTAGCAACTTCGACAACTTTATCTGAATAACCAAGTTTTACAAAAACGGGAATATTAGAAACGGACTTAACATTTTCCACTATTTTTCCAACATATTCTGGATCTTGTCCTACCTCTAAACCATGCCCTTTAACATGGGGACAGCTTAAGTTAAGTTCTACAGCATTAGCCCCTGCTTCCTCAGCATATTCTGCAATTTCTGCAAATTCTTGTGGAGTTGAGGAAGCTATGCTAACAATTATCGGAACATTCCTTGAAACATTCCTTAATAACTCCTTTAACATCTTGTATCCAGGATTAGCCAAACCTACAGCATTCAATAACCCTGATTTAACGTAAGCAACTATTGGTGTAGGATATCCGTTACGTGGTTCTTTAGTGAAGCTTTTAGTTACAATAGCTCCAACCAAGGTTTCCTCAATTACCCTATTTATTGTACCGTAGCTTGAACCTAAAACTCCTGAAGCTAAAAGAACTGGTGTTCTCATTTTTAAATTCGAAATTGATGTTTTTAATAATGCAACCATTAGAACCACCTATCTCACTATAATCTTAGCTCCTGACGGAAGAGAATAGTATTTTCCAAAATCCGTCCCAATAAGTTCTTCGGCATAAAAAACAGGGCCGTCTTTGCAAACCAATAACCCCTTAGGATCTAATGCGCAAGAACCACATATTCCAAGACCACATTTAATGTATCTCTCTATTGATAATTGACATTTTACATTAGCTCTTAGACACATGTTCATAATTTTGTAAAGCATTTTCTCCGGGCCGCATGCTAAAACATTATCATATTCTTCTATAATATCCTTTATTACATCAGTTATGAGGCCTTTAACGCCTTCTGAACCGTCCTCGGTTGTTATAAGAACTTTCGCACCAATGCTTCTAGCTTCGCTTACAAAAAGAAGTTTCGAAGAAGTTTTTGCACCAATAGCATATGTTGCGGATTTGCCCTTTTCACGTAGCTCTTTTAAAGCATAAATTATTGGGGCTGCACCATATCCTCCAGCTACTAATAAATATTTCCCCCTAAGATTTAGGTTAAAACCTCTACCATAAGGTCCTCTAATATATAGTGAATCTCCTACATTCATTTCATGAATTTTCTCTGTTGTAGCACCTACTGCAGCTACTGTTAATCTAAGGTAGGAGTTTTCATGTAATGAAGGACTTAAAGGTATTTCCTCAAATCCCGGAACCCATACCATAACGAACTGTCCCGGTATTACTTTGTCTATGTTGACCTTAAGTATAAAGGATTTTATGGACTCTGCTTCATTAATTACTTTAACTATTCTTCCTCTACGCATTTTCAGTTTTTCCAGCAATTCTATCACCATAACTTTTAATATTAACGCCATAACCTTTATTAACAATTACTTCACCGTTAATGAAAACAAGTTGTCCCCTAACGAACGTGGCAATAACTTTTCCCTTCACTCTCCATTTCTCAAAAGGTGAATGCTTAGCTTTGCTAAAAAACAATTTAGGGTCTATAATGTATTCTCTAGTTAAATCCACTACTGTAAGGTTTGCATATTTCCCTGCAGCTATGGATCCTACATACTTATCTATTTTCAAAAGTTTTGAAGGATTCTGCGAAAACATTCTAACAACATCCCCTATTTTCATGTATCCCTTAGAGACAAGTGTTAGCATAAGGGGTAAGGCTGTTTCTAATCCCGGAAAACCTGGAGAGGGTTTTTCAGAGAACTTTTCCTCAAAAGCGTGTGGAGCATGATCTGTTGCAAGAACATCTATCTTTCCAGAAATGAAGTATTCAAACAATTTCTTTCTTAAACTTTCGCTACGCAAAGGAGGATTCACTCTATAGTATTTTTCACCAGAGACATTATCGCTACTTAAAAGTAAATAATGTGGACACGTATCAACAGTTATTTTCTTAGGGCTCCTTTTAACAACATCAACAACTATATGGTTAGTTACATGAGTTATATGGGCTCTAATGTTATGCTCTAAAACATATTTTAAAACCCTTCTTACACCTGATATCTCCGCTTCTAAAGGTCTATGCTCATTCTTTATAAACAAAGGATCTTCTGCATGAAATACTATAAGCACATTATGAGTCCCATTTATTTTAGAAAACAACTCATTTATAACGTTAGATTGAAAATCTTTAGGATAGACCTTTATACCAACAGCTAATTTCTCAATTTCCGTAATGTTAGGGATTTTCGATGGTACCGCCATGTAAAGCCCATAATCTACAATTGCTTTTTCTGAAGCTATCTTACTTCTTAATTTCAACATTTCAATGGAATCAATAGGGGGCTTTGTATTAGGCATGTCTGCGATTATGGTTACCCCGCCTGCAGCTGCTGCCGTAGTTCCACTATAGTAGTCTTCTTTATAAGATTCTTTAAAATCCCTCATATGAACATGTATATCTATCATTCCAGGAAGTATTATTTGGCCTCTTTTTCGAAAAGAGAACTCCCTTTCACCTTTAATAAATCCCTTACATATTTTCTTAATGATTCCCAAATCATCTATAATTAAACTTATGTTCTCATGAATCTTTCCATTTACATATACATTGCCATGAACTATTGTTACCAAGAAGCCCTTGGAAAAAATGGATTTAATTGTAAATAAACGTTACTATTTAAATTGGTTAATGATGTCTTCTCTTGTAGTATATCGCTCGCAATATAGGCACTGAAGAATCAATGGGTTCTTAGAAATTACTTTAAACATTGGTACTGCATATTCTCTATGCTGATTTGTTATACAGTTAGGATTAGAGCACTTAACTATACCCTCTATGGTATCTGGTAGTTTCACTTTAACTTTCCTGTAAACTTCATAGTTTCGAACAATGTTTATTGTAGCTGTTGGTGCAATAAGAGCTATCATATTCACTTCTTCTGGATTAAGCTCCCTACCCTCAATTTTTACGATATCTTTTCTTCCAAGTTTCCTACTTTCAACATTCATAACTATTGCTATTCTAAACCCTTCCGAACCCTTTATCTTAAGAATTTTCAGAACATTAAGGGCATTACCTGCTGGTATGTGGTCTATGACTGTTCCATCCTTTATTTTTCTTACAAGTAATTCTTTTTCCATGAAATCACCCCTTAAGAATGAGTTTTAAAAGAGCCATTCTAATAGGAACACCGAAGGATGCTTGTTTAAAGTAATATGCATGTTTTGTTTTATCGACTTCAAAATCTATTTCCCCAACTCTTGGCAAGGGGTGTAGGATCATTAAATCTTCCTTAGCATCTTTTAAGATGTCTAAAGTAATCCTATAACTTCCTTTCACTCTCTCGTACTCTGCAGGATCAGGAAATCTCTCTTTCTGAATTCTTGTAACGTAAAGTACATCTAATTCGCTTATAACATCGGTTAGATTACCTGTTTCAAAATATTTTACACCATGCTTCTCTATTATTTCTAAAACTTCAGGTTTAACCCTTAACTCCCTAGGTGATATTAGGTAAAGCTTCTTGGGTTTAAATATTGTTGATGCAAGGATAAAGGAAGCAGCTGCTCTCCCATATTTTAAATCCCCCAGTACGCCAATGTTTAATCCTTCAGCAGTACCTTTAACTCTCCAAATAGTGTAATAATCTATCATAGCTTGTGTTGGGTGGTGATGTGCTCCATCGCCAGCATTTATTACTGGAGCTTCAGCTATTTCTGCAGCATACTTTGCTGCCCCTTCTATCCTATGTCTTATAACTATAGCGTTCGCATAGGCATCTAACATTCTAATAGTATCACCAAGGTTTTCACCTTTAGCTATAGATGTTGCTTTAGCTTCGGGAAGAACGAGCACTGATCCCCCAAGTCTTTGCATTGCTGTTTGAAAGCTAAACATTGTTCGCGTGCTCGGCTCGAAGAACGCTAACGCTAAAACCTCATTTTCCAGTATTTTCACCTTGGATTTAACGTATTTTTCCATATTCTTTGCTTCACTAAATAATGTGAGGAGTTCTTCTTTTGAAAAATCAAGTATTGAAATAACATCTCTACCTTTAAACACCTTTCCCACCCCTAATGTAATTAAATAACTTTTCGTAAAGGTTTTGAGAAATGTAACCTAAACTATGAAGCATAGTAATTAGCTGGGATATTGAGAAAACACTATAAAGCTTAACCCCTGCTTTTTCAAGCCTCTCCTTAGCACCTTGCTCTCTATCTATAAAGACTAATGCGTAACTTACATTTGCGCCTTCATTTCTTAATGCTTCAACCGCTCTAGCTAAACTTCCACCAGTAGTTGCAACATCATCTAAAACAACGACTGTAGATCTTTCAGAAATATCGCCTTCAATAAGCCTACCTGCACCATGACCTTTAGGCTTCTTTCTCACGTAAACCATTGGCTTATTTAAAACATAAGCTACCGTTGCAGCCCAAGCTATGCTCCCAGTCTCTATACCTGCAATAACATCTGGTACGCCATGCTCCCTTATTTTACTAACATACATGAAAGTTATTTCTCTAAGAAGACTTGGTTTTGAAAGAGCCTTTCTTAAGTCAATATAATAAGGGCTTTTAATACCTGATGTTAAAGTAAATTCTCCAAACATAATTATTCCATTACTAAACAGTTTTTTAACGAAAAACTCTAGGCTCATATACTACACCCACCTAAGCCTTTCATCATAGTTTCTAGCTGCCTTCACAGGGTCCGAGGCTAAGTAAATACTTCTACCTATAATTTCGAAGTCCGCACCAGCTTCAACAGCTGCCCCAGGTTTAGCACCTTGCACTCCAACGCCTGGTGATGCTATTAAGTGCTCTTTCGTTTTAGCTCTAGCTTCTCTAATATACTCAGGCATAGTTGCTGGGAGAATGAAGCCATCCACACCTACTTTAAGTGAGAATTCAAGATTCTTCCGGAAAAGAGTGTTTATAGATTCATTAGCTCCCATATGCGACATAGCGCAAACCGTTAAAACACCTACGTTGCTTTTTCTTGCTTCATCAACTATTTCCTTAAGAACCCATTGACCCATTATTGCATGTGAAATTACCGCATCAAAACCTGTTTCACTCGCCTTCCTCACTAAAACCCTTGAAACATAGCCTATATCAGCTATTTTCATGTCAGCAATAAAGAATAACTCATCTCTATGCTTAGAAATGATTTTCTCTACATTCTCTAAACCTAAAGTGAGTAATGTTGGTAACCCTATTTTAACTCCGGCAATGTAGTCTTTTAGGTTACTAAGAATTCTCGAAATTTTTGCGCTAACCAGTTCTTTTTCATCTCTTCTTTCGGCATATAAGTCTAATGCTAAAATGATTCTGGAGTTCTTTTCCCTACCAATCCTCAGTGCCTTATCCCTGAAGAAACCCAAAAGCCCACGCTACATATAGTCTAGAACCCCTATTTTAGCTTAATTCTCTTAAAACATGTAGCAATCAATATTCTTCTCAGAAATAACTATGTTTTTCTTCGAACATTTTCATTAAAGAATATATAGTCATTCATTCAACTATTTTGTCTCGGCATACTTTAGTGTAGCTTTAGGTGCCTTAGGTAATGGGCTTACTAATTAGAGACGCTAAGTTCATAATAACTATGGATTCGGCTAGAAGGGTTCTAGAAAATGCTTCAATATATGTTGAGGAAGGAAGAATAGTTGAAGTAGGTTTTTTCGAGGAATTAAAGTATGCTAAGAAAGATGACATAATTATTGACGCTAAGAACATGGTTATTACGCCAGGTTTCGTACAAACACATGTACACTTATTGCAAACAGCCTTTAGAGGACTAGCAGATGATTTAGCACTTCTTGATTGGTTAAAGCGTAGAATATGGCCTTTAGAAGCCAATATAGGTAAAGATGGAGTATACTATGCAGCTCTTCTCTCATCAATAGAGCTTCTTAAAGGAGGAACAACATCTATCTTGGATTTTGGCAGTGTAAAGTTTGAAGACGAAATTTTCAAAGCAATGCATAAAGTAGGAATTCGTGGTGCTTCAGGAAAAATACTAATGGACCACGATGAAGGAGCACCTGAAGAGCTTAGGGAAGATAGAGAGAAAGCTCTTAAGGAAAGTGAGTCGTTACTTAAAAAATGGCATGGAAAAGATGGCAGATTATTTTATGTTGTCACACCTAGATTCGTTATTTCATGTACTGAAGAATGTCTTAAAGAAGCTGCCGAACAAGCTAGAGAATATAAGGTAAGACTTCAAACTCATGCGTCAGAAAATAAGAACGAAGTGAAGATAGTTAAGGAAAGAACAGGCTTATGGAATATAGAATACCTTCATAAAATAGGGATTACAGGTAGTGATGTAATACTTGCCCACTGCATTTGGCTTACCGAGGATGAAATGAGACTATTAGCTGAAACGGGAACACATGTTGCACATTGTCCCTCAGCTAATTTAAAATTAGCTTCGGGAATAGCTAAAGTACCTGAGCTTCTTAAGCTAGGAGTAAATGTTACCTTAGGTGCTGATGGAGCACCTTGCAACAATAACTTAGATGTATTCATCGAAATGAGATTAGCGGCTCTAATACAGAAAGCAAGACTACTTGACCCAACAGTAATGTCTGCTTCAACAGTTTTAGAAATGGCTACTATTAATGGTGCTAAGGCTTTAGGTTTAGATAAGGAAATAGGGTCAATAGAAGTAGGTAAAAAAGCAGACATGGCAATGATTTCATTAGAAGCACCGCATGTAAGACCATTCACAAAGTACCATGACCCTATGTCGGCAATTATTTATGCAACCAAGTCTTCAGATGTTAAATACACTATTATTGACGGAAAAATAATTGTTGATAAAGGCAAAGTAACCACAGTTAATGAAGAAGATATTTTAAGGAAAATAGATAAGATTGTTGAAAAACTCGTTGAAAAACTGAATTTAGACCTCATTGAGCTAAAAAGGGAAAAGATAATAACGTAATTTATCTAAACTACATGTCTTGTGAAATACTATGCCACATCGCATGATTCAAATAGGAATAGCTGCTTCAAGTAGTTCCTCCCCCCTACCTAAGGCTAAAGAGAAAACAATAAGATTTGCTAGGAAACTCGCAGAATACAAGGATGAAGTAGTGCTGTTGACCGGAGGCGGCGGAGGATTAATGACCATAGTTTCTGAGGAATTCTCCAGACATGGTGGAATAGTTGTAGGCATTGTTCCCTTAGAAATGGAATCTATAGTCAAAGGACATCCAAGATGGAATCCATACAATACTATAGAAATACTTTCGGGAATGAGTTTCCAAGCGAGAAGTGTGCCCTTAGTTAGAAGCAGCGATGTCTTCGTATGCTTAGGTGGAGAAGCAGGTACTCTAATAGAGGTTCTAATAGCATACCTTAACGCAAAACCTACGATAGTAATAACTGATACAGGATATTTAACCGATAAACTCAAGTCACTTACTGATAAAGAGGGTTACTTGGATACGAGAAAAATGGTTAGAGTGGTTTTCGAGGGAAATCCCGAAAAAGCTGCAGAAAAAGCATACATTATGGGTAAACAAGCCGTTAAAAGAAGAATAAAAAGATAGGATCACGGAAAATTTAAAAATAAAGAATAGCGTTAGTTTTTCTCGATAAAGCATTATATAATACAGGTTGCATAGGGTATGATCAACTGTAAGTCCATATCTCCGGTTTTAAGTGCAATAATTTTAGCCGCAACAATGATTGCGCTCGGCATAGTGATTTTAATGTGGATTTCGGGATACTCAACAATGGTTATTAAACAAAGCCAAATAGACTTATTAAGATCTGAGCAAGCGGCAAAGGAAAACCTAGTCATAGTCCATGCAACATACAACAGTAGTGAAGGCAAAGTACTAATGTATTTATTAAATATGGGATACGATGTAGTATTCCTAGGACCTATAAGAATTATTGAGCTTCAATCAGCTAATTCCACGATATTTACGCCAGAAGGAATATGGTTTAACAATTATACAGCTAAGGCCGTAGTAA
>CAZLZO010000004.1:0-27222 GCA_964564025.1 uncultured Desulfurococcales archaeon
CCTAGTACTCCTACTAGTAGTCCTACTATTAGGCCTAGGATTATTTCGACTATCATTTCATTTGTCACCGAGAACTAGATTTGCGTAATAGATAATCGGTTTTTTTCCCATAGAATTAATTGGTATTATGGAATTTTTGTTATGGTTTTATATTATGTTTTTTGGTTATGATGTTTCATGATGTTGTTTTTCATTTGTTTTTTATTTGTTTGTTTAAAAATTATGTTGGGTGTGTGCGCATGTGTTTCTGTAGTATTTTTAGTAGTGGATATCCTATAAGGTATATTGCTATTGCTTCTCCTACAAAGATGCTTGCGTATGAGAACCAGAGTGGTATTGGGAATAGTAGTGGTAGGTATGTTCCTACTATGAGTGTTACTGCTAGTATTGCATATGTTGATGCTAGAAATGGTTTTCCTTTAGATGCTTTTGCTGCTAAAACTCCTGCTACTAGGTTTGCTATGCTTCCGAAAACAATGTCTATTATGTTTCCTGTTGCGTAAGCGTTTGCTACAAAACATCCTATGGCTAATCCTATTGCTGCAGGTATTCCGTGAATCATGGGTAGTGGTAGTAGTGCATCACTAACTCTAACTTGTATGGGTCCATAAGCTAGTGTTCCTACGGTTACTGTTTCCAATATTGTTATTGTTGCGTAAAGTGCAGCGTAAATTGAAGCTATGGTTACGGGTTTAGCCATGTTTTTCATTCCAATGACTCACCCCTGAAGCAACCTTTACTGCATGGCATATTTCAGGTAAAATTATTTCCTCTAAAGCAAGCTTTACAGCATTCGGGGAACCTGGGGTTACGAAAACAATCATTCCACGGTAAATTACTGCAGTTGCTCTTGTAAGCCAAGATTTAGTTCCCTCCTTTTTAAACGTAAGGTATCTGAAGAGCTCTCCGAACCCAGGTATTTTCTTTTCAGCAACGCTTTCAACAACATCCACTGTAATGTCTTTAGGCCCTAAACCTGTTCCCCCAATAAGTAAAACTACATTTGCCCCTTTCTCCCTAGACTTATCTAAAGCACTAAGAATTTCATCCCTCCTATTCCTAACCACAACATATAATGAATAATTAAAACCTTTCTCCACTAATTTCCTCATAACGTATTTTCCACTTACATCCTCAGCTTTTCCATCAGCTATCCTATCGCTAACCACGATTACGCTAAACTTTGCTTCCATAAGATTACCTCATAACGTAATGTAGAGAAACTTGCTATTTCAGAAGACACTTTGTTTCCTTTAAAAACTATCGGTTCAAAACACGAATTTAACAGCGTTAATGAACTATTAGGGGAGACTTCCAAGATATTTCAAATTGTATCATTTTATATCGGAGAATAGCAGTTAACGGAGAGATTGCTGCCTCCAAGAGAGGCTTGGTATTAGTTTTGTTACTTTGAAGAAGTGGATTTATTCCGGTAAGATACGTGCTGTTAAAACACCTACTGGTAGGTAGATGATACCAGAAAGCGAAATAGAGAAGATTGTAGGCGGGAGAGAGTTAGGGAAGTTAGAGCCATCATCTATGCTCGTGTAAGCTCTAATGACCAGAAAAGCGATTTGAAGAAACAAATCCAACACCTTACTCAGTACTGTACTGCTAAAGGTTATAGGGTCATAGACATTCTTAGTGATATAGCTAGTGGTTTTAAAGACTAATCGTAGAGGTTTATTGAAACTCTTTAATTACATGGTTAATAGGCATGTAGATGTAGTGGTAATTACATAGAGATGGACTTACGAGGTTTAGTTTTGAATACTTAGAATACACAGTATGGAGTTAGAATAGAGGTTATCTAAGATGAAGAACCAAAAGATGCTTATTAAGAATTAGCTGAATACCTATTGGTAATCGTAACAAGCTTCGCTAGCAAGCTATATGGTATGAGGAGTCATAGAAAAAAGAAGTTTACTGAAGGATTTAAGAAGCTCCTAGAAGAGGTAAAAAGAATGATTAGAGTATCAAGGACAGTTATAGTTAAGAGTACTAGATTACCAAGGAAAGTATTTCATACCTTTATCGAGCTTGAGTATATGTATCGTAACATTGTTGAGCAACTTGTTCTCTATGCTGTTAAAAGTAGGGTTAAGAGCTTCATAAAGCTTAAGGCTTTGAAGTACCGTAAAATGTGAAACCTATACCCACAGTTGCCATCACACTATGTACATACTGCTTGTCAAGATGCTTCTACGAGGGCCAAGAGCTTCCTAAGACTAAAGAAGCTTGGATTAGCTGAAAGGAAATACCCAGAAATTAGGAGGATTAGTATTTGGCTTGACGACCACTTATGGAAACCCAATGGATTAACATCCATTAAGATAGCTACCCATAAGGGATGGGAAATAGTGAAGTTTGAGCCTCATAAACAGTACTGGAAATACATTAATCGCGGATGGAAATTAGCAAATGAGACTAGAATTAAGCTTGATAAGAGGAATAGACAACTTGTAATCTATTTAATATTTATCAGAGAAGTTGAGAAGTATAAACCCAAGGGATATTTACCTATTGATGTTAATGAGAATAATATTGCCATGCTGATTGATGGTGTAGCACATCTCCTTGAGACTAGTATGGAGAAACTTGTTCTCGGATACTATTACCGTAGGAGGAAGATACAGAAGAAATATGATAAACTATATGGAGCGAAGTCAAGAATTAAGAGGAAAGCTTTAAGGAAGCTTAAGGAAAAGAGGAAGAAGCAAGACATTAAGTGGAAGTTAGCGAACATAATCGTAAAGGTTGCTTATGAGAAACAATACGCTATTGTTCTTGAGAAGCTCGGTAAGAAACCCGCCAACAACATGATTAAGAAGATAAAGGATAAACAGTTACGCCACAGAATATTCCAAGCAAGCTTCAGAGGAATTCAAAAGACAATAGAGGAGAAAGCTAGAGAATACGGTGTACCAGTAATCTACGTAAACCCGAAGAACACCTCAAGAATATGCCCTATTCATAATGCTCCAATAACTTACAGTAATGGTTCTAGGATAGGTAGATGCAGTAAAGGCGGAGAACTATGGCATCGTGACGTTGTTGCATGCTGGAATATTCTCTTAAAAGCCCTACGGGGTAATGGGAGCCACGCTCCAAGCCCCACAGGGTATAACTTAGATGCGACCCGTATGCTGTTCGGGTCGAATGCCACCCATGACCCCATAGGGATACCCAAATCTCTATGGGCAAGGTGGAAGTCCCTACCGCAGACACAAAAGACAACAGTTTTAAATAGAATGAAGCGGTAGGACAAACGGAAAACTTTTATTTTATCATTCAACCTTTAAGACTAGCTGAAAGGCTGTTTTAGAATTTATGAGGTAAATTATGATGACTGAAAGTGAAGGGAATGTGCGTAAGGGTTTTGTTGAAGTATCGATTAAGGCTTTTGGAAGAACTTTTAAGATTGGAGGCCCCATTCCCAAGGTTAAACCTGGGGAAAAACTTGTTCGAAAAACACAATCTCTTTGTCCAGTATGTTATAGGATGCTTCCAGCAATTGTTTTTGAAAGAGAAGGAAAGGTTTGGATTAGGAGAATATGTCCTGAACATGGTGAAATAGAGGAAGTTTATTGGGGTGATTCGGAACTTTTCCGCAAAGCCCTTAAATGGGAAGTCTCGAGTAAACCTATTAAAATAACTTATACTAAAGCTAATGCTCCATGCCCATTTACATGTGGCTTATGTCCATACCATATGACTTATACTGCTTTAGCAAACATTGTTTTAACCAATAGATGTGATCTTTCATGCTGGTACTGTTTCTTCTATGCTGAAAAAGCAGGCTACGTTTATGAACCAACACTTGAAGAACTAAGGGAAATGATTCGTAACTTAAGAAAACAATATCCTCATGGTGGATTAGCTGTTCAGCTAACTGGTGGAGAACCAACACTTAGAGATGATCTTGTAGAAATTGTTAAAATGATTAAGGAGCATGGTATAAAACATATTCAGCTAAACACTCACGGACTAAGGTTTGCTTATGATCCTAACGGTATTGAATTAGCTAAGAAACTTAGAGAAGTAGGGTTAAACACTGTTTACTTAAGTTTCGATGGTGTAAGCCCTTCAGTTAACTTTAAGAATCATTGGGAAATACCCTTCATTTTCAACACATTTAGAAAAGCAGGAATGACAAGTGTTGTTCTCGTACCTACGATTATTAAGGGATGGAACACTGACGAATTAGGTGCAATAATTGTTTTCGCAGCGAAAAACATGGATATTGTGAGAGGAGTTAATTTCCAACCAGTCTCTTTAACAGGGCAAATGCCTAAGAGCGAAAGAGAACGCTCAAGAGTAACAATACCTGACGCAATAAAGTATATTGAAGAACAAACCGATGGACAAATAAGTAAGGATGCATGGTACCCTACTCCAATAACAGACGTTATATCCGATTTCATAGAGGCATTTACGGGAGAACCAAAGCTACACATGCCCATTCACCCGGCCTGCGGTATGGCAACCTATGTTTACGTAAAACACAATAGTGATGGAACAGTAGAATTCACTCCAATAACAGAGTTTGTTGATATTGAAGGATTTTTCGAGTATTTAAAAGAGAAAACAGAGGAATTAAGGAGAGGTAAGAACAGATATGTTGTAGGTCTCAAAATACTTTACAATTTAAGGAAATTCATTGATTCCGAAAAACAACCTAAAGACATTAACTTGTGGAAGCTAATATACAATATTTTCGTAAGACACAATTATGAAGCACTCGGAGAATTCCATTACAAATTCCTTTACATAGGAATGATGCATTTCATGGACCTTTACAATTACGATATACAAAGAGTTATGAGGTGCGGTATACACTACCTTGTTCCGGGAGGTAAGGTTATTCCATTCTGCGCATTTAACGTACTACCAGACCTTTATAGGGATAGAATACAGAAGGAGCATGGTATACCTATTAATGAATGGATTAAGCTTAAAGGAATACACACTATTGGTGAAGCAATTAAGTACAAGAGAAATATTAGGAAGCTTGAGTCATCAGAGCTTTATAGGAAAACATATGCTGATTTTAGGGAGTGGCTCAATAAACGATAATACTGAAATTGAAGTAAATGATGCAAAATAGCTTAAGTAATACCTTTTTAAATCATTTGGCTTAATAAATCATGAGTATTCCTCATTACCATCGTGAAGTAATACCTATTTCTTTTAAAAGTTTATATTATTCTGTGCAAAGAATGTAAATGGTAGCAACTCCGCCCAACGCCCCTCTTACAGGGGGGAATGAGGGTAGGAGTATCTCGAGAACCCCGCCTCCGCAACCCTCTCCTCCTTTTTCACAGGTTCTTTTCAGCAAACTTGAGAATGTATTTTGCAAGCTCATCTCTTCCTTTATCATAAAATATTTTCGCTAATTCGAAAATAGTTTTAGCCATTAGAATTTGCGGATAAAGCTTCTGAGCAAGATATTTTCCGTTAGTTATTAGTTCAACATCCTTACAAGCATTCCAAACTATATCCTGAAGTTTCCCTACAAATTTAGCATCAACTGAATCAGCAAACCTGGTTATTTCAGATTCAATCATGCTTGCCGGTACGCTCCCATGCATTTCAGCTAAACATCTTATAAGACCCTCAGGAGCGTTTCGTTTAGAAAGTTCAGCTATAATTGCAAATTCATGGCTAAGATACCAATCACTTCTAGGCCTATAACCTCCAGTTATAGGGTCTTTTTCATACTGGTAAAACTTGAAAATGTCGTGAAGTATAGCCGATGCTATAACAAGATCCCTATTAACCCTTACACCATAGGTTTTCTCGAAAATTTCAGCTAAACTCTTAGCTATTATTAAAACAGCCCATGTATGTTCAATAAGTCCACCAGGATATGCATGGTGTTTTCTCGGAGCAGCCGGTGCTTCATAAACGGGGATTTTAGCTTCCACATTAGTAAAAGTTATTTTAGGCTCCTTCAGAATGCTTAACGTTGCCTCTCTTACTTTAGAGTCGCTTATTTTCTCAGCTGCTTCAATTAAGCTTAAATAAAGCTTTTTCTTCTCACCAAAATTACTCATAAAACAACACCCACAAATACATCGTTAACGTTTGTTCCAGTAGGTCCTGTGTAAATGTAGTCCCCTAGCTTCTTAAAGAGGAAGTAACTGTTGTTTTCAGATAAAATATCATCTATCTTCATGTTTAAATTCAAAGCCCTATTTAGGGTATGTGCGTCAACAATTCCCCCAGCAACTTCGGTTACGCCATCGATACCGTCTGTTCCAATGCTCGCTAAGGCTACTCCATGGAGTCCCCTAATTATTTTTGCAGCTGAGAGAGCTAATTCCTGATTCCTTCCTCCAACCCCTTTACCTACGACAGTTACTGTTGTTTCTCCCCCAGCTAAAATTAGAGATGGTTTTTTCAATGGCGTATCATTATAGTATATTTCTTCGAGAACTGAGGCCAAAACAACTCCAACATGTCTTGCTTCCCCGCGAATTCTCGAAGTTAAGATTAACGTGTTTAACCCTAATTTTTCCTTAGCATACTGTTGAGCAGCTTTAAGCGATACCATGTTACTAGCGATAATATTGTTATGTACTTTTTCAAAAATCTTGTCTCCGGGTTTAGGTGTTTCTTCAAGAGCTCCTTTAGCTCCTAATTTGAGAATATTTAAAACGTTAAGTGGAAGCTTATTTTCAATACCGTATTTTCTAACTATTTCTAATGCATCATTAAATGTTGTGGAATCTGGAGCCGTAGGTCCTGAAGCTATGAATTCTATAGGGTCTCCTACGACATCAGATATTATTAGTGAAACCGTTGTTGCTGGATAAATCTTCTTAGCAAGCCACCCACCTTTAAATAGTGAAAGATGCTTTCTAATAGTATTTATTTCATCTATTGAAGCTCCAGATTTGAGTAGAACCTCTGTTGTTTCTTTCAAATCGCTAATTGATATTTCAGGTCTTGGCAACTCTGCTAAAGCTGAGCCTCCACCTGATATTAAAACTAGTACTAAGTCTTTTTCACACGCTTTCTCAGCAATTCTAACTATTTCCTTAGCTGCTTTAACACTTGACTCATCAGGTATAGGGTGGGATGAAGGAATTACCTTTATTTTTCTTAAAACATATTTCTTAGAAAGTTGCTTAGGTAAAGCTATCACACCTTCCGCAATCATGTTTCCAAAAACTTCCTCTACAGCTTTAGCCATTCCTCCAGACGCTTTCCCAAAACCTATAACGTAAAGCCTATTGAACCTAAATTTTTCCCTACATATTTCAACAAATCCGTTTCCTATTGAAACATTTTTCTTTACAGCTTTTTCAGGATCCGCTGCCTTCAAAACAACCTCTAATGTGTCAAGAATTTTCTTCCTAGCTTCCCTACATTTACTACATTCAATGTTTTCCTCTAGTTCTTTCCTATTCTTAATGAACATTTCATAAACCCTCTACTTTCCTAAGTTCAACATCTAGGTCTGGAAGGATTATTGTTGCATAGTATCCTTCAGCTAATGAGCCGGGATTTACTATTTTCGTTCTACCTATTACATCTAATCCCCTTGATTCATGAACATGTCCGCATAGGAGAAGCAATGGCTGATATGTTTCAATAAACTTTCTCAAATACCTTTTACCTATGTGGGTTCCCGTAAATGCAACATCAGTTCTAGTGCCGTAAGGTGGGTAGTGGGATATTACTATTGCTTTCTCCATGACAGGTCTTTCTAATTCTACTTTTTCCTCAATATCTAGTGAGTAACCTATAATGTAGTAGTTTTCTACTTTAACTATTTCCCCCTTAATGTTTATTCCATATTCTTCCATTAAATCTATAATGTAATTATCATCTAAGTTTCCTGGTACAGCATATACTCTTGTTTTAGCGTTTGCTAATGCTTCAGCTACGAAATCGCATTCTAAATCTCCTGAAACAACTATTAAGTTGAAGTTTTCCGACTCAGCATACTCTATAATGTACTCTAGGTAGCTATGTTGACAGTGTATGTCGCTTATGTGAAGTATTTTGAACATTAAGCTATCCTTCAACTACTTTATCTTCAGGCTTAAACGGTATTTTTATTGCAAGTATTTCTAATGGTTCATTTAAAGCTTTTACCTCATGCTTTTCTCCAGGGTAAACTATCATTATTGTTCCCTTAGATATCTTGTATTGACGGGTACCATCAGTGCTCTCTATCTTAATTTCTCCTTCCCCATTTAGGAAAATGAATATTTCAAAATGTTCTTTGTGATAATGTTTTTTGGCAACTGTTTGAGCAGGAATAATGACTTTAAGTAAGCCAAGTGAACATTCATTTATGTTTAAAGATTCAAAAATGCTTCTATAATAATTCTCTCTCACTTCAACAGGTATATTCTTGAAATCATAAACTTTAACCAATTCATACTACACCTCGCATAATAGAATCAGCCTATCGACCCCTCGTCACTGCGTAAGGCTAAGCCTATGTCGACCTCATCATCTAAGAAAACATTAAAATGAAAACAGCTATTTAAACCTTAATAAATGATTATATTTACCGTTTTCTTGCCTAAAAATATTATTAAATGGCAAGGTCTTATGAGTTGATTTAAAGATTAATCGAAGAGCATCTATAAAGACATGATTTATCAAACCAAGTTAACCTTGGCAATTTCATCTATTATCTCCTTAGCAATAAATTAGCAAAGTCAATAAATAGAAAAGCCTAAAAATACAAGGTAAAAATAGGTGTAGATGAGGGCCCGTAGCTCAGCCTGGTTAGAGCGACGGATAGCCAGCCTTTAAAGGCTGGCTAGTCGGGGCTCTTAATGGAGCCCGCCCTCTACCCCTTCCTTTTAAAACCCCATTAATAACAGTTACACGCTGCTATTTTACATAAAACAGCTTTAATGTTGTGAGAAAACTACCTCTATACGCTAAGTTTCGTTAACCACGCAATAGTTAAAAAGGGTCTTTTTATAAGAATAAAGAGGGGTAGAGGGCGGGTTTCAGGAGAAACCCGTAGGTCCCGGGTTCAAATCCCGGCGGGCCCGCCACATTACTTATTTTCCCATCTTAGGTGTTTGCTAGTTTGCTTTACACTATTAGTGATAACATTTACGTTTTAAGCGGCTTACCTGGCTTATTTATTAGGAAACATGATTTACTTGTTATTGCCGATATACATTTAGGGTTTGAAAGTTCCGTTGCTTATGAGGGTATTTTTGTTCCAAGAGTTCAGTTGAAAAAAATTCTTGAGTTGATTGATAAAATGGTTAACGTAGTTTATCCTAGAAGAGTAGTTATTAATGGTGATTTAAAACATCATTTCGGCGGTTTGCTTAAGCAGGAAAGGGAGGAAATAACTAAACTCATCGAGCATCTTTGGAGTAAAGGTATTAAAGAAATAACTGTTATTAGAGGAAACCATGATAACTACGTATCATTAGTTCTTGAAGATTTAGGTGTAGGTTTCATAGATAAACTTGTTCTAAATAGTATAATGCTTGTTCATGGCCACGAACTTTTTGATCCAGCAAAGTACTCAGTAAAAATTATAATAATAGGGCATGAGCATCCAAGTGTAGCTTTAAGAGACGAACTAGGTGTAACATATAAGTTCCCGTGTTTTTTAAAGGGAAAACTGGTTACGAACCAGGAATTACTGGTTTTAGCTCCTCTAAGCATTTATGCTTCAGGAAACACGGTATCTCTTGAAAGAGAAAACTACCTATCACCCCTGGTTAAAAAGTACGGTTTAATAGATTATTTTAAACCATACATGATAGATGAGGAGTTAGGAATATTAGAGCTACCTACTCTCAAAGACTTACCTATGGCGGAAATATTTTAGCCATTTTTAAACAACTATACTAGGTAAGTTTATAAAATTTAAAAAGCTTTTTAAACACTGTAAACGCTATTCTAGGGATGACACTTATGACAACGCCTAGAATTAGTGTTAAAATAGAGAATATTGTGTCAACAGTAACTCTCGACCAGAAAATAGATCTTTATGCTATTGAGAGAAGCATACCTGGTGTAGAATATAATCCCGAACAATTTCCCGGGCTTGTATTTAGACTTGATAGGCCGAGAGTTACAGCGTTAATTTTTAGTTCAGGGAAAATGGTTGTAACGGGAGCGAAAAGCACAGATAATTTGAAAAGAGCTGTAAAGAAAATAATTAAGATTCTTAGGGAAAATGGGATAATAATTACTGGAAGACCTAGAGTCCAAATACAGAACATTGTTGCTTCAGCAAATTTAGGTGTAGAAGTAAACCTGGAAATGGCAGCGTTACTACTAGAAAATTGCATGTATGAACCAGAGCAGTTTCCGGGCCTCATATATAGAATGGATGAGCCAAGAGTCGTACTGCTCATTTTCAGCTCGGGGAAAATGGTTGTAACAGGAGCGAAAAGAGAAGAAGAAATTTACGAAGTAGTTAAGAAAATATACTATAAACTTGACGAACTAGGGTGCTTAAGAAAGTAATAAAAATTTTTCTTCTTCTCTCTATTCAACATAAAAGGGTAATCAAGATTGATTCTTAGCGACTTTGATTTAAGAAACTATATTAAATCTGGTAGGTTAAAAATAGTGCCATTTGTTGAATCAATAATTAGAGAAAACGGTTTAGACTTGAGACTTGGCAATACCATAGCTAGACTTAAGAGAACAAGCAAAATACTTGACGTTGAAAAAACGTATGAAGCCAATATAGAGGACTTCTACGAAGTAGAGGAAGGCTCAGAATTCATAATATACCCCAATGAGCGCGTTTTACTTCACACTTTAGAATACATTAAACTTCCACCAGAACTTATGGGGTTCGTTAACTTAAGAAGCACTTATGCTAGATTGGGCATGGCCTTGCCACCAACAATTATTGATGGTGGTTTTGAAGGACAGTTAACTATTGAGCTTATTGGAGGATCTTTTCCAGTAAAGCTTTATGCTGGTAAGAGGTTTATCCACGTGGTTTTCGCTAAGTTAACAAGTCCCGTAGAGAAACCTTACCAAGGAATATATCAGGGTCAACGCGGAGTAACTTTACCTAAGATTTTTGGCGCTAAAAAGTTCGGAGAAAATGTCTAAAATACACTCCTTATCAACATAGTACTTACCGTTTCTCTCATAAACCTTAACACCCTCTAGCATTAGCAGTTTAGCTTTAAACTTCACTGTGCTACCACTATATCCTCCCAATTCACCGTTTGATTTAACAACTCTATGGCAAGGGATTTTCACTAACTCCCTATTTTTAGCAAGTATTCTACCAATTACCCTAGGATGAACATTAAGGACTTTAGCTAATGAACCATAAGTTGTAACTTTACCTATAGGAATAAGGTTAAGTAGTGTGTACACTGCATACTCTGCGAAATTTTCCTTCAAAACTTAGCCACCTAATTTACGGTAAATTTTTTCCTAAACTACACTATATAATAATTGACTAGTTAAGCGATGATGAACAGGCTAGGAGTTGAAGAAGTGATAGAGAAGGTAGGCCTCTGAGCAAATGCTCTCAATTAAACAGTTAGGAGTGAATACTTAATGAGTGACAAGGATGAATTATGGGCTGAAATTGTCGAGAAAATACTTAGTTGCAAAAAATGCAGACTTTACAGAAACAGAAGAAACGCTGTTCCTGGCGAGGGTTCTTTAAATGCTGAAATAATGTTCATAGGTGAAGCTCCTGGAGCAAAAGAGGACGAAGAAGGTAGACCCTTCGTAGGCGCTGCCGGGAAACTACTTACAGCTCTTTTAGAGGAAATAGGTTTAAAGAGAACAGAGGTTTTCATAACAAACGTTATTAAGTGTCGACCTCCACATAATAGAGACCCACTAGACGATGAAATAAACGCATGCTTACCTTATCTTCTTGAACAAATAAAGCTAATTAAACCCAAGGTAATAGTCACCTTAGGTAGAATATCTACGAAAACTCTTTTCCAAATAGCTGGATTAGTGTTTAAAAGCATGAGTAAGGATAGAGGTATTGTAAGAGAAACTAGCATAGAAAACGTTGAAGTGAAAATAATGCCAACATACCATCCGGCTGCTGCACTTTATAATCCAAAACTTAAGTCCAGAATAAAGGATGACTTTAAAGTATTAGCTAACATGTATAGAATGTTAAAGGAGTGTGGGAGAAAGAAAAAGTACACGCTACTTGACTTCTTTGAGGGAAAAAGGTAAATGCTTAAAAACAACGTTTTAGTGAAGAAACCAACTGATGTTTTAAAATACGGATACAAGTATATTTTAGTTCACCCTAAAATGATATTACCCTTCATGATTTATGAAGCAGGAGTTATTGTGGGCCAAGCAGTAATAGTTATAGCATTTCTTGCTCTTCTAAGCTACTTTAGAGCATTTAACTTGATACCTAAAATCGCAGATTTCATTATTAAAGGAAACTTTGAAGCACTAACCTCACCCGAAATAATACAACCAATAATAGTAACTCTTAGCATAGCCGGCGTAGCATATCTCTTCACAATCATAGTTTTTGACAGCTTCGTTAAAGCAGGGCTTTACCCATTTCTTCAGAAACTTCTAGTAGAGAAAGAGGTTAGTACAAGGTACTTTCTAGAGTCAGCTTTTAGAAACTGGATTAACGTGTTCAAAACCAACATGCTAATATATCTTTTTACGGCAGCACCATTAATACCATCAATTATGCTTTTCTACTTTAGCTTAGAGAAAATAGTTAAGGGTTCTATTGAAGAACTAGGTTTTTCGGCTTTAACATTTATTGCAGGAGTAATCATAGCACTAATAATTTACTTAGCACTTATTTTTGCTCCCATTGCTGCTTCAGTTGATGCTAATACGCCTGTTCAAAGCATTATAAGAAGCATTACTATAGCTAAAACAGAACTCGGAGCCATAATACTTTACTTTTCAGCCCTCATAGCGGTTTCGCTAATTGCTATAGCTATAGAGTCCGCTGTTGAAACCTTTTACGTAACCTTAGGTAGTTTAGTGAGTATAATTATAAGTTTAGCTATAATCCCTATACTTCACCTATACCTGGTCGCAGTGTATGAAGCCCACAATAATGAGGCTTTTCAGCAACCTACAGAAACAAAGCTAACTTTAAAATTGGCTTACAAAACTCTAAACAAAGGGTTAAAGCTCGTAAAAATGTTCTTCACCACCAAGTATGGTTTCTTAGCATTAACACTAACGCTAATAGTTTTTATGTTAGGCTTCGGTCTAGGATATTTAACTGTAGATCCGGAAATAAGATCTGTACTCATAAACTCCGGAATAATAGTTCCTGGAAAGCTTAATCCAGAATTTAAAGTCTACAATAGAATATTTCTCGGACTAGACATTTTCTTCCACAACTGGAGAACATCACTATCTACCGCCATGTCAGGAATAGTTTACGCAATACCTTCAACAATCTCGACATTATTTAACGGGTACGTTATAGGTGTAATTTTCGCTACAATAAACGACCCATTAAGAGCATCTGCAATAATACTACCTCATGGAATAATAGAGATACCTGCTTTCCTACTGTCAAGCGCTTCCGGAATATTGTTAGGGTTTAAGATGATAATGTATAGGAGGAGACAAGTAACTTTAAATGAGTTATCTCAGGATTTGGAGAAAACGGCGATTTTCGTTATAGGCTTATCTTTAGTTTTCCTAGTTGCAGGAATCATAGAGTCCAATATAACACCTTTAATTGCTGAAATGGCGGGTTGGAAATAGCCTATTTTCTCTTAAAAACTTTATTAACAATGTTGTCAACTGTTTCCTCGTATCTTACACTCCATTCTTTACTGAAGGCAGCTATTGAGAGTATTTTTTCAACATTACATATTGAAACATTAGCGAGATTTAGATGGTAGCTTTTAGCTTTACCTCCGGCTTCTTTAAGTATAAGCAATGCTGCGGCAACATCGACATTTCTAAGTTTAGATCTTAAATCCAAAAATAAGCCAGCTGCCGATTTAGCAACATATATTATGTCGAGACTGGCTGAACCTAAGCTTCTTAGTTTGAATGGGCCGAAAATTTTCTCAAGCTCTTTAAACACATCGTAAGATTCATAGTTTAAATAACCTAAAATGAATGGTTTACCTATATTTCTTGGTTTCTTAAGCTTTACCTGATTTTCGTACGCACCATGACCTTTAATGGCATAGTATATGTTATCTCTAAATACCTCAGAAACTACTCCAACAAATATGTCATTTAATGTAGCATTCCTACGGAATTTGGAAATAGCTACACTTACTGCAGCGTAAGGTATATTTGCAACGTAATTATTACTTCCATCTAAAGGATCAATAACAACGATGTATTCCGGGTTTTCAGAAGTACTTTTAACACCTAATTCCTCACTAACGAAAACGGCATTTACATGATCCCTTATAAAAACGTCAATGATAATTCTTTCTGCTTCAACATCGAATTTCCTTGTGACATCTTCTTCACTTAACCTTACAAGATCCGAATATTCTTCTTCCTCTTGAACCTCCCTTAGCCATTTAGAAGCATTTTTCGCAGCTTCAATAGCTATAGAAAGTATATTGTCTACATCCAAACTCATTAACACTCACATCCGTTTATCTACTCTATAAGGTCTTTAGGATATGTTGACAAAATAACATATCCAGAATCGGTTACTAACACGTCATCCTCTATTCTTATACCCCCAAGATCTCTAATGTAAACCCCGGGTTCAACTGTTACTACCATTCCTGTCTTTAACGTAGCATTCGATTTATTGCTGAGCCTGGGATATTCATGAACTTCAATTCCTATTCCATGACCTGTTGAATGCGTGAAGAACTTATCGTATCCATATTCTTTAAGTACATTTCGGGCAGCTGCATCTACTTCTGAAGCCTTGATCCCGGGTTTAATCTTCCTTATGGCTTCTTTTTGAGCCTCAAGAACAGCGTAGAATATGTCTTTAAGCTTACTACTTACACTCCCTAAGCTTATAGTTCTCGTTAGGTCGCCGCAGTATCCCATGTATTTAGCACCTATATCTACAACTACTATTTCCCCTCTTCTAATTGTCTTCTCGGAAGCTGTTGCATGAGGTAAAGCTGAGTTGCGCCCTGAAGCCACAATGCAGGGAAATGCTACTTCATAGCTTCCATTAACTTTAAAAGTATACTCTATTTTCGCGGCAACGTCTAATTCTCTAACGCCTTCACTAAGAATATTCAAGGCTTCATCAAATCCTTTCTCAGTTATTTTAACTGCTTTCTTAATTGCCTCTACTTCATCAATATCTTTAATAGCTCTTACCTCCATGATCTCCTTCGAAATGTCTTCAAGCTTTATTTCTTGAGAAATTTTCGAAAGCTTATTAGCTAGCCAAAGACTTGTTTTAAAGTATGGTAGACCTATTTTTTTACACTTTAACTTTCCAATGAAATCTTTAATTGCTTGCTCAAGACTTTCACTATAAACATTTATATTGACGTTTTCCGATTCCTCTAAGGCTCTTTCATACTCAAGCTTTGGTACATAAAGTTCTGATGTTCCATCTTTAGGTATTATAAGTAAAACTCCTTCGAATCCCTTAAAATGTGAAATATAGTATATGTTTGAAATATCCGAAAATAAGAGGCAGTCGACATCTTTACTTTCAATAATTTTTTTCACTCTCTTTAACCGATTTAGGTGGGGCATTTGAATTTCACCATGGCTTTTTCCACTAATCCTTAATTAGTAAAACTATTTAAGATGCTTGGTTAAAGCTATTTTCTCGTGAAATATTATGGCTCGTTCTAAAGTTTTAAAGAGAACATACAGGATAATGGTGTTGCTGGCTTTCCTAATTTCAATAGTTAATTTCGTTCTGACTTCCGTTAAAATAATATTTTTTGAAAGAGAAACTATGGACTATTTATTCCTACTTTTCTGGGCTCTGTTCCTAGCTTTGTTCGCCATTGTCATTAAGAAGTTTGTTAAGCAAGCTCGGTAGCTCCCAAATACCTGTTATCACATACTGTGCCCCATGCTTTATCAGTGTTAGCTTATCCTTTAACCCTGTTAAAACACCTACTGTTATTACGCCAACTTTTCTTCCAGATTCCATATCAACCCAGTAGTCTGCAACAAAAATTGCTTCACAAGGATTTACACCGTACTCTTTAAGTATTAATGCTAAAACACCTTTTCTCGAAAAGAGAAGGTCTTCATCTGAAGGATCCTGTTGAATTAATGTGTAAACCTTGTTTACATATGCGCTTAGCCCATAACTATCGAGTTCATTCCATATATACTTAGGTTCTATTTCCCTTCCCGTAGTTACCACTGCCTTAATGTTTTTCTTTCTAAGATACATGAGGGCCTCCTTGGCTCCCTCATAAGGTTTATCATGGATGCTTCTGTAATGACTGTAAATTCTCCTAAACTTTTTCCAAAAAGAAGTTCTTTCTTTTTGAGATAAAGGTTCAAGTATTTCTGTTAATCTATCCTTTCTAAAGTTTTCAAGGAACTCCTCATATTTTATCTTTCTAAGCCCATAGAGTTTTCTAACCTCATTATACACTATGTAAAATCTATGTAATGTATCGACAAGAGTCATGTCTAGGTCAAGTATTGCTAAGCTTATCTTACCCAATTCCTAAACCCTTAAAGCATTGATTCTACAGTTACAGTTTAGCTTATAACCTAGCATATTTTAAGTATTCTTTAATGGGTGATTAAAATAGTGGGTAAAAGAAAACCTATTCTAGCTAGCGGAGACATTGTTGCTGACTATGAGCCTCTATTTAAGTATTGGGAATTAGCTAAAAAGGAGAGTAGGGAATTAGCTGAGAAAGCCACTTTGAGACATGAAGATTTCGAATACTTACTCAAAATTCTTTCAAAAAGAGAGCTAATAAGTCTCATGGAGCTTCTTGAAAAACTTGAAACATACATGTTAAGTAGAGTTAATGCAGCATTAGCGGCCAAAGCATTAAAAGAGGTTTACAATATAGAGTATGAGCTAGAGGATGCTAGAAGAAAATTAGCTAGAATACTTGCCGGTTGGCTTATTGAAGCAAGTAACATATGGGGTGACATAAGACTTAAAGGCCCTACCTATAGAACCTAGGGGAGAAGTTGCAGAATTACATGGAACAATGACCTCTGAGAGTATTGAATATGTTAGTGGAAAGTATAGTGAGGAAAGTGTTTTTTCCCTACTTAGACCCTATGTTGCAAAATGGTTTAAAAGGAAATATGGGCACTTCACTCCAGCTCAGCTAATGGCTATTCCGGAAATTAAGAAAGGAAATAATGTGTTAATATCTTCACCGACTGGTACTGGTAAGACTCTAGCAGCTTTTTTAGGCATCCTTGATGAACTCTTTTATTTAGGAGAAAATGGGAAATTAGAAAACTATGTTTACGTAGTCTATGTTAGCCCCTTAAGAGCTTTAAATAACGATATGAGACGTAACCTCATAGAACCCCTTAATGAAATCATGAAAGTAGCTGAAGAATTGGGCTATGAGTTACCTGAGATTAAAGTTGCCGTTAGGACAAGTGATACTAAACCATATGAGAAACAACGTATGATAAAGAGCCCTCCTCACATATTGATAACTACTCCTGAAAGCTTCGCTATAGCATTAGTCGCCCCTCGCTTTAGACGAACTTTAAGGAACGTTAAGTGGATAATTGTTGATGAAATTCATGAGTTATGTAGCAGTAAAAGAGGAGCACACTTAAGCTTATCTTTTGAGCGATTAGAGAGCTTCGTAGGCAGACCTCTAATAAGAATAGGGTTAAGTGCCACAATAGCTCCTTTAGAGGAAGTCGCGAAGTTTCTTGTAGGATACAGTGATGATGGAAAACCTAGGCCATGCAAAATAGTTGATGCTAGATTCGCTAAACCAACAGAAATAAAGGTTATAAGTCCATTAAGAAATATCGTAACGGCATCAGCAAGCGAAATTAATGAAGCAATATATTCAACATTAAAAGACATTATTCTCAAACATAGAACATCACTTATATTTACAAACACACGTAGCGCTACAGAACGTGTTGTTTTTAAGTTAAGAAAAATGTTTAAAGAAAACAAGATACTTGACGCAGACAAAATTGAAGCACACCATAGTAGCTTAAGCCGGGATATAAGATTAACTGTTGAAGAAAAACTTAAACGCGGAGAACTTAAAGTTGTTGTTTGCTCAACATCGCTTGAATTAGGTATCGATATAGGTTACATAGATGTCGTAGTTTTGCTAAGCAGCCCTAAGAGTGTTAGTAGGCTCCTTCAGAGAATAGGAAGAGCTGGACATAGACTTCGTAATGTAAGTAAGGGAATAGTAGTTGTTGTTGATAGAGATGATTTAGTCGAGTGCACGGTTTTAGCTAAAGCAGCTTTGGAAAGAAAAATAGACAACGTTAGAATACCTAAAAATCCTTTAGATGTTTTAGCTCAGCACATAGTTGGTATGGCTCTTGAAAGAAAATGGGAAATTCATGAAGCTTACAAGCTTGTTAAAAGAAGTTATAATTACCATAAACTATCTTTCGAAGACTTCATTAATGTTCTTAAATATTTAAGCGGTAAAATAGGGGATCTTGAAGCGCAAAGAGTTTATGCAAAAATATGGTTCGACGAAGAGGAAGGCGTTTTCGGAAGGAGAGGTAGAGGGAAAACGCGGATGATATATTATATGAACAGTGGAACAATACCTGATGAAGCAAAAATAACAGTTATTTCGGAAGACGGAAAGTACATAGGCACTATAGATGAGCAGTTCTTACAAATACTTATGCCCGGCGACATATTCGTTCTCGGCGGAAGAACGTATAAGTTCAAGAGAAGTTATGGTTCCTTAGCACTTGTTAAACCTGTGGAGGGAGAAAGACCAACCGTACCTACATGGTTTAGTGAAATGCTTCCTCTCTCATATGATTCAGCATTGCTTGTAGGTGAATTTAGGAGAAAAATAGCTGAAATGATAAGTAAAGGCTTAGGGAAAAATGAAATAATTAAGTTCATTAAAGAAAACTACTTTCTCGACGAACGTGCAGCCGAAGACATTTACAATTACGTTTTAGAGCAATACTTGTTTGCAGAAAAGAATGTTCCAAACGATAAATTAGTGCTTGTAGAAGTCTTTAGAGAGGGTAGGAAAACAAACATTATTTTCCATACGCTTTTTGGTAGAAGAGTTAATGACGCTTTAAGTAGGGCTTATGCTTTTATACTTTCACGTCTCATGGAGTCTAACGTGAAAGTAACGGTTACCGACAATGGTTTCATGCTAACCATAGTTGGCAGAGATGTTTCAGAAAAAACAGTCAATAAATTATTGGCAAGCGTCAAATCAGACAATATTAGGGAAATACTTGAAGAAGCGCTAAGAAATACTGAACTCCTTAAGAGAAGATTTAGGCATTGCGCTCAAAGATCATTCATGCTTCTCAAGAGATATATGAACAGGGAAAAATCTGTTCATAAACTTCAAATTAATGCACAAAACCTCTTAAAAGCTATTGAAGAAATAAGGGATTTTCCAGTGTTAAAGGAAACTTTTCGAGAAATACTTGAGGACTTCATGGATATAGGTCATGCAATAGAAGTTTTGAGGAAAATAGAAAGTAATGAAATAAGTGTGAAGATACTCATGAATAAGCTTATTCCAAGCCCATTCTCACATAACATAGTGCTTCAAGGATATTCCGACATAGTTCTGATGGAAGATAGAAGGAGGATGCTTAGGAAACTCTATGAAAAAATGATGGAGTATATGAGAAAGAAGCTAAGTAGCTAAACTTATGATACTATCAACTATTTGAGGAATAGTAATGAAACCTACTAGTGAAATAAATAACACTATTGATGCTCTTAAAGTGTTTTTCGCCGTTAAATCAACAATTTTGCTTGTAAGCAATGATAATATAATGGATGTTTCAATTATTGTTATTTTAAGTAGCGATAGCATTGAATGTTCGATATGAACCCCAAGATTCGTAAGTAATAGGGCTATTTCAGAAAGGGAGAGAATGCTTACGAGCTTAAGTGTTAGAAATAGGGAGAAAATAAGGATTAGCGGGGCTATGTAAGCCAGTATCTCATATATTCTAAGTGACTTCCTAACTTCTATACGATAGTGCATTACATCGGAGACACACTGTGTTAAATCTTCTAGCATAGCAGGAGTTCCGCCACCACTTTCCTCTATTTCTTCAAGTAAGAAAGTGGTGTAGTCGAAAAGCCATGAACCAGTTTTAGGTATATCTTTAAAACCTAATCCCGCCCTAATATTCATAGCTATTTTATTGAGTATTGTGTCTAAGCTTTTATTGTACTTGCGAAAAAGAATGAGTCTAGCAATTGCTTGAGCAGGTGTGAAGCCTAGTTTTCTAAATTCTGTAATGTCTCTAAGAAGTTTCGGTAAGCCTTCCTCTATTTCCTTTAGAACCTTAGCCTTTAATACATATAGAATACCGCTTATAAATGACGCTATGAGTAACGAGAATAGAATCGCTATGGTAAATTCTTTAGCAACATAGTACGTTAAAATAAACGTTAGTATCGACACTAGTATACTTAATATTATCTGCACTTTAGGAACCAGTAGCTTCGATACATTTTCTGGTATAAGCGACTCAATAGTTGTAAAGGAAACTATTAGAGCAATAGGTAAAATAACTATATTAAGAAGCATTATGGTGGTTAGAAATTCTGCTGAAAGTATAAGTGACGCTAAAAGTATTATTAATACTGAAATTACAAAAAATGTTGTTAACGATTCACCTAAGTCCATGCTTCTTTCAACAAACATTTTCCACTGAAACTTTAATTCTTTAAAACTATCCCTAACTTTTTCATGAAGATAACGAACCAAGTCTCCTCCACTTTTATATATGGATGTATATCCGAAAATGAGGTCTTGGAAGGGTTTATAAGGATTATTCTTGGCTAAAGAATCTAATGCTGTTAAGGGGTCTTTTCCAAGCAATCTTACATCTCTCAGAAAAATCATTGCCTCCTTCTTAATGTTCTCAAAAATATCTGTTTTAGCTACTTTATATAATGACATGTGAAGAGGGACGCCCGCTGATTGCAAAGTGGCTATGTAAAGAACGAAATAAGGGAACTCCTTTTTCAAACCGTTTCTTCGTTTCGAGACTAAGCTTTTTAGGTTAAGGAGAAATATTAGCTGAGGCAGTATAGGTAACGTTATTATTAAAGGTAATGTGAAGAATAGCTTGAAAACACCTACGCTTATTACTAATAGGGGGACCATTAGTATTAAGAAAATAAAGGACATGAACGTAAGTAAGCACTGCTTCCTTACCGTTGAACCATAATATCCAGCTTTTAAGGCCAAAGAGGAATATAATTTGTCAAGTTTCAATACAACCCTCTTGAAATAGTAGTTTTTAAGCATGAATGAACATATCTTGGTTTCTAAAGTTTGCCGTGAAAACTTAAGCTTCCACATCATATTAGGCCTCTTTTCTGAAAGTAAAATTTGAATAGCCTCTCCGAAACTGCTTCGTAATCGAAAATTTCGTCTTTAACTAATTCTTCAAGAAATCGTTTTCTCTCATATAATTCCTTTATTAAGTCTTTCTTAGAAAGCCCATACCTTTCCGCAATAGTTTTTAATCTATAACTTTTACTAACAACTTCCTCTACAGAATCTGGTTCATGCTTATCATTTCTAGGGTTCCAAGAAAATATTTTTAATTTACATATTTCGTTTCCTTCTATTAGGATTTCATATATTTCAGTTAGTCTTCTAACTATCTTACCTGTTATGTTGCTTCTAAGCTTCCTCATAACAGCTATTGACCAAATGAGGGAAAGAAAGGACTGCTTAACATTGAGAGGAGGGGATGTTAGTCTTAATATCATTGAATCAACATTATCAGCATGAAATGTTGTAAGACCGCCATGGCCGCTGGCTGCTGCTTGCACAAGAACTTGCACTTCTTCTCCGCGAACCTCTCCGATTATTATGTATTCGGCCCTTCTTCTCCAAGCAAACTTTACTAAATCGTTTAAGTCTATGTTCATCCATGTGTCTCCTGGAACATATGATCGTCTAGTGTATAGGGGATCCCAGTGCGTATGAGGTAATCGAAGCTCTGGTGTATCTTCAACTGTTATTACTCTAGCATCTGGAGGTATTAGAGTGGTTAATGATTGTAAAAGGGATGTCTTGCCGGTAGCCATAGCACCTATTATGAAAACTAGTCCTTGGGCTTCAACTATAAGCCATAGATATGCTGCTTCAAGAGGACTTAAGGTTTTAAGCATAAGTAAATGAGTTATAGTAAGCGGGCTATTAGGGAATTTTCTAATAACGAAGCTTGAACCTCTACCGCTAACTTCTTTAGATAAAGTTAAGGCTACTCGGTGTCCTTCTGGAAGTCTTGCTTCCAATATGGGATATGCTGTTGAAATATGTTTACCTGTTTTTAAGGCTAATTTCTGAACGAAAGATCGTATTTCCTCTTCACTAGTGAAGTATATGTTTGAGTCAAGCCAGTAAAAATCGGAAACATCTCTGTGCACTATAGCTACAGGTATTCCAGGCCCTTCAACAGCTATTTCCTCTACTCTAGGGTCTTTCATTGGAACATCTATTTTGCCGTAGCCTGCCACATCCCTTACAATGTAGTAGTGTAATACGTCATAGTATTCATTGTACTTCCTCTTTATGCCGAGTTCTTCTGCTATTTCCTCCAATATTCCCTCAATGTAGCCTAAAGGGTCTTTCTCTATAAATATAGGCTTTAAGCTTCTATAAAGGTAATTGAGAAGCATATCGTAGATTTCTTTAGCTTCACCAAAGATTTGCGGCTCCTTCACAATATAATAGCCTTTACCTTCATTTTCAACTATAATTACTTGAGCTTCGCCAACATTATACTCTAATAAAACTTTCTCCTTCAAAGAATCTTCTAGTACACTAATTTCCATGAGTTTTCCCTCATAAGTAAAAGAGAAAAAAGGTGGTAGCATGGGCTTATTTAAAACACTTGCTTCCTCTACTCTGCCCTAACTATTTCTTGAAAAACTTTTACATTGTCTTCCGGTGTTACAACCTTTATAACTATGGGATACTCGTAGCCTCTCTTAAATGTTGCTTGTGAAGGAGGTATTACTTTACTGTAAGTAAACGTATCACCTGACTTTATTTCCTCAGGTGTCGCTAGGGTTTCCGTAAAGTTTCCAACGGAGACTTTTATAACCTTAAGCTCAGTATTGCCGACGTTTTTAGCTGAAACATAGAAAGCAGCTGAACCGTCACTTAATATTTTTAGCTGCTTATCAATAGTCTGTAAACTAAGAACAGTTGATGAAGCTGTAGCAACAGTGTTCATAAACCTATACACTACGAGTACTCCAGCTATCGATATTGACACTAGAAGTAATGTGGCTATGATAGGTGAGAGAGCTCTCTTGTTTTTCAAGATTTTTCTTACCAATTTACCACCCATAGTTATTTAGAACTATTTAAAAAGTAGAGGTGACTGAAAGTATTAGCACAAAAATTTTATGATATAAAAACATTTCTTAATCTAGAGTCTTTATGCTAGGTGATTTATCTTGACAATGAATGAAAATATTATCGCATATGTTTTGCTTAATGTAGCTTTAGGTAAAGAAGCTAAGCTTAAAGAGGAAATTTCTAAACTTAGCTATGTTACTGAAGCAAAAATAGTCTATGGCGAATACGATATTGTAGTACGTATTGAAGCACCTTCATTAGCTATATTAGATAGGCATGTAAGCAGTATTAGAAGAATGGATGGTGTTCTTAAAACAATAACACTAATAAGCACAAGCTAGGAAACCTCAGGTCGCTCCACCTTTCTTCATCTTCACTTATTCCGAACGTCCCTGTATCCTCATCGGCCAAAAATAATCTCTTATAGTTGCAGAATATAAGTATTTACGGTGCGTACAATGCTTCTTAAGGCTAAAGCCTATAGTTCATCGGCAAACTTAGGTCCAGGGTATGATGTTTTAGCTATGGCAATAGATCTATTTTACGATGAAGTTATTTTAAACATAGAAAGCTCTTCCGTCATAGATGTTAAAACAATAAGTGTTCACGGTCCATACAGCGACTATGTACCTCTTCATGAAAACACAGCTATGGTAGCAGCTAGAGAGTTCTTAGAAAGATACGGGATAAAGGCTAAAGTTGAATTGAAAATATGGAAAAACATCCCTGTAGGTAGAGGTCTTGGAAGCAGTGGTGCTACAGCAGCCGCTACGGTTGCAGCATTGGCGAAAGCATTTAATGTAAATGACGAAAATGAATT
Organism: uncultured Desulfurococcales archaeon; assembly: GCA_964564025.1. Lineage (GTDB taxonomy): Archaea > Thermoproteota > Thermoprotei_A > EX4484-217-1 > EX4484-217-1 > DRYM01. Next base: position 24,259 of record CAZLZO010000004.1, read on the forward strand.
AGTAGATATAGCTGCGGAAGGAGAAAAAGCTTCTGCTGGCTCGCCCCACCCGGACAATGTTGCTGCCAGTCTATTAGGAGGCATAGTTCTAATATATAATAGGAAACCTCTCAGGGTCGTTAAAATACCGCTAAAGAAAAAACCTAAACTAATCATAATTATCCCTAAAATAGGTCTTGTTAAAGAAAAAACAAAATATGCTAGATCTTTATTGCCGAAAACCATTCCTTTAGAAAAAGTAGTTTTTAACACCAGTAAAATAGCTGCATTAATCATAGGTTTCATTACAGGAAACCTAAAGCTTGCAGGTGAAGGCATGGAAGATGCTATAGTTGAGCCTGCACGAAAACCAATATTGCACCTCTACTTCGAAATTAAAAAAGCTCTTAAAAATAAGGGAGCTTTAGGTGTTTGCGTCAGCGGCGCCGGACCTTCAATATTGGCAATGTTCGATCAAGAATTCCCTAAGAATAGAATTAACGAAGTTAAGAGATATATCAGCAATTTTTATAGAGAAAAAGGGTTTAATGTTGAAATATACGATGTTAAAATAGCTGAAGGAGCTAAAGTCGAGATTTTAGAGGAGAAACAAAAAGTTTTTCTTTAAGAAACACTAGCTTACGACATGGATGATGTGGTGGGCAGCCCCTGAATAATGATGAGCCCTAGTCTCACACTGACAAAGAAGTAGGGCTTCTTTACCAAAAAATTATTAAGAATTGATTAGTGCAGAATTTAATGAAGCAAGTATTACAAGCGGTGATTAGTGTATGGAAGGCGTTGGTTTTGAAATAGGATCTTTTCTCTTCTGGTTATTAATTTTGATAGTATTCCTATCTCCGACGCTTCAATATAAGAGTTTGAAAGCGGCTAGATTAAGGCTAATTAAGCGTATGGAACAGAAGTACAATTTCAGAGTAATAACGATGATACATAGACAAGAAAGAATAGGTATTTTTGGAATACCAGTTTATAGATTCATAGACATTGAAGATTCTGAGGAAATTCTTAGAGCAATAAGAACAACACCTCCAGATAAACCAATAGCGATAATACTACATACTCCAGGAGGTCTAATATTGGCTGCAACACAAATAGCATTAGCTCTTAAAAGACATCCGGCAAAGAAAATTGTTATAGTACCTCACTATGCTATGAGCGGTGGAACACTAATAGCCCTTGCCGCTGATGAAATATGGATGGATAGATGTGCGGTCTTAGGTCCCATAGATCCTCAAATAGCAACACAACGTGGAATACACTTACCAGCACCCTCAATATTAAAGGTAGTTAAAGAAAAGGGAAAAGAAGCATCAGATCAAACATTGATACTAGCTGATATCGCCGAGAAAGCGCTAAAAGAAGCTCAGGAAATTATTAAGAAGTTATTGGAAGGAAAGGTGCCTCCGGAAAAAGCTGAGCAAATAGCGAAAACATTAACTGAAGGTAAATGGACTCATGATTACCCACTAACATTTGACGAAGTAAAAGAACTAGGCCTCCCAGTAAGGGAGAATATACCTCCAGAAGTGTATAATCTAATGGACCTTTATCCGCAAGCCCATCAGCATAGGCCAGGAATAGAATATCTTCCCTACCCAAAATATCCTACTCCAGGTATAGAACGTCGTTAAGAACATGAAAACATGAAATAGACTAGTTCGTAACACAGTAGTTTATTTTTCCACCAAACCTCTCAATTTCTTTAATCCATTCCTTAGGTATGCTTCCATTTTTAACTACAAAATACGGTTTAAGACGAGTATCTACTGCTATAGCTAAAACGCTTATTATATCTTCTATCCTAGGCTCTTCAAGTTCTGCATAAAGAAAAACTTCATCACCATCTTTTAAAATATTGATTGAGTGCTCTATTCCTGAAATTCCTCTTAACTTCGTTTCTTTTAATTCAAGCTTGTTTTTCTCTTTTAACATTTCTAGACCCCGCTACTACCCTACCATATGTTATACCACCGTTTAAGAATATGCACAACATTTTCCCAGATTTTCATGTGAAATTTGGAAAATCTGTGATGCTTTATTTGGGATACTAAACTCTAGTAGAACATAACATAATAGAGGAGAGATATTTTAAAACGTATGTTTAAATATTGGAACATTAATTTTTACGAGAGGGGCTCACTATGGAGGATTTCAGGTATAAAGTTGTACTGTCGGATCTTGACGGTGTAGTGTGGAGAGGAGATAAGGTTCTATGGGAAAATGTAAGTGCATTGAAGTTTCTCATGGAAAAATTTAATGTAAAAATCTACTTTACTACGAATAATTCTACGAAAACTAGAGCGAATTATCTTAAAAAATTACTGAGCATAGGGATAAAGACTACGATAGATAATATAATTACCAGTGCCTCGTTAACAGCTGAAATTATTAGAAGAAATTATGGTAAAGTTAAAGTCTACGTCATAGGTGAAGAAGGCTTACGGACAGAGCTTCTTTTAAAAGGTATAAGCATTGTGAAACGTAGGAAACCCGATATGGTTGTTGTAGGATTAGATAGGAGAATAACGTATAGTAAGTTAGCGAAAGCACTAGATTTCATACTTGAAGGTGCTTTATTCATAGCTACAAACATTGACGCTACTCTTCCTATTGGAGATAAAGTTATCCCTGGTGCCGGAGCTATCGTAGCGGCCTTAAGTGAAGCTTTAGGTAGAAAACCAGACATGGTCATAGGCAAACCAGAGCCTTGGATGTATTTAGAAGTCTTAAAAAGAGCTGGTGTAAAGAAAAGTGATGTACTAGTTATAGGGGATAGACTAGATACGGATATTAAAGGGGCTATGAAACTAGGTATGGATTCGCTGCTTATTTTAACTGGAGTTACTTCAAGGAATGATTTGGAAAAGTCCTCTATTAAACCAACGTATGTTTCAAGTTCTTTAAAAGAGTTTATTTTAAAGCAAAAATTTAACTAATTATTGAAAATATCCTTTGCGCATT
>CAZLZO010000004.1:27322-61863 GCA_964564025.1 uncultured Desulfurococcales archaeon
CATTGTTAAGCTTACAGTTTATCTATAAGAAACTTTAAATAATATATCTGCTACTTAACCAATTTCATGGGGTTTTCGAAGAAATGAGCGAGTTCTACAGTGTTCTAAAACAATACCTAAGTGAAGAAGTTATAAAAGTTATTGATTTGACGCTTAAACATAACAGGTGGAGAAAAAGAGAATGCCTAAACATGATACCTTCAGAAAACGTTATGTCGCCTTTAGCGGACATGGTTTATCTCACAGACATGGGTCACCGATATGCTGAAGGGCTTCCTAGGAAAAGGTATTATCAAGGATTAATATATGTTGATGAGATGGAGCTTTACGTACAAGAATTAATGTCAAAACTTTTTAAAGTAAAGTATGTTGATGTAAGGCCTATTTCAGGGACTATAGCGAATCTTTCAGCATACTATGCCATGGCGAAATACGGTGATAAAGCGGTTGTCGTACCTGTTCAAGCAGGAGCCCACGTAAGTCATACGAAATTTGGAGGATTAGGAGCACTAGGTATTCAACAAATAGAAATGCCATTTAATCTAGAGGAAATGAACATAGATGTAGATAAGGCAGCGAAGTTAATAAGGGAGGTAAAGCCAAGATTTGTAACTTTTGGAGGATCAGTGTTTCTATTCCCACATCCAGTTAAGGAGCTAAGTGAGGTAGCACATGAAGTAGGAGCATACGTTCTTTATGATGCAGCACACGTCTTAGGATTAATAGCCGGAGGACAATTCCAAGACCCAATAAGGGAAGGAGCAGACATAGTGACATCATCAACGCATAAAACATTTCCTGGACCTCAGGGTGGAGTTATTTTAACGAATAACGAAGAATTATTCAAGAAAGTAAGAAAAATTGTTTTCCCAATATTTGTGTCAAACCATCACTTACATAGGCTGCCAGCAACAGCAATAGTTGCTTTAGAAATGTTACATTTCGGAAAGGCCTATGCAGAACAAGTAATCAGAAATGCTAAAGCATTAGCTGAGGCATTAGCAGCAGAAGGATTTAAAGTGTTAGGAGAGAAACATGGCTATACGAAAAGCCATCAAGTATTAGTTGATGTAAGAGCTTTAGGAGGCGGAGCCAAATCAGCAAAGCTTCTAGAGAACGCAAACATAATAGTAAACAAGAACTTACTACCATATGATACACCAGATATGATAAAAGATCCAAGTGGTTTAAGATTAGGTGTTCAGGAGCTAACAAGATGGGGTATGAAGGAAGACGATATGAGGGAAATAGCAAGGTTCTTCAGAAGAGTACTTATAGACAAGGAAGACCCATCTAAGGTGAGAAGAGACATAGTAGAGTTTAGGAAAAACTACATGAAAATACACTATACTTTCGATGTACCAGTAGATGAGATAATGGAGAAACTAGGCTTCAAAGCCCTTCCACTCTTAGAGTAAAGCTCAAGAACTCTTCTTTAAACTACCCATTTTTTTCCTCAAAACTAAACCTTAGTTCTATATTAACTACTAAAACAATTTCCTCGAGAATGATGGCCAATGGTTTTTTATTACAAATAAAGGCCTAAAGCACCGTAAAATATAGCGTTAGGACATTATTCCTTAAAAGCCCGAAAATGGCGAACTGTTTTACAGAAACTATAATTACGAAGCATCCATATTTAGGAGTGGAACCATAGAAATGAAAGCATCAATATACTTAATCAAAGTAGAATATGAAGACCCTAAAGGAATAACACACTTTAAGGAACATAATGAAGCCATAAGGAGATTTAGACTAGATAAACGTATGGCATTAGCATATCTAATGGTGTTAATGGAAATTAAACAACTCATTAACTTATATAAATACGCTCATTAACCATAAACAATATTTCCACCCTTCTAGTTTACACATTATTCAGTGAGAGGCGGACGCTTTTGCCGTGGAGTATGCTAGAATTCTTAAGGAAAAACCCAGAAGTAATTAAGGAATCCTTAAGGAAAAGAGGCTTAGATGAAACAATAGTTAACGAAGCTGTAAGATTGGATGCGGAATGGAGGAGGCAGTATGCTAAAGTTAATGAATTAAGACATAAACATAATATACTCTCTAGATCCATAGCTAAACTTAAAGGGGAAGAGAGAAAAAAGGCAATAAAACAAGCAAAAGAACTTTTAAAAATTATTGAGAATGAGGAAAGAAAATTAAAGGAGCTCGAAACTAGGAGAGAAAAGATCTTACTTTCACTACCAAACATAGTTCATGAAACAGTACCTGAAGGTTTAACTGAAGAAGAAAATGTTCCAATAAGATTCTGGGGTAAACCCAAAGTATATGTTGGCTTCTTAGAGCAGTTTAAGGAGCAAACACGAGGATTCGATGTGGAATACGAAGTTATTAATTGGAAACCTAAAGGACACGCCGATATGCTGACATTTCTCGGATTAGGAGATACTGAGAAGGCAGGAGTAGTAGCAGGCAGTAGATTCTTCTACTTATTTGATGATCTCGTATGGTTAGACTTAGCATTACTCCTATACGCAATAGATTATCTTACGAAAAAAGGTTTTACACTTGTACTTCCACCTTACATGCTACGTGAAAAATACTATTTAGGTGTTACAACACTTGAAGACTTCAGGGATTCAATATATAAGATTGAAGGTGAAGATCTTTATCTTATTGCAACATCAGAGCATCCCATAGCAGCTCTTCACACTAATGAAACAATACCAGAGGATAAACTTCCACTACTTTATGCTGGAATAAGCCCATGCTTCAGAAAGGAAGCAGGAGCTCATGGAAAAGACACTAAAGGAATATTTAGAGTTCACCAATTTCACAAAGTTGAACAGTTCGTTTTCAGTAAACCTGAAGAATCATGGGAGTGGCATGAGAGATTAATTAGAAATGCTGAGGAACTATGGCAAGGATTAGGTATACCATATAGAATAGTTAACATTGTGGCTGGAGATTTAGGAGCTGTTGCAGCTAAAAAATATGATTTGGAAGCTTGGATGCCGGCTCAGGGTAAATATAGGGAAATGGTTTCATGTAGCAATTGCACTGACTGGCAAAGTTACAGACTTAACATAAAGTTTCTGAAAAAGAAAGGCATGATTAGAGACTATGTGCACACATTAAACTCAACAGCTATAGCTTCAACAAGAGCAATAACGGCTATTCTCGAGAACTATCAAGAAGAAGATGGAACCGTTGTCATACCTAAAGTTCTAAGACCCTATCTTGAAATGTTTCCGAAGGCACCCAAGGAATACATAGCTCCTAAGAAAAGCTAAACGAAAGTTCCAAAGAGAAAAGCCATTAGTCCCAAAAACATCCACAGCAGAATATGTCTTTTAGCTTTTAAAGCCTCATATTTACTGGGATTTTTAATTAATTTAACAGAGGAGTAAATGAAGCCTATATCAGCTATTAAAATCAATGCCAAATAAGCATATCCCATGTAGCCTGAAATAAAAGGTAAAGGACTTAACATTATTGCTAGAAGAAATAATGTAAAAGCGACTTTAGACGCAACCTTACCTCCAAAACGTACTGCAACAGTCATAATGCCTTTTACGCGGTCACCTTCAATATCAACTATACCCTTAATTACTTCACGAGCAGTATTAGATAAAAACACCATTAAAAAGAAAATTAGAATAAAGGACTCTATTTTACCTATTATTGCAGCTCCAAAAATGAAAGGCATTGCGACGCAGAAACTTACCATAAAGTTTCCTAAGAGACCTGTCCTCTTAAATAAGGCATTATAAAGTGATGAAACAGTAAAGGAAATAACTGCTATTATAAAACATAGTATATTAATCATGGAAGAAAAAAGTATTCCCAAGACGGAAAGAAGAAGCGCATATGCTACCGCTTCTCTAGGACTTATTAAGCCACTAGGTATAGGCCTATAGGGAGCATTTATAGCATCTATTTCTCTATCAAAGTAATCATTTAAAACCATAGATGAAGCTGTAAGTAAGGATCCTGTAAGAAACCCTAACATTAAATGCCATACATTAACTTTATCAAAGATTCCTTGAGAAGCTATGAAGTATCCTACAATAACAGCAAATCCCATCATTAACGAGTTTATCGGTCTTGTAATTAATAGTATTGCTTTAAGCTTTCTATTCATTCCCTCTAACCTGCTCTAATATTTTCTTAGCAACTTCATACCCTATCCCTCTTATTTTAATTAAGTCTTCGATCTTAGCTTTTCTGAGATCCGAAATTGATTTAAATCCTTCTTCATAGAGCGCCCTTGCCCTAACCCTACCTACTTCTCTTAAAGAGACAAGATCTAAAAGTTCTTCTTTGACACCATATTTTACTCTTTTTCTCAAATCCTTTATTTTTAAAGCTAACCTACGCTCTATGGGCAATATCTTCGCTAATTCTCCTAAAGAGTAGAGAAGCCACTCAGCCGTTTCAACAAGTCCATAAATGTCTCCCGGACCTACACCATACTTCTCTACAATTTTTTCTTCAGAAATCTCATTAATCCAATCTCTAAACAACATGGTTGCTTTTGCAGAACACATCATATCATATTCGTCGATGAAGCTAAAGTCGTAAGGGCTTATAGGTAATTTCTCTAAAATTTCTAAGAGAAAATATTCAATAACTCCTCTCTCAGGTCTACGAACACTTAGTTTAGGCATGTCAGGGACTAGGTTTATTATGAAAAGTATTTCCTCATTCGTAACCATATGTGGCTTAGTTTTCTCCAAGAAATCTCTGAAAACAAGTGCGGTAAGAGGATCTATGTAGAGCTCCGAAACTCTTTTACCAAATTTTGTTATTTCTAAGTATGGTCTTTCTTTAAGTATGAACCCCTCTATAAATAGGAAATCCACCATTTTCCTTATTCTTTGTTCCAAATAGTTGGTATTGCCACCATATTGAGTATAGTAAAGTGTTTCCTTCAATATATCTATAAGTTGGGTTGTGGTTATTCTTTCTTCAGAGGCTATTAATGAAAGAACTAAATTTCTTAAAGCAGCATCATTCACTAACTTCGAGAATAAGGATTCAGGCTTAGCTTCAATGTACATTACCCATAAGGTTCTCTTCTCATACTCTGACTTAGCTATGAGTACTGCTTCTCCATACTTGTCAAAACCTGGTCTTCCAGCTCTTCCAGACATTTGCTTGTATTCCATAGTCTTTATGGGCATGCTTCCTCTACCTAGCTCATACCTTCTATAAGAATGTATTATGACTCTTCTTGCAGGAAGATTTACACCTGCGGCTAAAGTGGGTGTGGCGACAATGGCTTTTAAAACTCCTTCTCTAAAATATTTTTCAATAAGTTTTCTTTGAGTATAAGTAAGTCCTGCATGATGATATATTACTCCATTAGCCGCTAAATTAATTAGCTTCTCATTTAAACCTCTAACTTCGCTTGATCTTTCAAGTTCATCTAAAAGCTTACTTAGTCTTTCGTTAAGCAAAAAATCTAACTTTCTCCCTAACGAAGCCGCTATTTTTGAAGCTATTTTCTCAGCCATGCTTCTTGAACTAGTAAATACTAGAGCCTGACCTCCATGTTGTATGGTGTCGTAGACTAAGTCTATAACTGGAATATTTTTAAATCTCTTAACGGTAACGGTTGTTCCATCATTGAAAAATATTTTACCGTTTAAGTATATTCCTTCCTTCAATGGAACAGGCCTCCATGAACTAGTGACATATTCTGCTTTAAGCCACTTAGCTATTTCACTAATGTTCGACACTGTAGCACTTAACGCAACTATTTGCACATCACTTTTCGAACTCAAAATTCTAGCTATAACGCTCTCTATCACCGGCCCCCGTTTTGAATCATCTATGTAATGTATTTCATCTATAATCACCAGGTTAACATCACTTAACCAGCTAGGCCTATGACGAAGTAGGGAATCGAATTTTTCGTTAGTTGTCACAATAACATCGTATTCTTTAAGATATTCATCTTGAGAATCATAATCCCCTGTTGTAAGAGCGACATGCAAACCATATTTTTCAAACAGCAGAAATTCAGCATACTTTTCAGAAGCTATGGCTTTTAAAGGAACCATATAAATAGCTTTTCCAAGTTCTCCGCGGTAATACTTTGATAAAATGGTTAACTCTGCAACTAAGGTCTTTCCTGAAGCAGTATGGGAGGCTAACACTAGGTTCTTTCCTTCAAGAACACCCTTCCTAAGTGCTTCTTCTTGAGGTGGATATAGCTTCTCTATACCCTTATCCTTAAGGAATTTCTTAAGAATTTCTGGAAGCTCCATTACCCTTACTGCCCGTTACTATTTCTTCCTTTTTAAAATTACCGTAAGCACACCGTTTTTAAGAGTTACTTCATCTAACTCGAATTCTTCATTTAAAGGTATTTCGTGGTAATATCTAATGCAATCCCTTATGGCCGAAATGGAAAGCACTTTACTTTTAATATAAACGTTTACCTCTCCTGAATTTGAAATCCCTTGCAAATCAAAAACTACCATAACCTTATCTCTTAAATCATGAAATTCTACTTTATCTTGAAACTCATATATTTCTATGTCGTATAAGGAACCTTTAACTGCTTCATTTAAGATGTTTTCTAGAAACCTAACTAACATCATGAAGTCGTATAGGAAGTGTTCAAAGAAGCTTTTGATTTCTCTATCATTTTCCTCATACATAGGTTACTTTACACATCCAGATACTTTATTACTTTAATTCCCCTAACACTAATTGAAGCTTAGAAAATAAAAGGTATTATTTCGTCTAATCATCCTTCATACCATGGTGTTCCTAAGCCTATATAGCTTAGTCCAGGGGGAATAGCATCTCTTTTTAAAATGTTCGCAGCGTCAACTACTATTAGTTTTTCTTGATTACTCATTGCCTTAAGCGCACTAATGGTTACTTCGCTATATGCACTATGAGGTACTAATGTTAATATTATGTCAGCATCCTTTACTGCTTGGTTTAAATTTACTGTTAACTTTACCTTAAGCTCATTATCCTCAATGACATACGGATCATGAACTACAATATTACTTTTCTTAATGTCCGCACCTAGGAGTTCTTTGACAATAAGTTTGGTTATAGAGCCTCTTGGATCTGCGGTGTCCTCCTTAACTGCGTCACCTAGTATTGTAATTTTAACTTCCTTAGGTTCTTTGCCTAGCTTACTTATTGCCTCGGCTAGTAGCTCTACTATTTTTTCCAGAACTTTCTCATTAACTTCCCTAGCGCTTTCTAGGAGCGAATATTCAGCACCATATTTTTCAAGCTCTTTCATTAAAACATAGGTCTCCTTAAAAATCTCGGATGATGAAGCCGTTGGTGTAGGTTTAAATAATTTATAACCATAGATTTCGGCGAAATGTTTTATTACTGTATTTACATCTACACCAATGCTCTTCATGTAAACTGCTAACGCGTTAGTTAGAGCATATAATACATCTTTATATACCTTATACACCATACCCATGAGTTCAGCTAATGTAATGTCTCCAGCCACAACAACATTTTCATTAAATATTGTGCTGAAAAGTGCGTAAGTTACTTGAGCGCTCTTTGGCCCAAGGCCGCTAATAAGGTGTTTTTCGTTAAGAATAAGACTTAGGCTTTTTCCTTCAGAAACTCTTTCAGCATAGTAGCCTAGTGCGAAATCATATTCCACTCTTAAACCACTTAAATGTTCTAGAATGGGCTTAACAACTTTAACCGTAGTTCCGGGAGGTATATTAGCTGCTATAACGACTAAGTTGCCTAAGTTCATTCCCTTACCAACGTCCTTTATGACATTTAGGAAACGTTTTGTACGAACATCATAACCGCTACGGGTTTTTTTAACTTCAGGCGAAATCATTATTATCGAAACATCACTGTTTTCCGTAGCCCATATGTGGTTTATTGTAGCTCTAAATTTTTCCTCTGCACAGTACTTTCTAAATATTGGTGCTAACTCGGAAGGATAAGATTTAGGAAGAATGCCTTGGTTAAGTCTAATGACTTTTTCAGAATCCCTATCAGCACCTATTACTGTAAATCCAGCCTTCAAAAAAGCTGCTGCAAGGAACAATCCTCCAGGATCTAGGCCATGAATAGATACCGTAATTAGCCCCTTTCTTCCCTTCTCTAAAATTTCTTTCACGCCCATGTTGAGTAAGTTCAAAACACGCTTACCTCAACATTTTTACACTAGTATTTACTAATATAAATCAGTTAAGAAATAAGGGTTTTTATGAAAAGGGTTTTAGCCTTGAAGAAAAACGATTGTAAAATTATCCTGTCTAAGGGAACGTATGTTCTCATTATTAGATGTTCTAGGGAAACCTTTGTAGAAGTAGGTAAACTTGGAGGAGTAAAGGTAAGCGATAAAGTGTTCTATTTGTACGTAGGCTCAGCTTATAGTAAAGGAGGTCTTCTCCTAAGACTGCTTAGACATTTACGATATTCTAACAAGACACTTTTTTGGCATATAGACTATCTCTTAAACATCACTACTGGATGTGAGGTTAGAAAAATAATAGTTATTCCCGAGAAGAGAGTAGAACATTTTATAGCTAAGAATTTAGCGTCTAAGCTAAACTACGTACCTAAATTTGGTAGTTCAGACTGCAAATGCCCATCCCACCTCTTCCTATTTAGTGCTTCAGAGTTAGAGAAAGTACTAGTAGCGATAACCAATATTCTTAAAGAAGAAAATCTAAAGCTTAAGGTAATTAGTCCTTCAGAGGTAATTAGTTATGGTGGAAAGGTTAAGTAAATTAGCTGTTAAACTAGCGCAAGAGTTTATTAGAATACCTAGCATTTCAGGTAATGAAGGGAAGCTAGCTAGCTATGTTAAAGACGTTTTAAGCGAACTTGGAGTTGATAGTGTTTTTATCGACGACTTGGGAAACGTTATAGCTACAATTAAGGGGTCAACGGATAAAGAACCACTAATTTTTGAAGGACACTTAGATCACGTGGATCCAGGAAATATAGAACTCTGGAATGTAGACCCGTATTCAGGAAAGATAATTAATGGCAAACTATATGGTAGAGGAGCCGTAGATATGAAATCCGCATTGGCAGCCATGGTAGCTTCAGTCACTATTCTCTCTAAAAAGGAATTAGAAAGAACAATTCACTATGTTTTCGTAACTCATGAGGAAACAGCCGAAGGAGTAGCATTTAAACACGCTATGGAGTTTTCGATTAAATCAAAACCTTACGTAGTAATTTTGGGAGAAGCTACAAACCTCAATATACATGTTGGCCATAGGGGGCGATGCCTCATAGAATACGTTATTTTAGGTAAGACAGCACATGCGAGCATGCCTCATTTAGGCAAGAACTCTATAGTAGGTGTAGTTAAAGCTTTAAGCTATGTTTTAACGAATTTCGAAAGAAGTAAACCATATCATAACATGCTAGGTTACGGCACTTTAGCTCCAACAATTTTAGAATGCTACCCTAAAATTTCTCCCCAAATACCTGATAAATGCAGGGTAGTTTTCGATAGAAGAATTCTTCCTAACGAAACTGAAGATAACATACTGGGTTTTTTCGAATATTCTAAAGAATTCTTAGAAAGAGAAGGATTTAGTGTAAAAGCATCTCTTCTCGTTAAAGAATTAAGATTTTGGACCGGAAAAACTCTCATAGTTAAGAACTTCTTTAAGCCATGGTTTATCGATCCTTCTAATGAGAATGTTCGAAAAGCTCTATACACGATAAGAAGCTCCATAAATTCTAAAGCAAAAGTTAATGTGTGGAAATTCAGCACTGATGGCGTATATTCTGCTGGTGAAAAAGGTTATTTAACTATGGGATTTGGTCCCGGTGATGAAGAACTCGCTCATCAACCTAACGAGAACGTGTCTGTAAAGCACGTGGAAAAGGCAGCTTTAGGTTATGTGAGTTTAGCTTTAACTTTTCAATAGATCACTTTGTTTCACATATTTTTTCAAAATGCTGTATAACCTATTAAGTGGGAGCCCCATAATATTATAATAATCGCCTTCAATTCTTCTAACAAACAATGCACCTAATCCTTGAATAGCGTAGGCTCCAGCCTTATCTAGAGGCTCTTTTGTCCTTACATAAAATTCTATTTCCTCTTTAGAAAGTTTCTTAAATGTAACCTTGGTCTTCACGCATTCAGTGTATATATCTTCAGATGTTAATATGAGGAGTGCAGTTATTACTTTATGAGTTCTACCGCTTAGCATTTTAAGATACTCTCTTGCTTCATTAACATCTTTGGGTTTACCTAAAATATTATCTCCTAAAACTATTATGGTGTCTGCTGAAACTACGATTTCATCATCTTTAACCTTTAAATTTTTAACCTTAAACTTGGCTCTTAAAATTGCTGTTAAACACGGATTTTTAGGTACGTATATGTCCTGTTCTTCATTTGGTTTGCGTATTTCGAAAGGCAAACTTAGTTTCCTTATTAACTCTATCCTCCTAGGCGATGATGTAACAAGTATTAGTTTCAAGAAAAACACCTATTTAAAACTCAAATTTCCGTTTTAAAGTTTTAAACCTTAAATCTAGCTAGTTGTGAGAAAATATTAATAGCTTACGGTGAGTATTGTGATTAAAGTTAGGTTAATTAAGTATACTACTGATGGAGAGAGACTTGTAGCTGTTTCAGCAAAGCAAACTCTTTCTAGAAAACCCTTTAGTTATCAGTGGAATAAAATGTCTAATGATGAAGTTGAAGTATGGATTAAGGAAACTCTTAAAAGAAACCATTTTTCACCATGGGAGCACTCCGTTTACACTTTCGTTATTGAAGGCTGTAGTAGAGTTTGCACACATCAACTTGTTAGACATAGGATAGCAAGCTACACCCAGCTATCCCAAAGATATGCTAAAATGATTGGAGAATATTTTAAAGTCGTTAAGCCTCCAAGGATAGCTTCTAGGAGGGAAGCTGAAAAATTATTTGATGAAGCCATTAAGAAAGCTTATGAAACTTATGTTAAACTTTTGGAAATGGGTATTGCACCAGAGGACGCAAGATACGTTTTGCCGCAGGGGATTTCTACGAAAATCGTCGTTACAATGAATGCTAGAGAGCTTCATCACTTCTTCGGTTTAAGAATGTGTTTGAAGGCTCAGTGGGAAATAAGATATGTGGCATGGAAAATGTGGCAGGAAGTTATGAAAATTCATCCTCTTCTATTTAAATGGGCTGGACCACGTTGCTTAACTACTGAAAACATTGTTAGAAAGGGAGGACCCATAACTCTTGAAGATGCGATGTCAGGTAATGTTTCCTTCACTATAGATAGATGTCCAGAGAACATTCCCAAAAACCAGATACCTTTATGCTTAAGAAACGCCGCTAAAATACTTAGTGAGCTAAAATAGTATGTAGAACCCTTCGAAATTCCGTTGAGGTCTCTCCCACCTAATATCTATTCTATCGACTCTTGCAAGAAAAGGTCCCTTCTTAAGCTTCTCAATAAGCTCCTCTATTTTATTCTTTTCTCCCTCAACAACTACTTCAACAGTGCCGTCTTCTCTATTTCTAACGTAACCTTTAAGCCCCAATTTTCTTGCATGACGTTCAGTAAAGAATCTATAACCTACGCCTTGAACTCTTCCGTAAACTCTAATGTAAGCTCTAGCTTTCTCCATAGTTTACACCTTTATGAAATAAGTTAATGTATCCTTCAGCGTTTGCACCCCTCGTCATTAGGAAACATCCTCACGAAGGGCGCGCTCATCATCAGGCTCTCGTTTAGCTATGTTTAGAAATCCCGGTTTTTAAGAATTAATGAGAAATCCTCGGTGCCGGAGGATTCCACATGGTCTCTTTTCCTTCGGTGTCCCAACTGGAACCTCATCGGCAATGTTTAAGCGGTCTTGGCCGGCCCAGCTCTTTCATCCACATAATGTGTCTAGAGGGGCGCGAGGGGACCATATCATCCCGCTACACGAATGAACCCCGGTGACCGCCTCCCCTTCATCGAGCCCTTCTGGGTTACTTAGGGGAGTGTGAGCACCGGGGCTATGTGTTTATACTGTCAAATACGTTTTTAAAGTTTAATTAAAATATAGCTTACATATGTCTTTAAATTCTTTAAAGGCTTTTTTACTACGTAATACTATAACTATTCTATGAATATGTACTAGTTTTCTAGAGTACTTCTTTACTACCCTAAGCATTTCATGAGCAGAGTCTCGATAACTTAATCCTCCAACACCCGTCCCCATACTCGGAAAAGCTACCTCCCTTACGCCATGTTTTTCAGCTATGTTTAGAGCTGCTTCTACAGCTTTAGAAACATTCTCTCTAGAAGAAGAACCTCCAGGGAATTTCACTGTAGGAGCATGGATAACATATTTTGCTTTAAGATTACCTCCTCTAGTAATTATGGCGCTTCCTATGGGTACAGGCGCTTTCCTTTTAGCTTCGAGCTCTATTCCTACGCCTCCCTTGCTCTTAATAGCTTTTGCAACGCCTCCTCCCATGATCATCAATGTGTTTGCAGGATTAACTATAGCTTCAGAGTTAACTTCCGTAATATCGCCCAAGACTATTCCTACTTCAACATTTCCAACTTTCTTCTTCAACTCCTTACCCAAAACAGTAATAAATAGGCAATTAGTATTTAAATAATTCAAGGAGAAAAAGGTGTTTGAAGTATGCAAGAATCAGCAACAATACTTCAATACATTATTGAAGGACTTCTAATGCTCTATAATTGGCTTGTTTACATAGTTAGATATACTTTAGAAGTAACTATTTTTAAAGAAAATCCTACGCTTGCTCAAAAATATGCTGATGCCATGGGAATTTTATCATCAATTACAGCAATATATCTTATTCTTGTGCTTTTCGAATCAGCTAAGAAAATATTGAAGGTAGTATTGGTCTTAGGTTGGGGCCTTTTAATATTAGCGATGATTTTAGGGTACGTAAGTGCTTCATCTTAGTAATAATCTCCTAGCAACCATATGTTGCCTATATAAACTTCTTTTAAACCAATTTCTTCTTTAAGCACTTTGTAAGCTTCAAACGCATGTTTACGACTAGTTGGAGGCAAATCTGAGAGTAAATGTTGCGGGCTAAATGCTAGAAGAACAACAGGGATTTTAGAGTTAATTGAGAAAATGTATTCACCTATCTTTCTGACCTCGTAAACATCAACATAGCCTGGAACTAACAATATTGAAACAACCAATAAGGGGGGCTCAGGTCTCTCATTAAACATTTTCGCAACAAGTTTAACATTCTCTTTAACCCTATGTACTGCATCAACCCCTGTAAGTGCTTTGTATATGCTAGGAGTCCAAGCCTTAAAGTCTATTTTCACTATCCCTCCGCTTTTAAGGCTTATTTTAGCCATTTCTCTCATTAAGGAAGGATTTTCATAACCATTAGTTTCCCAACATATCCTCTTAATAACCCCTATCTCTTTAGCCTTCTTTAGCACTTTGCGAGAAACAGCTAGCGCATGAATAATGAAAGGGCCTGGATCTCCCCCGAAGAAGCATATACAGGAGACATTGGGTTTCATAGCTTCTTTAAGGAGCTCATCAATAGCCATTACAGGCTTTCCTTTAACGCTCATTGATTTATGTTCATAATTTTGGCAGAATAAACAATTAAAATTACATCCACCATAAAACACTGCTAAATTACTATAGCCATATTCAACATTTTCAGTCATAGTGTATTTAGGGTACCCTCTTGAAGTGTTTGCTGGACATACTGGACCAGCTACACAATTTGTTGGATGAGGATCAAGATAATATAGACCTACAGCTTTAGACCAATCATTAGTTATAGGGGATAATTTTCCATGCCTATTCAAAATTATTCCACAATACCCTTTTTCACTTTCTTTCAAAACACAGCTATTACCGCAGAATTTACATTTTAAACCATCTTTACTCTTAGGTGGTATCTCAGGTAAACCTATATTTGAGCGGTATAGTAAATGTCTTCTTAAAGCTATTGGTAAAGCATCTCCACTTCTCTCCCTAATGCAAGAGGCACAAACCCCTAAGTAGCTACTTACAACTGAGCTTTCCTTACCGCAAATCCTACATTTACCACCATATTTATACTTAAACATCAGTATCATGGTTTTCATACTAATAAGGAAGTTCCTGATATCTTATTAAAGAAGTGGAGTTTTCTTTGGTCAAACATTAGCCATATCTTTTGGCTAGGTTCTAAGTTTAAGTCTGGACTTGCAAGTATCTTGACGATAATACTACCGACTTTTACATTAACAACAATATCTCTTCCCAAAGGCTCTACTACATAAACTATTCCCTCAATAGAGTTAGGCACATTAGTTAATGATATTTTCACATGTTCCGGCCTAAAACCCATTATAACCTCCGTTGTTTTTGAAGCAATAGTTTCTCCAAGTTCTTTTTCAAGCTTTATTTTGAATTCACCATTATCAAAGAAGTATTCACCATTTTTAGCATATACTGAGCCTTCAATAAAATTCATTGGAGGATTTCCTATGAATCCAGCTACGAAAATGTTTGCTGGCTTATTGTATAGTACCTCCGGTTTAGCATATTGCTGAAGTTTTCCAGCATTCATTACAGCTATTCTATCAGCCATAGACATCGCTTCAACCTGGTCGTGTGTTACATATATTGTTGTTATTCCTAACTCTTTTTGAAGCCTTTTAAGCTCAGCTCTCATTAAAACCCTAAGCTTAGCATCTAAGTTACTTAAAGGCTCATCTAAAAGTAATACATCAGGTTCCTTAGCTAAAGCTCTGCCGAGAGCTACTCTTTGCTGCTGACCACCACTAAGTTGTGCTGGCTTCCTATTAAGTAGGTTATCTATTCTTAGAAGCTTTGCTATTTCCCTAACTTTTCTATCAATTTCATTTTTAGGTACTTTTTTAAGCCTAAGCGGGAAAGCTATGTTATCGTAAACTGTCATGTGAGGGTATAATGCATAGCTTTGAAAAACCATTCCAATGTTTCTATCTTTTGGAGGGAGATTTGTTACATCATGTTCGTCAAAGTATATTTTACCTTTGGTAGGTTTGTATATGCCGGCAACCATAAGCAATGTTGTTGTTTTCCCGCATCCTGAAGGCCCAAGTAAAGCAACGAATTCTCCATCTCTAACTTCAAGGTTTAAGTTGTTTACTGCAACTACTTTACCAAAAATTTTTGTAACATTTTCTAAAGTTACCTTTACCATTGCTGCTTCACCTCTTAATTCCACCAACATATATTCTTAAGAGCAGTTTCTGCGATGTACTGAAGAATATGAGTGTCGGTATGGTAAAGAATAGACCTAACGCTGAAAGCAACCCCCAGTCTATGAATTTGTACTCACCTATCATATGATATATTAGTACCGGTAGTGTGTAATATGCTTCATTTTTAACATATGTGAAGACAAGTATGAATTCAGACCATCCAGCTAGAAACGAGAATATAGATATTGCACCTATTCCTGGAAGAACTTGAGGTAAGATTACACTTCTCCAAGCTCTCCATCTACTACAGCCATCAACTAAAGCAGCCCATTCGATATCCCAAGGTATTGCGTCGAAAAAGCCTTTAATAATCCATGTTGCCATAGGTATTTCTAAGCCAGCCTTAATAAGCATTATTCCAACTAAGGTCATGAATCCTTTACCATAAAGTCCAAGTTTATTTAGAATTACGAAAAGCGCTATGAGAAGTATGATGCTTGGAAATGCATGAAGAGCTATTATGTATTCCATTAGTGGAGTTCTCCCTTTAAACTCCATTCTTGATAAAGCATAACCTCCTAAAACGCTTACGAAAACAACTAATCCTGAAACACCTAAAGCCAATGCTAATGTGTTAAATGTTATAGGCCAAATGTTTGGGTATTCTTTAAGGCCCATTTTCAACGAGGACCAAAGGAATCTCCAATTATTAAGCGTAAGTCCTGAAGGTAAAATTCCCATTATTACTTTGCTGCTAAAACTTTGCATGAAAAGCCATAGAATCATGGTCCAAATCGGTATGAGCGGTATAACAGCTATTATAATTACCACTAGGTACTTAGCCGTAGTCCACAGTAACGCTCTAGTTCTACTATACCTTATAGTTTTCGAAGACTTCACCATATCTTACACCTCTATTCTTGAAGGTGCCATTAGCTTCTTAAAGCCGAATATCTTAAAGTAAATGTATATTAAGACTATGCCTACGATAACAAGTACTAAGGAAATTGCTGAAGCATAACCGTAAGCATATTCGCTAAAAGCTTTCGAGTAAGAATATAATGACCAAACCATAACTCCTGCTGCTTTAGCTATTCCTGCATATCCTCCTCCACCACCAGAACCCCATATCATAAGTATGTACTCATAAGATGCTAAGAGGCTAAGCGTCTGCCATGAAATTACGAAAAGCATAGGCCATTTAAGTAGTGGTATAATAATATTCTTTGCAACTTGAAAATCAGAGGCTCCATCAACTAATGCAGCATTTATGAGGTCAGGAGGTATGGACTTTATTGCAGCAGTATAGACTATCATTCCGAAACTTGCGCCAACATAGCCATTAACTATTATCATAAGTAGTTGTGAAAAAGGTTTATCAAGAAGCCAGCTGCTTGGAAGCATACTTTCAGGAATGCCAACCATCATAAGCATACGGTTTAGAAGACCATAATCAGGGTCTATGAACCAATTCCATAGGAGAGCATAGATTATTCCAGGCATGATTCTAGGTATAAGCCATGAAACCCTTAGAAACATGGAAAGGATTTCATTCTTAATGAAGTAAGCTATGGATATTGAAAGAAATAATGCATAAAAAGCATTTATTGAAAGAACACTTACAACATAAAGTACTGTGATCTTTAATACTTCACTTATGTAAGGGTCTTCTCCAAGGAATATTTTTCTAAAATTATTAATTGTCAGGTGAACTTCTGGTGTAAAGAAGTCTCTTATGAAAGCTAGAAAGTTCTTTATTGAAAGATCTGTAAAACCTAAATAAACTGTGAGAACTACGGGAGCTATCCATGAGAGAAATATCATTGTTAACATGGGAGCTAGGAAAAGCCACGGAAGAATTCTTCTGCTGATTTTTGCTTTTTCACGCCCGTAGCTGTAAACCTCGTTTTTTGAAGCCATGCTAATAACCCCTTAATTGAATTGATGTTAAAAAAAGAGGGTTTGTATTCAGGTTTTACTCTTTTATTATTAATTCATCACCTAGTTCTGTCTTTAATGTTGAAACCATTTCTTCAAGCGCTTGCTCCGGTGTTGCCTCTCCCTTTTCAACCTTCGTTATAGCTGTTATCCACGCGTCCTTGTATGCGCCGAATTTCGGATGTATAGGCTCCACTGAGGTGTAATCAAGCATGTAGGCTACTTCGCTATGGAACTTTGATTCCTTATATAATGGTACTTCTAATGTTGTTGATCTTACTGGTAAGTGACCGCTGTAAACAGCATGTTCAGCATCCAATGGTGCCGATGTAGCTAACGTTATTAGTAGGAATGCTAGCTCAGGATACTTAGACTGTGATGTTACATAGTATAGGTACGGACTCGACAACGTCATAGGTTTAAGTCCTGACTCAGGCGCTGGTACTAATGCGAACCCTATGTTCTCCCACTCGTAATCCTCTGTTAAGTTGCCTAGTGTTTCATGGTATGGTACTCTTTGCCACTCAGCCCAGTGCCATGTTCCACCGAACCAGAACAGTACTCTTCCATTAACGAAGTCGCTATGTATTTTTCTCCATGAAGTACCTATCATGTCTGGTGGTAGTACCTTGTGTACTTGCGCCATATCGTATAGTGTTTGTAGCATTTTTAACATAGCGTTTTTATCTAGAACTAACTTGCCTGTTGCTGGATCCTGAAGTATTCCTCCATACTGGTAGTACAATATTATGAATGGTGTTCCTCCGAAGTTTGGCCTATGATAGAAGCCCCATTCAACTAGCCCTTTGTCCATAGCTTCCTTAGCTACCTCTACTAAGTCTTTAAGTGTTACTTCACCTTTCAGTATTTTCTCCGGTAAGGCGTTAATTTCCTCTTCACTCCATCCTAACTGTCTTAGAACATCTTTTCTAAAGTATAGTGGTCTAGCTTCGGTATCTTGTGGTAGAGCCCATATCTTACCCTTGTATGTAACGGAGTTCCATAGTACTGGTACTACGTCTTCAAGTAGCATCTCATATTTGCTAATGTAGTCGTCAAGTGAAATAACGTAGCCTCCATCAGCTAATGCAGCAAGGTTCTTCATGGCTATAATGTCTGGTGCTTCTCCAGCAGCAAAAGCGGCAGTTAATTTATCCATGTAGTCTCCTCTAAAGAACCGTTTTTCAACTTCTATTCTAACGCTGGCTCCAGCTGCTTCAAGCATTTTATTTAGTATTTCAGCTGCTTTTTCGACGTTATTTACTCTTGTCACATCAACAGGAGATCCTGAAGCCCAAACTCTAATCTTGATAACTTCGGGTGCTGCTGCAGCTGTTACAGTTTGTGTTACAGTTGTTGTAATAGTCGTTGTTACCGCTTCTGTTGGGGGTGCTGCTTGCTGCATTGCTAGGAATATTGCACCTATTATTGCTAACACTACGATTACGGCTATTATTATAGCGAGCGTGCTTTTCTCCATGGCCTCACCCACACCCCTTCACATACAACCTTGTTTTGATTTTAAGTTCGAGATTCAAATGAAGGGTACAGTTACTTTTGCAAGAATACTGGTAAGACCGTGTATATTATATCAGTAAGACTATTTAAGCATTAAGCTGTAAACCATTATAGAACCGACTTTACAAATAAAAAGACAAAGATATGACATTAGATTTTTCTATCAACCTATTTAATATCAACTATCTAGCGTGGGTATCGCTTATGTGAATATGCTGATAAACCATTATGGCGCTTTCACCATAAACTTTCCTTGCGTTCTCCAATGTTAGAACTTTCTCAGGCTTACCTACAATATAGAAGCTCCTATTAAGTAGCAGAACAAGATCAGTGTATGAAAGTAGAAGCATAGGATCGTGACTCGTCACAATAACTAACTTCCTCTTTGAAAGAGAAACTATGAAATTAGCTAGTTCAGCCTTACCTACAGGGTCAACTGCGGAAAGAGGTTCATCCATTATAAGTATTGGCGGGTCATGAACGATAGCTCTAGCTATAAGTACTCTCTGTCTTTGCCCCCCAGATAGCTTCCAAAAGCTCTTATGCCACGCGTTTTTAGGCAAGCCGACTATCTTTAAAACCTTGGATACTATTTCAAACGTCTGCTTTCCACCATAGAGCCGAGGCCACTTCTTTTTATAGAGTAAGTATGATGACTCAACAAGCTCCCAAGCAGTCACAGGATAGTGCATATGTGCTTCCGGAAAAATCTGTGGAACATAACCTATAAATGAACCTGCTTTACTAGGATTACTTGTTACATCAACATCATTTATGATTACCTTGCCCTTCATAGGCTTAAGTAGCCCCAAAATAACCTTAAGTAGAGTAGTTTTACCAGCACCATTAGGACCTAAAATCTGTATAAGCCCTGAACCATTAAATCTCATCGATAAATTCTCGATCACCAAGTTTCCATCGTACCCTGCAGTAACATTATCTATCATTATTGAGGGCACAAGGATCACCTGTGCACAATTCTCGTTAAATTTATATAGAAATGTGCACATTTAAAACTGTTTAGGTATGCTAAAAATGTCCGCTAAGAAAACATTGTATATCACAGTTTTAGCGTTTATGTGGATAGTTATGGCAATTATGCTAACACCTATTTTAGGAGAGAGTTCTTCAAATAGCTTACATGTTATTGTCACATTCCCTAACTTAGTATACGATGTGGAACCCTTACTTTGTAAAGGCGATACCATTTACCCCATAGCCCCCATGGGTATTGACCCCCACGAGTATCAGCTCACACCCAGCGACGTAAACGAATTGAGAAAAGCCGATATTATTATTTCGACAGGGCATGCCCCCTTCGAAAAGAGTATTGAGGAGAAATTAGGAGAGGAAATTAAAGGGGAAATAATCATTATACCTAAAATACCTGGCATAAAAATTTTAACTAATCCTGCAACAGGAAATCCCAATTACCACATGCCCATATATGATCCTGAAAATTACAAAGTATTTATAAAGTATGTTGCAGACATGCTTGCAAAAAGGAGGCCCGAATGTGCGTATTACTATAATGAAAAAGCCTCCGAAATAATATCTAAAATAGACTTACTTATTAAAAACACTCCTAAACTTAATGTTAAAGCCGTTGCTGATACTCCAACCATACAATATGCAATAACATGGTTAAATGTTAATTTAAAATATTTACTAATTAAAGAACATGAAGCACCAGCATCACCAAAAGATATCGAAAATGTTTTAAAGGCCATTGAGGAAGGCGAAATAAAGTTAGTCATTATTAACAATCCTCCTAGACAAAAAGCCTCTCAAATGCTAAAAGAAATTGCTGAAGAAAAAAACCTACCAATACTTTATGTTCCTATAGCATTTAGTGAAGGAAGTTTTCTAGAAAAACTTTCGGAAATATCTAGGGAAGCTTGGAGCATAAGTGAAACGATTTCAAAAACAAATTTAGGTGTTAAAGCAGGGTCTCCAGGCACTCTTAGTTACGAATTACTGATGCCAATAGTATTGGCTATAGTTGTTATAGCTTTCGTAATAATTAAGCTGAGAAGGTGAAGATTATGTATGTAAAACGCTTTATCATAACAAGATTAACTATTTTCACATTAATAGTTTTATCCGCCATTATCATTATATCGATGTTAATTGTAAATGTAAAATGGACTTTAATAATGGTAATTGCTGCTTTAACATATGGTTTCCTAAGTCCTGTAATTGCCGCTAGGAGATTGTATTTTCTAGCTAGTGCTTCTCCTCACTCAGCGATGCTTGCAGCAGTTTTAGCAATACCATTAGCCAGATTTATAGGTGTAATTGATGAATATTTTTATGCAATAATCTTAGGTTTGTTCTTAACATATATTGTTGGATACTTAATATATAAGGGAGTAGATCCGGATACGGCAACAGCATCTTTCGTTGCATTCACTGCTTCTGCAAGCGTTCTAGCAATATACTATGTTTTAACAAGTTTCCCTATAGAAGCAAATATTTGGGCTATAATAGTCGGCGACCCTTTGCTTGCAGGATGGAATGATGTACTTTATGCACTCATTATTGCCTCAATTACAATAACTCTCGTAATATTAACTTGTAGGGAGCAAATATGTATGGGTATTGATAAGGATTATGTGAAGTTAGCGGGTGTGAATGTAAAGGTTTATGACTGGGTTCTTTTCACGCTTCTAGGATTAGCAACTGTAGCTCTAATTAGAATTGTTGGTTTCGTACTAGAACACGTATTAATACTATTACCAGCAGCTATAGCAACCACAGTGTCTGAAAGTGCTAAAGGAGCAATGTACTTAAGCATTATTTCAAGCCTCATAGCAAGTATTTTGGGATTGCATTTAGCAGTTTTCTTAGGCTTAGCGCCAGCCGGAATGACAGGTTTAACTCTTTTAACACTATATTTGGTTGCAATGCTTACTAAGAGGTGGAAATAATGACTAATCCTATTACCATAAAGAAAAGAAGATTTGGAATATCCATTCCAGAACCTTTAGCGCAGAATTTAGATAAACTCGCTAGAAAACTTAATTCAAACAGGTCAGAAATAATTCGCCAAGCACTTAAAGAATATATCCATGATTATTTACATTACCTAGTACCTCATGAATGTCGAGGAGTATTGATAATTCTTGGCGGAAAAGCTCATGAGAGACTTTTAAAGATAGTAGAGGAATATCATACCATAATATGCAACTACAGTCACACACATGCTGAAAAACACTGCATAAATACTTTAATAGTATCTGGACAGTCAAGTAAAATAGCTGAGCTACATAGGAGATTATGTGAAATCCCGGGCGTTAGGGTAAGATATATTCCTATATCCTACGATATTACATGATGAACGACCAATCTACTGAGTTAAGTGATGAATAAGCTATAATCTGACGGCTAATGAAGTATTAAGAAAAATAATTTTCAGTGAGGGGACCATTCATCATAGTGTTCAGAGGGACAGCTATCGTTCATCATCATTAATTATGTAAGTCCCAGCTCTCTTCTAACATAACTATCTATTTCAGCACCTATTTCTCTTGAACGCTTATAAGACTCCTCAACAGTTTTCATTAGTGCTGCTTTAACACCTTCAGACTCCATAACCATAAGTCCCCTTATAGTCGTTCCTGCAGGAGTTGTAACTTCATCTCTTATTTCCGCTGGATGCACTCTTACATTCTTGAGAAGCATGGATGTTCCTTCAAGAACATCAAGTATTCCTTGGTAGGCAAGGTCTCTAGGCATTCCTGAAGCTACTGCACCTAAAACCAAGGCGTCAACTATTTCAGCTATAAAAGCGGGTCCGCTTCCAACAAGTCCTGTCCATACGTCTAAGTATTCTTCAGGTACCCAAAAAACAGTCCCTAAACACTTAAAGAGCTCCTCAACGGCTTCTCTATGTTCTCCGAACTCGTCTAAAGCTGATATGGCTGTAGCTGCTCTTCTAACTAACGCATTAATGTTTGGCATAGCTCTGTAAATTTCGACATTTTCGCCTAATACGTCCTTAAGAGTCCTCATTTTCACACCAGCCATTATTGAAACTACTGTTTTATTTTTCCACGAGCTCTTTCTAACTTGCCTAATGACTGTAGGGAAGTGATGAGGCTTAACACTTAATACCACGATTTCAGCTTCTCTAACAGCTTTATCATTATCCTTAGTTGCGTTAGCACCTAACTTCATAGCGTACCTTAATGTTTCATCTCTTCTTCCTGTAGCTATTATTTTAACATCGACACAGCTCCTCAAAGCCTTAATTATTGCAGAGCCTATTTTACCAGCACCTATAATAGCTACTGAGCCTACATCTTTCAATGAGGACATAATAGCACCTTCAATCAGTTCTACCTTAAATAGAGGACATGTAGGTATAAACTTTATCTTCGGAATTATTAATGTTTTATCATAAATATAGTGTTTGACAGGAGAATAGCTAAAATACCCACTAGGCTACATAGGTATAATAAGTAAGAATCATCCTAGCGTTACGTATTAGCGTTAGGAAAATACACTAATGAAGCTTAGTACATAGTAAAATTCTCGGAAACAGTTATGAGGAGGTTTAATGTTAAACATGGATAAGTTAAATATCAAAGTAATATTCTTCGACATAGGTAGTACGCTATATGAAGTTAAGACTTATGAGAAGCCTAAATGGGCTACATTAGTATCATTAGAATTAGGTAAGCTAGGATACAATATTGACTATGAAGAAATTTTAGAAGCGTATAAATTAGCTAGAGAGGATTTGAAAAGCATCATTATACCTGTGGAGCTTTGGCATTTAGCAATACTTTCGTTAATGCTAAATACCCTAAACATTATACCTAAACCTAAAATTGTTAGAAGAGTATACAAGGCATTTATCAAGGCTCTAGCAGAATCTTTTTACATAGATCCTGAAGCATTAAAAGTGTTCACTGAGCTTAAAGATTTGGGGTTAAGGATAGGTATTATTTCTAATTCCTCTTCAGACGATGTAGTATATGAAGTACTACTTCGGGATGGTTTATTAAGCTACGTTGATGTCTTAGTAACTTCTCAACAAGTTTCATGGAAAAAACCGAATCCTAGAATCTTCCACTATGCATGTAAATTAGCTTCAGTGGAACCTAGAGAAGCAGCTCACGTAGGTGACGACCCATATGCTGATGTCATTGGTGCGAAAACAGCAGGCCTTTATGCTATTCAAAAACTTACTATAAACAATAAAGCTTCACCATATGCAGACTATGTAATACATAAACTTAGTGAGCTCTTAGATATTTTAACTTAAACTACTAACTTACATTGTCGATCATCAGTCGAATCGTTTAGAATAGAATATATTAGTTTAAGACAAATTCATCACGAGACCGAGGAAAACTTGCCATGAATAACTATGCTAAAACATTGATTATAGGAAGATGTGTAGAATGTGGAACAGAGATTGTTAGAATATATTTAAAAGTTAATGGTAATAAACATGTATTGCTTTGGTGCCCTAACTGTAAGAACTTTATTATCCCCCCTAAGCTACTTGAAAACAATGTTCTTAAAAGAAAACTAATTAGGCTAAAAAGAAGGCTTTTAGAGAAAACAATTGTTGCGTAAGTATTTTTAGAAATATTTTTACCCTACACTATATTGGGTATTTCCGTGATTGAAAAATGCCCGAAACTTCTTGTGACAACAAGTAAGGGTAAGGAAAATCAGGCTATAGAAGAAATACTCAACATACTTTTCGAATACGATAATAGTGTTCAAGGTTTAAAAACAGAATATGATGGTGTAATTCTCGTATACACTTCGCTTAATCCTAAAGAAGCCGTGAAAATAATCAGAAACAAGCCAACATCGGTTATTTTTAAAGTAATTCCTTTAGAGACTTGTGTAGAAACAAGCCTCGAAAACATAGTTAGTGCAGGATTAAAGTTAGCAGTTAAATACATTTCTAAAGGAGATAGCTTTATTGTAGATTGTGTTAGAAGAGGAAGATATGTGCCTTCAAGTGTTTCTGTTGAAAAAGCATTAGGTAAAGAAATAGTTCAGAAACTCGGAGGAATAGTTTCGTTTAAGAAACCCAAATATATTGTTAAAGTTGAAATTATTGGGAAAATATCGGGGATATCTGTTTTAAAAGAGGGAGAGATTATACGGAGAAGAGGTAGGGGCGGAACTGTTAAATAGTTATGTTGGGGTAAGCGAAACTAAATATTGGAGGAGAATCTACTATGAAAACACGTAAAGAAACTAAGAAATTCATTGATGCAGAAGACATTATAGAAACTGTTCTAAGTAAACCATCGGTTTTCAAAGCTAAGGAAACATTGTATCCAGAATATATTCCACCATCACTCCCATATCGTGAAGAACAAATCAAAATGCTTGCCCAATACTTTAAATTCATACTTTATAATCCAGGGAGCTTAAGTCAAAGAGTATTCTTACACGGCCCTGTTGGTGTAGGTAAAACTGTTACCTCAAGAACCTTCGGCAATATTTTTTCTTCTAAAGCTAAAATAAGAGGAATTAATCTTCAATACATTCACGTTAATTGCCATAGGAATCGAACCGTTTACAACATCGTTTCAGAAATAGCCAAGCATCTAAGCATACCGCTACCTCAAAGAGGCCTTTCTGCTTTTGAGCTTTACTCAGCAATACTTGAATATTTAGAAGAAAACGACATCTACATAATGCTTGCTTTGGATGAATTCGATTATTTCATAAGAGTTTCTGGAAGTGATGCTCTCTACTTCTTCATTAGAACCTATGATGAATATCCCGAGTACACTAAGAGAATAAACTTCATACTTATAGGTAGAAGTCTTAGCGAACTTGAAAGCTTAGATTCAGCAACATCAAGTTACCTATTAAGGCACATGATAGCTTTTAAACCATATACATCTAAGGAAATTAAGGATATACTTAAGCAAAGACTTGAATTAGCCTTTTGGGAAGGCGTAGTAAGACCTGAGGTAATAGACGCTATAGCTGAAATAGTTGGCGTAGATAAAGGTGGAGATGGTAATGCTAGAGCTGCAATAGAGTTATTGCTTAGAGCTGGTGAAGCAGCTGACTACGAAGGAAGTTCCTACGTAACTTTGGAGCATTTGAGAAAGGCTTATGCTTCAATAGCTGGAGCTGAAAATTCAAGCTACATAGTTATAGCTAAAGATATGATACTTCATTTAACACTTCATGAGCTCTTAATATACGAAGCCATAATTAGAGCTCTAAAGAGAAGTGGAAAACAATATGTTAGAATGGGAGATGTGGAGAACGAGTATGAAATACTATGTGAACTATATAATGAGAAACCTAGAGGGCATACACAAGTTTACGAGTACGTTAGAGACCTTAAACAAAGGGGTTTAATAGAAACTAGGGCTTCAGGAAAAGGCTATAGGGGGCGAAGTACTCTCATAGGAATATTTAATGTCCCTCTCGATGCTCTTGAAAAGGAAGTTCTAAAATTAATAGAGCAATATACCCACAAATAATGGAGATGACATTTAAATTGATAGAAAACATTCTTTCATCTAAGAACAGAGTCAGAATAATTAAGTACTTAATGGTTAAGGAGCATGCAAATGCTTCATTGATTTCACGGGAACTCAATATTCATTACCTTAATGTTAAAGAACATTTAGAATTTCTTGAGAAAAACGGAATAGTTATAAAGAAAAGGTACGGAAGGATAACAATATATTCTCTAAATAACTGCAACCCTCTAGTTTATTCGCTAAAGAAGTTTTTAGAGGAAGTAGGTGAAATTTAAAAACACTAATTACTTCACTAATTCTAAGAAGTCATTTACAGGTGTCATTGAGAAGTGGTTTATGGTAAAGCCATTTACCACATTGTCTCTTTCGGTAAAGGTTATGGTAAAACAGCTCTTATAGAGGTTTTAACGAAAAAATTAAGGCTTATGGGCTACAAGGTAGCAGTAATAAAGCACGCCCATAGAGGAATAGATATTAAAGATAAAGATTCATATAGGATTATTGAAGCTGGAGCAAATACAGTAATTGCTATTTCTAAAAACTTTCAAGCAATGTTTAAGCGAGAAACACTAAGCTTAATAGAAGACATGATAACTTCACTAAGCGTTAAGGAACCATTAATATTAATAGAAGGTTTCAAAAACTACAGAGGTTATCCAAAAATAGTGTTAGTCAGAAATAAAAGCGAATTAATGAAAGCAAAAAGCTCCTTCGGTAAAGAATGCTTCTTAATAGTTAATGTAAGCAAAGAACATCTTGAGAACAGTGAATGTGAAGTTTATACATTTAGCGATATAGGAGAAATTCTTGAAAAAATATTATCGAATGCAAGAGAGAAAATAGCTAAAAAAGACTTACCGGGGATTAACTGTAAATTCTGCGGGTATCCAACATGCATAGACTTTGCTGAGGCCGTACTTAAGGGTGAAAAAACAATTCTAAATTGCCCTGTAGTATCTGAAATAGAGCTTAAAGTTAATGGGATAAAAATACCGTTATCACCTTATCCTAAACTTGTAATTTATGAAGTGTTAAAGGGATTATTAAAGTCGCTAAAGGGTGTACCTAAGGAAATAGAAAGCTTAGAGCTAAAAATAAGCTATGGTAAAGAGAGAAAATGAGTTCACTACTTATTAAAATGTTTTATGATGGAAGAAGTTTCCATGGCTCACAGAGACAACCAGATGTAAGAACTGTTGAAGGCGAGATTATTAAAACACTAAGTGATGAAGGCATTGCAGTAGAAAGAATTGTTTTCTCAGGGAGAACAGATAAGGGGGTTCATGCATTATCTCAAATAGCTCTTTTAGAAGCGTTTGCATCCAATGAGAAAGTATTAGAAGCCTTAACTAAATTACCTAAAGACATCTTGGTCTGGGCTATCAGATTTAATTTGCCTTTCGAATACAATCCTAGATACAATGTCGTTTATAGAAGATACGTATATGTTGAAGAAGGATATGAAAATTTAGACTTAATCCGTTTAAACAACATAGCTAAGATGTTTATCGGAAAACACATGTTTAACTGTTTTAGCTCATATTATGAAAAAATACCGCCCTATATAAGCCCTTACCGGACAGTATTTTCCTTTAAAATATATAGAGCAGGAAAATACATCATATACGACATTGTAGCTGATAGTTTTATTAAACAAATGGTTAGGAGAATAGTGTCAACCATGAGGCTTTTCGAAGAAAACATTATATCAGAAGCAGACATTAAGAACATGCTTAAAGGTAAGTGCTTAAGGTCGTTAAGAATAAAGCCTGCGAAACCTGAAAGCCTCATACTTTTCGACATAGAAACGCCATTAACGTTTAAAGTGTTAGAGGAAAAATTAAGAGAAGTTTTCAATTACTGTTGCAAGGCAGAAAATATAGCACTTAATTTCATATGTTCCCAAGTAAAAGTTGTTGGAGATAAGCCTAAAATAAAAGTGTAGAGGTTTATAGAAACCTACTTTGCTCATTTTCTACGCTTCAATTCCTTTAATATTTCCTTATATTTTGTTGGAGATAGGAATTTAATCATTTCTTCAGTTAAATTTAGTCCTAAAGCTATTCTTGCAGCATATTTTGGGTTATTATTAAATATTACATGTAAGAATGGTATTACATCTCTCTTAGCTATATGCGTTGAAATATGTAAAGATCCGGCAATAACTTTAGCTATAGCATCTCTAATTTCTCTTTGCCTCTTTGTTTTAGCTAATAGTAGTATTTTTTGAGGAAAATTGTATCTGGCAAATCTAAATTTTGAAGCTTTTCTAGCTAATGCTACACCGGGTCCCATGAAGTCGAAGACATAAGATAGGAGGTCCCAGTTTTGTGTTCTCTTAATTCTTCCTAAATAAACATCAGCTCTTGAAAGAGACTCGTAAGCTCTCCATAAATCTTCGGGATCTGTAAGTTGGTTAGGTATGTTTTCAGCAATCCATAACATCATAGTTTCATAGTCTATGTCGGTTGATGTAACTGCTTTCTTAGCTTGCCAAGCATATTTCGACATGAAAAGATTACGTAAGGCTTCAAAGGGAGTGTATTGTCTATCTCTTCTAGCTAGAATTGGCTTAACAACATCAACTGTAATTTTTCTTGAAATAGAGGCTGCATTTTGTAAATCATTTATTGCCGATCTAAGATCTCCTTCAGCATAACTTATTATTAAGTCAAGTGCTTTATTATCGCATTCTAAGCCCTCATTTAAGCAGATCCTTCTTAAAACTTCCTTCATAGCTGTTTTTGTAAGCCTTCTAAATGGAACCATTAAGCAAAGCTCCCTTAACCGCCTAAGCCTAGGATCCCAAGGATCGTTTGCCGTGAGAATTATTGGAAATCGTGTAGAATTTATAAGATCTATTATGGCATCTAATGCGCCCTTGTCTGCAACAGTGCTTATTCCATCAACTTCATCTAGTAGAATTATTTTTCCTTTAAATCCAAATAGCGAATACTTTGTAGCAGCTATTTTAGCTACTCTTTCTATTGCATCTTTTGTTCTAAAATCACTAGCATTCATCTCTATTAGTTCTAAACCAAACTCCTTTGCTGCTGCTTCTGCGAGAGATGTTTTACCGCAACCAGCAGGTCCATAGAATAATACGGCCTTTTTATCGGGAACTTTACCTTGAAGCCAACCTTTTATCCATGGTATGAAGAGCTTCTTAGCTTCCTCTTGATCCGCTACTTCAACTACTCTCTTAGGCCTATACTTAATAATCCATGGTAGTGGTGCAGGCATTTTTAAACCCTTAACTTCTTACCTAGCATGGCAAGTTTAGCTATTAAAGCGCTTAACTGTATTTCATCGTCAGCTCCTTCAGCCAATCTATATTGTACTTCTCCGAGATAGTCAGCTATGAGCACTCTAAGCTCCTCAGGTATTTTAATGTCGGAGCTGAATATTTCCCTATGCATAGCTTTAACAACATCGACCCCTGAAAGACCATAATTTATCATTAATGCTCTAAGTTTCTCTCTTGCTTCAGTAAACCTACCTGCAAGTGCTGCCTTAATCATTTCTCTGACCTCAGTGGGATGTGCAGCTCCAATGACCTTATACACTACCTCTACAGTCACTTTACCTAAAGCTGATGCTGCTTGAAGAATATTTATAGCTCTCCTCATATCGCCTTCGGATAACTCATATATTGTCTCTAATGCTTTCATATCGTATTCTACTTTTTCTTGATCAGCTATCCACTTAAGGCGAGCCACAACGTCTTCCCTACTTAGTGGAGTAAATCTGAAGAAAGCTGTTCTAGACTGTATAGGCTCTATTATCTTGCTTGGATAATTAGCTATAAGTATGAATCTACATGTTGCTGTGAAAAGCTCCATAGTTCTTCTTAAAGCTTGTTGAGCATCGGCTGTCATATTATCTGCCTCATCAAGGATTATTATTTTAAAAGGTATTTTTCCTGGAACAACGCTTCTAGCGAACTCTTTAACCGTAGTTCTAATAACGTCTATTCCTCTAGCATCACTTGCATTTAATTCAAGAACATATCTATGATAGTTTTCACCATAAAGATCATGTGCTAAGGCTAGTGCAGCTGTAGTCTTACCTGTGCCCGGCGGGCCAGCAAATAAGCAATGAGGCATGTTTCTATTCTTAACAAACTGTTTAAGTCTTTCAACAATTTCTTTTTGATTAACTATTTCATCAAGCGATTTCGGCCTATACTTCTCTGCCCAGAGAAGCTCCGCTTCTATGGATGCCATTTCTTACCACCTGACTAGCTAAAGCCATATATTGGTTCTCTTTTTAATACAAATATATTTTTAGTGGCAAAAAGAGCTAAGTAACTGGGGAGGGTATTTTAGGAAATGCTAGAAGAAGTCCTTAAAACTCTTATTGATAGTTCACGTGCTGAAAACTACATGTCCTTAGCCAAGGTTAGGTCTTTCCAAAATATAGTCCTCAATATAGATGAAGTTTCAGAAATAGAAGCAAACACCGAAGCAGATGTTCCAAGATGGCTAGCTTACGAGTTATCGAAAAGTGGTTTGGCAGAGTTATCTTCCGAAGAAAGAGTTACCGTAGAGGAACTTGCGCGCTTAGCATTTTTGGAAACAAAAACTATAAGTACCGCATCTTCACTACAAAAGCTTTCACCTGATTTTTATGTTAAAGTAAAACATGAAATAGAACTTACAATGCAGCAACTAAGTAAAAGCCCAACGTCTGAAATTATAGAAAAATACCGGAAAACCGAAATGTTTGTAAGAGATATTGTCAGAAGTCGCTTAAGAAAAATTCTAAACTTAGTACTTACAGTTGAAGAACCTAAAGATATAATTAGCAAGTTCGCTCCTGAGGAAAAGATCTTATATAGGATTCTGAGAGACATAATTAAACTTTGGGTAGAGGAAACTACAGGATTAAAATATTGAGTCCACGTGATGTAAGGCATGAATGCCGGTACCACAGTGGAAAGGGAAGTAGAAGAGAAAACAATAGTTGGCGACCTCAAAGAGGAGTTTATTAAGTTCTTAAAAACATTCAAGGACATACATGGTAAGCTAAAATACTGGGATAGAGTTTTAGATATGACTATTAAAGGGGAAAGATCAATAGTAGTAGACTTTCCCGACCTTTACATAACAAATCCCCAACTCGCCCTATACGTTGTTGAAAATCCAAGGGAAGCTTTAGAGTACGCGTCTCAGGCGCTTAAAGAACTAGTAACCAATGAGAATAGAGAGTTAGCGTCTAAGGTTGAAAGATTCTATGTTAGGTTTAGAGAATTACCAGAAACTATTCCTATAAGAAAACTTGGATCCGAACATATTGAAAAACTAGTTCAAATAGAAGGCGTAGTTACACGTATGACACCTACGATGGAGAAGCTATACAAAGCAGTTTTCTTATGTACAAATTGCAATACTGAGATAGAGGTTATTCAGGAAGGAGATACTTTAGAATATCCTACTGAGTGTCCTTGCGGAGAAAGGCCTTCCTTTAAACTTCTCCTACATAAGTCTAAGTTTATTGATGTCCAGAAAATAATGGTTCAGGAAAAACCTGAGGAAATACCTCCAGGCCAGCTTCCCCGCTCAATAGAAGTTATTTTAACTGAAGATCTAGTTGATAAAGCAAGACCTGGCGATAGAGTAACCATAGTCGGCATATTAACAATTAAGGGAGAGAGATCCATTAAAAAGGGAAGCAAGCTTACTTTCGAAATGAGAATTGAAGCAAACAATGTAGAAGTCTCCCAGAAAGTACTTGAAGAACTCGAAATTTCAAAGGAAGACGAAAAGAAAATACTTGAACTAGCAAGAGACCCACAAATAAGAGAAAAGATAATAAACTCCGTAGCACCAGCAATTTACGGGCATGAACATATAAAGAAGGCCATAGCCCTTCTGCTTTTTGGAGGAATACCGAAAGAACTACCTGACGGCACCAGAATAAGAGGCGACATACACGTACTCCTCGTAGGCGACCCTGGCACCGCCAAGAGCTTAGTTTATAGTGAACGCGTACTAATTTTTGATAAAAACGGGCTAATAAGCTTCAGACCAATAGGTGAAATAATTGATGAATACATGGAGAAATACAGAGATAATGTCATTAACCATGGAGAATCTGAGGAACTTCTACTTGATAAGATAGGAGTAAAGCTTTATACAATAGCTATTTCACCAGCAACTTTAAAGCCAGAGGTAAAGCCAATTAAGGCGCTTATAAGACATAAGGCGCCAAGAAAAGTAATAGTAATTAAAACAAAACATGGTAGAAGAGTAATAGTAACTAAAGACCATAGCCTAATAGGTTTCAATAAAAACTTAGCATTACTAATGCCAGTTAAACCCACTGAAGCCTTTAAGAAGAAAATTCTATTACCTATACTTAAGTGTTTAGCACCGTTTAGAAGAAACATTGTGAATAATGTAAGAATAGGAAACACTAACATAAAGCTTGATTGGGACTTCGGATACTTAATAGGGTTCTTCTTAGGGGATGGAACAGTTTCTAAAGTGTCATCCGGCGAAAGAGTAGAAATAGTTTCAACAAACAAAGAAGTTATAGAGTATCTAGGGAAAATAGTCCAGTATAAGCTAAAATTACCTTTCAAAGTATATGAAAGGAATGGTAAGAATAGAAAGCAATATAGACTAATCATAACGGATAAAGAATTTATTAACTGGATAAAACATCACTGCTTCATAAAGATAATTAGAGAGAACAAGACTAAGGGGTTATTATCAAGATATAAGAGAGTTCCACAAATAGCCTTTAACGCCCCTATAGTATTCATTAGGGGTTTAATTTCAGGGCTCATTGAAAGTGATGGATCTATTATCCCATCGAAAATCAAAGGCTCTAAAAATTGGAAAGGAGAAATTACGATAACAACAACAAGTGAAAACATAGCTCATGAAGTATCTGTTCTTCTAGCGATTTTAGGGTTAGAACATACGATAAGATATTCTTCTTCAAAATATAAAGATAAAAATGTTCACTACTTCAGAATATACATCCCTAATCCAGCAATTACGAAGCTAATACATTTGATAGACCCTGTTAAGCAAGAAAAATTAAAGCAGTTAAATACCAACGGAAGTAGCATTGTCGACAAAGTTCCTATGGCTTCAACAGCTATTAGAGCATTAGCTCTTTTAAAGCTAAATAGCAGAAAAAGAGGCTATCGGAATTTTGCAGGAGAGGTTAGAGGAAAAATTTACAGAGGATACGCAGGAAGAAACTATGCCCATAAAATAC
The DNA here is from genome assembly GCA_964564025.1 of uncultured Desulfurococcales archaeon. Classification (GTDB taxonomy): domain Archaea; phylum Thermoproteota; class Thermoprotei_A; order EX4484-217-1; family EX4484-217-1; genus DRYM01. The sequence continues at coordinate 60,636 of CAZLZO010000004.1, forward strand.
TAGCTAAATTGAGTGAAATAGCTGAAAAACAACATGATATAGATATGAATGTGAGAACCAAAACCCTAGCCATACTTAATAGATTATACTCCATAATCGATAATACTATTGTTACATGGGATATCATAAAGTCTATAGAGGAAATAGACATATGTGAAATTGAACCTAACCATGCTAAATACGTTTATGATATTTCAGTAGAAGAACACGAAAACTTTGTCGGAGGCCTAGGACTCCTATTCTTACACAATAGCCAGCTCTTACAATATGTTGCTAGAATAGCTCCTCGAGGAATATATACTTCAGGGAAGGGAACCACAGCCGCTGGCCTTACTGCAGCTGTTTTAAGAGACAAAAGTACTGGAGAATACTATCTTGAAGCTGGAGCATTGGTTTTAGGCGATGGAGGAATAGTATGTTTACACCCTGAAACACGGGTACTAGTTGATAATGAGTACGTTAGAATAGCTGAGTTATTCGATAAGAACAGAGCTATTAAGGTCATAGTCAATAATGAACTGGTTGAGCTAAACTATTCAAACCATAGAGTTGTCGGGATAGACCCTAACAATCTATCTGCAAAGGAGACAGTCTCTAATGTTGTTAGGAGAAAATTATGGAAAGGGAAGTTAGTGAAACTTACTTTTGAAAGCGGTTACGAATTACTATTAACACCAGATCACCTCCTAATTGATGGTGAAACTCTAGCCTGGAAACAAGCTTCAGAATTTAAGCCTGGAGAAAAAGTACTTTCTCTCCAAAAAATCCCAGGTCATGAAAACGAAGTATACTTATTAGACATAGTACCTGACACGTGGACAGCGGTTTTAGAAAATGATGAGAGAAACGAAATGTTAAAAATAATAGAAAAACTCCATGGTAGCGTATATAAGCTTAAGAAAATTTCGGGTAAAAAAGTCTATACATCACATAATAAACTGTACATTGAAGTAGGGCTGCTTAAAAAAGTATTGAAAGAGAACGGCAAATTAGGTGATTGGAGAAACAAAGTACTTAAATTCTCAAGAGGGAATAAGTCATCATCATTAGCGCTAACGAAAATAACTCCTGAAATAGGGTACATCATAGGCTTCATTCTTGGAGATGGTTACTTTACAGACAAAAGAGTGGGAATTACGCAAACAATAAAACACAAGGACGTTGTAGAAAGAATATTGAAGTATCTAAAAACAATAAATGTTAAACCCAAACTTTACAGAAGAAGCAG
>CAZLZO010000004.1:61963-72264 GCA_964564025.1 uncultured Desulfurococcales archaeon
AAGAAGCAGAAGTGTTGACATAATTATTGACTCAATAATTTTCGCATACATAGTCAAGTACTTTTTAGAGGACTCGCTCAAACGCATATTTAAATTACCAAATAGTGTCCTAAGAGGGTTTTTAGCAGGACTTATAGACGCTGATGGATCAATATCTATTAAGAAATCCGTTAAAGGTCATAGGCAATATGAAGTTATTCATGTTGATATAGTATTGGAAAATTATTCTCAAGCGAAAGCAATACCATTAATACTGAGAAGGTTTGATATACATTCTAAAATGATTCAAGAAAACAATACCATAAGAATACGGATTACGAATAGAGATGACGTATCGAAACTTATTGAAATTATTAAGCCATACAGTGTTAAAGCAGAAAAAATCAGTATTCCCGTGAAGAAAAAATTAATCACATCAAAACATAATGTTATTCCTAGAAAAATAGCGATTAAAATAGCTAAAAGAATAGTAAACGAAATTAGACCATATATTCTTGTAAAAGATGGTTTATGGAGCACTATTTACAATACTTTAACAGGAAAGACTATATTCACAAAAGAAAAGCTTAGGAAAATTGCATTATTATATTCCAATAAGCTTTCGCCTGATACAAAAAAGCTAATAAACATAGCTGCTCAATACGATTACTACATAGATAAAGTAGTAAACGTCGAATATATTGATTATGAAGGCTATGTTTACGACATTTACGTACCAGAAACGCATAACTTCTTGGCCGAAGGAATTATAGTACATAATTGCATTGATGAAATAGATAAGATGAGAGCTGAAGATCGTGTAGCGATTCACGAGGCAATGGAGCAGCAAAGTTACCATAAAGATTTCGAGTTGTTTTTAGCTGACGGAAGGAAAGTTAGGATTGGTGAATTTGTAGATTCACTTATTGCTGAGAATAGAGATAAAGTAGTAAGAGGTATAGAAACAGAAATACTACCCATAGATAATATTAAACTCCTATCATATGACTTTAAAGATAAAAGCGTAATAGTGGTCAAAGCAAATAGGGTCAGCAGACATAAAGCACCTAAAAAGTTCATAAAAATAACGTATAGTAATGGGAGAACCATAGTTGTCACCCCGGAGCATCCCATTTTCGTATGGAAGAATGGTGAAATAATAACCGTTAGAGCAGACAATGTAAAACCCGGAATGTTAGTTCCAAGCATACGTTATTACCCGAAAGAATTATCGGACAATGATCTTTTATCAAATGCTTTAAAAGAATTCCGTGTAAAAGATCCCGAAGTATTAGCTAAATTCATAGGATACGTGTTATCAGATGGTTTTGTATACTCTAACGAAAAGAGAAGCTATTACGAAATAGGTTTCACTAATACTGACGTTAAGCTAGTAGAAGAATTCAAAGGAACCTTAGATAAACTAGGTATTAGATACAATGTTCAAGTTAGTAGTAAAGGGAGAAGAAAAACTCTATACACAATAAGAACTATTTCAAAGGATCTTTACGCTAAAATAGCTAAATTTTTACCTGAAATTATTCCGTCTAAAAATGGTCAATCTAAAAGGCCTTCGACCTTAAGAAGAATACCCTCATTAATATTTATCATGCATGAGAAAGCGAAAAAGGCTTTTCTAAATGCCTACTTCAAAGGAGACGGGTTTGTTGATAAATATAGGGTCGGATTTAGAACATCCTCAAGAAAACTTGCTGAAGATCTGCAAGACTTACTACTTGCCCTTGGAATATATTCTTACATACAAACAGAAAACTCGAATGGTATGGAATACTATAAAGTAGTGATTTCTGGAACTGAGGGTTTAAAGAAATTTGCAACAATAATTCAAGACGATTCACGCTATAACAGAATTTTAGAGTTAATTTCGAAATCACAGCAAAGATTAAATTACAGAGACCCTATGCCTCTTGAAATCGCTAAAAAACTAAGAGAGATTCTTAATGAACTAAATCTAAACGACGGATACGTTACGGGTGTAGTTAAGAGAAAGTCAACAATCCATAGAGAAAGAGTTCGCAAATATATCCAACTCATTGAGGATAAAATCAAAAAACTAAGAAATGCCATGGAAAACTCTGATCTAGCTAGTATAAGAAAGCTTATTTCATTGAAGGAACTTTCACAAAAAACAGGAATACCATATTCAACGCTAAGGTATAGGCTGCTTATTAGAAAGGATGAACAGTTAATTAAAACGTTAATGAAAGAAGCCGCTAAGAAGCTAGAGAAAATAGAAAAAATAGTTAATGTGTTAAAACACTATGTTTACGGAAACATAATGTTTCTAAGAGTTAAGGCGGTTGAGGAAATAGAGAATAAGGATTCAGAATGGGTGTATGATGTAACAGTTGAGCCTCATCATGTATTCATTTCGCATGGACTTGTATTACATAATACAATAAGTATTGCTAAGGCTGGTATTGTTGCTAAGTTAAATGCTAGAGCTTCTATTTTGGCTGCTGGGAACCCTGTTCTTGGAAGATATATTCCTGAAAGAGGCTTCATACATAACATTAATTTGCCTCCAACCATTCTTTCAAGATTTGACTTAATGTTTGTTATTACGGATGTTCCAGCGCCTGAAAGAGATGAGGAAATGGCTGAACACATTTTAATGGTCCATAAGAGAGCTGAAAAAATAAGGCCGCAAATAGATCCTGTACTCTTACGAAAATACATAGGGTATGCGAGAAAGTTTGTGAAACCTAAGCTTTCAGAGGAGGCTGTGAAAATTATTAAAGACTTTTTCGTATCATTAAGGGCTAAGGCGGCTACAAGCGCTGAGGTAGCTGTTCCAATAACTCCAAGGCAATTAGAAGCGCTTATAAGACTAGCGGAAGCACATGCAAGAATGGCTTTAAGTAGTGTGGTTACAGCTGAGGACGCTAAAGCAGCAATAGATCTTATGATTAGAAGCTTCAAAGACGTAGGTATAGATATGGAGACAGGAGTTATAGATATAGATATAATAATGACAGGGAAGCCTTTAAGCTTACGTAAGAAAATGCTCAAAGTAATGAGCATTATTGAAAGACTTGAAGGCGGCATACCTGGAAACGTCGTAAATCTAAAGGATGTAGTAAATGAAGCTAAAAGGGAAGGATTAAGTGAAAGAGATGTAGAGGAAATTATTGAAACTCTCAGAAGAGAAGGACAAATTTACATGCCTAAAGAGGGAAAAATTGCAAGACTTATTTAAAAAATTTGTTTTTTACTCCCAAGCACGAAGCAGCCCAACTACTTCATCACTAACTTTACCTGCTAGAACATCCCTAATGGACTCCTCTATTATATTTATTGCCCTATCAAGCTCCTCTTTAGTTATTACGAGCGGCGGCGCTATTCTCAAAACATTACCGTATTTTCCATAGGTCATCATTAACAATCCTTTTTCCCAAGCTCTCCATATGATTTTGATTGCTGTTTTTCTATCAGGTTCTTTAGTATCCTTGCTTTTAACTATATCAACACCTAGGAGAAGACCTAGACCCCTTACATCACCTACGAGTTCGTATTTCTCCTTAAGTTCTAGAAGCCTCTTTTTAGCATAATCCCCTAGTTCACGTGCTCTATCGGCTAATTTGTTCTCTAGAACATAGTTTATTGTAGCTATAGCGGCAACAGTAGATAGCGCATGTGCTCCATATGTTAAGAAGTATGTTTGAGGTGTAGCTGAATCTAGAATTTCAGCTTTACCTATAGCTGCTGAAACAGGCATTCCTCCTCCAATAGCTTTACCTACAACAGTTATGTCGGGTTCTATGCCAAAGTGTTCTATAGCAAACATTTTACCTGTTCTACCAATTCCCGTTTGTACCTCATCATTTACGAGAATAATTCCGTATTCTTCCGTAAGCTTTCTTAAGCCACGTACGTAGTTCTCCGGAGGTACAAGTACTCCTCCATCTCCCTGAATAGGTTCAAACATGAATGCTGCGAAAGAGTCACCAGCAACATTCTTCCTAAAGAAGTCCTCTATAAGCCCTAAATAGTATTCGCCACACTCTTTCTCGCTCATTTCATAGGGGCAACGGTAAGTATCTGGGTATTCAAAGAAGTAAACGTTGGGTAAAGCATTCAGCCTACTCCTTAATTTAGGATTAAACGATGCTGACATGGAAAGCGAGAGATATGTTGTCCCATGGTAAGAGTAGGTGTAAGATGCTATGTTTCTACGTCCCGTATAAAGTAGTGATGCCTTAACTGCTGTATCATTAGCGTCTGATCCACTAAGTCCGAAAGCTACTTTCTTTTCAAAACTTCCTGGCACTATTTTAACTAAAAGCTTAGCTAACTCAACAGCTGGCTCATGATATATGTAAAGGCAGTAGTGAAGATATTTATCAAGCTGCTCTTTAATGGCTTCAATAACTTTGTCGTTACTATGCCCTACATTGTATACTGCTGCACTTGATAGGAAATCTATGTACTCATTGCCGTCTAGATCCCATATTTTAGCTCCTTTGGCTCTCGATAGGGCAAGAGGAAAATATTTGAAGGCGTATCCTTTAGTAACGTATTTGTCATATTCCAATGCTACTTTTAAGCTCTTACTTACATTTTTAGAAATTAATTTTGAAATTTTATCCATTTGCATAAATATCGTACCGTAGAAAACATTTGACGTAAACATATATAAACGTTTCAAACTGTAGAAATCGTATTCTGAGGGTTTAAGATTATGTCAGCTAAAGTATGTTTTGCCACAGGTGAAATATTTAAACAACACTTAACCTCTGAATATCATCCTGAAAATCCTAAGAGAATAAATGCGATATTAGATTTTCTAAGAAAGTTTAAACATACAAGCATGCTTAAACTTATAGAACCTGAAAAAGCTTCACGTGAAATAGTTGAGCTTGTTCATGATCCTGAATATGTTGAATACATCAAGGTATTTTCCGAAGCTGGAGGAGGCCATCCCTTCGGAGATTTAGATACAATTGTATCTAAAAGAACATATAATGTAGCACTTTACGCTGTTGGTACAGCCATAAAAACCCTTAGAAAATTGGTGCTTGGAGAATGCAAAGTAGGATTTGCAGCAATAAGGCCTCCAGGACACCATGCTCACAAAGGTTTTGCTAAAGGCTTTTGCATATTCAACAATGTAGCTATTGTTGCTAAGTATCTTATAGAAAATTATGGATATAGAAAAATAGCAATATTAGATATAGATGCCCATCACGGCGATGGAACTCAAAGCATATTCTATAACACAAATAAAGTACTATATGTCTCCTTACACCAAGACCCAAGAACCCTATTTCCAGGTACAGGCTTTCCTGAAGAAGTTGGAGAAAAAGAGGGTGAAGGATATACAGTAAATGTACCATTACCTCCAGGAACAGCTAACGATGGCTACTTATACGCGATACGTAACGTAGCCTTACCAATAATATTACAATACAAACCCGAATTTCTCCTTATATCAGCAGGTTTCGATACGCATCATAGTGATGGGTTAACAGATTTAAATTTGACATTAGAAGCTTACTGGAAAATAGGGCTGATAATATCTGAGATAATGAAGGATGTTGATGGCATCCTAGCGGTTCTTGAGGGAGGATATTCAACAAACTATCTTCCAAAAGCAATAATGAACTTGATACTTGCTCCATATACTAATAAACTACTATATGCTGAAGCAGTATCTTTCGAGGAAAATATGAGTAAAATTAGAAAATATGTGGATAAGTGTAGAAGAATTTTCAAAAAATACTGGGAAATCTAAATTTCACTTAATAACTTAGATGATTTCTCTACTAATTCTCTAAGGAAGTCTCTAATATTAGCTAACTTTCTTTCAAGTTCCTCGTATTTAGCCTTAAGCTCTTCTACCTCTTTTTTAGTTGCCGAAATTTCCTCTAATGGTTTATAAACAGTTATTTTAAGTGTTCCCTCATTCCATACGATTTTACCATTAGAAACATTATATTCTAGCGTAATTTCAACTACGTCTTCATCGGTTAATGCAAGCTCTAACATTTTATTTTTAATTAAATTGTCAAAAGCAGAAATGGCTTCATTAATAACTGATGGATCATGACCTTCTATTAGAAGTCCTCTTTTAACCTTATCTGCTGCATGTTTTAAACGTATAATACCTGTAGAAACTTCGGGCATGCGCTCTTACCCCAAATACCATATCTCCCATAAACTCTTAAATACCTAGTGCTAACTATTTTTCAAAGGCGATAGAAATGAGCGAGAAATCGAAACTCGCAGAGGAAATAAAAATTAGAGTTGGAGATAAGGAAATAATAATTTCAGAAGACACGTTAAACATTTTAAGAGAATATGCTAGAACCCAAATGACGCTTGAAGAGTTAGCTGCAAAATTAGGACTAGATTCTTGGGAAGAGGCTTATGAACTACTTAAAAAAATACCCGCTTGGTTACTATGGACGCCACCGTCACTAAGTAAGATCAGGAAAAGAGGATAAAGAATTTAAAAAGAGAAAACTATCCGTAAATAGAAGAGGGGCCGTCGTCTAGCCTGGAAGGATGCGGGCCTGGGGAGGAATCCCCGTAGACGGCCCCGGAACGCCCGTGGTCCGGGGTTCAAATCCCCGCGGCCCCACCAGCTCCCTTCCACATTTAATGAGTAAGGTTTAAGAATTTAAGAACCAACATAAATGTTTCAGGACTTGGATTTTTCTTATACATTCTTAAAAGAGCAATTAGTTCATCTAAATTACTTACCCCAAGAACTTTCCTAACATATTCTTGAAGAGGGCCATTTTTTATGATTAAAGAGCCTATTATTGATGTTACATTTGAAGGTCTTCTTAAAGTACTTGATGATTCGAAATCTATTATATACGGTTTATTTTTATTCGTTACAAGAATGTGACTATAGGGTCTTGAGAGTTCTCCATGATCTAAACCTACCATGTCTAGTCTAAAGCATTGTTGAAGAAGGCTTAACAGTACATTCTTAACAGTTTCATCGGGAGAATTCATAATATAAGAATCTATTTTTACGCCTTCAATAAATTCATAAACAATAATGTTTTCTGTAAATCCTAGGAGTCGTGGTCCAACATTAACACTATTCGCTAATGCAAGGTTTTCAGCTTCCTCTACTAGTGAAGGCCTTCTAGAGTCAACCCTACGTATTTTAACGGCTACTACATTATCCTCAAAATCTACGGCTTTAACAACAATGCTGGCATAGCCTTTACCTAAAACTCTTATATCCTTATGTAGTTTAATGGGTCCCTGTAATATTATGTATGCTATATTTAACTCTTTAAGTTCACTTAATCTCTTATTTAAACATTGAATACTTGGCTTAGGATAGCAAAGCACTTTTAAAAGCTTATCATCTATCATTACTTTAGAGATAGCCATTTTGGCTTCTTCCTCGTAAATTGCGAAATAAACTTTAGAAAGTCTTCTCCAACAACATTAACTATATATTCTACATCGTTTTTTAAAAGAACTTTAAACCATGTCTTTAACAAATGCTCTCTTAAAACACTACTTATACCATGCTCTAATAAGCGCTCTTCCAGAAGTCTTTTAGCACTATGGAATTTCCTCTTACGAATAACAACCCATTTAAAGTCCTCAATCCACGGGCCTGCTATGGTTTCATCAGAATCAACGTACTTTCTTAGAAACATCGTTGCATTAGGTTCCACATTAACTAAGGGGCCTTCTGACTTTATAAAGTAACTTATTTCTTCAGACTCCACTTCGAAAACGAAGACTCCATACTTACTTTCATCGCTCCAAACATCATAATCTAATACGTTAAAACCGAATTTTGTAAGAAGGGAAGCTACGCCTTTAACACTCCTTCTTAAAAAGCCCCAAAGGACGTCTGGGGGTTTTTCAGGTATTGGAAATAAAACGAAAATGTAGTCATAAGGTTTATTTAGAATTTCCCTCTTTACATGTTCTATATTCACATGTTCCTCCTTCGGGAAAAAGAATTCAATTGAGGGATTTTTAAGGTAAACTTTAGCGGCAGCAATAAATGTTGCCATAGATTTAGCTGAAACAGCTGCTGCAACATTTCTTCTATAATCGACAGGGTCTATTACTATTAAAGGTTGGTTTTTAAATTTCTTAGCAATATTTGCATAATCTTTTTTCCTATAATATCCTTCAATATCTATTATGAACCCTGGTTTCCAGGTTTCAGCTGCTTTCTCCAAAACATTTCTAAATGACCTATAATGGATGATTAATAGCTCTACTAAGTAGCCTGAAAACCCTGAAACCCTAATTTCGGCACCATAAACACCTATAGTTTTCATAAACTTCTTCAACAATCTTACATGATCTTTTTGCTTTTCAGTTAATTTTGAAGTAACATATCTCGTATGAAAAGGAGTTCTATCAACAACCGTTTCAGCTTCTAAAGGATCACTTAGTTTAAATGCTGGAACTATGTCAACGTTTAATCCATTAACAATAATTCTAACATATGGATGCTCAGCATACGCTATTCTCCTAGGGAAGTTTTGTGTTGCTCTTAAAATTATTTTGAACCCTTCATCTTTAAGCCACTCTTTACCAAGCTCCTTTGGATAAAGTACAAATAAGTCTAAGTCAAGATCTCCTGAAATCCATGTATCTTTAGCTACTGAGCCTTCGAGCTCTACTTTAGCTTCAATACCTTCCTTCTTTAATTCTTCCTTCAACATGTTACTTATTTTTTCAAAGGCTTTCCTTACCTTAACATATTCTTCAGGTTTAGGCTTTAGCTTATCTAATACTTTCTTCTCAATATCATTTAATTCTTCCAAGTTTAACTTCCCTTAAAGTCTTGTATATTGGCCCTTTAAATGTGAGTATGCTTTGCTTAAGTCTGATACATGTGACAATCATTTTTCCTATTTCTATGTCCTCAAGTTCATATAGTACTTTTATTAGTCTCTGCTTATTTCTAGCGCTCTTAACACGTGCTATTGTTATATGGGGTTCGAAACCTTTACTGTCAGGTCTTATGCCAAGTTTTCTTAAGCCGGTTTCTAATTGCTTATGGATTTCCTTAAGTTTATCGGCTCCTTCAACAACACCTACCCATATTACTCTGGGGCTTGTTATTCTAGGGAATGCTCCTACTCCCCTAATTTCTATTTCAAACGGCTCAGCTTTAACTGAAAGCATTACCTTATATATCTCATCTATTAAAGCTACAGGTATTTCGCCTAAAAACCTTAAGGTTAAATGTATGTTTTCTCTTTCAACAGGTTTAAGATTAGCATTAGTCGCCAAAATGGTTTCTTTAATTCTCTCTATTTTATCTAAAATTAAAGGATCCTCTACATCAACTGAAATAAATGTTCTTACTCTCTCGCTCAAAGCTGAGCACCGTTAGGTCTATGTTGCTAATCTTTTAATAACTAAGCTATTCTACTTATTGTTATAGGTGCATATAAGATTGTTCGTAATATGCGTAGCAGGAATGCCAGCATCAGGTAAAGGAGTTTTCATAGAGGAAGCCAAGAAAAAAGGTTTACCAGTCTATGTCATGGGAGATATTGTTCGTGAAGAAACCTTGAGGAGAGGCTTAAAGCTTACATCCCATAACTTAAACATGGTAGCTGAAGATTTAAGGAAAAAATATGGGAAGGCAGCTATAGCTAAGAAAATAGTTGAGAAAATACGGGAAACAAAACATAACACCATAATTATCGATGGTGTTAGAAGTCTCGATGAAATAGAGTACTTTAAGAAAACATTGGGAGAAACAATAATTGTAGCTATTCACGCATCTCCCAAGACGAGATTTGAAAGAATAAGAAAAAGGAGTAGACCAGGAGACCCTAAAACATGGGAGGAATTCGTTGAGAGAGACCTCGTAGAGTTAAGCTTCGGGTTGGGAAACGTCATAGCACTAGCAGATTACATGATAGTAAATGAAGGCTCACTTAATGAATTACGTAGAGAGGTAGAGAAAATACTTGAGAAATGCCTAAAAATAACTAAGGAGGCAAAATAATGGTTATAATTACCGTTGAAGCTGAAATAAGACCTACTGAAAGCGAAAGAAAAGTAAAACAAGCTATTCTAAACGTTTTCACACCAGACCATGTGGAAATTGAGAGAAGAGGAAACATCAAAGTAATTGTTGCTAAAGCATATTCCTTAAGGAGTCTTCAAAAACTTCATAGACTACTTAGAACGCAGAGAATACTTGATGCAGCACGCTCAATAATGGAGAAAGGTATTAGGGGGAATACGTTAACATTCCATTTAAACAAGCAAGTAGCGTTACAGGGAAAAATATCGTTTACTGAAGCGTATGGAGAATCACCTATGGGACCTATCACAGTAACTAT
>CAZLZO010000005.1:0-71036 GCA_964564025.1 uncultured Desulfurococcales archaeon
ATTTTAGATAGTGGAATTTTTTCACCAAAACGTAAGCCTAATTCTTTAAGATAAATTTCAATTTCTCTTGTAAATCTATTTTTAATAAGGTTTTGGGGAATAAGTGCTTCTTTAACTATTTTTTCAAAAACACTTTCAAATCTATCATGTTTTAAAAGCGATGCTTTAAGTAGTTCCATAAGCTCCTTAACTGTTAAAGAATAAACATGTTTCTCTTCGTAGATTTTACCTTGTAATGCGCAATAGTTTTCAATGAGTTTTATTGATGCTTCAAGTTCTCCTGTACTAACACCTATTCCCTCTTGTCTTAGTTCTTTAGCTATCCTAACTAGGAAGCTCATTAGCTGTTCTCTTGTAAACAAAACTTCGCCTCTAATGATTTTCATTTTTCCTACCTTTTTCCACCAAAGTATTTCGTTAAGACTTCCTCAACTATGCCCTCATCTTCTACTCTTTTAAGAAGAACTGAGAGTCCTGCATCAAACATTTCTTCTGAAGAAACCTTATCTTTTCTCTCCCTTAAACTAGCTAGTTCAACAGCTATTTGAGCCCACGCAACGGTATCGGCTGGACCAGGCTTATGTGTTGCTTTTTCTCTAAGCTCATTTACTGAAGCAATCATTTTAGCTACATTATCGCTTCCAAGTTTCCAGTAATTTTCTCCAAGCCTAACCTTCAATATTTCCCTTTCAACATCTTCATCAGGATATGTAAATTTCACTCTAATAACTCTTCGTAAGAAAGCATCGCTAAGTTCATTTTGCGCTATATCTTCGGGGTTGCTTGTAAATATTATTTGAAAACCGTCTCCTTTTGCCTTAAATATCTTTTTTAATTCTGGAACAATTATTCTACGCTTATCTACGATGTCTAAGAGCATGTTTTGAAATTCTTCACTGCTTCTTCTAATTTCGTCAACTAAAACCCCAGCGTCAAGAATTAAGGCTGCAAGAAGGGGTCTTGGAATAAAGCTTTCCTCCGTAAAACCCATTTTCATTGCCATTAATGGGTGGAAGTCCCCTATAACTCTATACTCATCATAGTTTTCGCTGCAGGGAAGTATGAACGCGTTTTTTCCTGACCACAGAGTCAATATAGCGTAACCTACTTCAGTCTTACCCGTACCCGGTGGTCCTTCGTAAAGAACAGGTCTACTACTTAAGAAAGCTGATATTGTTATTGCAACTATTCTCTCCGGAACTATAAGCTTAAATTTTTCACGTAGATATTTAGTCATTAATTTAACTGACCTAATGGGTGATGTTTTCTCTACTATAGGGTAGTATGTTTCATACACCTTCTTCTCTATTACATCTATTACTTGCTGATCCATCGCTTATCTTTCCCTTCCCAATATAAATTACTGTAGAATATTCTTTACCACAATCTATTTAATAAAGGTTAATGAAGATAAATACCAGAAATTTATAGCATACTTTCAAGTCTGTCCATTGCTTCTTCAAGTAGTTCAATTATTTTCTCAATATTGTCAGCTAATTTCTCATTTTCCTCCTGTAGTTCTCTAAGAACATCTACGGCATACTCTATGTTTTCTATGGCCTCTCTTATTCTATCTTCAGTAATCATAGGTAACCACCTAATGTGCTGTTTAATCTCTACTTATAATGCTTTTCAGTGAAAAAGCTATTTGCGTTGTTGTTCTTAACTTCCTTCTAAGAGCCGAAATTTGAGGTCTATAAATAATAACCTCCTTTCTTCCCTGATAGTTTAGCCCAAGTATTTTAGAAACAACTTCTACCTCTACTTCCCCTCTAACTATAGCTGCTCCTTCACCATAGTCTGGGTTTAACTCTATAGTTATGGGTAATTTTAGTTTATCCCATTTATCTTCGCTTAAAATGCTTTTTAAGAACTCTAATTCACTACGTTTAAACATGTGAATGGAACCGTCCCGTGTTAGGACATGTGGGTATTTTTCTAAGAGTGCTTCCTTTAGTGCCTTCTTTTTATAGGGTAAATGGGCATTAGCTAACCTTAAAAGCTCCTCCTTAAGTATTTCCTCGAGCACTCTTTCATTATATCTCATTATCCACGCCTTCTTGACAAAATCACTTTTACTCTCTTGAGACGCGCTCTTTCTTCTCGTTCCCTTTCTTCAAATTTCATAGATAAATACTTTATCGTTGCTTCTATTCTAGGTATTAGTATGTGCTCTAATACATTAACTCTTCTACGCATTTTCCTAATTTCTATGCCTAGTCTTTCAAGAGTTTTTTCTGTTTCTCCTAGTTCCATGGATAATCTTAGGAGTTCCTCAAATCTCCTAGCAGCTTCGTCAATATAAAGTGATGTATCTGCTATAGAATAGCCGCGTTCCGATATTGTTTTCTCGATTTTCTCCGTTTCTATTAGGGGGACTTTAACACCCATTATATTGCTTATCCCAAATATCGCTACAATTTTTCTTTCAACAGCTAAAGCTTCCTTTTCCAAACCCTTTCTTCCATGATGGCCATAGGCTAAAGTTAAAGCTGAATATGCTTCCTCAGCTTTTTCATGCAACTTTTCTCTAAGTTTTGTTGCTTTCCTAGATATATCTAAGAACTCAGCTACTAAAATTGTGAGTCTTTCCCTAAGTATTCTATGAATTCTTTTAGCTAACACTAATCTCCGCTTAAGCCTTATTAGCTCTATTTTTGTAGGTCTTACCTTCAGCACCTTCGCTGAACTCATCAGTTATCCCTCAGTTTATTTTCAGAGATTTTAAAAGAAGCTATGCTGAAGTCTTTCTCCTATATTTCGGATGATACTTTCTTATGTATTCTTCTCTTACAAGTTTAAGTTCCTCTTCAGGTATTATTGAAAGTAAATCCCATGCTATGTCAAGTGTTTCTTCAATGGTCCTTCTCTCATACTCTCCTTGCTTAATGAATTTGGCTTCGAACTCGTCTGCGAATTTAAGATATTTCTTATCTCTTTCGCTAAGTGCTTCCGTACCTATAATAACCGATAGTTCTCTTAGATGCTGACCCTCAGCATATGCTGCATATAACTGCATAAATACATCTCTATGATCCTCTCTAGTCTTTCCAGGCCCTATACCTTCCTTCATGAGTCTTGAGAGAGATAAGAAGACATCTATTGGCGGATATACTCCTTTCCTATGTAAACCTCTTGACAAAACTATTTGCCCTTCAGTTATGTATCCTGTTAAATCAGGTATTGGATGAGTTATGTCATCGTCAGGCATAGTTAATATAGGCGTTATAGTTATTGAACCTTTCTTACCCCATATTCTTCCGGCTCTCTCATACATTGTTGCTAAATCAGTGTACATGTATCCGGGATACCCTCTTCTCCCTGGGACTTCTTCTCTTGCAGCCGATAATTCTCTTAGAGCTTCACAGTAGTTTGTCATATCGGTTAAGATTACTAGGACGTGCATATCATGCTTCCAAGCTAAAAACTCTGCCGTTGTTAATGCTACTCTAGGAGCAGCTATTCTTTCTACCGTTGGATCAGAAGCTGTATTTACGAACACTACTGTTCTTTCCAGAGCACCTGTTTCTTCGAAGTTTCTAATGAAGAATCTTGCATCATCAAATGTTACCCCTATTGCTGCGAAAACTATTGCGAAACTTTCCTCCTTACCTTTCACGGTTGCTTGCCTAACTATTTGCGCAGCTATTCTGTTATGAGGTAATCCTGAACCGCTAAATATAGGCAATTTCTGACCTCTAACTAGGGAGTTTAGTCCATCAATAGCTGATATTCCCGTTTCAATAAACTCTGAGGGAGGCTGTCTTGAAGCAGGGTTTATTGGTGTGCCGTTTATGTCAGCATATTCTTCAGGAACTATTGGGGGACCTCCGTCTATTGGTCTGCCTAGTCCGTCAAAAGTTCTACCTAGCATGTCAAGTGATAAAGGCATTTTAAATGTTTCTCCTTTAAACCTAACAATGCTCTTCTTTAAATCTATGTCTCTTACTCCTCCGAAAACCTGGATTACGGTAGCGTCTTTACTTACATCTACTACTTGTCCTAGCTTTAGCTCTCCTGAAGACGTTTTTACTTCAACTATTTCTCCAAACTTTATCCCTGGAACGCTTTCTACCACTAATAGGGATCCTCTTGCACTGTATAGTGAAGATACTTCTTTAACAAAGAGTGAAAAACCTGTTTCCACCATAACGTATCACCCCATTTTCTTTCCAACAAGCTCTTTGAATTCTTTATCCATTTCAAGCCAGAGTTTCTTGATTTCTTCTTCAACTTTATCGTATGGTATTTCTTTCATTCTAGCTATTCTGTATTTCACAGGTAACTTTCTTATTTCGTCAACAGTTATTCCTATTTCTAAAACGCTCTTTGCTTTCTCGTAGAACCTTATAATGGTCTTCATCATAAGATGGGTTTTTTCGGGTGGAGAGAAGGTGTCTATTTCGTGGAAAGCGTTTTGCATTAAGAAGTCTTCTCTAATCATTCTAGCTATTTCAAGCGTTAACTTGTCTTTTTCTGGAAGGGCTTCTGGACCCACTAGCCTAACTATTTCTTCAAGTTCTGCTTCTTCCTGGAGAATTCTCATTGCTGTATCGCGGATTTTTTTCCACTCCGGATCTATTTTCTTCCACCACTTTTCTACGGTTTCAACATATAGGCTGTAACTTACGAGCCAATTTATTGCTGGGAAGTGTCTTCTATTAGCTAATGCCACATCTAATGCGAAAAGTGCTTTAACTATTCTTAAAGTGTTTTGAGTCACTGGCTCGCTAAAGTCTGCTCCAGGCGGACTTACTGCTCCAACAACAGTTACTGAGCCTACTCTTGGAGGCTCTCCTGCAACTTCAACTCTCCCTGCTCTTTCATAGAATTCTGCTAGTCTTGAACCAAGATACGCTGGGAATCCTTCTTCACCGGGCATTTCCTCAAGCCTACCGGAAATTTCTCTCATCGCTTCAGCCCATCTCGATGTGGAATCTGCTACTAGAAGTACATCATAGCCCATGTCTCTGAAGTATTCGCCAATAGTTATTCCTAAGAAAACGCTTGTTTCTCTAGCTGCTACTGGCATGTTTGAAGTATTAGCTATGAAAATAGCTTTCTCTCTAAGGGGCCTTCCTGTTCTCGGATCTTTCAGTTTAAGGAAGCCATAAAGTGCGTCTGCCATTTCATTTCCTCTCTCGCCACAGCCAACGTAGATGTTTAACTGGCTATAGGACCACTTGGTTAGCTGCTGTAGCGTAACTGTATTATGGAATATTATTGGTACTTCACCGCCTATGAAATTATGGGTTTCTTCAACCGTCAAATCATAAACTATAGTAGGATAGTTACGAGTTTCAACATTAACTACTTTGTCTAAAGCCACGCTTTCCATAGCATTCAACACTTGTTCTATGAAGTTTAATAGTTGCAAATTACCCTTATGTCTAATGGTTATGGCAAGTATTTTTTCTAAACTTCGTTTGCTAATGTTTTCTCCAAGATATAGCTGGTTACCTATGTAAATACCTCTTTTTTCAAGCTCTCTCTTAGATAGTATCCTATAGATTTCTCTGAGAATTCTTGAGGATATGGGGATTGCCTCTCTTGCTAACCTAATTTCTCGTTTACCTTTAATATAATTCTCTAATTTAACAACCTTATCTATCTTAGGTGCACTCTTTAATATTAGCTCATAAAACCTTTTAAGTTCTTGAATTCCTGTAACATATATTCTACTTCTTTCACCCATTTTAACTGAGTATAGTATTCCGAGTCTGCTTAAAAGATACGTTATTCCTGTAGCTAATTTGGGAGAAACCGTTACGTATTCTATAGTGTTTTTGCTGAAACTTCCGTCTCCAAGAAATAGGCCCCTTAAGAATGCTGCTACAATGTTATCTGGTGATTTCAAGATTTCTTTAGGAACTTTGGCATTATGTGATTTCTCCTTTTCAGGAACACCTAGCTCTCTCATCAGCCTAGCTATTAATGCTGAATGCACTTCAACTCCATATACTGTTCCGAACAATTTTTCTTTAGCATCAATGCCAAAGAGGTTCTTCATAAGATACTTGAATCTTTCACGTAATATCTTATCGTTGCTGAAGAATCTTATGCTTCTCTTCGTAATTAGGCCACCAGAAATTATTAGTCCCAGCAATTCAGCTAATTCTTCGGTTACTATGTTCGGCATTTTTATTGTAAGCTTGCCTCTTCTCAGCCCAAGAACTTTTGGATAATCTATTGAGCCATAAAGGTTCTTAAGAGCAACGATAAGCTTTAACGGTATTGAAGAGCTTCTTTTATAGGCTAAAGTCCTAATAGTTTTCTTAGAAAGACCTGTTTTCTTTAGAAGCTCGTTTAACTTTCCCGATTTCATTGTTGCTAGCAGTAGACTCCTTAGTTCCTTATTAAATGCTTCATCCCTGCTTACCACATCATCGTATTTTGCTAATCTCTCTATAGGTAGCTTTGCCTCCTCTGTTAATATCCTTATTTTCCTTGGAATGGCTAAGAACATTCCAGCTTGAATATTTCTGGCTTCAACCTCTTCGAAGCCTTTTTCAGGGTTGAAAATCACTAGCTTGTGCTCCGGAGTAACCTTTATTTTTCTTCCGCTTGCAGTCTCTATTTCAACTATTTTGTTAGTGAATCCTCGATAAACATGTGTTGCTTTTACAGGCTTTATCTTTTCACCGTCAAAACCTAAAAGTTCTAGAGGCTTATTTAACTTGTATACTTCTTCGGCAAATCTGCTATCTGGTTTTCCTCCTTTAGCCTCTTCAAATATCTCATCTATTATTTTGATGCTTCCATCAGATAATAAAACAGGTGTACCTGGCATGACACATTTTCCTGTTCCGAAACCTCCGGGTATAGCTGCTTTACCTCCCTTAGCTAGCGGGAACATGTAATCAATAACTCTAGTACCTGTTATCATAGGTTCTTCAGGGTCAAGTTTTCTCCTATATGGCCTAGGTTTTCTAACAGGCCATTTATGATACATTTTTACCTCTATTTTTTCACCATTATGTTCCAGAATTACGACAGGTTCCTCTATTGTGTAGTCTCCTTCGGAAACAACTTCCTTAACCGTACCCTTAGCATCCGGAGGAATCATAACTTTGTGTTCTATTATTGGTGTTTCCGGAACTATTCCGATTATTTCTCCCCCATAAACCTTAGTTCCGGGTTTTATTGTCGGTTTAAAGTGCCACTTTTTATCTCTAGGTAGTGCGTGAGCTCTAACTCCTCGTTTAACAAAGGGTCCTACTAGGGTTTCTAAAACACTTAGAGGCCTCTGCAGTCCATCATAAACTACACCAACAATTCCCGGGCCTAGTTCAGCTACTAACGGCTTTCCTGTACCTACAACTTTCTCTCCTACGGTTAAACCTGATGTATCCTCATATACCTGTATTATTGCCTTATCTCCTTCAAGACCTATTATCTCCCCTATAAGGGCTTCTTCACCTACTTCAACTACTTCATAAACTAACGAGCCCTTCATACCCTCAGCTATTACTAGGGGTCCTGAGATTCTCCAAATCTTACCTACAACCATTTCTATCACCTTAAAACTCAACAGCGAAACCAATTATTCTTTTAACATATTGCTTATAATATTCCTTAACATCTGGATGTATGGGTCCCTTAATTCCGGGCATCGAAACTATTATAGGGGAAATCTTTCCCCTATGGGCAAGGATGAGGTCTTCAACATATTTTTCAAAGCTATCTTGAAGAATAATAACACCTATCTTAGGATCTCCTAGTAATTCAGAAACATGTTTTCTAACCATCTTTCTTACTCTATCTTCCGAACCTGAAACTTCAAATACTTTTGATAAACCGGCTAACCTAAAACCTAACACTAAGTTTTCATCTCCTACTACTGCTATTTCATACTCTCTTATTTTACCTCTAGTGCTCACTTTCACGCACTCCCCGGTTTAAAATAGGGTAAGTATTTTTCGTAAGGTATTTTTTGGAAGAATATTCTAAAGAGTAAGAGTGTAAGTCTAAGTTCCTTTTCTTTAATAAGGAAGTAATGTAATAAAACAGCTGGTGTATGCATAGCTGTAGAAATGTTTTCCTTTATTTTACTAAGTGAATAATCTAAAATTGTTTTTTCAACAAGCAACGGGTCTTTAGTTGTTTTGTAAATATCTACTATTCTCCTCCCAATTTCCGAATACGGTGTATATTCAAGTTTTTCAGAAAGTTTCTCTAATGTTCTAGCATCTAAGAAGCTTTTAACATTATCTTTAGTTAAAACGTAGTAAACTTCAGGTATAATTTCCAAAATGCCCTGTGGTTTGCCGGAAGCAACAGCTCTCACTGCTGCATTTACGATGTTGAGGTCTATTAAAGAACCTATTGCTGGTAGAAGTTGCTCCCTACCTCTAAGTTTTAATGCTATTTTTAAGAGTTTCGAGAAATATTCTTCATCCAACTTTTTCTCTAAAATCATTCTTGCTTTAAATGATTCATGTTCAGAAGTTATTTTCGCCTGCATTTCTTCTATGATTACTGAGTAATCATAGAGCCCAGCTTGTCTCACAACATTTACAACATCGTCTATTGATGTTGCTTCTTCAAGCTTACTTAACATGTTGCTTTCGAAAATTTTACCTAGCGGAACAAAGTTTACTTTATGGAGGGATTTTGATGCAAGTCTTCTAATAACCTGTTTAATATTGAATAAGTCGAATTTTTCAATGAAAACATCATATAGTTTTAAACTGTCTTTTGGGAGATAGGTTTTTATGAACATGTAATCTTTAGACAAATACTCATATACCATATTTTCAACATCATCATATGTTTTTATTAATGCTGCTCTTTCGGAAATATATGCTCCAAGCTCTGTTGCGCCTATTGCTTCAAGTGCTTCATCTAAGCTCTTCTTTCTAAGTGCTTCGATAATATGCTCTTCAGTTATGCGTTTAGCTTCTTTACCCTTAAGGAGGGATGCTAAGAAACCGTAGGCACAGTATCTCCTAGTACTTAAGCTTGTGAAGTAAGCTAATATGAATAGGAAAGCTATGGGAGCTAGAAAAACAGTTAAATAAGTTATTATCTCTTCATTCATTGACCTATTCACCGAAGAGTTCTCTTGAAATTTCCGGTAAAAGCCTTGAAAGAGCCATTTCAAGCCTTGTTTCGTAGCTATTATCTATTCTGAATTTTCCGTCGATAGTTTCTACTATTACTCCGCCACTGATATTAGCTTCCCTAATGTCTTTTACCTTGCTTGTGAGTTTTAACTCCCTAAGTACTTCTCTAATTTCCTTCAAGTCTCCCTTATTTGCGTAAATGATAATATCTGTTGGTGGAAGAGTTTTCACTGCTTCATGAATAAGCTTTTTAAGCGATTCTCTATAGTTAAAACCCTTTCTCTTAATCTCTTCTCTAACACGTTCGATTATTACATCAATTATTTTTCTCTTAACTTCTGACTGATCTTTTCTCGCTTTGAGCATTGCTTTAACTATTATTGCTCTTGCTTTCCTCTTGGCTTCACTAATTATTCTTGCCTCCTCTCTTTCCTGCTCTTGTTTTCTCCTGAGCTTTGCTTTATTAATTATTTCTTCTGCTTCCTTACGTGCTTTCTCAAGTATCTCTTCTGCTACAGCCCGTGCTCTGTCGAGTATTGCCTTGCTTACTCTCTCAAATGTCGTTTCTTCAGCGCTCAACCTTCATCTCCCTTCTAAAGATTTTATGGTTTTATATTACGAGGATTAGAGTTAGTATTGCGAAGACCATTCCGAGGATTCCGAAGAGCTCTGCATAAACTGCTAAGATAATTGATGGTCCTATGTTTTGGCCCTTAGTTTTAGGTAGAAACGCTATACCTGAAGAACATATTACTCCTTGATATGCTGCTGAAAATCCTTCGGCAAAGGCTACTACGAGCCCTACTCCGAGAACCATTAGTCCCTTCTGTAGTGCTTCATCAGCTGGTAGTGCTTGTATTCCGGGCAGTATCTGCGTTATTATGTACAATAATATTATTAGTCCATAGAATGTTTGCGTCATAGGCAGTGATGCAAGTAGTAGTACGTTTCTAAACTGCTTAGGGTCTTCGGAAATAGCTGCTGCACCTGCCGATCCAGCAACGCCTATCCCTATAGATGATCCGACTAGCCCTCCTGCCAGAGCTAATGTCCCACCTATTATTGCGAGTGCTGGTGCAATACCTATTTCCATGCTTATTTACCCCTTTTTCCTTTTTCCATTGCATAGGTTTTTAATTTTTACATTATAGACTTATAGATTAAGTGACCATGACATATTAGGGTGGTTTAACAGTAATTCTTCTCCTAAGTATTAGTCTTAATGGGTTGTACTCTACTCCTCCTCCTTCATAGAATTTTGGAAGGAACTCTACGAAACATAGTCTTAAGGAATGAATGAAAGGTCCTATGATGCTTAATGCTAGGTTTAGTAGGTGTCCGAGGAAGAAAACTATACCTCCGAAAATTACTCCTAAAACTAAACCCGCTATTCCTGGTAGTATTCCCTGGAAGCCTAGGATTATCATTCTAGCCATTAAATTGAAGCTAGACGCTAAGTATATTGTTGCGAAAGCTACACCAGCAATTCTAGTATAAGACATTATATCTCCTAGAAGCCCTGTAATGTCAAATATCCACATGAGTGTTCCGAAAAACCTCATCGACATTATTTGCGAATATGCTAAAAACGCTATGCCAACAATTACTCCGTAAATTAATGTATCATATACGCTATCTGGAAGAGGAAAGACTTTGAAATTAGCCATTTTGAAGAGTATATATGGTATTCCGAAGATTTCTGATACAAATAAACCTACCTTACTAGCTATAGTTACTTTATCTTTCTCTAACAACGCCTTTACGAAGCCTAGGAAATGCGCTATGTTAACGTGAACTAGGCCTATACCCATTGCTAAAAGTATTAAAGCTAATGGGTCAGAAAATTCAGGAACAAGAGGAGGTATGTTTATTCCGAGAAGTTTAAGGGTGTCTCCAAGGTAAGAGCCATAAAGAAAACCTGCAACTATTGAAGCAAAACCTGAAACATAAAGCATCCTCTTAAACATAAGGTAGTTTTCCGATTCAGGGTTTTCAACAAGTCTATCTAGAACATACTTAATAATTAGGATCATAAGTATACCGTAAATTACGTCTCCAAGCATAAGACCAAAAAATGTTGCAAAAGAATAGGCTACAAGAGGTGTAGGATCCCATTCCTTATATTTAGGTATGCCATAGAACTTAACCAAGGGTTCGAAGTATCTGAGAATATTTAAGTTTCTCATTTTCGTAGGTGGTTCTTCTTCAGGCTTAGCTTTTTCGAAGTTAACGTAAAAGAACTTAACATTATTATGCAGCTCATAAAGGAGTTTTTGCTTAAAACTTTCAGGAACCCATCCTTCAATTAATGTTACGTATTTTGCTCCAGCTGCTTTCTCTAACACATTAAGCTTTAACATTTCATTTTCTAAAAGTGTTCTAAGTATGAGTACTTGCTTCAAATTTTCCTCTATTAGTCTTTGGAATTCTTGATTTAGTTTTTCAAGATTTTTCTCGAATTCAACGCCTCTTTTTTCAAGTTCGCTGATGAACTCATTTATGGGAATGTTTATCTTTTCAAATCTTAGAATAGTTAGGCCAAAATCCTTAACTATTCTAGTTAAAGCTTCAATTTTCCTTGAAAGACCTACAACAACATAAATTACTTCGGGGGGTTCAGTTATTTCCGCCTTAACTAATACATCAGCTACTTCCCTTACTTTTTCTTCAAAATCCTTTGCTCGCTCCTTAGATACAACTATTGTTTTGGAAAAAATCACTTTGCCATCAAAATCAAGGTCTATGATGTTAAGTTCAGGCCTTATTTTAACTAGTGCTTTAAGATACTTAATTCTAGACTTCATGTCGGAAAGTGTTTGCTGAGTTTCCGAAATTTTCTTTGCCATAAATTGCATTTTAGCGTAGATTTCACGAACTGGTTTTTCATATTTTTTGAGAAGTTCAGAAATAGTGTATGGTTCAATTTTTTCCTCTATTTCAACTACGTATTCCTTACTAATGCCCATTAAGAGTTTATCTATTATTCTTAGTAGATTCTCTATTTCTCCCCTTCTTTTCTCAATAATTTCTCTGTCGAGAGGCTTAAGCTCCTTAGTTTCTTTAACGTGAATTGCTTGTGATGCGTGAAGAGCCATTAAGACACTGCTAACTTCGTCCTTAACGGTTATTATCCTAGTTTTTAACATAGGTTCCGGGGCGCTAAGGATGAAGGGGGGTACTGGCATTTTACTGTAACCCCGTTACATACTGGAGGAGCATAAAAACTATTTTCTCCCTTTTTGACTTAGCTTTCTTTAATAATTCCTGTACTTTATTTTTACCTTCCTTTTCGATTCTCTTTACTTGCTCTTCTGCTTCTGCAAGTATTTCTTCACTCTTTTTCCTAGCCTCTGTTAGGTCAAGAGGTGCTTCCAGTATTTCTCTTGCTTTTTCCTCAGCTGTTCTCTTAAGCTCCTCCGCTTTTCTTCTTGCTTCCTCTATTAACTTTTCAGCTTCTCTTTCAATAGCCTCTATTTCTGTAAGCGTTGACACCTTTAGCAAGCCCCTCTTTTTCGCCGTAAAAGCGGGTCGTTTAGTTAAAGGGGAAAACTCTAAATAAAAATTTCCTCATTAAAACCAAATAGATCAGTTATACTGAGCAAACATTGTTAGACGAAGCTAAAACGGGGTGTATCGGAAATAGTGAGTAGGAGTTACATATTTCCTCTATCAATGGCTCCCCCAGGATCTGTAGTTAGAGTTGTTAGGGTATATGCTGGAAGAGGCCTTACTCAGAGACTAATGGAATTAGGTTTAACGAACGGTGTTGAAGTAAGGGTTTTGAAAAACGATGTAGGTCCCTTACTTTTACATGTCCGAGGTGTAACAATAGCTTTGGGAAGAGGTGTTGCGAGTAAAATACTTGTTGAAAAAATTGCGTAATATACCTTATACCTTAAGCATTCCTTATTCCTTACCGAATTTTTCGAGAATATATCTATATGCTGAGTCAGCAGCTACAGCTCCTTGAGCTGCAGCTGTTATTATTTGTTTAAACATGTTACATGCTGTAGTGCAGTCTCCTGCAGCAAAAAGTCCAGGTATGTTTGTTGACTGGTCAGGTCCTACTTTTACATAGCCTTTCTCATCCACTTCAACCCCTATTTTCTTAAAGAATTCTTTAGGAGGATCACTTCCTATTTCTACGAAAACGCCATTGACACGTATTTTTTCTCCTGTTTCCTTAATTTTTATCCATTCAACAGTTTTTGTACCGCCTATTTCAGCAACATTACTCTTTAGTATAAGCTGTATTTTTGGATGAGTTGTTAACTTTCTTACGTAAAATGGTTGTGCTTTTAATTTTTCTCTCCTATGAACTAAGTACACTTTTTTAGCGTAATCTGCAAGAAGTAATGCTGCGCTTGCAGCACTATTTCCTCCCCCTATAACAGCGACTATTTTGTCTTTATAAAGAGGTGCATCACATGGTGCACAGTAGGAAACCCCTCTTCCCGAAAATTCCTCTTCTCCAGGAACTCCAAGCTTCTTCCTAATAACGCCTAAAGCTAAAATCACAGTTTTTGACTTGAAATTTTTACCTGAGGACGTAAGAACATTAAATAATGATTCATTCTTTTTTACATCTAAAACTTCGTCTAAAATTACAGGAACCCTATATTCGCCTAAGTGATCATAGAATTTATCTACGAGATCTGGTCCAAGAATGCTCTTAATTCCAGGATAATTCTCCACATATCCTGCTTCGCTCATTTGCCCTCCTTTATCCTTAGTTATGATAATAGTAGATAGCATATATCTTGCAGCATAAATTCCCGCAGCAATACCTGCTGGACCGCCGCCAACAATAATTACATCGTATATTTTCTTAGTTTCAATACTTTTAGTTAATTCCATTCTTCTAAAACTTATCTTGAAGGCCATAAGTTCATCCCTTACTATAGGATGCTTCTCCCCGTACTAAGGATAAGTTTTTCACCGCTACGTAATTTATTGTTACTATGATAAAACGAATTTCTACACTGTCTACTCAATCACCTTATTAGCTATTTTAAATTAATGTTTCATTATAAATTTAGAACTAAGAAAAATGATTTCTAAATGTAATTAACCGAAATTGATAATTAGTAATAAGCGTTTTTAAGAAAACGATGTTGAAGGGAATTTCCGATATAGCGGCGATATTATGGGTTTTTCAAAATATAGAAGGGAACTTAAAGATGTTTGGGAGGAGCTTGTAGCATTAACGATAACTACTCTTGGAAGTGGCATAACGGGGATGATTTTCGGCTTAGGAAACATTATTATTGCTATGAAAAGCTCTGTTCTAATGCTTGCACCAGCTAGTATGAGTATGAGAGGAAACATTTATTCTTCCTTAGGTTCGCGTTTAGGTTCACTTCTTCATTTAGGCTACATTGAACCCAAAATTAGTAGGAACCCTTTACTAATAGAGAACTTACTTGGAGTTTTAGCTTTAAAAACCTCTATGACCGTTTATATTGGGGTTATTGCTTCTATCGCTTATTTTTTATTTTCAGGTTTCCTTGATTTTATGGATTTAACGTTAATCGCTTTTTTAACAACATTTCTTGCATTACCCATAATGTTGGCAGTCACTTTTGCCGTAACATTCATTACATACTCTAGAGGGTTAGACCCGGATAATTTTTCAGCACCAATAATAACTTTAGCTGGTGATGTAACATCTCTTCCAATACTTTTTCTTTCAACATACATTGTAGTGAAGCTGTTTCTAGGGTTTAAACTAGCTTTAATCATAGTAGGCATGGTTATTACAGCGATTTTTGCCTTGTACGTTGTTTTTTCGGGAAAAACTTATCTTAAAAAGATAGTTTATGAGGCAGCACCTGTACTCATGATTTGCGGCTTACTTGAAATGTTTGCGGGATCAGCATTAGTTATTAATGTTGAGAAAATACTTGAGAAAGCCGGGATATTAACAATAGTGCCAGGTTTTCTTGAAAATGGTGGAGCATTGGGTGGAATCTTAGCTGCTAGACTTTCCACAAAGCTTCATCTTGGAGAAATAGAGCCTAAACCCATTCCTTCAATGAAGGTGATTAAGGAGTTTATTAAAGTCTTTGTGGTTTCACTTATAATATATCCTACATTAGGATTCTACGGCTATTTCGTGGCTTTACTTTTAAAATTACCCATACCTTCTCTCCACATAGTTTTTCTTTCGGTTCTAGTTGCTGGAATAATGCTTTTAGCAGTAACCATATTCATGGTATACTTTGTGTCTATCATAAGTTTCAAGAGAGGGCTTGACCCGGATAATATAACAATACCCTTAATAACCAGTGGAATCGATGCTACAGGAATGTTTATTTTGCTTTACTCGTTTCTCGCCTTATCCGGGATTTAACGGTAAAGTAGATAATGCTGTAAGAGACTAAGTTATACGTAGAACCGCTATGACATTCGAACCCGAGACTGATCGGTGATTGAAGGCCGGTGTCTAGGAGCGGTTTTCTTCCTCCATAAACTCCATGATCTTTTTGACGGAGGTTTCAATGTAGTATTCGCCATCATAAATAATTATTTTAAAACCTAAAGATTCAAGTTTCTCCTTAAGTGCTGAGTTGTTCAAAATTTCTTCAACAAGATGGGTTAACTTAGGATATTCAGGAATGTTGCTTTCGTAAAACCAGAAAAGACCTCTTAAAGCAATCTTTACACTTCTTTGACCAGTTGCTTTAGTCATTGAAACTATTTTTCTACCTTGCTTTTCTAAGTACTTATGTAATGTTCTAAAGAGAAGCTCGATGAGTTCTTCCCTTAATTTTTTATTACTCAAACGTAGTTACCTCTGATGATAAGGTTTAAAGTGAAAAATATAAATACCTACCCTAATTTATCATTGTAATGTCATTCTCCGGAAGTGTTAGATAATGAGGGATTGCCTATTGGTGAATTGAAGTTTACACCCAAAATAAAGGAGAAACGTTGGAATAAGGATAAGGAGAAGGAGCTTAGGGAACTCTGGGATAAGGAGAAAATATATGACTTTAAATTTTCACCTAAGGATGAAAGATCAGTAATTGTAATAGATACGCCACCACCTTATCCTTCAGGTAAGTGGCATGTTGGTGGTGCAGCACACTACGCACAAATAGATATGGTTGCAAGATATTTTAGAATGAAGGGGTACAATGTTTTCCTACCATTCTATGCTGATAGAAACGGCTTACCCGTTGAAGTTCAAGTTGAAAAAACAAAAAACGTTAATCCCCATGAACTAGCTAAGACTCCTGAGGGAAGACAGAAGTTCCTTGACTTATGTAAGGAGTTCTTAGATAAAGTTGAAAGAGAACTTGTTAGTGTATGGAAAAGGCTTGGATGCAGTTTTTACTACATTAAAGATGGAACTGATAGTCCAAAATATAGGAGAATGACCCAAGCAACATTCATTGAACTTTGGAAAAAGGGACTCATATATGAAGCTGAAAGACCTGTTAATTGGTGTCCCAGATGTAGAACTACACTAAGCGATGCAGAACTTGAACATAGAGAAGAGGAAACCTTACTTTACTATGTCAAGTTTAAAGTTAAAGAAACAAAGGAGGACATAATTGTTGCTACTACCAGACCAGAACTCTTAGCATCATGTGATGCAGTAATATATAATCCTAAGGATGAGAGATATAAGCATCTTAAAGGTAAACACGCAATAATACCTCTTTATGGAAAGGAGGTTAGAATTCTAGAGCATCCGGAAGCTAAACCAGAGTTTGGAACAGGGCTTGTCATGGTATGCAGTTATGGTGATCAAAGAGACACCAGGTTGTTTAAGGAATTAGGGCTTAAACCAACAATTTTAATAACGAAAGAAGGTTTTATGAATGAAAAAGCAGGCTTCCTTAAGGGATTAAAGGTTAAAGAGGCTAAGAAGAAAATAGCTGAAGAACTTAAGAAGCAAGGGCTTCTTGTTAAAACAGAGAAAATAAAGCATACAGTACCGGTCTGTTGGAGATGTAAAACACCTGTAGAGTTCATAAGTGTTAAAGAGTACTTCTTAAAACAGCTTGAGTTCAGAGATGAACTTAAGAAAATAGTTATGGAAATGAAGTTCTGCCCTGAATTTCATCGTAGAAAACTTCTTGACTGGATAGATTCAATATCTACGGACTGGCCTATTTCTAGAAGCAGATTTTACGGCACAGAAATACCTTTATGGCACTGTAGGAAATGTGGTGCTAAACTAGTTCCTGAACCAGGCAAATACTATATTCCATGGAAGCAAGAGCCTCCCTTCGAGAAATGCCCTAAATGTGGCGCTCCTAAGGAATTTCTTGATGGGGAAAAGAAAGTTTTCGATACATGGTTTGACTCATCAATTTCAGCGCTTTATGTTAGTGGGTATATGAGGGATGAAGAGTTTTTCAATAGGGCTTTCGGAAATATCCTTAGACCCCAGGGAATAGACATTGTCGGGACGTGGCTTTACTATTCGATACTTAGAGTATACCAGTTAACTGGGAAACCCGCTTTCAAATGGGTTAGACTAACGGGAATGGGTCTTGATGAGAAAGGAGAGGCTATGCATAAGAGTAAAGGTAATGTAATAGACCCAGACCCTTATGTTGAAAAATATGGAGCTGACGCGTTTAGGTTCTGGGCTGCTGCAGCAGGAAAGCTAGGAAGTGACTATAGATTTTCAGAACAACTACTTAAAACAGGGAGCCTTTTTGCAACAAAATTATGGAACATAGGTAGATTCATATCAGCGTTTCCAGAACCTAAGAAGGAACCTCAGCTTAAACCAATAGACTTAATGATTCTTGAAGAATTAAACAGAGTAATTGAGGAATGTGATAGAAGCTATAGTGAATTAGATGTTTACGAACCTATTAACAGAATTTACCAGTTCGTATGGAATACTTTTGCATCACACTACATAGAAGCTGTAAAAAGAAGAGCATACAATAGAGATAGAATTTATAGTAGCGAAGAACAGAAAGCTGCATGGTATACCTTACACACAGTATTCAAAATTTCACTAAAGCTCTTAGCACCAATAATGCCATACATCACTGATTATATTTGGAGGAAAATGTATTCTAAAGAAAGTATTCATTTAGAGGAGTTTCCAAAGCCCAATCCAGCATGGAATAAGGGTTACGGTAAGCTTCTTAACAAATTTATTGAGGCAAATAGTGCTATATGGAAATACAAGAAAGCTCTCAATTTATCGCTTGGCACCGAGCTTAATGCTAAAGTGTATTTATCTAAAGAGCTAAAACCCTTAGCTAACGATATTAAAGCTCTCCACAAGATAAAGGAAATTTCCTTCGAAGAACCTAGCGACAAGGCTGAAAAAGTAAGTGAAAATGTTTATATTGAGAAATTAAATTAAGAATTTTCCATTCTCGTAAATTAGCTCTCCATCAGCAAACACTTTTCCCTCTTTCATATCCTTAATCATGTCGATGTGTATTACTGAGAAGTTCTTGCCTCCAGTTTCAGGAAATCCCATGCCAAGTGCTAAATGTATTGTCCCACCTATTTTTTCGTCGAAAAGTATTTGTCTAGTAAACTTTTTAACATTATAGTTTGTTCCAAAAGCTACTTCTCCAAGCTTTTTAGCTCCTTCATCTGTTTCAAGGATTTTTCTAAGAAATTCTTTGCCTTCAGAAGCATCTGCTTCAACAACTACCCCGTCTTTAAACTTAAGTTTAACATTTCTTATTTCAACACCTTGGTAAAGAACGGGATAAGTGAAGACTACTACTCCATTTGCTGAATCTTCTATAGGTGAGGTAAAGACTTCTCCGTCAGGAAGATTCTTTTTACCATCGGCATTAATCCATTTCCTACCTTCAACATGCACTACGAGATCTGTTCCTGGGCCTATAAAATGTAGTTCTTTAACTTTATTTAGAAACTTAACATATCTTTCCTGCTCTTCATGAATTTTCTTCCATGCAGTAACGGGGTCTTCTGAATCAGCATAGCACGCTTTATAGACGAAGTCTTCAAAGTCTAAAGTTGACATACCGGCTTCCTGTGCCATCGCCGGACTAGGGTAGGGTACAAGAACCCATCTCAATTCTCCTTTAGCCTCTCTTTCTCTAAGAATTCTAATTATTTCTGTTCTTGCAGTAGCTGCTATTCTTAATTTTTCAGGGTCTATGGTGTTTAGCATTCTTAAATTGTTCTCAGAATATATTGATATGATTACTGTTGCTTTTTCAACAATTGCTTTCCGTATTGGAGAAACATGTTTAAGCTGCTTTTCTGAAGCCTCTTTGAAAAATATTTCTTCAGCAACATCATCAGATAATATCAATAATGGGTTGCCACCAGCTTTAAGAGTTTCTCTAAATATTTCCCTAGCCAAGGGTGTAGCTATGGGTCTAGAGTAAATAACTACTTCATCTCCATCCCTTACTTCAGTTGAGTATTTTACAACAAGTTTAGCAAGTTTAGAAACTCTTACATCAACCATCGGAATAACCACCTTGAAGACTAAGTATTATGATATGATTTATAAGGGTAATATTTAAATCATTAAACAAGTAAGTATATTGGATTCTTCGTTTAAATTAAGGTGACCACTTATAAGGTGGTTTAGTATTGAGAAAATATTTCATAGAATCTCCTCTATCCCTT
Organism: uncultured Desulfurococcales archaeon; assembly: GCA_964564025.1. Lineage (GTDB taxonomy): Archaea > Thermoproteota > Thermoprotei_A > EX4484-217-1 > EX4484-217-1 > DRYM01. Next base: position 19,665 of record CAZLZO010000005.1, read on the forward strand.
ATTGAATACTGTGAAGCAGCTTTAGGTAGGAGGAAACCTACGTTAGCTATTAAAAATGTTAACATTGTAAATGTTTATACTGCAAGCATAGATGAAGGTAGCATCTTGATATACAAGGATAGAATCATAGCATTAACCGATAAGGGAAGCGTTGTTGCCGAGAAAATTATTGATGGTGAAGGGAAGTATGCTATTCCAGGGCTAATGGATGCTCACATTCACATTGAGAGTACAATGCTTTTACCAACGGAGCTCTCAAAAATACTTATACCCCATGGTGTAACATCCATTTTTGCAGATCCTCACGAAATAGCTAATGTTTTAGGTGTTAAAGGTGTAAGACTTCTACTTGAAATAGCTAAAGCTTCACTATTAAGAGTGTTTATAGAAGTGCCTTCAAGGGTACCTACGGCACCTAAACTTGAAGACGCAGGAGCTTCTTTAGGCATTAATGAAACAAGAGAACTTTTGGCTTTAGAAGAAGCTGTATCATTGGGAGAACTAAATTATCAGAATCTATTAGGAGAAAATAGCTCGTTCTATCTTGAGAAAGTGGTTATATCGGATTCTTTAGGGAAAATAGTTAACGGCCATATGGCCAGTGTTCCTAAGGAATTACTGAATGCCCTATCGTCTTTGGGGCTAATTGACGACCATGAAACGTTAAACTATGAGGAAGCCATTGAAAGGCTTAAGCGTGGAATCGCTATTATGGTTAGGGAGGGCTCTACTGAGAGAAATCTTGAAGACATAGTTAAGGGCATTATTAACCTACATGATAAAAGAAAAATTCTTATGTGCACTGATGATAAGCACCCCCAAGATATAGTGTCAGAAGGACACATAGATTATAATGTTAAGAAAGCTATTGAGCTTGGCTTAGACCCGGTAGAAGCGATTCAAATGGCCACCGTTAATATAGCTCAACATTTCGGTTTAGATACGTACATTGGCGTAATTGCTCCGTTGAGAAAAGCCGATATAGTCATAGTTAATGACATTAGAAAACTCAACGTTATACATGTGGTTTTTGATGGAAAACTAGTTTTTAGCCGTGAAAAATTTCTTGTAGAGTTAGCTAAACCCAAAATGCCTAAGTGGGTATTAGAAACCGTGAAAATAAGTAGTGAAATAGGAGCTAATGATCTCGTTTTAAAGGCGCCTATTCGTGAAGGAAAAGCTAAAGTGAGAGTTATGGGTGTCGTAGAGGGCCAAATTATAGTTAAAGAGCTGCACTGTTGGTTAGAAATTAAAAATAATGTTGTGCTTCCTGATTTAGAAAACGATGTTTTATATATAGCTGTTATTGAGAGACATAGGGGTTTAAAAAGCATTGGTAAGGCATTTGTTAAAGGTTTCGGATTAAAGAAAGGTGCTTTAGCATCAACTGTAGCCCATGATCATCACAATGTTGTAGTTGTGGGAACAAATCCTGAAGACATGTTTGCGGCTGTGAAATTTCTTGAAAAATATGGAGGGGGGTTTGCAGTAGTAAATAGCAAAGAGCTTAAAGCTATTGTTGAATTACCTTTTGCAGGCCTCCTTTCATTAGATCCAGCTGAGAAAGTCATTAAGAAGCTAAATAAAGCCAATGAGGAAGCTAAGAAGCTTGGGTGTAAACTTAAATCACCATTTATGCAATTAGAGTTCATAACGTTACCTACGGTTCCAGAACTTGGATTGACAAATAGAGGCTTAATTGACTCTAGAAACTACAAATTAATAGAGCCTATTATCGAGCTTAAATAAATTTTTCCAAAATATCTTTGTAATTTATCGAAAATAATTTATTGACTTTAAGGATTTTACGTAAAATTTTTATATTGGAATGCTATGCTTCTATTAGAGGAGGTTTGATATTTAGTATGGGTGGGAAGGTAGTTTTAGCTTACTCCGGCGGTTTAGATACTTCTGTTTCAATAAAGCTTTTAAGTGAGAAATACGGGTATGAGGTTTACACAGTAACTGTTGATGTTGGTCAGAAAGAGGATTTTGAAGAAATAGCTAATAAAGCATATATGTTAGGAGTTAAAGAACATTTCTTCTTTGATGCTAAGAGGGAGTTTATTGAAAACTTCGTGTTTCCTGCAATTAAAGCGAATGCATTATATGAGGACAAATATCCTCTATCCTCTGCTCTTTCAAGACCTTTAATAGTTATTAAACTTATTGAAGTTGCTAAAAAGGTTGGAGCTGATGCAGTAGCTCATGGATGCACTGGAAAGGGGAATGACCAAATAAGGTTTGATGTAACGATAAAGTCGTTTCTTCCAGACGTTAAAATTATAGCGCCAATTAGGGATTGGGGTTTAACGAGGGATGTGGAAGCCGAGCTTATAAGAAAATACAATATCCCCCTTAAGCCTAAGAGGAAAATTTATAGTGTTGACGAAAACCTCTGGGGTAGAAGTATTGAATGTGGTCCTCTAGAAGATCCAGCACAAGAGCCTCCGGAGGAAGTTTTTCAATGGACTGTTGATCCTAAGGATGCACCTGATACACCAGAATATGTTGAAATATATTTTGAAAAGGGTGTTCCTGTGAAGCTTAATGGTGAACGATTAGATCCTATAAAGCTAATTTCCAAGTTAAATGAAATAGCTGGTAAGCATGGTGTTGGGAGAATAGACCATATTGAGGATAGAGCTGTTGGATTTAAATCTAGAGAAGTTTACGAAACCCCTGCAGCTCTAACAATAATTGAGGCGCATAAGGACTTAGAGAAACTAGTACTTAACTTTAATGAGCTTTCGTTTAAGAAACTTGTAGATGCCGAATGGACGAATCTCGTTTACAGGGGGTTATGGGCTGATCCCTTAAGGGAGGAGTTAGAAGCCTTTATAAATAAGGCTAATGAAAGGGTTTCAGGTATTGTGAGACTTAAGCTTTACAAAGGACATGTTATAGTGGTTGGGAGAAGTAGCCCATACAGTCTTTACGATAAGCTCATTGCATCATATGAGAAACACTCAACATTTGATCAATCATGGGCTAAGGGTTTCATAGAACTATGGGGTATGCCAACTATTGTAAGTAGAAGAATTCTTGAGAGGCTTAAGTAAACATTGCTTTATAGGAAAGGTGCAGTTAAAGGGAGAGTTCCTAATGAACTAGCTAAGTTTACTTCTTCCTTAAATTCAGATAGGAGAATAGCTAAGGCAACAGTAAAGGTCGTTAAAGCTCATGTTGAACATTTATGTGAAATAGGTGTACTTAAGAACAATGTATGCTATGAAATACTTGCCGTATTAAGAGATTTAGAAAAGAATATTTTAAAGAATTATCCTAAAGAAGGCTTCGAGGACGTTCACGAATATATCGAATACTATGTTATTGAAAAATTAGGAGAAGATATAGGTGGCTTTATAAACTTAGGTAAAAGCAGAAACGACCAAGTAACCACAGCGATAAGGCTTGTTCTTAAAGAGGAAATACTGAATGTTCTTAACGAAATATTGTCTCTTCAGCATTCGCTCCTAATTAAGGCTAAAGAGAATATAGAAACCATAGCTTTAGGCTATACTCACCAGCAAAAAGCACAAGTAACAACTATAGCTCATCACTTATTAGCGTATTATGACGCTTTAAATAGGGATTTTGAAAGAATCTTTGCATCATTGAGCAGAGTGGATGCTTCACCTCTTGGAGCATCAGCACTAACAGGTAATAGTATCCCAGGATACGATAGGTCTAAAGTGGCTAGGAAGCTTGGTTTTTCAAAAATTCTAGAGAATACTGAAGATGCTGTAGCTTCAAGGGACTATATTTTAGAAGTTATGTTGAACCTAACTATATTAATGATTAATATTTCAAGGTTTGTTGAGGACCTCATTTTATGGTCAATGAACGAACTTAACTATGTAATAATACCTAATAATCATGCTGCAACAAGCAGCATTATGCCCCATAAGAGAAACCCTGTTACACTTGAAGTAATTAGGGCTAAAGTAGCTGAAATCCTAGGTTACACCGTAGCTGCATGTACTCTACTAAAATCGCTACCTTACAGCTACAACCTTGATCTTCAAGAGTTAACACCGCTTCTTTGGAAAACAATAGATATAACTAAAGAGTCTCTTAGCATACTAAGGGATTTTATAGAGAAAGCTAAGTTCAATAAGGAAAGGCTTATGGAGAGTATAGTAAGGCATTTAGCTATGGGTTTTAATGACTTAGCAGAGTATATTACATTAACATATAATGTTCCATTTAGGAAAGTTCATAGGATACTAGGTGAGTTATCAGTAAATGAGAAGGTTAATGCAGCTAAGATTGCCGATACATTAAGGGAAAAACTAGGCATTGAGATTTCGGAGAAGGAGATTTTAAACATGCTAAACTTTAGGGAACTTATTTTAAGAAGAAAAGTTCAAGGATCTCCTAATTTTACTGAAGTTAAGAGAATGATTAATGAAAGAGAGATTAAGTTATACGAGAAAAAGAATATTATAACTAAGTTTCAAAGTAAAACCTAAGAGCTTTGAGGTGAAATATTATAACACGTGTTAGGCGTTGATAAGAACAGTTCCTGAATTAATAAGGCATTTACTATGCGTTAGGACAATAGATCTTGATTCGCTTAGAAAATACATTAGATTATCGAGAGAAGTCCTTCATGATGCATTATCTCAACTTGAAGGTAAGGGTTACATTAAGATCTCTAGCGGATATATTGAAGTAACTAATGTTATAGAGTTGGCTGTAGAAGGGTTGAAACTAGGCCTATCTCACGAATCCGTTTCAGCTTGTCTTAGATGGAAGGACTTTGAATACTATACAAGCAAAATCCTTGAGGCTCATGGATACTACGTTTATAGAGGACTAAAGGGAGGGTTAAGAGGGGGCAGATTCGAAATAGATGTTTTAGGCTACAGAGGAAACCTAGCATTAGCCATAGATTGTAAACATTGGAAAAGAAGCAGGTTAAGCCTGCTTAAGGTACATGCTGAATCTCATACTTCACGTGTTGAAAGATTATGCTACGCTATTAAAGCTAAAATAGTTGACATAGGATTTAAGAGGGGAAAGGTTATTCCAGCAATAGTTACACTTTATGAACCATACGAGAAAGTATTTAATGGAGTGCCGTTCGTACCCATAAATACGCTCAATGATTTCGTACTTAACGTTAAAAAATATGTCGAAGAACTAAACTTAATTACCTTCAGCGTTTAAAGTTAAGAATTAGAACATGTAACTAAAGGTGGTGCATTGTGAAAATAGTTTTACCTGAAGCTAAAGCTTTTGCTAGTATCATAGAGGCACTTTCAAAGGTCGTTGATGAAGCATCGCTGAGGTTCTTACCTGACAAAGTAATTCTTAAGGCTTTAGATCCCGCTAAAGTTTCTATGTTTGTCATGGAGCTTCCTTCAACACTATTCACAGAATACGACGTCGCTCAAGAGGAGAGAGTAGGTTTCAACACATCAGTTATTCTTAAGTTTCTTAAGAGAGCTAAGAAAGGTGATAGTTTAGAGATAGCCATAGAAGACAGTTATGCACGATTCACCATAGCTGGAACTTACACTAGAATTTACAAGGTCTTAAATCTTGAAATTTCTGAAGAAGAGCTTCCGGAACCTCAGCTTGAATTTAATGCTTCAGCAACTATACTTTCGGATCCTCTAAAACATGGTATTAAAGATGCTGAAACCGTTGGTGATACTGTAGAGTTTATTGCTGAAACAGAGAACGAATTTATAATTAAAGGTAAAGGTGAGGCTTCTGAAACAGAAACTAGGATTTCAAAAGAGTCTGGTGCACTAATTTCATTAGAAGTTAAAGAGCCTTCACGTTCATCTTACGCAATAGAGTATTTAAAGAACATTGTTTCGCTAACTAAGGTTGCTGAAGCTGTTACCATAAAGTTCTCTACGAGAATGCCTGTAATGTTGGAATTTTCCATAATGGGTGAAGGAAAAGTAGTTTATCTCTTGGCTCCAAAAGTGGAGTAAAAATGTGAGGTTTTCTAAGCCACTATAGTTATAACGTACTTTTCTCCTTCTATGTCCCATTCTTTAGTGTATCCTTTCTTCGTTTTCTCCTTTTCAACACTTATTTTCAGCTTTTTAGCTCTAACTTCTTCTGCTATGAAGTTCCTCCATTTTTCAAGCATTTCCATGGATTGTTTATCAGGAGTTATGATTAATGCTTCAATAAATGCTTCTACGGGTAAGTCGAGCTCCTTTCTCATGTACTGTATTCTCCTAACGATGTCCCTTGCTAAACCTTCAGCAGCAGCTTCGTAATCTATCCTTATGTCTAAAAGTATCTTTCCTTTATCAAAGTTTTGAAGTATGTAATGTTCTGAAGGTTTCTCTAAGATCTCTACGTACTCGTGTGTTATAACATGTTTTTCTCCGTTTATTTCGAATTCAAAGTAGCCTTTTTCTAAAATGTTCTTAATTACTTCACTTTCTTTCTCCTTAAGTATTTCTAAAACTTCCCTTGTTTTATCTTTAAACATTGGCCCTATTTTTGAGAAAACTGGTCTTATTTCATAGCTAATGTATTTTCCTATTTCACTTAACTTTTTAACACTGACGTTTTTAACATTAATTTGCGATTTTACAACATCTTTCACGTAAGTTAGTAGTTTATGTAGTTTTTCATCGTCGCTTAGAACAATTATTTCCGGTAAGGGCTGTCTTATCTTTATACCTGCTTTCATTCTAGCTGCAGCTCCTACTTCAACAATTTTCTTAGCTAATGCCATTGCCTCCTCAAGTTCTGCACTTATTAGTTTCTCATTAACTTTAGGCCATTCTAACATGTGAACACTTTCTGGAGAGTCTTTTTCAGCTGGGAGAATGAATTTTCTATAAAGTTCTTCAGCTATAAATGGAGTTACGGGTGCAAGTATTTGTAAAAGAGTCTTTAAGACAGTGTATAATGTTGAGTATGCAGCTATCTTATCGGGATCTTCAGCTTCAACCCAAACTCTCCTCCTTATCAGTCTAATGTACCAGTGGCTTAAATCTTCAATTATGAACTCTCTTATTCTCCTAACAGCTTCATGAACATATGTTTTCTCGAACTTTTCAGTAACGTACTTGACGAGGTTATTTAGTCTTGAGAGAACCCATTTGTCCTCGACTCTAAGATTGCTTAGTACTTTCTCTAAAGGCCACTTTTCAGGATCAAAATTGTCGAGACTCATATATGTTGATGCGAAGACGAAAATGTTCCAAAGTATGTTTAGGTCTCTAAATGTTAAGTCAAGTTTTTTCCAAGCAAACCTAATGTCCTCCCATATGGTGTTTTGTAAAACCCAGAATCTTAATGTATCAGCTCCATATTTTTCAACAACTTCATCCGCTGAAACAAAGTTTCCTAAGCTTTTATGCATTTCTCTACCTTTTTCATCCAACATATAACCGTGTACTAAGACTCTTTTGTATGGTGCTTTTCCGAAACCTAAAATACCGGATCTTAAGAGACTAAAGAACCATCCTGCAAGTTGGTCGTGACCTTCAACTATGAAGTCTACTGGAAACAGTCTTTCAAAGAGTCTTTTGTTTTTAGGATAGGCTAGACTTGCGAAAAATGCTACTCCACTATCAAACCATACATCCAGTACGTCTGGTACTCTATGCATTATTCCGCTACATTTCGGGCACTTAAGCTTTACTTTGTCTATCCAGGGCTTATGTAGATCGCTTATTTCAAAATCGCTTTTAGCTAGCTTTTTCAATTCATTAACGCTTTCCGGAATGACCTTATACCCGCATTTTTCACATTCCCATACGGGTAACGGTATTCCCCAGTATCTTTGTCTAGAAATTACCCAGTCTCTAAGTTCTTTTAGCCAGTTTCTCTCCCTTTCCTTAGCCCAATCAGGTATCCACTCTACTTTTTCAGCTTCCTCAATCATTTTATCTTTAAGTTTAGTTACTGTAATGTACCATTGCTCTGTGGCTCTGAGAACTAATGGTGTTTTGCATCTCCAACAAACCGGGTATTTGTGAACTATTTTTTCCTCAAAAAGTAAGAATCCTTTTCTTCTTAAGTCTTCTATTATGTACTTGTTTGCTTGTCTGAAATGTTTACCAGCGTACTTGCCTGCGTCTTTAACCATAATTCCTTTCTCATCAACTAAGCTAACTACTGGTATTCCGTATCTTTGAGCGATAATGAAGTCTTCTTCTCCATGGCCTGGAGCTGAATGGACAAGACCTGTTCCTTCGTATGGAGTTACAAATTCTGAAAGAACCACTTTATGTGTTTTCATGCTCCTGTATTTTCTTTGTGCATCCACTTCCTCAAGTAGGGGAGGTATGTAGCGTAATCCCTCAAGGTCTTTACCTTTAACTTTAGCTATGATCTTTGGTTTCTCACCTAACTTGGAAAATACGGGTTCAAGTCTTACTTCAGCTAGGATGAGTCTTTCCCCTTTAAATTCTACTTCAACATAATTCATTTCGGGATGAACCATTACAGCTAAATTTGCTGGAAGAGTCCATGGGGTAGTAGTCCAGATTAGTAAGTACTTATTTTTCTCGCCTTCAATAGGGAATTTAACGAATATTGAGGGGTCCTCAATATCCCTATATTCCTGAACTTCATAGTCTGCTAGAACTGTTTCGCATCTGGGACACCACCACACAACCTTAACTCCTTTCTTAAGCAGACCCTGTTCCTGAACCTTCTTTATAAGCCACCATCCTGACTCAATGTATTCGGGTTTTAAAGTGTAGTAGGGGTTGTTCCAGTCCATGCTAACTCCTAGTCTTTCAAAACGTCTACTCATAAGCTTTGCATTTGTTAAAGCAAGGTTCATGCATTCTTTAACAAACTTTTCAACACCAACCTTACTTACTATTTCCTTTTTACTTTTTAATCCGAGTTTCTTCTCTACAGCAACTTCAATGGGTAATCCGTGGGTATCGTACCCTGGTTGATCCCATACGAAACGTCTTCTCATACGTTGAAATCTTATAACTAAGTCTTTAAGCACCTTATTCCAAGCAGTACCAATATGTGGTACATCGCTTGATGGGTAAGGTGGCCCGTCGAGGAAATAGAATTTCGGCTTATCTTTAAGTAGCTCCCTTATTCTTTCGTATATTCTATTTTCTTTCCAGAATTTCAGTATTCTTTCCTCAACTTCAATAGGTCTGTATTGCTTATCTATCTTGCCTACTTTCCCCAAACCATAAACACCTTACACACTATAGCTCAGACATTAATGATTGAAGAAGGAACATATTAACTTTTATGAGAGGGGAGCACTATTTCTACTTCATCTACTTTGAACTTTAGCCTGAATCTTTTAGAAAGTTCTGTTTCTAAGTTTTTAGGGTCAACTTTAATGTTCCTTATTTCTACGAATCTAAATTCAGGTACTACTTCACTTTTAATCTCTTTAACGCTACTGAACTTGTTTCTAAGGAAGTTTATAATTTCCCTGTACTCTTCATCATCGTATGTAGTGAAGTATATTCTATAAATCCTCATTACCTTAGCACCTAAATGCTAGTATCTAAGAGTTTTTAGCATAGTATACGTAATTATTTTATTCTAGTTAAGTTTTAAGTTAGGAACATGTAGGGGTTAAGATATGTCTAAGAGGGAAGCTAAAAAGCGCAGAAAGAGAGCCAAGGAAAAACCTAGACATGTCGGGAAACTTGTGATTAAGAGGTTTGAGGAGAAAATGTTCCAAGCAGGTTTATGGATCATGTTTATTGCTTCAGCAAGCATAGTTATAGTGTCTATTATTGCATTGATGTGGTTTTTCCTTACAGAAGCTAATTTCAGCGAAATTCTCAAAATATAGCTCAGATCATGAATGGTTCTTCACGTTTCCGAACTCGGCAAAATCATCATCGCCCGTAGAAACTCTGCAGAAACATCAATATAAAACTCCCGCACTTAAAGGGGGAGATTTTAAAAGGTAACACCTATTACTTAGATTTCTCAGTAAGAACCATTAGGGGAGGTGAAACATATACATGGGTGGTAGACAAAGAACAACACTATTCATGGGGTTAGGAGAGACTAAGAAAGAGGAGAAGGAAAAAACTAAGGGTAAAAAGAAAAAGAAGAAATAAACACGGTTCAACTAGTTTCTTAATGATTAACTTATACAGTGTTTTATCTGAGCAATTTAACTCGATAAGAATGCTTAAATAAGTTTCTAAATGTTTTCATATTAAGAATAAGGGTAATGGTTGATACTTATTGTTGAAACAATCTTTTCCATATCCTCCTCCAAGACGTAAGGCTTACTTAGCTATAGCTATACCTTCAAGCACAGTTTCTAATGAGCCAACATTACAGCTTAAAACAATAAAAGTAGGTTTTATTGCTAGAGCTGCTTCAATACATAGAGTCGATGAAATTATAGTTTATAAGGATAAGCCTCATAGTGAAAGCGATGGTGAATTAATTGTCGATATTTTAGAGTATTTGAGGACGCCGCCATATCTTAGAAAACTTGTTGTTCCTCTTAAACAGAATTTAAAATATGTTGGAATATTGCCTCCGCTGCAAACACCTAATCATCCGCAAACTAAAGCTATAAAACCTGGCGATATTAGGGAAGGTGTTATTGTAAATGTCAGTAGAGGGAAGGTTCTTGTAGAAATAGGTGTAAATAAGCCAGTAACGGTTAAGTTTAGGAAGGGTCTTAGAAAAGGGGATTTAGTAATAGTTAAAATAGTTAAAATTAAACCTAGAATTCTTGGAGAACTCATTTCATTTGAGGAAGTCCCGTTTTACTTTGGATACAACATTTCATATTATGACTCGCTTTCTGAAGTAATAAGGGAAAAATGGGATTTAAAAATAGCCACATCGAAATATGGTGAGCCTATTAGCTTGAACAAATTAAGGGAGAAATGTGCTAAAGCCTCCTCTATTCTAATAGCTTTTGGTGCGCCAAAAGAGGGCCTCTGGGATATAGCAGCTAGAGAGGGATTCATTCTTAACGAAGAATTTGATATGGTATTAAACACTATACCTTACCAAGGAGTTGAAGTTATTAGAACAGAAGAAGCAATACACGCCACGTTAGAGCTTTTCTCCTTAATAAACAACATTCTATAGTTGTTTAGGAACTATTCTCACTTTCCACATGTACTTTCTCTGAGAAATATTGGTGAAACCGTAAATGAGTATTCAGATGGGGAAATATGTTAGAATAACTATTAGCATTTAATGTTAGAAGAGTGTTCCTCATTATCTTTTCCTATTCAATATTATTGCAAAAGCAGAGCTAGCAATCCCCTATACTATAGCAACAATAATGATAGGACTAGGGAAAAATTAAATTGAAGAAGGTTCTTTTACGAAACTTATAGGTTCAACAAAGCTCTTTATCTTTAGCAATCTACTATCTACTATGGGTTTCCGTATTCAGCATTGGAAGGTTACTTTATGCTGCTATGGTGTTAAATCGTTGTCTTTCTTCTTAAGTGTAATGTTAATGCTATGTAGCATTTGTGATGCTTTAGATGCGTGCTGAAAAAGATAGGTAATGTGTTCTTTACGTGATTAAGGGTTTGTGGAAGCATAGACCTTATAAACCAGTTTCTACCCATAAATCCAAGCGACCCTTTTAGGGTGTAGCGGAATGGGTGCAAGAAAAAAGCATGCGCCACGTCGAGGTAGTCTTGGGCTTAGGCCTCGTAAGAGAGCTTCGAGAATAGTACCTAGGGTTAGGTCTTGGCCTGATCCTGAACTTCCCCAGCCTAGACTATTGGGTTTTGCAGCTTACAAGGCAGGTATGACGCATGTCCTTATGGTTGATGACAGGCTGCACACGAGAACTCATGGTCAAGAAATTTTCAAGCCTGTCACAGTTCTTGATGCTCCTCCACTTTATATTTTAGCTATTAGAGCATACTCCATACATCCCGTGAAAGGACTTTATGCTCTTACTGAGGCTTGGACTACTCCTCCAAAAGAGCTAGAGGTAATAAGGAAGGTCCATCCCTTACCTGAAAAGCTTAATCCGGAATCTAAACTTAAAATTATTGAGGAAAATTTAGAGAAAATAGTTGATTTAAGAGTTTTAGCTGCAACACAACCTAAGCTTGCAGGAGGTATTCCGAAGAAGAAACCGGACATTTTAGAAATAAGGATTGGTGGAGGATCAATAGAGGATAGGTTGAAATATGCTGTAGAAATTCTTGGCAAAGAAGTTCACGTAAGAGATGTTTTTGAAGAAGGAATGTTCGTTGACGTAATAGGCGTAACTAAGGGTCATGGATTCCAAGGAGTAATTAAAAGGTTTGGCGTTAAAGAGCTGCCGAGATGGCACAAGCATAGGAAAGGTAGTAGAAGAATAGGTGCTAGAAGCCCAGGTTTCGGAACAGTAAGTGAAACTCCACAACCAGGTCAAATGGGGTTCCATAGGAGAACAGAGTACAATAAGAGAATATTGAAAATAGGCGATAATGGATTAGAGGTAACTCCCGCAGGAGGATTTATAAATTACGGAGTAGTTAAGGGGCCCTACATTTTACTTGAGGGCTCCATAATAGGGCCTAGAAAAAGACTTATAGTACTTAGGTATCCTGTTAGGCCACCACCATATATACCGTCTCATCCGCCGAAAATAACGTATATTAGTCTTGAAAGTAAGCAAGGTGTTTAAGTATGGTTTATGAAATACTTGTCCCCTTATCTAAACCTTTAGTTGAAATTCCTGGCAAGCTAAAGGTTTATGATCTTGAGGGTAAGGAAGCCGCAAAAATAAAAACTCCTCCACTATTCTATGTACCTGTTAGAATAGATTTGATTAGGAGAGCTTTTCTTTCGGCATTTACTGCTAGACTTCAGCCTAAAGGAAGAGATCTTATGGCTGGTAAGAGAACTTCCGCAGAAAGCTTAGGTGTAGGTTTAGGATTAGCTAGAATACCTAGGCAAAAAGGAGGTATTCGTGGAAGATTCGTTGTGAGCACTGTAGGTGGTAGGAGAGCTTTTCCTCCAACTCCTGAAAAGAAAATCCATGAGGAAATAAATAAGAAGGAAAGAAGATTAGCCATAGTGAGTGCATTAGCTGCTACAGCAATAAAATACTACGTTGCAAACAGGGGTCATAGAGTGGAAAGCGTACCTCAAATACCTATGGTTGTAATTGACGATGTTGTTAAAATAGATAGTACGCAGAAGCTTAAAGAGGCTCTTAAAAAACTTGGCTTATGGGATGATGTTGTTAGGGCACAAGAGGGAACTAAGATAAGAGCTGGAAAGGGGAAAATGAGGGGGAGGAGATATAGGACTCCGACAAGCGTACTTTTTGTTGTCCACGAAAAAGAACCACTAATAAAAGCTGCTAGAAATCTTCCTGGAGTCACCGTTGTTGAAGCAAGATATCTAAGTGTTCTTCATTTAGCCCCTGGCGGTGTTCCTGGAAGGTTAACCGTGTATACTCCTAAAGCTTTAGAGGAATTAAGTGAAAGGTTTAAGGTGAATATGTTATGAGCGAATTAACCACAATACTTCTGAGACCCGTAAGTACGGAGAAGGCGCTGTTAAAAATAGAGAGAGAAAACACTATAGTCTTTATTGTAGATAGGAAGGCAACCAAACACCAGATAAAGCAGGCTTTTGAAAAACTCTTCGAAGTAAAAGTTGCTAAAGTAAACACTCATATTACACCTAGAGGAGATAAAGTAGCTTACATAAAGTTAAAGCCTGAATATAGTGCTAGCGAAGTAGCAACAAGACTTGGAATACTTTAGCATTTTACTTCAGCAATTAAATATAGGCTTTATAGAGAAGGCTTTTAAGGCGCAAAATATTAAAAATCATGAAGACTAAACATGGTATCTCACGAATACTCCATCCACTGTCTCCCTTAAATGTGTTGTAAGGGGGGATGGTGGATGGAGAAGTTAAGAAACGTTTTTCTATCTAAAATAGTTTCTGTTCTTAGAGCAATTCATGGTAGTAGGGTTCCAATAGAAATAGTGAGTGTAAGTGTTGAGAAAAGAGACAATGGAGAATATATTGTTAAAGGCGAGTATAGACTCATTGTCTCCCGTAAAAGGAGAGGGTTTGTTGCTGTTTTGGCTGAAAATGGTGAGTTAAAAGCTTTGGAAAGGTTAGAGAGAATTTCTTGGAAGCATCCTACTTTTGAAAAAGCATCATTACTTCCAACGTAAGCTCTCTTTTTCCTCCTTTATTCTCATATGCGAAGGTTTGATTAAGATTTTTTTACCTCTACTTACGTAAAGAACCAAGCGATAACTAGAATAGTAAAGTGCGGGGCGTAAGCAGAATGCCTTCATGGGGGTATTCAGTGAAGAATCTTGACCCTGAAAAAACGGCTTTAGCTAGTGGTAGGGACTTACCTATTTCACTTAAGGAAGCTCGTGAAATATGTAAGGTAATTAAAGGTATGAAGCTTAGTAAAGCTAAGGAACTTCTTAAGGCAGTTATTGAGAAGAAGCAGCCAATACCTTACCGTAGATACCATGGTAAAGTAGCTCATCATAGGGGTTTGGAAAGGTGGAAGTGGCCTGCTGGAAGATACCCTGTTAAAGCAGCTAAGGAAATACTTAAGGTACTTGAGAATGCTGAAAACAACGCTGTAAATAAGGGATTAGATGCTGAAAGACTTAAAATAATACATGCAGCTGCTCAAAAAGGACCTGTTCTTAAAAAGTATACTCCACGTGCTTTTGGAAGAGCTACTCCTTGGTTTAGAAAATACACTCATGTTGAAATAGCTGTAGCTGAGGTTTAAAACCATGGTTAATGTGAAAAAGCTTTTCGTTCAAAAAGGAATTATTAAGGCGAAAATAGACGAGTACTTAGCTAAAGAGTTTTACAGAGCAGGATATGCTGCTGTAGACATTCTCAAAACACCTCTGGGCACTAGAATAGTAATTTATGCTGAAAGACCAGCAATAATTATTGGCAGAAGAGGGTCCATGATTAGGCAGCTTGCACAAATATTTGAGAAAAGATTTGGTTTAGAAAATCCGCAAATAACCGTTACAACAGTTGAGAACCCGTATTTATCAGCTAGAATTGTTGCTTTCAGACTTGCCGTTGCTCTTGAAAGAGGATTTCACTTTAGAAGAGCTGCTTTCATAGCGTTACGTAGGATAATGGAAGCTGGAGCGTTAGGGGCGGAAATAGTTATTAGCGGCAAGTTAACAAGTGAAAGAGCGCGTTACGAAAAGTATCGTGCAGGGAGAATATATAAGACTGGTGAGCAAGCGGCAATAATGGTTGAAAGAGCTGTTGCCCATGCTCTACTTAAACCAGGCGTTTACGGTATTGAGGTAAGAATAGTTAAACCTATGAAGCCCATGGATCATATTGAAATAAAAGCTCCTGAAGAATTGGCTAAGAAAGCTGAAGAGCAAACGGCAGGTTAAAGTGGGTGATTTACTATGTCACTTAAAGCCCGCGAAATAAGGGCTATGAGTAGGGAGGAAAGAGAGAAGAAATTAAGAGAACTCCGACTTGAACTTATGAAGCTAAGAATGCAAGCTCAACTAGGCACTTTAGAAAACCCTGGAAGAATAAGGGCTATTAGGAAAACTATTGCCCGCATATTGACAATAAATAGGGAGGAAGAGCTTAAGGAAAAAAGGAGGAAAGGTAAGTAATTAAGGTGCTCACATATTGAAGCACACTCCTCGAAACATTATTAACCATGAGCTAATAGGTTTGGAAGCCGAAGTAGTAGAGTCTTTAGCTGAAGGCTATGTTGGATTAAAAGGTAAGGTTGTTGATGAAACGTATAACATGCTTATTTTAGAAACACCTTTTGGTGAGAAGAAAGTTCTTAAATCTGTATCTAAATTTTTATTCACGCTTCCCGATAGGAGAAAGGTCATGGTTGAAGGCTCTCTCTTAGTTGGAAGGCCTGAGGAAAGGCTGAAAAAGAGAATTAGAGGTAGATGGTGAAATATGCCTGGGAGAAACATAGGATTACCTGGAGTAGAGCCTCCTGAGAAAGAATGTAGCGATCCGAACTGTCCGTTCCACGGTACATTATCTGTAAGGGGAATTGTTCTTGAAGGAGTAGTTGTTTCAGATAAAATGGATAAAACCGTTGTTGTTGAAAGAGAGTACTTACATTATGTAAGGAAGTTTAGAAGGTATGAGAGACGTAGAAGCAAAATTCATGCTCACAATCCTCCCTGCATTAATGCTAAAAAGGGAGATAGAGTATTAATAGCTGAAACAAGACCTATATCTAAGACTGTTTCGTTCGTAGTAGTAAAAATATTGAAAAAAGCTATTGAGAGGTAATAGGCCATGGTTAAACGTTTAAGGAAAGCAGGTGGTGGAGAAACAACACGTAGAGGAATATCTGCGGGAATACAAGTAGGTACAAGACTTATTGTAGCTGACAATAGTGGGGCAAGAGAAATACTTGTCATAGGGGTTCCAGGCTATAAAACGAGACTTAGAAGATTACCTAAAGCTTCTGTAGGGGATGTTGTTGTTGCTTCAGTTAAGAAGGGAACACCAGATATGAGAAAGCAAATAGTTAGAGCTGTAATAATAAGGCAGAGAATGCCTTATCGTAGACCTGATGGAACAAGAGTGGTTTTCGAAGATAACGCAGCAGTAATAGTTACTCCTGAGGGGATACCAAAGGGTTCGGAAATAAGAGGGCCTGTAGCTAAGGAAGCAGCTGAGAGATGGCCGAAAATAGCCGAGTTAGCGACAATAATAGTTTAAGTTATAAGGTGTTAAATTATGGGCTTAACAAGTTCAAAGCATCCAAAAAAGCAGAGAAAAAGCTTCTTTAACGCACCTTTACATTTAAGACGTAAATTCTTTAATGCTCCTCTTTCAGAAGAGCTTCAGGAAAAACATGGTGTAAAAAGGCTTCCTGTTCGTAAAGGAGACACTGTAAGAATAGTTAGGGGAAACTGGAGAGGTCATGAAGGGAAAGTTGTCAGAGTAGATTATAAGAGAGTAAGAATTTACATTGAAGGGGTAACCATTAAGAGAGCTGATGGTACACAGCGCTTTTACCCTATACACCCATCAAAAGTTGTTATAACTAAACTTGACCTATCAGATAATTACAGGAAAAGAATTATTGAAAGAAGAAAAGTTGAAATAAAAGCTTCTTCTGAAGAAGCTGAGTAAAGCAGGTGGTATATGAAATGGGTAAAATGGGTGGTAGGAGGCATTTAACAAGGTTCGCAGCACCAGCTTTTTGGCCCATACTTAGGAAGGAGTATCATTGGGTAGTTAAGCCTAGTCCAGGTCCTCATCCTTTAGGGAGAAGCTTACCTTTACTCATAATTGTAAGGGAAATTTTGGGCTTAGCTAAAACGAGTAGGGAAGCGAGAAAAATAATTGCTGAAGGGCACATTAAAGTTGATGGGAGAGTTAGAAGGAATTATAAATATCCCGTAGGGTTAATGGATGTTCTCGAAATTCCCAAGTTAAATAAGCACTTTAGAGTTATACCTTATCCTGTAAAGTTCTTTAAGCTTCACGAAATAAGTAAGGAGGAAGCTTCATACAAGCTTGTGAGGATAGAGAATAAAACAACAGTTAAAGGAGGACATATTCAACTAAATTTGCATGATAGTAGAAATATTCTCGTGAAAGTTTCTGACCCAACAAATCCTGAGGAGGATGTTTATGAAACATTTGATACCTTAAAAATAACTGTTTCTAATCAAGAAATTATTGGACATTATAAGTTTGAGGAAGGTGCAATAGCAATAATTATTGATGGTAGAAACGTTGGAAGAGTAGGTAGGATAGTGGAAATAACTAAAATGATGAAAAAGAGGATGAACATTGTAACATTAGAAGATAAGGATGGTAATAAATTCCAAACAATACAAGACTATATCTTCGTTATAGGGAAGGATAATCCCGAAATAAGCCTCCCTGAAGGTGCTTGGTGATGTCTACTGTTCAAATGAATTATGAAGACTTATGGAAGAAAAATCCTATGTTAAAGCCTAAAATAGCAAAGGTAACTGTGAATATAGGTGTTGGTGAAAGCGGTGAGAGACTAAGAAAAGCTATGAAAGTGTTAGAAATGCTTACAGGTCAGAAGCCTATTCCTAGAAGAGCTAAGAGAACAATAAAAGAGTTTGGTATTCATAGAGGAGAAAACATAGCCGTCATGGTTACTTTAAGAGGACAGAAAGCAATAGAGTTTTTACGTAAAGCTTTAGAAGCTGTAGGTTGGAGGCTTAAAGCTTCCAGTTTCGATAGTTTCGGAAATTTTGCCTTTGGAATAAAGGAGCATATTTCAATACCTGGAGTTAAATATGATCCTGAAATAGGAATTTTCGGAATGGATGTTTGCGTAACTATAGAGAGACCAGGTTTTCGTGTAATGCGTAGGAAGAGAGCACGTTCCAGTGTTCCTTTAAGACATAGGGTAAGAAGGGAGGAAGCAATGGAGTTTATGATTAAAGAATTTGGGGTAACAATAGTTTAAGGGTGATGATTAATGGGTAAATTTAGGCTACCTGTTCAAAGAAAATACGGGAAAGGTTCTCGAGTGTGTATTAGATGCGGATCCCATGGACCTCTCATAAGAAGATATGGCCTTTACCTTTGTAGGCAATGCTTCAGAGAAGTAGCTTCTACATTAGGATTTAAAAAGTACAATTAAGGAGTGGATAGTTTATGGTTATGCTTGATACATTAGCTAACGCGTTAGCAACAATATGGAATAATGAAGTTAGAGGCAAGAAGGAAGCTGTAATAATGCCTGCTTCCAAACTCATAGCTAATGTACTAAGGGTTTTTCAGAAAGAAGGCTACATTGGAGAATTTGAATACATAGATGACGGTAGATGGGGTAAAATAAAAGTTCAACTTCTTGGAAGAATAAATAAATGTGGTGTAATAAAGCCTAGAGTTCCCGTAAAATACGTTGACCTACTACATATGCCTGAATGGCTTAGAAAATATCTTCCATCAAGAGAAATGGGCATAATAGTGCTCTCAACACCTCAAGGAGTAATGTCTCATAAAGAAGCATTAGTTAAGAAAATAGGGGGTATTGTTTTAGCATACGTGTATTAAAGGGGGGTTAATGATATTGGCGAAACTAATACATTACTACGAAGAGGTAGAAGTTCCTGAAAATGTGAATGTAGAAATAAGTGATATGAAAGTTAAAGTTAGTGGTCCAAAGGGAATTCTTGAACGTGACTTTTCACATGCCCGACATGTGATAATTAGGAAAGATGATAATAAAATAGTTGTTGAAACTTTCTTCGCTAATAGGAAGAGAAAAGCACTTGTAGGTTCAATAGCTGCCCATATTAGAAATATGATTACGGGTGTAACTAAGGGTTATAGGTATAAACTTAAAATAATATACTCTCACTTCCCAATTTCAGTTAAGGTTCAAGGCAAAAAGATAATTATTGAAAACTATCTTGGGGAAAAAGCTCCCCGCTACGCGGAAATTTTCGGAGATGACGTAACAGTAAGGGTTGAAGGCGAAGACGTGATTGTAGAAGGAATAAACATTGAACATGTTGGGCAAACAGCAGCTAATATTGAGAAAGCAGCTAGAATTAAAGACTATGATCCAAGAGTTTTCATGGACGGCATATATATTTATGAAAAGGGAACTATGGAGGAATAAGGCATGAAGGAAACCATTAAAAGACTTCTAAGACTTAGAAACATTATGAATAAGAGGAGGCCGAAATTTCTACGTACTCTTTGGTGGAAATTTGCTAAATTTGACGAAGTTTGGAGGAGACCTAGAGGGATAGATAATAAGATCAGACATAAGCTTAAAGGATATCCGCCAATGCCTTCTTCAGGATATAGGGGACCAAAACTCGTAAGGGGGCTTCATCCAACAGGAAGAGAAATCATTATCGTACATAATATTTCAGATCTGGAAAAAGTTGATAAGGAGAGACACATAGTCTACATAGCTAGCACAGTAGGTAGAAGAAAAAGGCTCGAAATACTTAAGAAAGCTTCCGAACTCGGAATCAAAGTCGCTAATGCGGGGAGGGCTGAATAATGGATTTAAGCTTACAGAAAAGACTTGCAGCAGAAATTCTCGGTGTAGGAGAAAGTAGAATATGGATTGACCCGGAAGCTTACGATAGAGTAGAAGCCGCAATAACCAGGGAGGATGTGAGAAAGCTAATCAAAGATGGCATAATAAGAGTTAAGCCTGAGCATTCAAACAGCAGGGCTCGATGGAGAGAGAGGCATGAAAAAAGAAAGAAAGGACAGAGAAGAGGACCTGGACATAGGAAAGGAGGTAAATACTCTAAAGTTTCAAGAAAAGAACAGTGGATGATGAGAGTTAGGGCTTTGAGAAAATTACTTAAAGAGTATAGGGAAAGAAACGTTATTACACCTAAAGAGTATCGTAGACTTTATATGCTAATTAAGGGAGGAGTTTTCAAAACAAAAGCCCAATTAAAGCATTACATTAAGGAACTCGTTGCAGGGAGGTCTTAGAAATGGCTAGAGGCCCTAGGTATAAGGTGAAGTATAGGAGGAGAAGAGAGGGGAAAACAAATTACTACAAGAGATACCGCATGGTTCTCTCTAAAAAACTAAGATTAGTAGCTAGGAAGACTTTAAGATACATTATTGCTCAAATAATCAAGTTTGATCCTAAGGGAGACATCGTACTTACATCAGCACATAGTGTAGAGCTTAAAAAGAAGTATGGTTGGAAAGCTGCAACAGACAATACGCCAGCAGCATATTTAACAGGTTTACTTGTAGGGTTAAGAGCTAAATCCAAAGGTATTGAAGAAGCCATTTTAGACATAGGCCTTCATCGAGCTGTTAAGGGGGCCCGTGTTTTCGCTGTCCTCAAAGGAGCTTTAGATGCTGGTTTAAAAACACCTCATAGCCCAGAAATACTGCCTTCAGAAGATAGGATTAAGGGTAAACATATAGCTTCATGGGCTAAAACGCTTTCTGAATCAAATCCTGAATTTTATCAGAAACTCTTTTCACAGTACCTTAAAAATGGACTTAAACCTGAAGACTTACCTAAGCATTTTGAAGAGGTAAAAGCTAAAATTATTCAAGACTACTCTAAGCAGAGGTAACTCGTTATGAGTAGCTACGGTCAAGTACCAAGCTTGGAGGAATGGCAGCCTAGAACTAAAGTTGGCAGGTTAGTTAAAGAGGGAAAAATAGTTTCAATAGATGAGATTTTTGAGCAAAACCTTAGAATAACTGAGCCTGAAATAATTGATTACTTGTTGCCTGATTTACAGCATGAAGTAATAGATATAGGTATTGTTCAGAAACAAACAGATGCAGGAGAAATTTCAAGATTTAAAGCTGTCGTTGTAATAGGTAACATGAACGGCTATGTAGGTATTGGTTCTGGAAAAGCTAGACAACTTAGATTTGCTATTCAAAAAGCTCTGCTTAATGCTAAACTAAACATAATACCTGTTAAAAGGGGATGTGGAAGTTGGGAATGCAGATGCGGTGAGCCGCACTCGGTACCTTTTGTGGTTCGAGGTAAAAGCGGCAGCGTAGAGGTTATTTTAAAACCCGCTCCTAAAGGAACAGGTCTTGTAATAGGGGATACAGGGAAGAAGGTTCTAAAATATGCTGGAATAAGGGATATTTGGTCGTTTTCAAAAGGTGAAACCAGGACCACATATAATTTTGCTATGGCAGTTTATAATGCGTTGAAAATGACATATAGAATAATCACTCCTGAAGATTGGCTAAGAGGGTAATATGAAAATGCCGCTATATGCTATTATTAGGATTAGAGGTCAGCCAGATACTCCCTATGATGTAGAATATACTTTAAAACTCCTAAGACTCCATAGAAGATTTCACTGCACATTATATCACTCAAAAACTCCTGGCTTAGATGGAATGCTTTTTAAAGCTAAAGATTGGATAACCTGGGGAGAAATATCTAAAAATGTACTAATAGAATTACTTAGGAAAAGAGGTAGGACCGTAGGCAATAAGCCCTTAACGGATGATATAGTTAAGGAAAAACTTAGACTTAAAGGTGGAATTGAAGAGTTAGCTGAAAAGCTTCTTTCAGGAGAAATAACCTTAAACAAGATAGAAAACGTTATTAAACCTGTTTTCAGACTTCATCCTCCAAAAGGAGGATTTAAGGGAACAATAAAAAGACCATTCGGTGCTGGAGGAGAATTAGGATATCGCGGTGAAAAGATAAATGAATTACTTATGAGAATGATTTAAGGTGTTTAAGTATGGTTGTTAGGAGGAGGAGGAAGTCAAGGAAGCTTAGGGGAAATAGGACGCATGGATATGGTAGGGTAGGTCAGCATAGGAAATCGGGGAGTAGAGGAGGCTTCGGTGCTGCGGGTCTTCATAAGCATAAGTGGAGTTGGATAGTAAAGTATGCTCCAAATTACTTTGGGAAACATGGTTTCACTAGGGCACCAACAATTGTTTTGGCTAGGAAAGTTGTAAACATAGGGGAACTTGATGAAATAGCTGAGGATTTAATAAAGAAAGGATTAGCTGAGCGGGAGGGAGAATTCATAAGGATTGATGTAAGAAAGCTTGGCTTCAATAAGGTAGCTGGTAGAGGAAAGGTTCTTAGAAAGCTGAAAATAATCACGTTATTCATAACGGAAAAAGCTAAGCAAAAGGTAGAGAAAGCAGGAGGCATAGTAGAAATCGTTAAGTAACTTTTTACTCTAAAATTAAGGATGATTCGCAATGATGTTCATTGATCTCTTAGGGAAAATAGCATACTACCTACCTTCAGTGAAGAAGCCTGAACGTAGACCTTCACTCTATGAAAGACTTGCATGGACTGGTGCAGTTTTACTAATGTTCCTTATTATGGGTAATGTTCCGCTTTTTGGAATACCTCAGCAAGCAATGGGCATCGAGCAACTCTCTGTTTTCACGCTTATTTTCGGAGCTAGATTAGGCACTCTAATGCAGCTTGGAATAAGCCCCATAGTCACTGCTGGAATAATCTTAGAGGTTCTCGTTGGAGCCAAAATAATAGAGCTTGACTTAACGGATCCTGAGCAAAGAGAAAAGTTTACAGCAGCACAGAAAGGCTTAGCACTAATATTAGCTGTTGTTGAAGCGACTGCATATGCTGTTTCAAGTTTTGGCTTACCTATTAAGTTAACGCCTGAACAGCAAGTACTGGTCATTATACAGCTAATATTTGCAAGCATAATAGTTATCCTATTTGACGAGCTTTTACAGAAAGGTTGGGGTATAGGAAGTGCTATTTCACTATTCATATTAACTAATGTTGCTGAAGCAGTTACTTGGAGTATGTTTAGTATAGCTCCTTCCCCCTTCCCTCAGGAGGGAACATATTATGGTGTAATTCCTGAATTAATAAATAGGATATTTAGTGGTGAGGTATTAGCGGTACTTATTAGGAGAGGGTTACCTGATCTTTTAGGCTTAATAGCTACATTAGCTTTCATGTTCTTGCTCATATATCTTCACGGTGTTCGCGTAGAAATACCGATAGCTATTCAAAGATATAGGGGTGTTAGATCGAAGATCCCCTTAAACTTTCTCTATGTTTCAAACGTTCCAGTTCTCTTATTCTCAATATTTATAGCTGACTACTTATTCTTTTCACAAATATTATGGTCTCAACTTAATAGGTCAAATACCAACTTCTTCCTGAACCTGCTAGGAACATTTGAAACTATGGAGAACGGTAGGATTGTTCCAACAGGTGGTCTCGCATACTACTTGAGCCCTCCAAGAGGATTATTCAGTGTTGCTGAAGACCCTGTTAAAGCTGTAGTTTATGTAATCTTACTGATAATTGCTGCAATAGCGTTTGGACTTATGTGGGTCGAAGTTAGCGGTATGAGTCCTAGGGATCAAGCGGAAAACCTTGTGAAATCAGGAATGAACATACCAGGATTAAGGTTAGGCTCCGTTAAAACCCTTGAAAAATTCCTGGCAAGATACATTTACCCGCTGGCTCTTCTAAGCTCAATTATTGTAGGAGTTATAGCTGCCTCGGCGGAAATACTCGGAGTATTCGGTGGAGGCATGGGAATACTGCTTTCAGTAGGGATAATTTATCAATACTATCAAATAATAGCTTATGAGAGAGCACTAGAAACATATCCATTATTAAAGAAGCTTATAGGAGAGTAAGTTTTTCTACGAATTTCCAACATTCCCTATTAACAGTAGAAATAATATACGAACTAGGTAATAATGTGTTCTGTAATAGTAAATATAATGGTTGATCTACTATGTCTGAGAAGCCTAAACCTCCAATAATTGTAATTATAGTTGGAATCCCAGGTGTAGGTAAAACTACAGTTTTAAAGAGTCTTCAAGAAAAAGCAGCTAAAGAAGGCTTTGATGTGAAAATAGTTAATTTCGGAGATTACATGTTTGAAGAAGCAAAGAGCCTTGGACTTATAACTCATAGAGACGAAATACGTAAGTTACCAATACATGTTCAATTAGAGCTCCAGGAGAAAGCAGCTAAGAAAATTAGGGAGGATGCCGAAAAAGAAAAACATGACATATTTATTGTTGATACACACGCACTAATACATACTGCTACAGGATTTTGGCCTGGATTGCCAAAGCACGTCATAGAGAACATTAAACCCTATCTAATAATTAACCTTGAAGCTTTACCTGAAGAAATATATGCGAGAAGAATGAGGGATGTGGGTGTAAGGTTTAGGATGGATGAGAAGAGTATTGATGAAATAAGGGAGTTCATGTTTTTAGCGAGAATATCATCAATAGCTTCAGCAGTACTTACAGGTTCTACGGTTAAAATAGTGCTTAATAGGGAAGGTAAAGTTGATGAAACAGTTAAGGAAATACTGGATGCTTTAAAGAAAATTTAAATTAAAATTTTAAATAGTTCCAGACGGCTACATTAAAACTAGTCCTTAAATGGTGTTTAATGCGGAGGCTAACACTTCATGCCTAGACCTAGGTATAGAAGTAGGTCTCTAAGAAGAATATATGTTAGAGTACCTGGAGGGGATACAAAAATACATTATGAGAAACGTAAGCCTAGTGTTGCAAAATGCACTATTTGCGGAAAGCCCTTAAACGGTGTTCCAAGGCTTAGACCAGCTGAGTTAAGAAAACTACCTAAGTCCCTTAAAAGACCGGAGAGAATGTATGGCGGGGTCATTTGTGCTTCCTGTTTAAGAAGCCTTTTAAAAGAAGCTATTAGAGGCACTGTTACTATTGCATAAACTACGTAATGTAATAGTTATAAGTGGACCTGCTGGAAGCGGTAAAACCACGTATGCTCTTAAGCTAGCTGAAAAGTATGGTTTAAGATACTTTTCTGCTGGGCAGTTGTTTCGGAAAATAGCTAGGGAAAGAGGTCTTACTCTTTCTGAGTTAAGTAAAATAGCTGAGAAAGATTACTCAATAGACTTAGAGATTGATAGACGAACTCTTGAAGAAGCACTTAAGGGAAACATAGTTATTGACGGCCATTTAACTGCATGGGTTGTTAAGGAAGTAGCTGATTTGAGGATTTATGTAACAGCGCCATTAATGGTGAGAGTTAGGAGAATAGCTGAAAGAGACGGCATTTCGCTAAGAGAAGCATTTTACGAAACAGTAACTAGAGAGTTCAGTCAGAGAAGAAGATTTCTAGAAATATATGGCGTAGACGTAGCCAATATATCATGGTTTGACTTAGTAATTAACACTGAGAAATTTAGCATTGAAGAAACCTTTGCAATTATAGATAAAGTTGCTTCTAAAATATTGAGAAAACCATAATATTTATTAAACCATATCTTGTTTTACAAGAAAAATGTCTAGAAACACAAGGCAGGATGCGGGTGTGTTTCAATGCCAGCAATTGAGGTTGGGAGGATATGTGTTAAAATAGCTGGTAGAGAAGCTGGTAGAAAATGCGTAATAGTCGACGTAATAGACGATAACTTCGTTTTAATAACCGGGCCTAAACAGTTAACTGGTGTTAAAAGGAGGAAAGCGAACATTAAACATATTGAGGTTTTACCTGAAAAAATAGATATTAAAAAAGGAGCATCAGATGAAGAAGTTTTGGAAGCAATAAGGGCTAAGGGATTAGAGGATTTTATGAGAGAAAGAGTTAAACCTATTTTACCGCCAACTTAAACAATGTTTTCACATAGATTTTTATTTATATTTCCTAGTGTAACATTTCTATCTTAGGGAGGAAGAGACATTGTCTTATCTTGAAGGTTTAAAGTTTCTTGAGGAACTTGATAGAGTATGTGGTATTAGGAGACAGTATCTTTTCAAGGGAGAACTTGAAACTGATGAAAGATACGGCTATTTCCCGTATCGTAGGCCTATAGATTATTACATTAAGCATGGCGTAATTAACCTGGATAAACCGCCTGGACCTACAAGTCATGAAGTTGTTGCATGGATTAAAAGAATGTTTAATTTAACAAAGGCCGGACATGGTGGGACCCTAGAGCCCCATTAGCCCCTTAAAATAGGGGCTAGGGGCGGGGTTATCCCAAAGTAAGTGGTGTTCTCCCAGTTGCCTTAGAATACGCTACTAAAGTTATCAGTGTTATTGTCCATAAGATTAAGGAGTATGTTTGTGTAATGCAGCTTCATGGCGATGTTAGTGATGCTGAACTTTTAAGAGTTATCAATAAGTTTGTAGGTAAAATTTATCAAAGACCCCCTCTTAGGTCTTCAGTTAAAAGGTCCCTTAGAATTAAGGAAATATACTACATAGATGTTCTTGAAAGAGATGGAAAATTAGTACTTATGAAAATAGGTTGTGAAGCAGGAACGTACATAAGAAAATTATGCCATGACGCTGGATTACTTTTAGGTGTTGGCGCCCATATGAGGGAGCTTAGAAGAACCAGGGCGGGTCCCTTTAAAGAGGATGAATCATTAGCTAAGCTTCAGGACTTAGCTGACGCACTTTATAGGTGGAAGTATGAAGGAAAAGATGATCTACTTAGAAGATACATTATGCCTATGGAAAGAGCTGTTTGTGAATTACCTAAAATAATTATTAGAGATACGGCAGTGGATGCAATAGCTCATGGAGCTAACCTTGCTGTTCCAGGAATACTTGCATTGCATGAGGGAATAAAGGTTGGAGACAGAGTAGCTATTTTCACTGTTAAAGGGGAACTTGTTGCTTTAGGTAAAGCGAATATGAGTAGTGAACAAATAATGGAGGCAAAGAAAGGTATAGCTGTTAAAACTTCGAGAGTAATAATAGAGCCTGGACTTTACCCTAAAGCGTGGAAATCTGAAGGGAAAGACAAATAATGTTAGAACATTACTTTAGCGAAAAGCCGAGTAGTATAGGTAGGAAGGAAATTATAAGCGATATAATAAGAGGGGTTTCTGTAGAGTTCATAGTGGAACCAGGAGTGTTTTCTAAGAGAAGAGTTGACCTAGGAACAAAACTGCTTCTTGAAACAATGATAATTCCTGGTGAAGGAAACGTTTTAGACATTGGAGCAGGTTATGGAGTTATAGGCATAACTCTTGCTAAACTTAATCCTAAGCTTAAAGTTTACATGGTTGAAATAAATAAGAGAGCTGTTAAATTGTGTAAAATAAATGCTAAAAGAAATAATGTTGAAGATAGAATAGTAATTTTTCAAGGCAACCTCTACGATCCATTACCTGAAACCATAAAGTTTAAGACCATAGTTTCTAATCCGCCGTTTTCAGCGGGTTTCAAAATAGTAAACGCTATTGTTGAAGGAGCTTACATTAGACTTGAGAATCACGGATTACTTCAGCTAGTGGCGTGGAAGGGAACAAATAAGCTAAAGGAGAAGATGAAGGAAGTTTTCGGAAACGTAAAGGTACTTGCTAGTAAAAAAGGATACAAAGTTCTAATGAGCGAAAAAACCATATAAAATAAAAACTCGAACACCAAAATAACAAATACGTGCCGGGGTGCCCGAGCGGACTAAGGGGCTGGCCTTGAGAGCCAGTGGCGGATCGGCCGCCGCGCGGGTTCGAATCCCGCCCCCGGCGCCAAAACTTAAACAATAATTTTAGGGTTAGAAATCG
Source organism: uncultured Desulfurococcales archaeon (assembly GCA_964564025.1). Classification (GTDB taxonomy): domain Archaea; phylum Thermoproteota; class Thermoprotei_A; order EX4484-217-1; family EX4484-217-1; genus DRYM01. Next base: position 47,607 of record CAZLZO010000005.1, read on the forward strand.
TAGAGATTTAAAGGTTCATTGCGCTTAAGAATTGTTGGTTCGTATGATAGAATATCCTCTGTTCTTATTTTTTCTCTAGCGGATTTCCCTAGTACAAAGTACATTTCATTCTCTCCAGCGTAGATAAGGTCTACGTCTTGGAAGAATATCCAAAGTAGTGAAGCTATTGTTGAGATATTTCTAAAATTTATCGGTAATGAAATAATCTCATAGTTCTTAAGTTTAATATAAGCCCTATAGTATGAGCCCGTTACTACGTCGTGTTTTAAGTGAATTGATATGCTTAAGTTTTCTGGATCCCTATTTTCAACGAGGAATTCCTTGAAACCATCTTTAAATATTGCATTTATTCTATTATGTTCTTCAATAACAACTATGCTTCTATGGTGAGCACATTTGCTAAGTGAAGCGAAGAGCTTAGTAAGTGACCAGTCGTTAAAGTGCGCCAAAATAGCTCCGTAAGCTAAGATGATATCAAAGCTTCTCCCTAACTCGTATGTTTTCAAAGCGTCTAAGACCTTAGTTTCTGCTTTAATGTCTTCCTCTGTTGCAAAACGGATTGCATCTTTTAAAGCATCTTCACGAACATCTATCATAACTAAGTCCACAAGCACTCCATGTTTAAGTAGGGTTTTTGCTAAAGCAACGCCACCTATGCCCTTACCTGCTCCAATAACTAAAACCGCCACTTTACCCGTATCCAGTATTTCCTTAAACCATCGATGCTTAAGAAGACGTTCAAAACGCTTTAAAGCCTGTAAGTATCTACTTCTACCTTTAGAAGACCAAGGATCATCCATCCAGTCAACTATCTTATATGCTTTCTCCAAGTCTTTGAAGGAGGAATTCATTAGAACACCCAATATTTTGATGTGCAAATAGCCTAATATGTTCTCTGTAAACCATATAGTATAATTGAAGACTTGGATACCTTAACTCCAATGGCTTAGGAGCCTATTTTCTACGACATTGCATGTAAGCGCTAATGACTTTCGCAAGGCAGTATTCTTGGTAACCTAACAATTTTACTTCCCGGTGGTTGAGTGTAATCTTGATTCAGTGAAGTTAAAGGCTAAGTATTGGTATTAGAAGTTTTGATGAGCAACATAATAAGCTTGATTTTTTAATAATAAATGAGCTGCATGATGCTATAAAATTAGGTTTAGGTAAAGGTAAAGCTGCATTAGATGTCATTATAAGGAAAATGCAAAACCCGCCTTTATTTCCGAAGAAATTGCTTTGGGGAAATATAAATTCCCAGGGTACTGGGAACATAAGAGAAAACATGGACAATTTATTGCTAAAGTGAAGATGTTTTAGTTAAGTTTAAAGGAAGAATTCAAAGATTTTTTACATTTAAGTATACTTCTCTTCTTTCCATAGATACACTAAGATATACTAAAAATATAAGCAGCTTCCACTGATAATTTTATTGTCGCAGGAGAAAGTGAATTCTGAGGCGACATGTGTTGCCTGAAGTTAAGGTCGTTAACGTAACGAAGATTTTTGGAGGTAAAGTAGTAGCGCTAGACAATGTTTCCGTTACCGTCAAGAATGGAGAGTTCTTCGTCCTTTTAGGTCCTTCAGGTTCTGGAAAAACTACTCTTTTAAGGTGTATTGCTGGTTTGGAGAGACCCGATAAGGGAGTTATAGCAATAGGCGACAAAGTCGTTTACGACGCTAAAAGAAAAATTTCAATACCCCCTAAGGATCGTGATATTGCTATGGTTTTCCAAAATTACGCACTATACCCCCATATGAAAGTATTCGATAACATAGCCTTCCCCTTGAGGCTAAGAAAGGTTCCTAAAGAGGAAATTAGGAAGAAAGTGGTGGAGGTAGCGAAACTCCTAAGAATTCAAGATCTTCTTGATCGTTACCCTAGGCAGCTTAGTGGTGGTCAGCAGCAAAGAGTGGCGCTAGCAAGAGCGCTAGTAAGAAATCCAAAAGTATTCCTCATGGATGAGCCTTTAAGCAATATTGATGCTAAGCTTAGGGTTTTAATGAGAGCTGAGCTTAAAAGGCTTCAAAAAGAGTTAGGAATAACAACAATATATGTAACACATGATCAAGCAGAAGCTATGACCATGGCTGATAGAATAGCTATACTTAATTTTGGAAAAGTTATGCAAATAGGGACTCCAGGGGAGCTTTACCATAAACCTGCAAACCTCTTCGTAGCCGGATTCGTAGGATCACCACCTATGAACTTCTTCGATGTAACGCTTGTTTACGACGAGAAAAGGAGAAGCTACTTCTTGGACTCTGGAGAATTTCAGCTAAAACTACCAGGTGACATAGCGAAAATAGTTTCTGAGGAAGCCAAGGGAGAAGAGTTAATACTTGGAGTAAGACCTGAAGATATTCAAGTGCTTAAAGAACCTATTGAAGGAGTCTTTGAAGCGGAAATATACGTTATAGAACCATTAGGTTCTGAAACAATAGTAAATTTGAAAGTAGGAAATTATCTATTTAAATCCAGAATGCTTGGAGAATTTCAAGGAGGACATGGTGAGAAAGTTTATGTTAAATTTAATGTGGAAAAAATCCATATATTTGACAAGAAAACTGAGAAAGCAATAATCTAGTTTCACCTAGTACCTTTAAGAGCCCCAGCTAATAGTCCGCTTATAAAGTATCTTCCAAGAGCTAAAGCTATTACTAAGGGAGGAAGTATTGCTATTAATGAGCCAGCCATGAGAGTGTTCCATGCAACCGTTGTTGTTCCCCTTAAATTAGCGACTTCCGGCTGAATAGTTCTTACAAGAGGGCTTGTGCTTAGAGTTACTGCAAATAGGAATTCGTTCCAAATACTCATGAATATTATTATTGTTGTAGAGATTATTCCCGGAAGTGCAACAGGCAGGACTACTTTAAGAAAAGTTTGTAACGCTGATGCTCCATCAATATAGGAGGCTTCTTCAAGTTCTTTAGGTACAGCCATGAAGAATGCTGAAGATATAAGAGCTGCCCATGGACTTAGTAATATAGTATATGCAATTATGAAGCTAAAGTGGGTTCCCATAACTCCGATATCCGCTAAAAACATGGTCATGGGAATTAAAAGTATTTGGTAGGGAATAAATGTGGCTATAGCTATTAGGAAAAACATTGTTCTAGTTGCTCTACTAACATGCCTGCTTAAGTAATATCCAGCTAAAGTACCTATCAAAACACATAGAAATGTTGAAGGTAAGGAAACTACTATGCTATTGAAAAATGCTCTCTTAATTCTCTCCCATGCAGAAATCCACGGTACAATGTTTAGTGAGGATGGAAGCTGAAGAACGTTTGTTGTATATGTTTCTTCATGGCTCTTAAGCGAAGTGATTAACGCAACATAGAATGGAAGCATCCAGAACAGGGACATAAGTATTAATAAGAGATATGCAAGGACTATTTTAATATTCATGTTCACCTAAACCACCTCCTAAGAGCGACTAAAGCGTAGGGTATAACTATTCCTAATGAAATTGCAAAAATTATCGTTGCTATAGCTGCACCATCAGCCATAAATCTCTGCCAAAACGCTGTTTCCCACATGAAATATCCTAAAACGTCTGTAGCTAAGCCTGGCCCTCCACGTGTAGCTACATAAACTATGTCAAATATTTTAAGTGCAGAGAGAGCAAGTAACGGAACAGCAACTAAAAATCCATGCCTTACTTGAGGCACTACTACATCCCAGAATATTTGAAATGACGATGCTCCATCTATTTGTGCTGCTTCAATAAGTGATGGGTCTATGCCTTTTATTGCCGCTTCAAAAATTATAACTGCAAATCCTAGGTATTGCCAAATAGTGACGAAAATTAGGGCATAAAGTGCTGTTGAAGGATCAGATATCCACGGTTTTACGATGAAGCTTAGTCCTAAAGTTTTAAGTACAGTATTTATGGCTCCGTCTCTAGCATACATCCAAACCCAAAGTGTTCCAGCAACAGTCATTGAAATTGCTGTTGGTAGAAGAAAAATTGTTCTAAATATTATTTCCTTACCTGTCGAAACCATAATGTAGGCTATTATTAACCCTAAAATCGAAGTTGGACCCATAAACAAAATGATCCACATAATATTATTTCTTAAAGCAGTGTAGAACCTAGGGTTAGAAAATAATGCTTCATAATTTCTTAAGCCTACAAAATTAAGGGATATTTGGTAACTCCTCCAATCACTCATTGAAACATATATTGAAATACCAATCATTACGTAAAGTATGCTTATAACGAACAATATTGGTGTTAGAAACACTAGCTTCTCTCGAAGTTCACTTGAAAACATAGTAGGCACCTAGCTAATCAAAAATATAGATGAGAGGAAAAAAGAGTTTTTGGTTTTTATTTTTACCTCTTCGTTATGAAGTAATCTATTGTGTATCCTTCCCAGAAGCTTACAACACCTGATCTATCGATTGCTTGCATTATTTGTTGTATTGCCGCATTAACTAAAGTGTCTATGTCCGCTCCAGCTGAGGCACTTGTTACGAGGCTAGTTAATATGTTATGCATTTCCGTTACGAAAGCCTCCTTGCTTATTCCTCCATGAACAGCGCTAGGTACTAATGTTGATTTCTTAAAGTCATCGGCGGTTTCCGGTCTATATGGGTCTGGATATTTTGGTGAAACGTCTACACGTGCAGGTATTGATCCTTTAATAAGGTTAAAGCTTTCCTGCGCTTCCGGAGACCCGACGACTGTTAGCCATGCTTTCGCTATTTCTTGATGAGGTGCGTCCTTAGGTAAGTTGAAGGAGTCAGATAGCAGAATGAACACGGTCTTCGGGAACGGTGCTGCAGCCCATTCTTCACCATACTTTGCACCTACAGACATGAAGTATCCTGCAACCCAGTCTCCATGTATGTACATTGCTGCTTTACCTTGGTAAACCAGTGCTGCTGCTTGATCCCATGTTAATTCTGGATGGTTACTGTTGAACAAGTCTTCTTTAGCCATTATCGCTATTGTTTTAAGAACATCTCTTACAGTAGACCATACAGGATCTTCTGGGTTCTTATAATCAAACTTCCCGGTCCAGAACTTAACGTAGGTTTCCGGTCCTCCATGGAGCACTAAAAGTACTTCAAAGAGGTGAGTTAATGGCCACTTGTTTCTAGTAGCTAAGGCTACCGGAGCTACCTCAGGTTTGTTCTCTTTAATGTAGCGTGCTACTTCAAGGAAAGTATTTAAGTCCCATGTTCTTGGGTCGCCAAATTTATCAATAATTCCCAGTTCCTCAAATATCTTAGGATTATACCATAAGACGTTTGATCTGTGTACGTTTATTGGAACCGCGTAATAGTGGTCGTTGAATTTACACATTGCTTGAAGTGTTGAAGGAATTACGTCGGCCAATCCCATGTTCTCCCATACTTCATCAACTGGTGCTAAATAACCTGCATCAACATATTCCTTAAGTTCACCACCAGCATGTACTTGGAATGTGTCTGGTGGTGTTCCCGAAGCTAATAGACCCCAAATAACGGCTTTCATAACTGCTCCAGCACCGCCCGCAACAGGGTTTTCGACTATTTCGGCTTCGGGGTACTTGTCCTTAAACACCTTAAATACCGCATCTATAGCTTCCTTCTCACCGCCTGCTGTCCACCAATGATATATAATTAATTGTTTCTCAACAGGTGTAGGTGTAGGTGTCGGAGGAGCTGTTGTTATTGTTGTCACTGTAGTCACTGTCGTCGGCGATGCTGGTGGTGGAGCTGTACTTACTCCAGCATAGTACCCTGCAATAGTTGCTATAACTATCAGAACTATAGCTACTAATATTATAACAGAAGTTTTAGTAACGGCTTTTCTTAGAGGCGTCATTAGAATACTACCTCCAAATAATAATTTTTAACTTACTGCTCTATATACCGATTTCTAATTTCTAGATTAATCGAAAACGTTTTAATTAATGCTATAGTAGTTAAGTATTTAGGCTATCGCTTAGCTTCTCCTATCACAATTTTTAGTAAGGAAGATCAGTAAAGGCCAGGATTCATCATTTTTCTCAGGAGGAAGCCAAAACATCTCATCTAAGCATTAGCTAACTATTTTATCTGCCACTATATCTTTAGTTCTAAAGACTCTCATGATCATATGGAAGAGATCATTGGATCTTAAAATTGAGAATGCACTTATATAGTTGCATAGATTTGGCTATGGCTAACACTACTAATAACTAGGCTATATAGGACGTGTTGAAAGACTATTTGTAAAAATTTCATAAACAATGTTCTCTTTAATTAAAAGGTTTTAACGACCTTAACTAAGTCTTTGGGTTTATCTGGATTATATCCTTTAAGTATAGTTCTGTAAAATGCCATTAAGTATAGTGGTATAATGAACAATAATGGTGAATAGTATACGTGCCCAGACCAGTCAATATATAATTGATCCTTAAAGCTTTCACTGTTAGTAACTAATCTAACATTGAAACCTTTATTAATCAATTCATTATAGAGTCTTATTACTTTATCGATACTTTTATCTCTTGGTGCAAGGATGAATAAGACTATTTCCTTGCTTCTACTGGCAAGAGCTATTGGGCCATGCCTGAACTCTAGAGCATGTAATGCCTCAGTAAACGCATGTGTCATTTCCTTAAACTTTAATCCAGCTTCGAATGCTGCAGACATCGTTATTGATGTACCTAAGAATATGAACGTGTTCTTTTCTAGAGTTTCTTTTGCTAGTGTAAAGTATTGTTGCTTATTACTTAGTATTTTCTCTACGGCCACTGGTAGTTTAGCGGATTCTTTTATTACACTTTCTGCCCATTCGTAGTCATTAGAAATTTGATATAAAGATAGTAATAATCCTGCTAATTGCATTGTAACAAATGATTTAGTCATAACGTAACTTTCTTCGTAACACTTCTCTGCGAGAATAGAGTAATCTGTTAATTTTAGAATGGGACTATCTCTTGTGCAAGTAATACCTATAGTTACATATCCTTTTTCCTTAGCTTGGCGCATAGCGCTTAAAATTTCAGCTGTCGATCCTGACCTTGAAAATGCTATTACTGCCTTCCTTGATTTATATCGGTTATTTAAGTAGTAAAACATGAACTCTGATGCTGGAGCTACAATTGTTTTTATAGTGGAATGCATGAGTAATGGAAGTGCAGAACCCATAGCTACGTAGTGGCTTGTTCCGCAACCTATATAGTATAGCTCATTAACTCCTTTATTATTTAGCTCATTGACTATTTCTCTTATTTTCCTAACATTACCAATAACTTCTCTAATACTCTCCGGTATTTCATTGATCTCTTTAAACGTTTTATAGTTAAATAGCTCTTCTTCAGGCAATTTTGGAAACCTCTAACTTTATATGCCTTAATTGGTTGTTGAATAATTTTACGCTTAATCAAGACAGTGAAAACTATTTAATGAAAATTAATATTTAAATATTTAAAACAGTATAGCAAAGCTATTGAACTAATTATGTACATTTTACAACTTTAATTACGTCTCTACTAGCTAAGCCTTTATTTACTGAGCACTTCAATTGTCTTATTAAGTTTAATGGTTGACCCTTCAAGGCCAAATGCTTTCGTATACTTTCTTATTGCCTTTATGATTTCATCGATAATTACTTTACGGCCGTTAATGCCTATGTCTTCTGCATGCTTATAGAGTTTCTCTCTTAACTCATTAACTCTTTTATTTGACCAAATATATCTTGAACATATACCTATTACCCATTCCCTATAATTACTTGGTAAACTTTCAAGTTTATTAATGCTTCTTGGAACATACTTCTTCCATCTGCCATCCTCCTTCACTAAATCGACTATAGTATTTAATATTGAATAGAACTCATCCTTACCTCGCATTTCCCTTTCTTCCAATAATTTAACAAGTTTTTTAATACCACGATATTCTACGTCTGCAAATTCTGGACCTACATTAGCGCCTCCAATGCCTATTTTCCTATAATTTTCAGGATTTTTGACATAATCTGTTGAATGTCCTTTAACGTATGAATTATATTTCTTAGCGATTTCAACTAATTTGATACCTACATTAATATCTAACATGTTCTCTGGTGTAATGCGTGTTCCTAAATCGCCTACAACAAATAAGGGCAATGTTTCCTTAAGTCCTCTTTCCATTAGTCCTTTTCTTATCATTTTTAGAATAATGTTAACTCTTTCAGGGTCACTAACTCCCCATCTATCGCTTCCTACTTCATAGTCTACTCTGGGTAAGCCTTTACTTACACGTATAGACTCTGCATATTCGATTAAATCAAGCGTCCTTTTAGCAATAACTTCCTCATTTAATGGTTTTTTCAAGTAAATATCTACTGTCGTATCAATATGTAATAGATCATATCCGGAAATTATTGCTGCTTCAATAGATTTCATAACATGTTCCATAGCCTCTTCAAGGTCAAGGCCTTGGTGTATATGGGCATCTTTGAGCCATGGTCCACCATGGTCAAGGGCAATTATTATTGGGCCTTTGTAATTTAGTTTAGAGACTTTTTCAGACACTATTTCAACAAATTTTTGCGGCGTCCAGCCAGTATATCCACCATCTATATCTACTTGGTTTAGAGAAGCAATGAACATTATAGGTAATTGATACCTTTTAGCAACTAAGAGAGCTGACTCAACAACCGAAATTGATGTTGGAGATATACCTAATAGCGTAATAGGTGTCCTCAGATGCTTGTAAAACGTATTTAGAATAAGCCTCGTAATTGGCACATCTTTTTCTAATGCAATCTCTCTAACAGTACTTTTATCGAACCTCTTAGCTCCCATTAGATTGACCCCACCATGTGAAAAGTAGCAGTTCTACGACAGTATAAAACTGTTAGTGTTAGATGATTTAATTGTATCCATTTAAGCATTAAAGTAATTAGCAATAATTTAGTTTAATCATCCACCGCTTAGGCATTACAACCATATAATCACATATTTTAACAGGGCTAGGTACATCCTAGTATAGTTCAAAGTTTAATTGTTATTTCCTAGTGTTAGCACATCTCTAATCCTAAGGGTTTTCAATAATAGTTTAAATAGTTCTTTCTCATTAAGATTTAAATAACCTTACTTGTGTATGGTTTTAGGTAGCTGAAAGAAGCAAAGTATACGGGAAGGTAGGCTGATTACATGTCCTCGCAAACAACGTTCAGATACATAGTTAGAGTTGCTGGAGTAGATATTGACGGTAACTGGAAGGTAGCTTATGGTCTATCTAAAATTAAGGGCGTTGGCGTAACCTTAGCCTACGCTATGTGTAGGAAGTTAGGTATAGATCCTGAAATGAGAATAGGGAACTTAACCGAAGCAGACGTTAAAAAAATCGAAGAGGCACTTTCAAACCTTAAAAAGCTAGGCTTACCTTCCTGGCTTTATAATAGACGTAAGGATTATGAAACAGGAAACGATCTCCACTTGATAGGTTCAGACCTTATTATGGCTGTTAGGAAAGACATAGAAATTATGAAGAAAATTAAGAGTTGGAAGGGAATAAGACACTCCTTAGGGCTAAAGGTGAGAGGACAGAGAACGAGGACAACTGGTAGGTTAGGATTAACAGTAGGTGTTAAACGTAAGAGAAAGTAATGGTGTGATCTACCATGGGTGATCCTAGGAAACCACGTAAGAAATGGATAGGGCCTAAACATCCATGGAGAAAAGAAGTTTTAGAAGAAGAAATGATACTTATGGGTAAATATGGTTTAAGAAATAAAAGAGAACTTTGGATAGCTAAAACACTTGCTAGAGAATTTAGACATAGAGCTAGGGCCCTTTTAGCTCTTCCAGAGAAGGACAGAAAGGTTCAGGAGAAAGCTCTTCTCAATAGACTTTACCATTTAGGGGTTTTACCGGAAAATGCAACATTGGATGACGTATTAGGATTAACCGCAGAACACATTTTGAAAAGAAGGCTTCAAACAATAGTTTATGAAAAAGGTCTTGCAAGAACTATTTACCAAGCAAGACAATTGATAGTTCATGGACACATAGCTATTGGAGGAAGAAGAGTTAATGCCCCTGGATATCTTGTAAAAAGAGAAGAAGAAGACTTAGTAGATTACTACTCGATAAGCCCGTTCAAGAAGAAACCTGAACTTCTTCAGCAAGTTTCGCAACAAAGCTAACAGAGGTGGGTATTAAGTGGCGTTCATAGCACGTGAGCTTAAATGGGGCGTAGTTCACATTTACAGTTCACTAAATAATACGATAATACACATCACCGACCTTACCGGAGCAGAAACTGTAGCTAGAGCTTCAGGAGGAATGGTTGTTAAAGCTGACAGAGAAAAACCGTCACCATACGCTGCAATGCTAGCTGCTTCAAGAGTAGCTCAAGAAGCTATGGACAAGGGTGTAAGAGCAATACATATAAAGGTAAGAGCGCCTGGAGGTCATGGACCTAAAACTCCAGGACCTGGAGCTCAAGCTGCAATAAGAGCTCTTGCGAGAGCGGGCTTCATTATTGGCAGAATAGAGGATGTAACGCCAATACCTCATGATACGACAAGGAGGCCGGGTGGACGTAGAGGTAGAAGAGTCTAGGTCGCGGAGTGTTTAACAATGAAAATTAGGGTTCTTGAAAAGGACAACAGGAAAATTAAGGTAATGATCGAAGAGTCATCTTTGCCTTTAGTTAATGCTATAAGGAGATTAGCTATATCTGATGTACCAACTTTAGCTATTGACGAAGTAGCTTTCCTCGATAATACATCAGTTCTTTACGATGAAATAATAGCTCATAGATTAGGATTAGTGCCTTTAACGACAGATCTCTCACGGTTTAAACCTCCAGAGGAGTGTGAAGGAGCTAATCCAATAAATAACCCGGAATGTTACACAAGATTATTCCTAGATGTTGAAGCTAAGAGGGACTATGAAATAATTTATTCAGGTGATTTGCAAAGCGAAGATCCTACGGTAAAGCCTGTTTCAGACAAAATACCTATCGCTATTTTAGCTAAGGGCCAAAAAATAACGTTGGAAGCCTATGCTAGACTAGGTAGGGGAAGAGAACACATAAAGTGGTCCCCTGTTTCAGTGAGTGCACATAAATATGTTCCGGAAATCATAATTGACATGGAGAAATGTACTTTATGCGGTAAATGTGTTGAAGAATGCCCTAAAAACATCTTAATAATTGAAAATAAAACATTAAAGATAATAAATACTCTAGAATGCACGCTGTGTAAAGCATGTGAAGAAGTCTGTGAACCTCGAGCAATAAGAGTTTCTTGGGTTGAAAACTCCTACATCTTAACCATAGAGTCAACAGGTGCTTTACTGCCTGAAGTAATAGTTTCTGAAGCTGCAAAGATTCTCGAGAAAAAAGCCGGAGAATTCATTAAACAAGTTGAAAGCTTAGAGGGAGGAGAATAAGAATGAAAAGAACGGGCCCAACAAACTATGTTCTTAGAAGAACAATTAGGTTTCTAAAGAAAATTTCTAAAGAAAACAAGGTTAAAATATGGAAGGATATTGCTGAACGGTTAGAAAGACCTTCAAGACAAAGAATAGTAGTTAATGTTTCAAGAATAAATCGCTATACTAAAGAAGGAGATGTCGTAGTTGTTCCAGGAAAAGTTCTTGGTGCTGGAAATATAAATCATAAAGTTACTGTTGCTGCAATAGGCTTCTCAAAAACAGCTTATGAAAAAATAGTTTCCGTTGGAGGAAAATGTATGCATATTTTAGAGCTTGCTTTGCAAAATCCTAAGGGTTCAAACATCAAGATTATTGGGTGACCAGGTAATATGCAGAAAGAAACCATAATTAATGGTGAAGGACATATTCTAGGAAGACTTGCAAGCATTGTTGCTAAAAGATTACTTAATGGTGAAAAAATAACAATACTTAATGCAGATAAAATAGTTGTAAGTGGAAATAAGAGAATGGTTATTGAATCATATAAGCTCTTATTTGAGGTAAAAACACATTACAATCCCTACAAGCAAGGAATTAGAAGACCGAGAAGCCCTGAAAACATAGTCAGAAGAGCTATTAGAGGAATGCTGCCCATGGACAAGCCTAAGGGAAGAGTAGCATTTCGTAGGTTAAAGGTTTTCTCGGGTATACCTCCGGAGTACGAAAAAGTAAAGGATAGGATGGTTAAAATAGAAGATGCTTTAGCAACAAGGCTTGGAAGAACCTATGTCACCTTAGCAGAGATAGCTATACAAATGGGGTGGAAACCTAAAGTTCCGAAAACCTAAACTTCTCTAGGTGATGAATAGTGAAAATAGTTATTTCTTCAGGTAAGAGAAAAACAGCAATAGCAAGAGCAATAATCAGGCCTGGTAAGGGTAGAGTTTTCATCAACAATGTTCCTGTCGAAATATACCCCATAGAAATGGCTCGCTGGAAAATATTGGAACCGCTACTCCTAGCAGGAGACGATATAAGAAACTCTATAGATATCCATGTTAACGTTAAGGGAGGCGGAGTTATGGCTCAAGCTGATGCTGCAAGAATAGCTATAGCTAGAGGGCTTATTGAGCTAACTAAGAATGAGGAATTAAAGAAGCTATTTCTAGAGTATGATAAAACAATGTTAAGCGGTGATCCAAGACAAGCTGAGCCAAAGAAGTTTGCAAGATATAGTGCTAGAAGGAGATGGCAGAAATCCTACAGATAAGAATTTAATCCCAACATGACAATATGCGGTGTGAGGACTGAAAAAATGCTTATACCTGTAAGATGCTTCACATGTGGGGCATTAATTGGAGATAAATGGGAGGAATTTAGCAAAAGAGTTGCTCAAGGAGAAAATCCTGAAAAAGTTCTTGACGACTTAGGCGTTAAAAGGTATTGTTGTAGAAGAATGCTTCTTTCTCACGTAGACCTCATATACCAGGTTATTAAGTTTACGAGACCCACGTGAACTCATGAGGGTAGAGTTGAAAATGTCTTCGGAAAAACGTGTTGAAAAAAAGGAGTCAGAATTCTTAGTCCCCCTGGAAACGTATTTGGCCGCCGGAGTTCACATAGGAACCCATATTGGAACTAAGCATATGATGAAGTTTGTTTATAAGGTAAGGCCCGATGGACTTCATATTTTAGACATTAGGCAAACGGATAACAGGTTGAAGATTGCAGCGAAATTTATAGCTAGATATGATCCTTCAAAAATAGTTGCTGTTTCTGTAAGACAATATGGTCACAAGCCAGTTCAAATGTTTTGTAAATTTATCGGATGTAAAGCAATTACTGGAAGAATACAACCCGGTACGTTTACAAATCCCCACTTAGAACATTATCTTGAACCAGAGCTTTTGATAGTAACTGACCCTAGGTCAGATTCTCAGGCATTAAAGGAAGCATCTAAAGTCGGAATAACTGTTGTCGCGCTCTGTGATTCAGACAATAAAACCGAGTTTGTTGACTTAATAATACCTGCAAATAATAAAGGTAGAAAAGCGTTAGCCCTACTTTACTGGCTACTAGCAAGACAAGTCCTTAGGGAGAGAGGAGAAATACCGCCAGACGGAGACCTTCCGGTTCCTGTTGAGGAGTTTGAACAGAAAATAACAAGAACATGAAGCAATATAAGTAATATCTAGTACTGTAGAGAACATCTTCAGTTTAAAAGGTGAGTATCTTATGGTACGACCCCCTGCAGTTGCTGGCCTCTTTTACGAAGGCGAACCTATGCTTTTAAAAAGACAAATTGAAGAAGTTTTTAAGCACCCTTTAGGCCCAGGAAAACTTCCTCAAGTAAAAATTAAGGGGCCTAGAGAAATAGTTGGTATTGTCTCACCCCATGCTGGCTATATTTATTCGGGACCTGTAGCTGCACATGGCTTCTTCGAATTAGCCCTAGACGGTAAACCAGATGTTTTTGTAATATTAGGACCTAATCATACAGGATTAGGCTCTCCTGTTTCAACGATGCTAGACAACTGGACTACACCTTTCGGAGAAGTTCCCGTAGATAAGGGTTTGGCTAAGGAAATTGCTAAACGTAGTGAAATAGTTGACATAGATCCTGTAGCTCACAGATATGAACATTCAATAGAAGTTCAGCTACCATTTCTACAGTACGTCTTCGGACAAATAACATTCGTGCCAATAACCATGATGTGGCAAACACCTGAAGTTGCTGAGAAAGTAGCTAAAGCAATATATGATGCCTCAGTTGAGCTTGGTAAAGACATTGTAATAATAGCAAGTACTGATTTAAACCACTATGAACCTCAAAACATTACGGTTAAGAAGGATAAATTAGCCATAAATGCTATATTGAAAATGGATTCTGAAGCGCTTTCTAAGATACTTGAAGGACATGATATTTCAATGTGTGGACCTGGCCCTACCATGGTGCTTATTGAATATGCTAAACTGATGGGAAATGTTGAGACACGGCTTCTTAAACACGCAACTTCAGGTGATGTGACTGGAGATTTATCAGCAGTAGTAGGGTATGCTTCAATAGTCTTTCGTAAGAAGTTTTAAGGAATGTTTGAAAATGGAAAAGTATAGTGTAAAATATAGCATTCCGTTCCTCGGAACAATAATCTACAGGCGAAGAAATCCCATAATAGCTGCTATAACTGACAGAGAAGTTGTTTTTGAAGTATCTGTTTCAAAACTTCCTGGAGAGAAAAATATTTTTAAGATTAAAGGAGTTACTTTTGAAAAAATTTTAAAACATTTCCTTAACGAATATCTTCAAGGCATTGGAGAAGTCGGAGTTAATGTAGAAATTAATGTTCTATCAAATCCGGGACTCATTGAAATTTCTACATACGCTTCCTTAAGTGGAGTACTGATGAGAATTCTTGGAGAAAAACTAGGGTATAGTGTAGACTTTGATGATATAATTCGCTATTCGCCTCTACTTGAATGTGAGGAAACATTAAACTATCTTCCAATAATTATGGCTTTAAGAGTGTCTTCCCTTCAAGGGTTAAGCGTAATTTATAGGTTAAGTGAGGGCTATGTTAAGTTACCTTCAAAAACACCTATAGACATATATGTTGTAGCCATAGAGTCCCCACTTACTTCGAGAAATATAGAGTACAGTGAGTTTAAAGACTACTTTGTCCATTTAGAGGGCAGGAATGTTATAGAGGCTGCTAGAGCAATTCGGGAAAACAAAGTACCATATGAGAACATAGTTTTTGAAGAAGCTATGCAACATGTTTTCTATAGATTAGAGGATGAAATCGATCTTAACATATACTATAGAGGGAAGTGTGTAGCGTTTCCCGACTTAAACTATAAGACTGTGCTTGTATGTTTTAAAAAACCTGAAACAGAGTTTAAGGGTAAGTTGAAGACTTTTGTTTAAAATTTATGTTGAGGGTCCGTGTTGTTAATCGTAATTAAAATAGGTGGAAGTGTAATCACAGATAAGAGGAAGCCTTTTAAGATAAGAAAGAATGTAGTCAGAAGATTAGCTAGAGAGTTAAAGGAAGCATTACATAGTGATAGTAGGTTAAAAGTAATCATAGTTCATGGTGGGGGTTCTTTTGGACATTATGTTGCGTTAAAACATTTAGGCAGAGGTAAAATTTCTTCTCAAGGATTCATTGAAATTCACGAGGCAATGGTTCGGTTAAATACGTTCTTTATTAGGGAGCTTAGAAGAGAGGGTGTTTTAGCGGAAACCGTACATACATCATCCGCCGTTATTTTAAAAAACGGGGAAATTTTCGAAGCTAACATTAAAGCAGTAAGTGGCTTCCTTGAGAATAGGATAGTTCCCGTTCTATATGGTGATGTTGTTTACGATTTGGTTAAAGGTTTTACTATAGTGTCAGGAGACACATTAGCAGCGTTTTTAGCTGAAAAATTAAAAGCTAGCCTCATAGCTTACGTAACAAATGTCAATGGAATTTACAGAACATACCCTCCAAAACATGGACTAAATGACCTCATACCTCAAATTAATTTAAGAACCTATAATTTAAGCGGTAAAATGTTTAAACATGTAGGGTACGATGTAACTGGAGGTATGGCTTTTAAACTATTAGAACTTAAAAAATACATAAGCTGCAAACATCCTATAAAAGCAGTAATATTTAATGGTTTGAAAAAGGGCTTCCTAAAGAATATTCTCTTAGGTAAAAAGGTTAAAGTGAAAACAGAAATTAAGGTGTGTTGAACTGGATAAAGTGGATGAAATAAAATTTAGGAAAATAGAGCACATAGACATTTGCTTAAACGAATATGTTGAGTCAAGGGTTTCTCCAGGCTTTTCCGACGTACATTTTGTGCATTTTTCACTTCCAGAAGTCAACTATGCTGAAGTCTCACTTAAGACACGTTTTCTAGGAAAGCAGCTTAAAGCGCCGCTCATAATAACTGGTATGACTGGGGGTCATCCGGAAACATATGAGATAAATAAAGTGTTAGCGGAAGTTGCTGAGAAACTTGGATTGGGTTTAGGTGTAGGGTCTCAAAGAGCTGCTTTAGAGAATCCGAAATTGGAATATACATTTTCTGTTGTTAAAGAATATGCGCCGACAATTCTTAAAATAGCTAACATAGGTTTCGTTCAAGCTAAAAGATACAGTATTGATAAGATTCTTAAGGCTATAGAAATGATAGATGCTGACGCCTTAGCAATACACTTAAACCCTCTTCAAGAGTGTGTGCAAATAGAAGGTGATAGAGATTTCAAAGGGATACTGAAAAGAATAGCTAAAATATCAAAGGAGCTACCGGTTCCCGTTATTGTTAAAGAAACAGGTGCCGGAATTTCATATGAGGTAGCTAAGGAAATAGCTGAGGAGACAGAGGTTAGAGCAATAGATGTTTCAGGTCTAGGAGGTACAAGCTGGTCAGCTGTTGAAATGTATAGGGCTAGGAGAAGGGGGAATAGGTTTAGAGAAAACATAGCCAAAACATTTTGGGATTGGGGAATTCCAACGACAGTTTCAATAGTGGAAGTTAGGTTTGCATCTACTCGCTTTGAAATAATAGGTAGCGGTGGAGTAAGGTCAGGTATAGATGCAGCTAAGGCGTTAGCGTTAGGGGCTAATGTTGCCGGAATAGCTTTACCTGCATTAAAAGCCACTGTTAAGGGATCTAAGAAGCTTGAAGAGTTTCTTAAGGTATTTATTGAGGAAATACGTGTAGCTATGGTTTTAACAGGTTCTCGAAGCATTGAAGAACTTAGGAAGGCAAAAATAGTTATTACGGGAAAGACTAGAGAGTGGCTTGAGCAAAGAGGCATAAGCATTAAAGATTACTTAGAAAAGTTTAGATAAGTATGAGTAAACGTGAACAACTAAGTATAATACGTCATGAGAGGTTACGGAAATGAGTTATTCGGAACTACTAGCTTATTCAAAAAAAGTAGCTAAGAAAGTAGACAAATACATACTTGAAGAAATACTTAAAGGAGACCCCGAATATCTTTATCAAGCATCAACACATCTCATTAGGGCCGGAGGTAAAAGGCTAAGACCTACACTATTACTTCTATCAACACGTGTTGCAGGAGGAAATGAGGATCAGGCTTTACCTGCAGCTGCTGCTATAGAAATTCTTCACAACTTCACATTAGTCCATGATGATGTGATGGACATGGATGAGTTTAGAAGGGGTGTTCCAACGGTACATAAAGTATGGGGTATTCCTACAGCTATAATTGCGGGAGATCTGTTGTTTTCTAAATCTTTTGAGGCAATACTTAAGCTAACGTCTAATGGAGTATCTATTGAAAGGGTTGTAGAAGCAGCTGAAATATTAGCTAAAGCAGCATCAACAATTGCCGAAGGACAAGCGATGGATATGTCTTTTGAGGAGCGCTTAGACGTGACCGAGAAAGAATACTTTACAATGATATATAAGAAAACGGCAGTACTGTTTGAAGCATCAACGAAAATCGGGGCATTAATAGCTGAAGCACCAAATGATATAATAGAATACTTAGCGGAGTATGGTAGAAAAATAGGTTTAGCATTTCAAATTCAAGACGATATTTTAGGAATAATAGGTGAAGAAAAGAAAGTAGGGAAGCCCGTAGGTAGCGACATTAGAGAGGGTAAGAAAACAATAATAATCATAAATGCGTTAAAGAATGCTTCACCTAGTGTGAGAGAAAAGCTTCTTGATGCTTTAGGGAATAGGAAAATGGGGAAAGAGAAAATCGAGGAAATAGTTGATTTACTTAAAAAACTAGGTTCAATAGATTACGCTAAACAATACGCAATAAAGTTTTCCAAAGAAGCTATTACAGCACTTAATGCTATAGAGACTAAAGATAGTGACGCTAAGAAAATGCTAGTCGAATTAGCTGAATACGTAGTAAAGAGGATAAAATAAGTTTCCAGGTTTTAAAAATGAATAATTCTTCTTATAAATATCCACAAATATTTGTTAATGAAAGCTTAAATAAGATTAGTTTAAGCTCAAAAGTTATTTTAGAAACTCGTGAGAGAAAATATTGTTTAATGGAAGGTTTAAGCAAAGAGCTTTTAGCTAAAATAGATGTTAAAAGGGTTTTTGAACTTAAACCTTATGAAACAGCATATGAGGAAATAGTTGACTTAGAAAGTGCAAAAATAACAAAGTCGTTTATAGTTTACTCCCCGAAGACAGATACTTACATGCTCATTGAAGAAAATGTTAATGTTCAGTTACTTGACATTTTAGGTCTCAAAATATTTTTAGCTATAGGAGAGGGCGATTTCGTTAAAAAAGGGGATATTATAGGATATCAGGTTACAGGTAAATTTGAAGTAAGAAACATCATATGTAATGGTGAAGGTGTCGTTGTATACATAGGAACTGTTTTTGAAGAAATACAACACTACATAGTAGTTCTTGTAGGTGAAGGAAATGTCGAAAGAATCAAAGTTTCCGAATGCTTATGAAATAAGGAAGCTGACCTTTAAATATGCTTTACAAAATGCTGTACTTCACGAAGGTAAAGCAGAGTTAAAAGCTGTTATAAGCAAAGTTATTGCTGAAAAACCTGAGGTACGTAGTATTATAAGGAATGTTATACCGTTAATTAAGGAAATTATAGAGGAAGTTAATAGGAAACCCCTTGCAGAGCAGAAAAGAATTCTTCAAGAAAGATACCCGGAACTGTTAGAGAAAAGGGTAGTTAAGGAGGAGAAGAAACTTCCCCCACTACCTAACGTTGAGAAATATGGTAAAGTTGTTACAAGATTTGCTCCGAATCCTGATTTCGTTCTTCATCTGGGAAATGCTAGGCCAGCTATTTTGAGTTACGAATACGCTAGAATGTATAAGGGCAAGTTTATTTTAAGATTTGATGACACAGATCCGAAAATTAAGAAGCCCATGCCTGAAGCATATGATTTAATTAAGGATGATTTAAAATGGCTCGGCATTAGATGGGATGGAGAATATGTTCAGTCAAGAAGGTTAGAAATTTTCTACGATTATGCTACAAAACTCATTAAGCTAGGTGGAGCATATGTTGACACATGCGATTCAAATACGTTTAGGAAATATAGGGACAATATGAAGCCTTGTCCGCATAGAAACCAAAGTATTGAAGATGCTCTTGAACTATGGGATAAAATGCTTGAAGGATATTTTGGTGAGGGGGAAGCCGTTTTAAGGATTAGAACGGATCTTAATCACCCAGATCCCTCAGTTAGAGATTGGGTAGCATTTAGAATAATAGATACGAACAAGAACCCTCATCCTCTTGTAGGTAGCAAATACATTGTTTGGCCCACATACAATTTTGCCTCAGCAATAGATGATTACCTACTCGGCATTACGCACATTTTGCGTGCAAAAGAGCATATGACAAATACTGTAAAGCAGAAGTACCTTTACAGCTATTTTGGCTGGAGGTATCCAGAAACAATTCATTTTGGAAGACTTAAGCTTAAAGGTTTTATTTTGAGCAAGTCAATGATAAAATCTAAAATAGAGAAAGGAGAGTTCGAGGGGGTCGATGATCCAAGGCTGGGAACACTTGCTGCATTAAGGAGAAGGGGTTTCTCAGCTGAAGCTATTAGAGCACTTATACTTGACGTAGGTATTAAGCCCTCTGAGGCAACAATATCCATGGAAAATCTCGCCGCTATTAATAGGAAAATAATTGATGTTAAAGCTCCAAGAATTCTTTTCGTAGATAACCCTGTGAAAGTTATTGTAGAAGGAATTAGTGGTTACGAATCAGAAATACCTTTCCATCCAGAAAATAAGAAGCTAGGTTCAAGGAAAATTGTTCTTAAAGGAATTAATAATAAAGTTGTAGTTTACATTTCAGAAAAAGACAGTAAAAAACTAGTCCCTGGAAAATTCTTAAGACTTCTTGAACTATTTAATATAGAAGTTATAAGTGTTCCTAAAAGGAGGAATGAGCCTATTACGGCTAAGTATGCAGGGCCTTCTCTTGAGGAAGCTAGGAAACGTAAAGCACCAATAATACAGTGGGTTCCAGCCGATAGGAACGTAAAGGTTATTGTTAGGAAGCCTAGCGGTAATCAATTAGTAAATATTGAGGGATTAGCTGAGGAAGCAATAAAAATGTTTAACGTTAACATGGTTTTCCAATTCTACAGGTTTGGCTTTGTAAGAATAGATAGCGTTAAAGGAGGCGTTTATATTACTTATTTTGCTCATGAATAGTAATGACCCCTATCTTTATATAGTTCTTTTAAGAACAGTTATGCTCGATGAACGACGACTCATAATGGAGGAGGATGAGTAACTATGTCTAAACCTTTCTATGTCAGATTTGAAGTACCGTCTGACTTAGCTGAGAAAGCATATGAAGCAATAAGGAAAGCTAGGGAAACAGGCGGTAAGATAAAGAAGGGAACTAATGAAACAACGAAAGCTGTTGAAAGAGGTTTAGCCAAGCTTGTTCTAATAGCTGAAGATGTTGATCCTCCAGAAATAGTAGCCCATCTGCCATTACTATGTGAGGAAAAGAAGATACCTTACGTATATGTCCCAAGTAAGAAGAGGCTTGGTGAAGCTGCAGGAATAGAGGTTGCAGCAGCTAGTGCATGCATAATAGATCCGGGTGCTGCAAAAGACCTAGTAGAGGAAATAATAGCTAAGGTAAATGAAATTAAATCGAAAGCTACTAAGTGAGCAAATAAGGGCTCATCTATTTTATCGCCATAAAATAATAAATATAATTATTTTTACCTTCCAGAAAGCTTTCTTGCTTCTCTCTCGGTTTCCCTAAGTATTAAAATATCACCCAGTCTAACAGGGCCTTTCACGTTTCTCGTAAGTATTCTTCCCTTATCTCTTCCCTCAAGTATTCTAACTCTAACTTGAATTACCTCTCCAGTAACACCTGTTCTACCAACTATTTGGATTACTTCGGCAGGGTATCCTAGTTCCTCAATTATCGACTTTGTTTTTTGAGAGCTCATTTAGCCACACCAGCTTCTCAAGTAATATGTGCACTATGGTTCTAGTAGAAAGAGTTTTAAATATGTTTCCACCGAGAATTTCCAGTCAGAATAAATTTCAAAGGTGCATCAGGAATGGTCAAATATAGAACCTGCGTGTTCTGCGGCAGAACTATAGAGCCTGGCACAGGAATAATGTATGTTAAAAACGATGGCACTATTTTCTGGTTCTGTTCTAGAAAATGTTTTAAAAACATGTTAAAGCTTAGACGAAATCCTAAAAAGTACAAGTGGTCATTAAAGTACGCTAAAGCATAAAAACGTGGCTGATCCAAAATGGTTCTCCAAAGAACCTATGTTATGATAAAACCTGACGGCGTAAAACGAGGGCTTATAGGTGAAATAATTAGGAGAATAGAAAATAAGGGTCTTAAAATAGTTGCTTTAAAAATGCTTAAGCTATCTAAGGAGAAAGCCGAAGAACTTTATTCTGTACATAAAGGAAAGCCATTTTTCAATAGCTTAGTAGAGTTTGTTACTTCAGGACCTGTAGTGGCGATGATTGTTGAGGGTGATGAAGCAGTAAGTGTTATGAGAACACTCATAGGACCTACCGATGGCAGAAAGGCTCCTCCAGGAACGATTAGAGGAGACTTTGCCTTATCTATTCAGGAAAATATAATTCATGCTGCCGATAGTGTTGAAACTGCTGAAAGAGAAATGTGGATTGTTTTTGATAAAAGCGAAGTTGTTTCTTACTAAATGAAAACCATTGCTGCAAATGATGGATTAGATTTTCTCTTCACTTTAACTATTTCTCTAAGAACCATTAGTTCGTCATTGCTTAATTCTGATTTATACTTTTTAATCCATAATTCAACGTGTTTTTCAGGAACATCTGTGTAGAGAACGTCTCCTTCATTAATTTGTCTACCGACCATAACTCTGCCTTTAATAGATATTGCTACTGCTTGTCCAACTTTTGCTTCACCTACGGTTTTGCCTTTATCTTGTATTTGAAGTATTTCACCTATTCTTTTACCATCACTTGCCCTCATAAGGGGGTATCCTGGCTTTACTATTCCCCCTAAAACCTCTATTCCAACTATTGCTGGCTCGCTTCTTCTAAAAACGTATCCTGGAAGTATCCTGATTTTACCTGGTCTTATGAGCTTTTGTAGCTCAGCTAGTTTTTCTCTTTCTCTTTCCTTAGTAAGCCATTTAAGATATTCTTCTATGAGCCTATAGATTACATTGTGCTTAAATATTCTAACATTTTCTCTGGTAGCTTCTTCTTCAACTCCGGGAAGAGGCTTCACATTGAATGCTAAAATTACTCCATAGTACCTGTTTTTCTTAAGGGAAGTGGAGGCTTCAACAACATCTCTTTTACTTATAGGTCCTACATCTGCTAATCTAACCGGAATATTATTTCGCTTTAAAGCATCCACAAGTGCCTCTAATGTACCTAAAGTGTCAGCTTTAACAACAACTCCTACAACATCCTTTGAAATTCTTATGCTAGCTACTTCTTCAGCAACTTTCCTCTTATACTCTTCAACTTTAGTTAAATCCTCAACTGCGAAAATAGGTGAACCAGCTAATGCATCATTAAGGTTTGGAGCTGAAATTTTAACTCCAGCAGCTGCAATAACATGGTCTACCTGCATGAATTTTTCTTCTGGAGCACGTATTTCCTGCAGTGGTTTAGGCATTAATAAGGCTCTTATCTTAGTAACTATTGGTTCATATTTCCCTCCAACAACTATTACGTCTCCTTTTTTCAATACGCCATCGTAAATTATGACATCTATTGTCGTACCTAATCCTGGTTCCTCTTTAACCTCTAAAATCACCCCCTTAGCTGGGCCTTCAGCATACATGAGTCTTTTAGCCATATATTGCTGTGTAAGCCCTGCAAGTACTGCTAAAAGTTCGGGGATTCCCTCACCTGTCTTTGCCGAAACTGGAACTATAGCTACAGTTTTTGTGAAATCCCTTATTCTATCAAACCTATCAGCTCTAAAGCCTAACTTATACATTTCACCTATGATTTTATATAATAGTTCTTCAAGTCTTGTTTGAACGTTCGGAGACTGTTTTCTAAAGGTTATAAGGAATGGTTCATCGG
>CAZLZO010000006.1:0-66006 GCA_964564025.1 uncultured Desulfurococcales archaeon
ATTGTTCCAGGTATGTATTCTGCTATGTCTGCGTATCCGCTGTTTGGTAGTGTTATTTCTATTTCGACGGGTTCCTTTGTTTTTAGTGGTTTTACTTTTCCCTTCTTTAGATTCTCTACTGCTTTTTCAATTCCCTCCTTTAGTTGTTTTAGAGCTAGGTTTATGTTTGGGTTTATTGATGAATATCGTGTTATTGATTTTTTGAATTCAACATATTCTACCCATGGTGTTCTCTCTTTAACTTCAAGCTTTAATTTGTCGTCTCCTGCAACTAGAATTACTGGTACATTGTAGTGTCCTGCTACTAGGGCGTTGAGGTAGTATTCGCTTGCTTCAGTACCGTCTATCCTAATTCCTTTAACATATGTGCTGCTGAAGGTGTGTTCTAAAATTGCTCCTCTAGAACATACTCTTGCATGGTATCCTATGAAAAGTGCTGCATCAAATGATTCATCAATAGCGTAAACCATACTGTACGGTCTAGGCATTCCACGTATTAGAAATACGTTTTCCGGAAGTTCCTCATAAATAATGTTTGACATGTACCAGTGGCTATCTGCAACATATATTTCCTTAAACCCTAACTTAGTTAAAATATTGACTGTGGTTAGTACGGTTTTTGTCATAATTCTCCTAGCTTCATCATGTAGAAATCCTTTAGGTGAAGTGTGTAGTGGAGAAACTATTCCCGGCAAACCCTCCATATCAACTGAAACATAGGCTTTCAAAAATTCTTCACCACAAAACAATACTCAGAATTACTAATATTGTTACCGTTTGTTTAAAGAATATGGTATGTTAAAGTTCTTCCTCATAATATTCTACGGGTTCGACATGTAGCTTCTTCCTTGCTATAACATCTATTTCGTCTCCCTTAGCTTCTCTATAATGTTTATGTTCAAGTTCAACTATTTTCTCGTAAGCTTCCTTAATTTTCTCAGGTTCAACGTAAAGCACGTTTCCCATGTCGTCTTCTAAGAAAACAGCGTACCTTTTCCTTTTATGGTCTGGAACAACATGTATGCATGGTGGTTTTTCGCACTCATACTTTTCGGACATAACATTTTAGCCTCCTAAAAAGGGTCAGTTCGCGGTAATGACATCATCTTTGTCTCTGGGGGGCAAGTGTCATCATTCCGTGTTTTCCTCGGTAAAGTTAGTATTTAAGTTTGGTGGGTTAAGATTTATTTTCCTGAAACATAAACTAATGTACAATAGTGAATAATTGCTATGTGTAAAGTCACTGTTTACACTAATGCTGAAATATACACTCTTGACCCTGAAAACCCTAGGGTTGATAGTTTAGCTGTAGGATGCGGTGAAATAGTTGATGTTGGAGTATCTCTTGAAAACAAGTATTTAGGCGCTAAAGTTATTGATTTAAAGGGAGCTACAGTAACACCGGGATTCATTGACACCCATTTACATTTGAAATGGCTAGCTCTCCATAAGCAATGGATTGACCTTTCAAATGTGAAGAGTTTAGAAGAACTTAAAAATGCTTTGAAGAAATCAAGTGGAGAATGGGTTATTGGAAGAGGTTTTAATGAGAAAAAATTTCCAGAAGTCAAGTTACCTACACGGGCAGATCTCGACGAAGCTGTTCCCGATAAGCCCGTTTTGGCAATAAGGGTTTGCGGCCACGTAGGTGTCGCTAACACTATTTTACTTAAAAAGGTTGGTTTATGGGATAAACCGAAAACTGTTGATGGGGTTGAAGTTAATAGTGAAGGCAAGCCTACAGGGGTTCTTAAAGAGGGGGCTTTAGAATATGTTCTTTCCAAAATTCCTAAGCCTCCTTTAGAGTTGTATGTTAAGTTCATGGAGGAAACGTTGAAAGAACTTGTTGCGAAAGGTCTCACCACAGTTGCTTCAATGAATGTAGATCCTTTAGAATTCTATGTTCTTCAACATTCCAAAATTCCCTTAAGGGTCAGGGTGTTTTTTGACATAAAATATTTTGGCTTACTTTCTAAATTGAAAATTAGAGGATGTTTTGGAAGTGAAGCATTAAGAATTTCCGGAGTGAAAATAATAGGTGATGGAAGTTTTGGCGGTAGAACAGCTGCTCTCAGGCGTAACTATGTTGGAACAGAAAGTAAGGGTAAACTGCTAATATCGCATGAATTCTTGGAGAAAGTAGTTAGAGAAGCAAAACAGCTTAATATGCTCGTAGCTGTTCACGCAATAGGTGATAGGGCTATTGAGGAAGTTTTGAAAATAGACTCTAAGCTTTTAGAGAATGTGCGTATAGAGCATTGCAGTTTAACACCACCGGACATAGTTGAAGAGTTAGCTGAGAGAAAAGTGTTTGCTATTTCCGTACAGCCTCGTTTCAGAATTTCTGATAAGTGGTTACCTAAGGTTATAGGTGAGGATAGTAAATGGGCATATCTTTTCTACACATTATCTAAGAAGGGGATTTTGGTTTCATTTTCATCCGATGCTCCTGTTGAACCCTATGATCCTTTAATTAATATTGAAGCTGCGATAAGCGAGGAAGGTGTGGGTGAACGTGTACCGCTAAGTGAGGCACTTAAAATGTACACTAAAAACGGTTGTTTAGCCCTTAACGAAAAGAATAGGGGAGTTCTGAAGAAGGGTTATAGAGCAGATTTCGTAATTCTCGATAAGAATATTTTTAAGAAAAAACCTAGTGAGGCAAAAGTAGTTGCCACGGTTATTGAAGGAGACATTGTTTACGGAAAAGCTCTATAAGCTCATACCGTTAATTGTTTTAATAGTTTTAGCACTTTACCTCTTATACTCAGGCTTTATTACTGTAAATAAGAGTGAAACTTATGTTAGTGATGAAATATACTATGTTACAGCCGCTAAGAATATTGGAATAAGAATTTTCAACATAAACGTTACTAAAATACCTTATCCTGAATATAAGGGAATAGATTTTAGTGAGAATTTAAATTTAGAACACCCCCCTTTAGCTAAGTACTTAATGTTCTTTTCAATGCTCATATTTGGGGATAACCCGTTTGCTTGGAGAATACCTGGAGTTATACTTCACATTTTAACTATGATTTCAATATACTATGCTGTAAAAAAGCTAGCTAATGAAGCTTCAGCTATTGTTGCAGTGTTTATAGTGGCTTTCGACCCTATACTAAAGAATTTAGGCTACATAGCTATGCTAGATATTTATGTGGCATTCTTTCTAGCAGCATCTTTTACAGCCTTAGTTTATCGAAAAAGCTTATTAGCTTACGCCATTTTCGGATTAGCTTTAGCTTCTAAATACACTGCTCTTTTCGCTTTACCTGCATTTTTGTTAATAACTTATTTTGAAGAAAGAAAGTTAAGAAGACTCCCTATGTACATTATAGTTACTGCATTAACCTACGTCGCTGTTTGGACACCGTTTATAAAATATTTCTCTATGAAGGAAGGTAGTATTTACGGGGGTTTATTAAGGGTTTATGAAGAACACTTATCTGCTATGCGATGGCATCTTTCAAGTAAGGGAGGGCACTCCTACTCTTCACCGCCATGGGGTTGGCTATTTAACTACAAAGTATGGCCAATTTATGGTGGACTATCTGTTCACTCAAATATTTACATAAACACTGTTTTCATAATACTTCCCCTAATCTACGCTTTATTTGGAAGAGATGTTGAAACTAGAAGATATTATCCGTATTTCTGGTTTATTTCCTCCTTTATAGGCTTCATGACAATATATATGCTGGGTTCGACAACACAATTCATATTTTACTCTTCAACATATGAGCCAGCCATAGCAGCCGGCATAGGTGCTTTACTTATACCTTCACTTGACAGCTTAATAGAAAAAATAGAGGAAAGACTTCATCGTGGTAGGAGGGGACATTCTCAGATGAATGTAAATCACTATGTAATATTGGGTTTAAGCCAGCTATTTCTAATGAAACTATTGAAGCTTAAATCATCCATAGCATTTTAGTCTAAACTATACCTACTTTATTAAGCTACCAGGGTTTTAATATCCTGTTTTTACTGAACCGAGATTAACATGATTTTAGTAATATGTCATTTTAAACCAGTAATATTGTAAATATATACAGTTTTTCACATCATTACGGTATATTATAGTATTGTCCCTTCTCCTACCACTCTGCCATGTATATATTTCTCCCCCTATCTAATATTCTTTCCTACAATTGCCGAGAAACCATTATATTTTCTAGAACATACCTTACTTAAACAGGTATGAGATGTAATGAAGCCAAATGTAGCAGAATACGGCATTTACTCGTTAAAAAACGCCGTAGCTAAATGCGAAGTTGAAAACATAGATACATTAAGGTTTGAAGGCTTCCTTAAGGCTCTTTTAAGAGAATGCAAAATAGTTCATGCACCATTCTTGCATGGTTCATGTAAGATCATAGTTGATGGTGAAGAATTTTTCATAAATGATTTCTCCAACATAGAATACTATATTAAACCTTACGATAAACTTGTGTTTAAAGAAACAGCGTATGATAAGGAGCTTCAGCAAATAAGAAGGTCTCTAAAAAATAGTTTAGAAAAAAGCATTAAGAATGTTTTAAAGTACCATGGTGAAAACAGAGCATTCTATTTGACGTTAACTCCTTGGGAGTTCAGCATTATTCATTTCAAACCTTTGCAAAACCTAATAGTTAAAACATCATTAAGACCTTTAGGAATTTATAGTAAAATATGTTCTAAGGAAATAAAGGTTAAAAGAAAATTTGAAGAAGAAAAAGTGAATGACATAGAAGTTTATGTTAAGAATAATAGTTTAAGGATGGAGAGAAAGGGATTAACAATAAAAGTTCCCATAAACGATGCTTTAAAGGCTTTGGTAAGTGACGATAGAAATTTCTTCGGAATAAAAACTGTGCATGGAAGAAAAA
Source organism: uncultured Desulfurococcales archaeon (assembly GCA_964564025.1). Classification (GTDB taxonomy): domain Archaea; phylum Thermoproteota; class Thermoprotei_A; order EX4484-217-1; family EX4484-217-1; genus DRYM01. The sequence continues at coordinate 4,872 of CAZLZO010000006.1, forward strand.
TATATGGTCTTATGGAAGGATTCGTTGTCTTCGAAGGTTTTGAAAAATTAATTCTTAACTTAGACTTTAACGGTGGAACACTATGGACACATTCATTTCTAACAACCCTTCAAAGGGAGTTAGAGTTTGATGAAGAATTAATAACTCACATACCCCTATGGTTAACGTACTGTTCGAAAACTCATGGAATAAGCATTTATACTGAACCCCCAGGGATTGCTGTAATAAGAGGAAATGCTTTGGAAATAGAAGGTTCTCAAAAAATATTTGTGAAACTTCATAGGGGATGTTGGGAACGTAGCGGCATTGACTCATTAAGTATTGCTGTTAATCTCCCAGTAGAGAAAGTACAAATGTCTCTAAGCGTTAATGAATTTAAGATAGTTGAAATTCAGCCGAAACATGTTATGGCTACAGAGGTAGCTTTCAACAAGAATTCCTTCGAAATAGTGCTTCATAATTTCTTAAGAGAAAATATTATTGCTAGAATTAGGGTGCCTTGGAAAATAATTGATGCTGAAAAAAGATCTCCCATTAGAAATGTTTTCTTAGGGAAGATAGATTATGACTACAATATAGCCTATGTTCCCTTAGCACCTAACGAATATGTTAAGGTGTTTTTCAAAATAACTCTAACTCCCTTTGCCTTTAAATTTTAGATTCGGCAATTTTAAATAAACACTTTTCTCGTGTTCTTAACTAACTCATTAACTAGCTCGTCTATTTCCACTGTTTCTTCCAATTCCGAAATAACACTTATATCGGCATGAGCTGCTGCCTTATATCCTCTAAAAACAGGTGAAGCTTTGCACTCAACAGCTGCTTTTGATGATATATTGTATGTTCCTATTTTCCTAGCTATCTTTACTATTTCCTCTTTATCTAAGCCTATTAGCGGCCTTAGAATCGGGAATTTTAAATCATAACCTATTGCAAACATGTTATCTAGTGTTTGTGAAGCAACTTGCCCTAAACTTTCACCTGTAATTACAGCTTTTGCTTCCTCCTTTATGGCAAGTTTTATTGCGGTCTTAAGCATTGTTCTCTTACAAGCTAAGCAAACTAATTGAGGCTTAACTTTTTTAACCATTTCGTTTAATGCTTTCTCATAATTTACTTCGTAAAAGTAGAATTCTTTTTCAGGAACCCACTTTCTCAAAATTTCCATTACCTTATGTGCTTTTTCTACAGCTTCTTCTGAAGTAAATTTTCCACTATTAAAATACACTGGTATGACCTTTACACCACGCTTCATAATTAACCATGTAGCTACTGGGGAATCTATGCCTCCTGAAACCAAAGAGATAGCTTTCCCTTCAACACCGTAAGGTAACCCTCCTACACCTTCAAGGACTTCGTGAAATATGTATGTTTTTCTTGACCTAACTTCAACGTAAATTGTTATGTTAGGTGATGTTAAATTAACTCTAATGTTTCTTCCTTTAAGGGCTTCTAAAACGTCTGCTCCTAAAATTCTTTCTAAATCTTTGCTTTTAACTGGAAACTTCTTAACTCTTCTAGCTCTAATAGCGAAAGTCATGTTATCCTTTAGTACTTTCCTAGAATATTCAATAACGGCTTCTCTAATACTGTCTAGTTTTGTTTGAACTTCTACTGCAGGACTTGTTGAAACTACGCCGAAGATGTTAGAAACTATTTTCGCTATTTCGTAAGCGTTTTCAACATTTCGTACAAATATTCTTCCAGAAATAAGTTTTATTTCACCATATTTCACATTATTCCTGTCTAAGATGAACTTAATGTGTTCTAAAAGTCTTCTTTCCATAAAGCTTCTAACATAGGGTGTTTTTAATGCTACTTCGCCATACCTTACTAGCACTACCTTATCCACTTCTATTTCCCATCAAAAAAAGCTTTCTACTTTAACTTAAAACTCCATACACTGCTGGATTTTTTAATAAGTGTTCTACATATAGTACATATTATTTCAGCACATTCAATGCTTGCGCATTTTTGGGAAGCTATTTTATCAGCTAAGAGCATTATTAAGTTATAGGCTAGCTCATTTTCTCTCAATTCAGAAAAGGTATCTGTACCCCTTTTACCTAAGAGATAGTTTGAAACAGCAGCTGGCGTTATTCCCAGTATTTTTGCTGTTTCATATATTGTGAAACCATACTTCTTAACTAAAGCCTCAGCTATCATAGCCCTTATTGTAGGCATCAATTTTTTAGCTACTATTTCGCATGGCATCTCTAATCTCTCAAGAACATTACTCATAACTATTCCCCTTTTGCTGATACATACTTAGAAAGCAAAAATAAATCTTTAACGCCGTTAAATTTATGGTATTCTCAAACCCTACAAAAACCTATATATCCGAGGTTCCACTTTAAAATAAAATGTCCGATGAGGAATTACTCCCGGACCGAACAATAAATGGGGTTAACTTACCCAACCGAGGTTTATTTCTCAGCTTAAACTTAAATACTGGGGCGTACCGTATTGATGATTATTGGTAATTTGACGTTAGATGAAATAGTTATGAAAACAAAGAACAAGGTTTATAAGGGCGTTTTAGGGGGTCCTCCAGCCTATTCATCTAAACCTCTTTACAGCATTTTCAAGGTAAAACCTAAAATTTACACTACTGTTGGTAAAGATTTTCCTGAAAAATATGAGAATGAACTGAAAACTATAAGTAAACTCTTTATTTATAAAGTGGAGGAACCTACAACAAAGTTCAAGCTTGTTGAAGGGAATGGACGTAAACTCTTTATGCTAAGTTTCTCCGGTGAAATAAGAGACGTTGATTTTAATGTTGACAGCGTTTACATGTTTTCTCCAGTGTATAGGGAGGTGCGGTTTGATTACTTAAAGAAAGCTCATACCTTAGGCTTGGTTTCTCTTGATCCTCAAGGATTTCTTAGAGAAGTTAATGAGGAAGGCGAAGTTACACTTAACTTTAATAGTGAATTACTTAAACACTTAAAATATATTGATATATTCAGAACTTCTTTAGATGAATTCTCAGTTTTAAGCAGAGGCGTCTCTATACGTAATTTCCTGGAGAAAACTATTAAATCAGGATGTGAGGTTTCAGTAGTAACGTCTTCAACTAAAATCTATGCTTTAAAGGAAAATACTTACTATGAATATCCAGCATACACTAATGTTCGTGTAGAATCTACAACGGGAGCTGGCGATGTTTTTACATCTATTTTCACATACGTATACTCTAGAAGCAATGATGTTGAAAAAGCATTAATTTACGCTATTGTAGCATCAAGCTTCACTGTTGAAACTGTAGGGCCTAGAGTTATTGATGAAGGAAAATTTTATGTAAGACTTAAAAACTACATGGAATTTTTAGGGTATTAGCTAGTATTTCTCAAAATAGTGGAAGCGTTTTACACCCATTTTCTCTGGATGGAAGGGTAAGTTAATTTCAGGCTTTTGATGTTTAAGGATAGCTTTTAAAAGCATATCCTCCCTAGGTATACCAACAAATTCTACGTTCCCATTAATAGCTATGGTCGGTACTGCTGTAACTCCGTAAAAATCGGCTATATCAGAGTTCTCTAATGCTTCAATAGTATCTGCTATTATTTTGCCTTTACTGGCAAAAGCAAACATGTTTGCTTCAAGAGCTGCATATGGGCAGTAAGGGCAAGTGGGTGTAACTATTACTTCAACATACGCTTTTCCTGTTAATTTAGTCTTCAACTCAGCTATTATTTGTGGGTTTAAGCCTGTGTCTTCTGTTGAAAGCCTTATTATTGTTTCAACAAGTCCTCTAACTTCCTCTCCTGCTGGTACTCCGGTGTATCTAATGTATCCGTTATAAAGTAGTACTGATGGAACCCTATTAACAAAGTATTTTTCGAAAGTTTTCTCATCTTTCTCTTTCCAAAATATTTTCACTATAACTTTTCCTTCCGATGTTTCCTTAAGAAGTTCGCAAAGATCAATTGCTGTTTCACAGTATTCGCACTCAGGGTCTTTAGAAACAAACACTAAACATTCAACATTATTCACCATATCCTTAAATGCTTCTCTTAGTGCCTCCCTAGTGTCTTCATCAACTTCTAGAACCATCACATTTCTCCTCAAACTCTTAGTTTCTTTGCAAAAATTACTTAGTAGCTCTTTTAATCTCTTTCGCCATTAGAAATGTTAAATTAGTATTCTATACCTTTTTTAGCTGCTACTCCTTTGTCAAAATAATGTTTAATCTTCTTCATTTCAGTAACTAAGTCTGCTAGATTAACAATTTCTTTAGGGGCTTTTCTTCCAGTAAGTACTATTTCGGCTCCCACTTTTTCCGCTGCCTCTATAAGCTTAAACGCTTTCTCTAAGGGGACAATCTTATAAGCTAAAACAACATTTAATTCATCAAGTATTATTAGTTCAGGTTTGAAAATATTTATTACTTTTAAAACTTTATCTAAGCCTTTACTTATTATTTCAACAACATCTTTGGGAGGAGACTTTAGGTTTATGAGGCGTTTAGGCCCTATTTGAATATATTTTACGGGAAATCCTTGTGACTCCAAATATTCAAAAAGCGTACTTTCCCCGGTTTCCCGGCCTTTTAGCAATTGTACGATGAGTACTTTTTTTCTCCACCCTAGAGCTCTAATAGCTAATCCTAATGCAGCTGTAGTTTTGCCTTTTCCATTGCCTGTATATACGTGTAACATTTAACTTTCCCTAAATATCGCAAGTTAGGCATCCACCTGCATATTCTTCTGAAGCACTTACGTATTCTTCATTCTTTATCCTAATTTTAGATGATGTAAGCTTAAGTGTTTTTAAACGTTGTTTTAAGCCTTCACCATTTTTAGAGTCGGTCTTATTTCTACCTTTAGATTTTTCTTCGGAATTTACGCCGAAGTATATTACTTGTTGAGACTTACTCTTATCCCTGTAAACAGTTATTCCTTTACATCCAAGCTTCCAAGCTAGCATGTAAGCTTTATATACTTCTTCTGGTGGAACTTCAGCTCTCATGTTTATTGTTTTGCTTACTCCTTGGTCAACCCATTGCTGAAACACTGCTTGGTGAAGAATATGCCATATGGGTTCAATATCATGCGCCGTTCTATATATTCTCTTCAAGCTTAAGGGAATGTTGCTCATGTGAGCTATGCTGCCTGTCTTAGCTATTTCTTTAAATATTTTCTTATCAACTATTCCATGCTCCATAATGTCCTTCTGAAATAGCCTATTAACTTCTATAAATGTACCTACGCTTACATGCCTTACAAAGGCTATTGCGAAAAGCGGTTCAATACTAGAAGTTGTTCCAGCAATTATACTTATACTTCCAGTAGGAGCAATGGACGTTACTGCGGCATTTCTTAAACCGATCTTCTTTCTTAATACCTCAACAGTTTCCCAATCGACAAGAGGTCTTTCGTCAACAATTCTCCTCACATAATCTGAAACTTCATATTTAATATTTGATTTCTCGAAAATTTCCTTGAGAGACATAGCTGTTTTCCATGTAGGCCTATACTTTTCCGGGTCATATCCTGGAAAACTGCCTCTTCTACCTGCAAGCATAATGGATTCTAAAATAGCGTTATATTCTATCCATTCCATAACGTGATAGGCTAGATATAGTGCGTCTGGTGTGTCGTATGGTATTTTTAGTTTTATTAGCGTGTGTGCCCATCCCATTACTCCTAAGCCTATTTTCCTAGTTTTCTTAGTAGCTTCCTCAATCCTAAAATCAGGATACCTATTAGCATCAATAACATCATCAAGAAATCTAACTGCTAGCTTAACTGTTTCAGCAAGACCTTCCCAATCTATTTTCGTTTGGTTGTTTTCTGTTTTTACGAATTTTTCTAGGTTTATTGATCCTAAGTTACATGATTCCCAAGGTAAAGCAGGAACCTCACCACAAGGATTAGTAGCATTAATTTTCCCAAGATACCATACTGGGTGTCTCTTGTTAATAGTGTCTATGAATAGTAAGCCTGGATCTCCAGAGTCCCATGCTGAATAGGCTATTTCGTTAAAAAGCTTCCTAGCGTTAACTTTTTTAACGATAGCTTTTTCATGTTCTGCTATGGCTAATGCTTCATCGAACGTTAGGATTGTTGTTTCTGAAAGAAGTATTGAGCCTCCCTTTTCCTCAAGTTCCTCAAGTATTTCTTTTTGTACCCACTCCTCTTCTATACTGTGTCTAGCTTTGACTATTCCATAATACTTAGAATTGTGGCCTAGGTCCTTATCTAAAAGTGTTTTTCTAGGGTTAATAAGTGGCCATTCTTCATCTTTTTCGATAGCTTCAAAAAATCTATCATAAACCCCCACTGATATGTTGAAGTTTTGCAGATTGATGTCCTTTAATTTCCCGGATTTTGCTTTAATGAATTTTTCAATGTCAGCATGCCAAATATGTAGAACTCCCATGTTAGCTCCACGTCTTCTACCTCCTTGCTTAATAACGTCTGTTGCTACATCAAACATTCTCATAAAGCTTAGTGGACCTGATGCTACACCAGCTGTTGAAGCTACGACGTCTCCTTCAGGCCTTAGCTCTGAAAAATCCCATCCTGTTCCACCACCAGACTTCTGAATGAGTGCCATTGCCCTTAGGGAATCCATTATGCCTTCTCCTTCAGGTGTAGTCATGGCGTCTCTTATTGGAAGAACAAAGCATGCTGAGAGAACGCCAACTTTTGTTCCGGCATTCATGAGTGTTGGTGAATTCGGAATAAACTTAAGATCGCTAAGTATTCTATAGAATTCCTCTTCAACCTTAGCTATTTCTTCCTCGGAGGCTCCATAAAGTTTTTCAATAGAGGCTAAATGCTTAGCAACTCTTCTAAAAAGCATTTGCGGAGTTTCGATAATCCTTAATGTTTCAGAATTCTTAAGTAAATAGCGTCTTTCTAAAAGCTTTATTGCATTAAATGTTAATTTAAGATCTTTCTTATCTAAAAGCTTATTTACGAAGCCTGCCTCTTTATAAATACGTTTTAAAGTATATGCTTTAGCTAATTCTTCGTATAGAGGTTTCTCAATGCTTGACTCTATAAGTGTTCTCTCAATGATGTCGGAAATTTCCTTCGAAAAAATTCTTCCACCGTTAGATTTTGCTCTCTCATAAACCTCCTTAGAAATTTTCCTTGCAAGAGAGTGTATATCTATAGGTATTGGTTGCCCTGTTACAACAGACAGTTCAACCAGAGTATTTTCTAGACTCCTCTCAATTTTCTCCATAAGGAATTTTTCAACACTTCCATCAGATTTAATAACCTCTACTCTACTCTCCCCCGCCTCCGCAACCCTAACCTCCATGAACTACACCATAATCGTTATGAATTAAATGTAAGCTCACACCATGGGCAACATAATCTATCTCATGGTAGGATATTTAAAGTTTTGACACTTCAGCAAAACAGTATTACATGATGATCATTTCTCTTTAGACCTATATAGATATATTTATTCAGAGAATTCTGTATAAAAATCCTCTGAAATGAGGTAGCGTAATACCTTAAGGAAGAGACCTACGAGAGGTAGCCAAGTTTTCTAAGGTATTTCGTTATAAAAGTGCTTAATGACCTTTACTATAGCCTCAGCTATAGCTTCAATATCGCTAAGAGGTGTTATAGGGTCTGTATATAGGCTTAAGCATTTTCTTGAAACTTCTTCAGCTATAGGTGTTTTTACTCCATCATAGCTTACATAGTTTCCTCCATAAAATGGGCATTTCCATGGGCATCCCTTGCCGTGGCCTATGAGGTTTTTCATAAAGGGGTGTTCGTATACTACCCTAGGGTACATTATCGATATTGGTGCTCCTTCGGCCCTAATGGCTTTGAATATTTCGTCTCTACGTTTAGCAAGCTTACTCTCCCTTAGTATTATTTCGAAAATGCTCCAGGAACTACTAACATACTTTCTCTCTCTTGGAAGTCTTAGCATATTTGAGTATTCGCTCAGTATTTCCATGTACTTTTTCGCTCTAATCCTACGTTCCATATTGAATTTTTCAAGCTTTCTTAACTGATTAAGGGCTAGTGCTGCTTGCATTTCGGTCATTCTAAAGTTGAAACCTAGAATTTCGCTAAAATATCTCGTCTTCTCTCCATGGCTTCTTATAAGACGTGCTTTCTCGGCAAGTTCATCATTGTTTGTAGTAACTACTCCTCCTTCACCGGCTGTAATGTTTTTTGTAGCATATAGGCTGAAAGCCGCTATGTCCCCTAATGAACCAGTGTATTTGCCTTTATATTTTGCTCCAATGGCTTGCGCTGAATCCTCTATTAAGTAAATACCCTTTTTCTCAGCTATTTCTCTTAATTCATCTATTTCCGCTGGGTGTCCGAAAAGATGTACAGCAATTATTGCCTTAGTTCTATTGGTTACTTTTTTTCGGACATCTTCAGGATCTATGGTGAGTGTTTCGGGATCTATATCCGCAAAAACGGGTATTGCATTAGCGTAAACTATGCTTGTTACGGTCGATGTAAATGTAAATGATGGAACAATGACTTCGTCTCCTGGGCCTACATCACACGCCTTTAATGCAATGTAAAGTGCTACTGAGCCGTTAGCGACAGCTATGGCATGTTTTACACCTACTTTTGTAGCGAATTCCTTTTCAAAAGTCCTTCCATGCTCTCCAGCAAGCATTGAAAGTAAACGGGATTTAAGAACTTTAACGACGGCTTCTATATCGTCCTCCTCTATTGTTGGACCAACAGGTATTTTATGTTTAATAAGGGGTTCTCCACCATAAAGTGCAAGTTTTTCCAAAACTAAAACACCTTAAAGTTAATGTATACTCCGCTTATACATGTGTTTTTCTAAGAATAAAACCTAGAATCATTATTGCCAGTGCCAATAGGAGAAGCACTATCATGACCATTTCGCTATGGGGGCCGAAAGCAAAACCTATGGGTATGAAGCCGAAAATTACTAAGACCCCTCCAGAAACGTTAACATTGCTAGGTGCTTGCTGCTGCGCTGTAAAAGCTAGGAAAATTGTTGAAGCAAAAACTATTATGAAGCCAATTATGATGAGCAGTATTCCTAAACCTATTAGCTTACCTATGGTATTGCTGTGGATTTCACCCAAGATTTATTCACCTATAGAGGTTTAAACTTATGTATGGTAGAAGGTAAAATAGTATAACTATTAGAAATAGAATGATAGCTAAAATCATAACGACTTTTGCTGCTCGCTCACTACTACCTATAACTATGGGTATTGGACCTATAATTATGACCCCGCCGCCTTCTGCTTTAGTTTCTCCTTTACCTATAGATTTTAAGATACCGTAGATTAATGCGAAGAATATTATGAAGAAACCTATGAATATTACCACTATTCCTAAGGTAAGTAGTTCACCATACGTTAACGATGTAGTATACATTTTCTTGCTCACCTCAAATTGTCGGTGTTTACCGTTAGCTTTATCTCCCAACAGTATCTATGTAACTATAGCTTTGGGGTGCCTCTTAAAAAGTGTCACCCGTAAAACTACCCACACATATTAAGTATAGGGCAATTCCTGTAAGAAAAATTTTAACTGATATGAAGAACTTCTCGAGCTTAATAATAGACTTAGCGTACTATGCTTTGGTGTATAATGATAAGAAGCTTGCTAATGAAGTTTTGAGAATAGAGGAATATATTGATGAGCTATGGAATTTACTGGTTATGCAAGCTTCGCTTTCAGTAAGGGATGCTGAAGACGCTGAATCAATGGTTGGGGTTATGAAGCTTGCTTCAGCAACGAACAAAATATCTGATGCCGCTGGAGATTTAGCTGTGCTAACTCTGCTAAATATGCCTTTACATGACTCAGTAAGGGTTGCTATTATTAGTGGCGAAGAAGTTGTTTCTAGAATAAAAATACGTGAAGGAAGTGTAATAGCAAATAAAACAATAGGAAATGTTTTTTCACAATTAAACATAGCGTTAGATATTATAGCTGCGAGAAAGGGGCACTCATGGACCTTTAGCCCTATGGAAAGCTATGTTCTAGAAACAGGTGACGTAATAATAGTTAGAGGACCTAGGGAAGCCGTAAATAAGTTAAGACATGAAGCTAAAGATAAAATTACACGTGAAGAAAAAGTAGAGCATGTTGAAACAGCTGAAAAAGAAATAGCTAGAGAACTCATAGCTTTAAAGGATCTAGGAGAATTCATGCTTGACTTAGCATACTTAGCTATAATAACAAACAATAAGGACTTAGCTCTTGAAGTTCTAGAGCTTGAAGAATACATTGATCAAACACACATAGATTTGGAAAGAAAGGTTATAACTAAGCTTAAAAACGCAAATCCCGAGGAAATAGTGACTATTCTAAGAACAATAATTAGTTTTGAAAACATAGCTGACGCTGCAGCTGAAATAGCAGGCATAGTTGTTTCAGAAATACCCCCACATCCAATACTTAAAACGGTAATTGAAGAATCAGAGGAAAGAGTAGTAATAGTTCAAGTCCCAAAGGAACTTGAGAATAAAAGGATAAGTGATTTAAACCTTAGCTTACATGGTGCAGTAATAGTTGCTTTAAGGAGAAACCATGAATGGATACTTAACCCAAGTGACGATGTGGTTTTGAGAAGCGGAGATAGGCTTATAGTTAGGTTTTATAAGGAAAGTAGTAAGCAAGTTAGAGAAGCTTTAAAAGTAAGTGAAGACATTTGGGAGAAACGTTTTAAATAATAATTTCCTCTTAAAGAACCTCTAACTTAAGAGCTGGGGAATTGGGGAAATTTTTAAACTACAGCTTTAAAAGGTTTCGAAATATCTTTATAAAGTAATACTTAAGAGTAACACTAGTGTAGGGTGGTCTGTAGCTGTGCTTGACGAAGAAGAGTTCGAAATAATGAGTAAATACCTCAGCGATATGCTTGATGATATAGTTGAAAGGTACAGGTATAATGTCGATTTAGACGAAGAGTATGAGGAATTACTTGAATTCATTTATAGAAATATTGTGAGAGTGTGGTTTAGAGGTAGAAGGCCTTCTCCCACAGAGTTAGAAGCTAAATTGAGAGAAATTAGGAGAAGGGAAAAGAGGAAATTATCTATTCTTCTAAGCTACTATATTAGCAAGTATATTAGGACAAAGAACGTACTTACTTTACGCTAGCTTAAAGTTCTTAATAATTCTCTATTAGCTTTGAAAATTTTGTATAGCAAGTAAAAACTTAGTATTAAAGTCGCGTATGAAGTAAGCAATACATGTATCCCTAGATAAAGTGTATTACTTGGAAAACTTAAACCAATACTTACCCTACGTAGGATAAGTGTACCATATTTCTCTAACACGTACACTCCATTCACTTTTCTATAGTAAAGTTTGTCACCGTAATAATCGACTACTATAAAGGATGATTCATTAACGTGAATAACAGTACCGTAAAAGTCAAGTAATGGAACTTCTGAGCCCTTTTCAGGTTTCTCATTAAACCAGAGTATAGTATATATTCCTGAGAAACCAATGACTCCTTCATCTATGCTGTAATATATTTTTCTTGTAGGAATTTCAACAAAATATTCAAGTTCCCTGCCTCTAAAGATCTTTAAAACTTTAGCTAAAACTTTAGAGTCAGAAATAATTACTTCTGAAACTTTAAACTCTATTTTAGTTTCATTTTGCTTAAATAGAAGATATTTAGGAACTTGAACCTTACCATACATGGACTCATTAATGTTCAGTGCGTAATATATGTAAGGCAAAGTCATCATAGCTGCTAACGTTAAGCATGCCACTATGAAAATGAGCTTAGCGTTCAATTACGTCACCTATTATTACGATAATTGACAAAGATAATGTAATGATAATAATTAATGGGAAAATCGAAACCGATATTGCCAGGAAGTCTACGCTTGATTTCTCTAATATTTTAAATTGAGGTTTTGGTTTAACAGATATTTCAATTGTGAGTGTTAAATTACCTAAATTTATTGCTGAAGAAGATCCTGGAACCCAGTTTTCTTTAGGATCATAGATAACGTCTTCATTAAGGTTTAAATTATTTATAGACTTTACTCCTGAGTCTACGAGTAAACAAATGTATTTTGGCGAAATATCTCCCGGAGCTCCTCTTAAATAACCTGGACCTACAGTTACTTCGTAAGGAACCCATCCTACATCCTCAATGTATATTATAGGCCATGCATGTCCAACAACTTCATATTCTTTAAACTCACTATTCCATTCATGTGCAACATAGCCTACGCATCTAAGTGTAGGTATTCCTAAGTATCTTGAAAAAACTATGAACGCATCAGAATACTCACTACAATCTCCCATGCTTCTATTTAGTGCTTCAAAAATGTTCTGTCTACCGCCGGGTATAGGCCTATATTTGAGTTTTTCAGAAACATAACCTCTAATCATGCTAAGTACTTCTTTAAGCCTTAATTTTTTCAATTCATCAACTGAAGTTAAATTGTATTTCCTAACAAAGTCTTTTAGGAAAATGTTAAATCTAGGGTCAGAATAGTTCCACCAATAAGTTGGTTTTACCAAGTCCCCATAGTTTCTAAGGTTTTTACGAATACTTCTCAAGTAATCTTCAAAGGTTACATTAAGTTTCTCTAAGATTATCTCATTATCATATGATCCTATGGTTAAAACGTAAGCTTTAGCTTCGGTTTTTAAGGAGTTAAAGCCCTTAATTCTTATATAGCCTCCGGTATTGTTAGGTTCTACTATTCCGTTGCCTTTCTTTGCTGTAACGTTAACGTTTAATGTTTCTTGCCAACTAAGCTTAGGTGGAAGAGGCACATTTATTGTGAAATTGTCTTCACCACTTATTTCCACATAGTAGCTTAGCTCGTAAACTACAGGCATTTTAAATGCTGAAGTAATATAAGGGAGTGTGAGAAATAAGGCTAACACTATTAATGTTGCATAGGGAAGCTTCTTTCTCATAGCTATCAGCTAGCATCTATAGCAAATATATCTCGGGAAAATAAGTATTACTTAGGGGTTAAAAAAGAAGTGGCTAAAAGCAAGAATAATAGCAGTAAGCAAAGGAGGAAGACAAGAAAAAAGCGTATTAAGGTTGATGCTCGCAGCTTAGTTGAACCCATAATTGACGATGTAATTAACGCGTTGGGCATAGATTACTTAGATCTTTCAGAAAAAGAAAAGAAGGAAATAGCATTCACTATCGTTGAAGAGTTAACGTCATCTATAAGCTATAGGCCTTCTAAAAGCGCGCTTCTCTCACGTATTTCAAGACTCAAAATTAGATTAGCTCCCCTAGTTGCAGAGAAACTTCTTGAAAAGAAAAAGACGCTTTCTGAAGAAATATTAGACTATGTAATAAATTATGGAGGACCGGTAGCAGCAGCTTATGTTAGAAGGCTTTATGCTAAAGCTAAAGAGTATGATAGAGATGATTTGATAAGTATTTTAAGAAGTATTTGGGAAACCTATGGTAGGCCACTACCTATTAAGTGTCCCTACTGTGGTTTCGCATCAATACAGCCTAGTCTCACTTGTTTCGTATGCGGTAAGAAGATAGGTGTTTCAGAACTTAAGGAAGCAATAGATTTTGAAGCTTTACTTGAAATGTTTGTAGATGTAGCAACACTTGATGACGTAAAAAGGATTGAAGAAAACCAAGCATTAATATATGATCCTAAGGAGGGTTTAAAAACAAAGAAGGGTTCTCTTGATAGAATACAGTATATTATTCCACTGAGTGAAAAGGAGGTTAAGGAAATTATTGAGAAAATAGAAGACAAGTTTAAACCAAAACCTAAAATAGAAGAGAAAATTGAAGAAGTAATTAAGGTATTTAAGGAAGAAGCTAAGAAAATTGAAGAGAAAAGAGAAGTAAAAACAACACTAGACATGTTTCTAAAGAAAGAGGAGAAATAAGGTGTTAATTGAAGAAATAAGTCCAAGCCAATTAGAGAAAGTGGTTAGGGAAAACAAAATAGTTCTCATAGAATACGTTAGCAAGGAGAAAAGGGAATCAAGATATTTTCACTCATTAATCAAGGATTTTTCATTTAAAGTACTTAATCAAATAAAGATAGTTTCGATAAATTTAGATAAGCATCCTGAAATTAAAGAAAGAGAAAACATTGTTTTCCTACCTCACTTAAAACTTTACTTTAACGGAGAAAACATTTGGGAGCAAGAAGGATGCTTCATGGATTATACTAAGGATATGTTTGTACTTAGGAGAGGCATAAGGGAAGCATTGAAAAGTAAAGGTCTTAAAATAAAAATTTAACATTCACAAGACTTATGAACGCTGCATAAATCGTTTTTTACAGGTGTTCCACAGAAGCTACAGTGCCCTGTAAAGCCGTATTCTTTCAGGAGTTTTTCAACTAAAATTTCACTCATTTTCAAAATTGAATCTACAAGCTCAAAATGCCCACAATATAATTCTTCAATGTATTGCATAGCTGCACAAAATATCTTATTAAAAAATACTTTATTCCTTAGTGAATATATGTTATTAAATAATCCCTTGTAGAAACCGTATATAATGAGTTCTTTGGTTTTAATTCTTCTAAAGGGCTTAATAAAGTAAATGTTGTACTTTGAAACATAAAGTTTAGGCATAGTTTCGCCCATAACCTCTAAATTGAACTTTAAAAAACCATACATAAAATATGCTACTTCAAAATCCAAAGTTATTGGCAACACTATTTTCTCTACACCTACTCTAAGTGCCTCCATTAGGGCATATTCTCTTTTCACTCTAAAGTTCTTCAGAAAATCATTACTTCTTGGATAGTTAAATACGAGTTTTCCTTCAACTTTCTCTAAAAGCTCCTCTTTAAGCTTAAGAGTTAAGGGAATAAGTACGTATAGTTTTGAGGGATAATTTTTCTCTATTTTCTCCAAAAGCTTAAATGATGCAGTTGAAATTAGGGGGAATTCTTCAAAAAATAGAAAACCTATTTTATCTTTGGGATTGAGCATTTTCCACTTACTTATCTCACGCTTAACCTGTTTTATTAGGCTCTTCTCTAAGCACTGCAGACATAATTTTTCTCCAGATTCTCTTCTAAAATATACTGCATTTCTTAACTTACAAGAGCTGCATTTGGGAGATTGCATTTCCCTATCGTATTTTAGATTTGTTCAATATGGAAATAAGTGTTTAGAGTAAAAGTTATATAGAAGTGCTCGCTACTTGAGAATGGATTATGGGTAATCAATGTTTTTAGATGAGGTGACGGCGTAAATGGCGTATGGTATCCCTGTTCTTGTATTAAAAGAAGGTACCCAGAGGACAACAGGTAGGGATGCTTTAAGAGCAAACATTTTGGCAGCAAGGGTTTTAGCTGAAACATTAAGAACATCCCTAGGTCCACGTGGCTTAGATAAAATGTTGGTAGATAGCTTTGGAGATGTAACAATAACTAATGACGGAGCGACAATAGTTAAGGAAATGGAAGTACAGCATCCAGCAGCAAAACTATTAGTAGAAGTAGCTAAAGCACAGGATGCAGAAGTAGGTGATGGAACAACAACAGCCGTTGTTCTCGCCGGATTACTTCTTGAAAAAGCAGAGTCTCTTCTTGACCAAGAAATACATCCAACAATAATCATTGAAGGGTTTAAGGAAGCACTAGCTAAGTCATTAGAGCATCTTGACCAAATAGGTATAAAAGTTAATCCCGTAGATAGAGAGACTCTTAGGAAACTTGCAAGCACGGCATTAGCAAGCAAATATGTTGGAGCAGGCACAGTTAGAGAGAAGCTTGTTGACTTAATAATAGATGCTGCACTTACTGTTGCTGAGCCTAGACCTAATGGAACCTATAATTTAGACTTAAACAATGTTAAAGTAGAGAAGAAGAAGGGAGAAAGCCTACTTGATAGTCAACTTATAAGAGGCATTGTTTTGGATAAAGAAGTTGTACATCCAACAATGCCTAGAAGAATTGAGGGAGCAAAAATAGCACTACTAGATATGCCATTAGAAGTTGAGAAACCTGAAATAACGGCTAAAATAAACATAACAAGCCCCGAGCAAATTAAAGCGTTTCTTGAAGAAGAAACGAAGATACTCAGGGATATGGTTGAGAAAATAGCTAATGTAGGGGCTAATGTTGTAATATGCCAGAAAGGAATAGACGATGTCGCTCAATACTTCCTTGCTAAGAAGGGTATTTTGGCTGTTAGGAGGGTTAAGAGAAGCGACATGGAGAAACTAGAAAGAGCAACAGGAGGAAGAATAGTAAGCAGTATAAGAGATCTAACACCTGAGGACTTAGGGCAAGCAGAGCTTGTTGAAGAGAGAAGAGTTGGAACAGACAAGATGGTATTTATCGAAGGATGTAAGAACCCCAAGGCAGTAACTATTCTGCTACGTGGAGCAAACGACATGGAACTTGATGAAGCGGAGAGAAGCATACATGATGCACTTAGCGTAATAAGGAATGTTATGAAGGAACCTAGGATTGTTGGTGGAGGAGGAGCGCCGGAAGTAGAATTAGCTTTAAGATTAAGAGAATACGCAAGATCAAGAGGAGGTAAGGAAGCATTAGCTATTAACGCATATGCTGATGCATTAGAGGAAATAGCTTTAATACTAGCTGAGTCAGCAGGCCTAGATCCGCTAGATGCTAGAGGAGAGCTAAGGAAACTTCATGAAAAAGGAAACATTAATGCTGGTGTAGATGTATTGAACTCTAAAATAATAGAGGACATGGTTAAAATAAACGTAATAGATCCTGTTCTAGTGAAGAAACAGGTACTTAAGAGCGCAACTGAAGCAGCAACAGCAATTCTGAAGATAGATGACATAATAGCTGCCGCACCACCGAAGAAGAAGGAAAAGGAGAAAGAAGAGGAAACACCTAAGTTCTAAACAAGCTAATGGTTTTTTCTAACATTATTAAACCGTAACATTTAATTGTCAAAACTAACCTACGATTTCTCCGAATTAAATTTTTCAAGTGAGGTACAGTAGAACTTGTCTAAACGTAAGGAATCTTACATTAGTAAGATAAAGATTGGTCCACCTAAGCTAACGAAATATGAGAGAGCACGAATTATAGGGGCAAGAGCTTTGCAATTAACTATGGGGGCATCACCTTTAATATCTATTGAGCTTGTAGGATCCACTGATCCGCTCGATATTGCTGAAAGGGAATTGGAAATGGGAATTTTACCCATAACTATTAGGCGTAGATTACCTACAGGAGAACATCAAGACATACCTTTAAAATGGCTTCTTGAAGCTGAAAGGGAAGCTTTAGGTAGAAAAGCAGTATATGCCTAATAATAAACAGTAAACTTTAAACATATTTTTAATTCAAAGCATTACTTCGGTAAAGTTAATGATACCAAGAACTTATACACTCATAATAGCTGAGAAACCTAAAGCCGCATCTAAAATAGCTTATGCTCTTTCAAACGGTAAAAGTAAAAAGTACAGCTTGTACAACGTCCCCTACTGGGTTTTTAAATCAAACGGGAAATGGTATGTTGTTGGTTCTGCTGCAGGACACCTTTTTACATTAACTACCAATAGTTACGGCTTTCCAGTATTTGATTATTATTGGGCACCATCATGGCTTGTTGATAAGAACGCTAAATATACTAGATCATTCTTCCTAGTTCTTAAAAAACTATGTACTAATGCTTCGGAATTCATTAATGCATGTGACTACGATATAGAAGGTTCAGTTATAGGATATATGATCATTAAGGAGCTAGGGGATTTAAAGAAAGCTTATCGCATGAAGTTTTCAACATTGACACCTCAGGATTTAAGAGAGGCCTTTAAAAATGTAAATAAAGGTTTAGACATATCCATGGTTGAAGCCGGGCTTTGCAGGCATGAACTTGACTGGATATGGGGAATAAATGTTTCAAGAGCTCTCATGTTTTCTGTGAGACGGATCTCTAGGAGAAAAGTTATCTTAAGTGCTGGAAGAGTACAGTCACCAACACTTATTGAAGTAGTAAACACCGAACATTCTAGAAATACTTTCGTACCAATACCTCTCTTCAACATTAACGTGCAAGTTAAAATAGGTAATAAATTATTCTCTCTCGAATCGCTTAATGGAAGCTTTAGAGAGAAAAGCGAAGCTGAAAAAGTAGCTGAAACCATTAAAAGCATTGGGAAGGCACTTATTGAAAAAGTAGAGTATCGAAGGGAAGAATACCATCCACCACCACCGTTTAATTTAGGTGATTTACAAGCTGAAGCAGCCAAGATTTACGGTTACTCACCTATGGAAACTCAGAAAATAGCTGAGCAACTATATCTTGACGCGCTAATAAGTTATCCAAGAACAAACAGTCAAAAATTACCGCCAACGATAAATTACAGAGGAATTTTAGTAAGCTTAAGTAGAATCCCCGAATATGAGAACCTAGTTAAATTACTTCTAAATGATGTAGGAGATTATTTAGTACCTCATGAAGGCAGTAAAACGGATCCAGCACATCCTGCAATATATCCTACAGGTATTAGGCCTAGGATTCTTAAAGAAAAGGAGCAGAGAATCTATGATCTTATTGTAAGAAGGTTTTTAGCAACATTTGCTACAAACTTAAAACTTTACTCACTAACATTGTATTTAAGCATAGGTAATTACAAGTTTAGACTGAAATTTAGGATCATAAAGGATAAGGGATGGCTAAAATATTATCCGTTCTTATCCGTGGAGGAAGCGGAGGAAATACCCCTTTTGAGGAAAGGGCAGATTCTCCCTATAGAGAAAGTTAGGGTGACAACAAATTACACTAAGTTTCAAAAATCTTACTCAAAAGCTTCTCTACTTAAGTGGATGGAAAGCGTCAACATAGGAACTGAAAGTACTAGGGCAAGAATTATAGAGAGTCTGTTTAGCAGAGGATACTTCAGAGCGTCAAAAGGGAAAATAGAAGTTACACCCTTAGGCTATGCTGTTGCGGAAATCTTAACGAAATACTTCAATGATTTAACAAATGTTGAATTAACTAGAAAATTCGAGGAAATGTTGAACGCTATAAGAGAAGGTAAAACTACTAGAGAGCATGTAGTAGAGGAGTCTAAGAGGTTCTTAAAAACCCTTCTTGAGAAATTTAAAGCCGAAGAAGCTGATAAAGCAGGAGTTGACTTAGCCAAAAGCCTAGGCTTCATCAAGCCGGTAAATCCATGTATGATCTGCGGACTAGAATCCATTGAGAACTTCGGTTTATGTAAAAATCATTATGAAGCATTACTTAATGTTAAAAGTAAATATCGAGAATGGGTTAAAGCTTATGGTAAACTTGGCTTTAGCGACTATTTGAAAAAAATAAGCAAACTTAGTATATCAGGTAAATGGGTTAGAGAAGTTGCAAAGGCTATATTGGAAGGTAAGCTTTCCATTAACTCTTAGTGAGGGCATGGAAAAATAGGGAAAAATAGCCTACATAAGGTACTCTTAAAGGATAACCGTTTATCATTACTGCTTTCCCTAAGACTCCTTCCTCGGGAACATACCATGAATCTCTAACTATATTTCCGTCACCTTTAGTTATGAAAAATATTTTTCCGTTTACATTAACCATGCCTACTACTCTATGTATGATAGGTGTACGTAAGGGAATTATGGCTGATTCAGGAGAAGGCTTAAGAACTACTTTATTATAGACTATGATGTCATTTACTTTGATGTCTTCGGGGTTAACTCCAACTATTATTACCACATCTCCTATGTTCAATGTGGGTATCATGCTAGAGCTTTCAACAGCCGCTAAAGGTATTGAAGTGTTAAGTACTACTTTTAAAAGGAAGGGAAGCATTAGTGCCAAGACTATTGCGACTATTAAAAATGTTACTTCAAAAAACCTCTTCATACTGAAAAGCATCTTACTCATTGTAATGCCTCCCTAACTACGGGTGGTACTCTCGAAGCTAAAGAAAGAAATATGTTTTTCTATAAAAACGTTTTACGGTGGAAGAAAAGTTATGGAAAAAACTTATAGTGAAAAACTAGCGGCAACAAGCATTATTGCTTCTACATTAGTTATTGCTTTAGTGTCTATAGGGTCAGGAGGAAAAGTTTACTATGGATTCTTCTATATACCTCCTTCCAAAGAATTCATAGTCGCCATTATACCTTACTTCTTCATATTTTTAAGTATTCACATAGTACTTAAGACTGTAGAGAGTAAGCTTAAACTTTTTAGTGAGAAGGTAGCTATAGCTTCATTACTTCTTGGGTACTATTTAGCTCTAATGTCGTCTATGCTTTACGCTGTATCAGGAAGTAGGGAGACTTTAGTAAGTTTTCTTGGAGATTCAGTAGTTTCACTGGGAAGTATTGTACACATAAATTTTAAATCAATACCCTATGTTGCGAGAAGGTTTCTTTCAAAAAGAGACGTTTTCGACAAAATAATAGTTTCATTAGCCTTCCTTATTTTGGGATTATCTAGAGTTGTTAGTGAAGAAGTTCCTCTGAGTATCTCACTTGTTTTCTATGGTTTATCATGGTTCATTATTATCTTAATACTTCACGATTTCGCAAAAATATTCAAGATAAGGTTTAAAAATTTTGTTATTCAGCTAAATTTCTTGATATTGTTTGCTATTGTAAACCTATTTTACACTATTCTAATAATACTTTCATTTTAAAGTTCTTCTTCATCAAGTTCGCTTAAGTCTATTTCGAAAACCTCTCCCTCTCTTCTTTCTTCTCTTTTTCCACCACTTAGCACTTTTCTTCCCTTTGCACCTTCTACTTCTACTTCCCCTTCACCACCAACTTTTATTTTGCTTACTACAGCCCTCCATTTATGTCCGTTAGAACATTGGTACATTCCCATAATGGTTATTGTTATTCTACCTCTAGAATCCGGTAATGGGGAAACAAGCTGCCATGTTTTATATGGTTTTTCTACTTTCTCTCCGCAATAGGGACAAATGTTTGGAGGATGTTTTTTGGGCATGCCTTAGCACCTTTTCAAGAATTAATGGTTTCTGTAGTGTTTTTAAGAGTTTAGCCTAACTATTTCAACCTTATACTCTTCTAGTTCCCTAAGTAGTTCTTTAGCTATGTCTGAGAATACTTGCTCAACCTTTTCAGGGCTTGTAGTATACACTGTTACTTCGAATTCAGCTGCTGAACCGGCAAGTTTATGCACTCTTATATCTGGTGATATCTTCACTATTCCCTTATATGCTGAAATAGCCCTCATAATCTTATCTTCTATGTCTTCTATTGTAAATGGTGCTTCAACACGTACAAGGATTTTAACAGCAAAAAGTTCTGAATATATTTTCAAAAGTTTCTCTAGGAATAGTGAGTTAGGTATTTTCACTATGCTTCCATCTCTAGTTTTAATTTCAGTATATACTGCTCCAATATTCCTAACTTTTCCCATTACGTCACCTATTTTTATCATATCACCTATGACTATAACTCTTCCCAAAAGAATAACGTAATATGATATTACATTCGTGTATAGGTTCCTAGCGGAGTAAGCAAGTATTAGTAGAAAACCTATTATTGCAAGCACTAAATACGTGTTTGCTGTGAAAAGCGAGATTATTATAAGAAGTATCAGAGAATATATGACAATGCTTATTACATTATGTATTCTAATGTATGCTGATTGTGAAATTATGTTTCTTTGAACCATTCTCTTAAGCATATTGCTAACTGTTTTAAGGACAGCTACGCCAATAATGAATGCTAATGCTGAATATATTATTTGAGCCATTAGCGGGTTCATTAGAAGCAAGCGTAACTGCTCAATATAATATTCAATAAATTTCCATACAGCTTCGGTTTCTTGCATAGCTAAATTCCTCTAAAAGCTTTTACGAACTCCTCTGCAATATCATTTCTCACAAGCCCTATTATTTCATACCCTGGTCTTAACTCTTTAACCTCATTTGGTTCTAAAAACTTTTCACCATCAAATATAGCTATAACCTTTGCTGCTAAAGGTATTTTTAGATCATTTAGAGGCTTACCTATGCAAGCATCATTCTCAGTTAGCGTTATTGAAACTAACCCGTAGGTGCCGCTGAAAATGGGTGCTATTTTAACTAATGAGTATTTGCCTTCAATAAATCCTTCAATAATATTGGCTGTAACGTAAGGTACGCATATTGCACTTTCTATACCTACTCTTTCAAGTAGTTTCGCGACTTTTTCGTTTTTAACCCTAACAATTATTCTGGGTACTCCATATTCTCTAGCTATAAGCGCTACGAAAAGATTTACTTCATCCTTATCTGTTGCTGCAACTAGAACATCAAGCTTACCTAAATCTACTTCATCATAAAGTGTTAAATCTGTAGCATCACGGTTTATCGCTAATACATCAGCTTCCTCGGTTACTATCCTACATTTTTCTTTCTCTTTATCAACAACTATTACTTCATTGCCCTTACCTGAAAGCATTTTAGCTAAGTGTCGTCCAGTATCACCCGCTCCAACAATCAATATTCTCATAGTACTTAACACCTAAGTTCTTCCTAACTCTTTACACCTATCTGATTTGAAAGTTTCGGATATTTCATATAAACCCTATCTTTTTAACAATAATAAGTAGCAGGTATGACATAAAAAATGCTAATAAAACTTTTTCTTTTTTGCCTTCCGTAACTACTATTATTAAAACATGCACAGAGTATATTATGAGGGATAAGAGAAGTAGGTTTAGAAAATTATGGATTATTGAGTATGAAAGTACAGGTAGGAAATAGGTTGTTGCGAGAAGCCACATGTAAGTTTTCTTATAACTCACTATTTCAGCAAATTCCATCATTAAAACCGGAGTAATAAAGTTTAGTAACAGAATAACCGTTATAAGGTCCATGTTTATGCCCAAGCATTAAACCCTCCGCTAAACAATAATATTTATTGTAGGAGAATATTTACTAACTTTACTAGAGACAATATTTTTGACAACAATAGTATGGGGTACGTGAAATGAAGGATATCGTTTACTATTCAATTGAAGAAGCATTTAAAATACACCATGTTAAAGGGAGAGAAATTATTGACTCTAGAGGTAGACCTACTGTTGAAGCTGAAGTTTCGACTGTAGGTGGTGGTGTGGGTGTAGCTGCAGTTCCCGCAGGTGCATCTAAGGGTAAATATGAAGCTTGGGAATTACGTGATGGTGATTCAAGATTTTTCGGATTAGGTGTTAGAAAAGCTGTTGAAAACATAAACAACGTTATCTCCAAGGAAATAGTGGGTCTCGACTCAAGATACCAGAGGGAAATAGACAATAAAATGATTATTCTCGACGGAACACCTAATAAGTCAAGATTAGGGGCAAACGCTATATTAGCTGTTTCAATAGCTACAGCTAAAGCTGCAGCAGACACTTACGGATTACCCTTATTTAAATATCTTGGAGGGTATCTAGCTAGAACATTACCTACACCGTTTCTAAACATAATTAATGGAGGTAAGCACGCTGGGAATAAACTTAGTATACAAGAGTTCATGATTGTTCCGGGAGAAGCGGATAGTTTTTCAGAAGCTCTAAGAGTGGCTTGCGAAGTCTACTATAAACTTAGGGATTATCTTAAGGAGAAACATGGTTTACAAGCAATTAACGTAGGTGATGAAGGAGGTTTTGCTCCGCCAATGTCCGAAACTAGAGAGGCCCTTGATGCTTTAATTAGAGCAATAAAAATAGCTGGTTACACCGAGGGTTCAGAGGTTGCTATAGCACTTGATGCTGCTGCTTCAAGCTTCTATGATGAATTAAAAAGGAAATACTACATTGACGGTAAATATGTTGAACCAGATAAGCTATTAGAATATTACTTAGAATTAGTTGAAGAATACCCCATAGTAAGCATTGAAGATCCTTTTCATGAAGACGATTTTAAGAGGTTCGCTGAGTTAACAAGGAAGATTAGTTCTAAAATACTTATAGTTGGTGATGACCTATTCGTAACGAACATTAATAGATTCAAGGAAGGAGTTTCTATGGGTGCAGCAAACTCCATACTTGTGAAGATGAATCAAATAGGTACGTTAAGTGAAACATTAGATGTAATACACTACGCTATGCAAGCAGGCTATCAGCCCATAATAAGCCATAGAAGTGGTGAAACAGAAGACACGACAATATCGGACTTAGCTGTAGCTACAAATGCCGGAGCCATAAAAACTGGTGCACCTGCACGTGGTGAAAGAACAGCAAAGTACAATAGACTAATTAGGATAGAGGAGATACTAGGTAGTGAAGCAAAGTACGCTGGTTTCACAATATTTCCGAGAAAACCTAAATAATGAAGTTTAATGCGATGATGAAGGTTAAAAGCGAGGAAAATCAGTGTCTGGAACCAGGCTTCTGAGCAAAACATAATTTAAATTAAGTAAAAAACGCAATTAACTCTTTAGCTTTAAGCCTAAAACTCTCTATTTTTATCTTAGTTTACTTCGGCGGTGTTGGTAAGCTAGCGCTTTCACCAGAAGGTACTCCTGTCAATGGTAGTTCAGGGAATCTCTCTTTCATTCTTTGCTCAGCTATTATTGATGCTTCTTCAAGTATTTTCTTAGCTTCACCACTAACTACCGTAGTGTCTATGGCTGTTCCAGTAAATTCTCCTGCTTCTAGAACTATTGAGTGAAGCATTGTATCGACTTCGTCGAGCTCGAAAGCGATTTCGGGAACTATTCCTTTTAGATGCTGCTTAATATCTTTAATTACTTCAACTATAGGTGCCATAGTTACAAGAACATCTCCTAGTTCTCTAACAGTCTCTAACCTAAGTGCTACTTGTTCAAGAGCTAGCTGTGCTCTAAGAACAGTTTTAGCTATTTTTCTAACTTCAGCTACTTCATTAGCGTATATTGCTGCTCTAGCACTATCCTTCATCATGTGAGCTGAAACAACTTTTTCAAACAGCATCTTATCTCTTTCCTGAAGCTTATTGAATAAGTGTTCTAAGCGATTTACCTGTATTTTTACTTTATAAAGTGCCATAGCTAACTTGTATCTCATTGGCGGTGGTGGATGAATTATTCTCGCTAACCTCTCCTTAACCGATGGCTTAGAGCTGTCATCCCAGTCCTTCACAAACTTTTCAAGTCTAGATGGCATGCTGTTTACCACCGAAAAATGATGTTGCCCATTATTTTATATTTAAAACTTAGGGGCTATACGAAAACTCCTAAAGCAAAGCCCCTAACTCTTAAATAGCCTCAAGGTGAATAAAGGATTTTTTCGAAAGCAAAAACTGGAAAGAGTGGTTTAGAAATGATCTTAACTGTTGAAACATTTGAAAAATACGTAGGACAATCGGTAAAGGACCCTTATGGACGTTACGTCGGCGTAATAGCAGGATTCTTCAGCGAAATAGACGGTACAGTAAATTACGTAAGCTTAGAGTATGCTAATGGAGAATTCGCGAAACTACCGGTAAGTAGGTTTGAATTTAAACCAGATGCAGTAATTCTTGTTCCAGGATGGAAAGCTGAAGCCAATGAAGTTAAGATGAAGCTAGAAACTGTAAGGAAAAGAGTTAAGGCATTAGATGACCTCTTTGCTAAAGGTGAAATAGCTAGGCATGCTTATGAGGAGTTTAAGAAGAAGCTGGAAACGGATTTAGGAAAGCTTAGGATAGAGGCTAAGGAAGTTAAGAGAAACCTACAGCATAGGTTAAGGGAGCTTGAGAAACAGAAGGAAAGCTTGGAAACAGCACTTGCCGCGATGAAAATGATGTTCTTCTCCGGTGAAATAAGTGAGCCAATATTTAAGAGGGCTTCAGAAATAATTAAGAGGAACATTGAAAAATGTGATGCGGAAAAGAAGGATATTAGATCAGCTATGGATGAGCTTGAAAAAATAGAGTCAGCACCTATTTCACTAGCAACACCACATAAGGAGGAGAAACCTGAAGAATCAGCTATTACAGCACCCTCAGAAGAAGCACCATTAGTGGTTCATGTTGTTGAAAGTGAGCAGTAAATATTTTTCTAACCCTATAATATTTTGAGGGACGCCGAGTGAGTAGAATTGTCAAGGAGTGGGGCGGTGAGGAATATAGTAGGCCGTTCTTTCTTAGAATACTTAGCAAGCTAAAGCCCCGTAGAACCTCTTTGAAAAGGCAAATTTCAGAAGTAATTTATAGATTAGAGATACAAATGGAGAAACTTGATGAAACACTTACCAGACTTAGAAGTAGAGATAATGAGTTATTGGAGAAAACGGTTAAAGCATATATAGCTAAGGATTTTGCACGTGCCTCAATTTATGCAAGTGAAATAGCTGAGTTAAGAAAAATGGCCAAAATAGTTCTAGCCAGCAGGCTTGCTTTAGAAAGAGTGAAGGTAAGGTTAGAAACTATAGTTGAATTAGGAGACATAGCAACTGTGATTGCACCTTTGGTTCCTGTTCTTAAGAGCTTAAAAACTCAGCTTTCAGGAATTATTCCTGAAATTTCAATAGAGCTTGAGGAAATAACTAATAGCATGAACACTATGCTGTTAGAAGTAGGTCAAGTGGCTGCAGCAACAGCTTCAACACCCATGTTAACTGAGGAAGCTAAAAAAGTGCTTCTCGAAGCTCAAGCTCTTGCCGAAGAGAAAATCAAAGAAAACTTCCCGAAAATACCTCCTCAAATAAAAATCCCTAAGCTAGAAGAGGCAACTACTAGAATACCTATAGCTTTAGATATAGCTGCAGCTCAAACAGCACCTACGAAGCCCACTAAGATAAAAATGTCAATAAAAGAATTAGAAAACAAAGTTTTAGAATACATAAAGTCACATAGAGGTTTCATAGATGTTAATGAGTGTGCAGAAGTTTTTGGAGTGCATAGGGAGGACATATTAAAAGCTCTTCGTTCTCTTGAGAAGAAAGGTAAGATAAAGTTGAGAAGATAAAGGTAACGCTAACTTAAACACTATAAATGAACTTTTAAACACACCGTCTAGTTTAGAGACTAACAAACATTCATGGTGGTTTCCGGTGGCGCTTAACGTGCTTGAAGATATGGCTCGAAGATATGCTCAACAGGCGGTTAATGCTGATAGGAAAGGTAATAGAGAAGTCGCAATAGCTTACTATAATAAGGCAGTTGAAACATTAACAAAAATCGTTAGACTTTATCCTGACAATCCTCTTACAAAAGTTTACCTTACAATGATTAAAGAGTACAGAGAAAGAGCTGAGCAATTGAAAAGATTAAGTGTAAGCGTGCCTGTAGAAGGTGAAGAGCAAGGGGGAATTTCAATAGAGGATCTAATAGTTTCTGAAAAACCAAGTGTGACATGGGATGATATTGCTGATTTAGAGCATGCTAAAAAGGCAATAAAGAAAGCAATAATTTATCCAGCACGTAATCCTGAGTTCTTCCCCTTAGGATGGCCTAGGGGAATACTTCTCTATGGACCTCCAGGCTGTGGTAAAACACTTTTAGCTTCAGCAGTAGCTAATGAAATAGATGCTGTATTTATAAGTGTTGACGCTGCGACAATAATGTCTAAGTGGCTTGGAGAAGCTGAGAAGAATGTTGCAAAACTCTTCAGAAAAGGTAGGGAAATAGCTAAGAAAGGAACGCCAGTGATAATATTTATTGATGAAATAGATTCTTTATTAGGTGTTTTTAGCGGGGAGGTTGGAGGAGAGGTGAGGGTAAGAAATCAGTTTCTTAAGGAAATGGATGGATTACAGGACAAGAAAAGTAAGTTACTACTTTTCGTAATAGGCGCTACAAATAAGCCTTGGAAACTCGACGACGCTTTCATAAGAAGGTTTCAAAGGAGAATATATATTCCACCTCCATCTTATGAGGCAAGAATAGAGTTATTTAGGCTTTATACTAAAGAGTTAAAACTTGACCCATCAGTTAACATAAGGGAGTTAGCTAAGCTAACTGAGGGTTATTCAAGTAGTGATATTAGAGATATATGCCAAGAGGTTCAGGAAAAAGTTGTTGAAGAATACTTTGAGGAGACAGGAGGGGCATATGGTGAACCAAGAGCTATAACAATGGATGACTTCATAGAGGTTATTAAGAGGAGAAGGCCTAGCATAAGCTTAGAACTTATTAGAAGATATGAAATATGGGCAGCAGAGTACGGAGCATTATAGTAAAAGTTTGAAAAAGAAAAAATCAAAAATTTTGTGTTTGTTTTTATTAGCTCTAATTTGCTGCTGTTTACTCTACCTTAGCTCTGAAGTAGTGGCCGTTGGGGCACTTAAAGAGACCGATCTTAACGCCCTTCCTGCCCTTTGGTGCTAGTACCCATGTCTTTATTGGCTTTTCTACCTCAGCTCCACACTTTGGACACTTGGGCATATTCTATCACCATACTAATGTATAATCATATTGGAATTTAAACTTAACTTCAGATCTTCACTATAAAACTATGGTAGGAAGGAGTAGTGTTTCTAAATGTGATTTAAAGGATTCCTTTAACATGATAGACATCTCTCATTACAACATAGTATTGAGTGGTCATTTTCCCTTGAATCAACTATTTAAAAGTAATTGTACTGAATGGTATTTTACGATTTTCTCTTAAATAATTAACATGTGAAATTTTATAGATAACTTAATAAAACATGTATCTTAGGGTGTGTATTCAACCATGTACTATATGGAGGAATATAATGGCTTTACACTTTATGAAACTAAGGAGTTTAAGCTGGAGCAGCCATCCTATATGCTTTTAGGGCTTCCGGATACAGGATTAGTTGCATCTATTTCTTCAAGCTATCTTGTTGATTCGCTAAAAATGGATGAAGTTGGCGGAATAGATTCCTATAGATATTTTCCGCCAATAGCCGTTATCCATAATGGCGAAAGTAAATTGCCTATTAGAATGTTCTATAAAAGGAATATATTGGTTATAATATCTGAACTACCTATTTCGCCTAGTGCAACATATCCTTTAGCCTTTATGCTAGTTGATTATGCTCAGAAAAAGGGAATAACACACATTGTTTCACCAGTGGGGTTAGGTGTTCCTCATAGAATGGAGGTAGAAAAACCAGCAACATATGGTTTAGCAACATCTAAGGAAGGAGAGCAGATTCTATCAAAGGTTGGTATTAAAGGATTTCAAGAAGGATTCATAGTAGGTCCTTACGCGGTTATTTTAAAGGAAGCTAAGAGAAGGAAAATAAGCAATATAGTGATTTTCGCAGAAGCCTTCATAGATTTCCCTGATCCAGCAGCCGCTGTTGAGGTACTAACAATTTTAACTAAAATATTCAGCGTAGAAATAGATCTTAAACCGTTAATAGAGAAAGCCGAGGAAATAAGATTAAAAACCAGAGAGCTTATGATGAACACTAAAAGAGTTCTCGAAAGAATGAAGAAAGGCTATGAACAACAACTTCCGCTTATGTATGTGTTCTAAGAAGCCTCTAAGATGGAGGTGAAATATCAAATGTCAAGTAGAAGAATACGTGACATGATTAGGGAATTTGAAAGGGAAATAGAGGAGACAATAGAGGAGATAATAGATAGTATCGTAGGAACCTATGAAGCAAGACCTTTATGGAGTAAGGATGGCTCGCTTGAACCCCTAATTAGCGTTGTGGAGAAAGAAGATAAATACGTAATAACAATAGATTTACCCTTAGCTAATCTTAAAACGCTCTCCATTACTGGAAAGTATAATTATATCGAATTACGTTGCAAGTTAAAGCATAGAGTGAAACTTAGTGAGTGGCCAATGTCTCGAACAGAGTTTACTGAGTATAGAAAGATCATTAAGTTACCTGAAAACGCCGATGTTGCTAACTTTGAAGTTAAAAAGTACGTAGAGTACTCAATAATTGAAATAATTGTTCCTAAAAAGGGCTAAGCCTTAGTATGTATTTCGACAATGTCGCCATCCATTAGTACGTGGTTTTTTCCAACACGTTCGCCAGGATACTTAGCTGAGGGACCCCAAATTTTAGCGTATTTGAAATTTTTGTAAAGTCTGGAGTGAACTCTTTCTGCGACATCTAATACTGTAGCTCCTTTTTTCAATATTAAAGGCTGGGGTGAAGGTTTATCTTCGCCTGGTTGTTTAGTGTAAACTCTTATTATGTTTGTTATATTAAAGAATACCTTGCCTAATCCGCTTAAGCCTCTACCTGATTTAGCGGAAATAGCTATCACTGGTACTTCGTAGTTAATGGATTTTTCTATGTCACTAAGTATTTTCCTCAATTGTGTTTCATTTAACAAATCGGCTTTATTAAGTAATATAACTGCTGGCTTATAAGTTGAGCTTTCAAAAATAGCTGATTCAACATCATCTAATGTTACCTCTCCAAAAATTCTAACTAGTGCATGGTATATTTTGTAGTCTTTTAGTAGTTTTTCAACATCCTTTGCCGTAGCGTTTAAGAGTCTGCCGGAAATTATTACTTGAATTCCTCCACTACTTTTCCTTTGAATAACAACTTTTCCTTTAGGCTTTTTTATGAAAATTTTTGCTTCATTAAGCTCGTTTAAAATTGTTTTTAACTGCTCTATAGGGTTATTTGTTGCATCAAGAACTATAGCTATGGCATCAGCATTTCTAGCTAAACCTAGTGTTTTAAGACCCCAGCTTCCTCCCTGTGCAGCTCCCTTGAAAAGTGCAGGTGCTTCAACAAGTTGAAACTTTATATCTTCAAAAGGCATCATGCCTACTGAAGGTTTACGGGTGAAGTAAGGTATGGGTGATGTTTGAACTTTAGCATTAGTTAGCTTAGATAGTATAGCACTTTTTCCGGAATTCGTGAGACCTATTAAAACTATTTGGGCAGCACCTTCTTTCTCTACAAAAAACCTCGGCCCTCTTCCTCCCTTTCTCCTCTTCTGCTCCTCTATTTCTCTTCTAAGAATGGCCATTTGCCTTCTAATTTGGCGTACAAGATTTTCTGTCCCCTTATGCTTAGGGACTGCTGAAAGAAACTCCTCTAGAGCCTTAAGTTTTTCCTGCGGAGATTTAGCCTCCATAACCTTAATCCATTTAGCTTTGGCTTCAGCTGGTAAATTAGTAACCACAGGTTATGGCACCTCCACTTAACTATCTCTTCTTATTAATGTACTCTTTAGGGGCAATTCCCTTAACTGTTCTCCAACTTTTTCTAACTATGTCTGGTAAAAATCTGTTCTTTAAATAGAATTCTTTCAGCCAAGAAATAGTTTTTTCATCTGAAGGATAACCGCTTCCGAAATCGCCGAAAACTCTTTTTAACTGGCTAATATGTTTTTCTCTATGAACCTTGGCTACTATTGAAGCTGCTGAAACAACAATATACTTTTTATCAGCAAAATGCTCAGCAATTAATTTTCCCTTAAAGTTAAGGGATTTAATGCGATTTCTAAGTTTTTCAGGAGACATTGAAGGTAAGTCAATGATTATCTCCTCTAATTCCCCGTTAAAATCCTTAATAGCCTCCTTAACTATCTCAACGTATTTATCAGCTAAAATGCGGTTTATATTTCTTCGATCTATTTCTGAAACACTAACTTCTTTAACATAGATTTTCCTAGCAACTTTTCTAATTACACTATAGTATGCTTCTCTCATATAATGACTCAAAAGCTTACTATCCTTAACGCCTAAGCGCTTAAGCTTAGTAATTTCAGATTTATCAATAATAACTCCAGCTACAAACATGTCTCCTATTACAGGACCTTTTCCGGCTTCATCTATCCCTAGTATTAAGCCCAATTTCGCCTATACTCCTCCTTAATATGCAATTTTTCCTAATTATTTCTATTACTTCGTTCTCTTTAAGAACTTTAAACTGATGATTCCTATCTTTTCTAAAGGTTTCGAGAAGAATGTATTTTGCATTAGTCTTGCTGCAAATAAGCTTTGAAATCTCATGTAGATTTAGAAAGCCTAAACCAAAATAGTAATGGTTAGCGTATGTATCATTTTTCTTCACAACATCATGTATGTGAATAACGTATATTTTCTCCTTACCTAAAGCATTTATCCAATCATTTATTACTCCAAGCGGAGTATATGATGTTTCTCCAGCATTATAATATGCTACAATCGCATGAGCCACATCTAAGCAAAACTTTATGCTATTTAAACCCGCTTGAGTAAAGTAGGTCGGGTAAGAGAAATGGCCATGGGGATTATTTTCGATAGTTATAATTATGGAGTATTTTTCAGCTAATTCCTCCAAGAACTCTATGACTTCCTTAGCTCTATTTACAATTTTATCACGAACCTTACTATCAAACGTTATTTCCTCAGATATTAAATGAATGTTAAAGTATTTCGGCTCAAACTTGCTTACATTATCTACTATTTTCTCTATAACTTTTCTTGAAGAATAAGCTATTTCATCTATGGGACTAGCTAATCTTATGTCTCTCCATGGAGCATGAAAGCTTGTTTCCAATCCTATGGTTTTTGCGAGTTTTATGATGTTTGAAAATTCATATTCATCATAAGGCCAAGGATAATCAAGTGATATTTCAACGTAATTAAACCCTAAAGAGTGCATTTGCTCGATAAGTTCCTTTTTATTTTTATTTCCATACCATAAGCTAAAACCTATTTTCCTAAACAATTCCTCATTACCTCATTTGCTGAGTAATGTAAGCAATGTCTTTAGATAATTTGCCTCCTTATTTACCATAGCTTGTTTATAAGCATTAATACTTTTGATAAAGAGTTTTTTAATATCCATATTCCCATATAGAGTCTTCAACATGACATAGAAGACTACGTCAGGTAGAGGGTGTTTAATGCATTCTCCTTCGGCGGAACACATCTCACTCTCCAAGATAGAAACCGTGGTTACAGCATTTTTAAGAATTGTTTTGAGCATGTAAAGCGGGGTATTAACTTGGTCTTCGGAACCTAAATATATTGTTTTATTTACACCGTATTTCACAAGGAGTTTAAGTAAGTCTTTTTCAGCATTTCTAAGATTATATACTACAGCCCTTAAATGCACTCCATTTAGTGATGGCTCATTTAGTATCTGTGTGTTTAAGCCTTTAAAAATGCTTACAAATGAAGCAGCAAGCTTAGGATAAGTTATCACTATTGGTTTTAAATTATTTTCCTGAAGAACTGCTGCGAAAACCGATAATCCTACAAT
Organism: uncultured Desulfurococcales archaeon; assembly: GCA_964564025.1. GTDB lineage: Archaea > Thermoproteota > Thermoprotei_A > EX4484-217-1 > EX4484-217-1 > DRYM01. Next base: position 37,835 of record CAZLZO010000006.1, read on the forward strand.
GCCTTTTATGCTATGAGCCCTATCAGCAATGAGATAGATTACTTCATGGTTTATAAGTTTCTTAAATATTTTCCTGAATAACTCATAGGCTACCATAAGCTCGCTTGGGCAAGGAAAGCCTATGAGCTCCCTTCGGTTAATGCCTTGTTCTACTTCATTCATTTTGTTTCCTCAAGAATTTTAAACACGGCATCGCTCGGTTTCTGTAGTTTCCTTAAAATATTTTTGGGAAGTTTTTTAGTAATTTTACCTCCTATAACATCCCTAATAAATCCTAAAATATCTGTTAAGCTGCGAGCTTGGTGTAGTGGGAAACCCCACTTTTTAACACATTCACTTACATGAAGTTTCTTAGGAAAATAAGATAAGCTTGGAATACCGTAGAGTGATGCTTCTCTAGCAAGTGATGCTCCTCCAGAAATAACTGTGAGAGTTTGTTTAAAGAGAACCCTAATGTTTATTGCTTTTTCAGGCACTATTACGTTAGAGTATTTTAGTGCGTATTGTTTTTGAGATGTATATCTAGGTAGAAAGACGACAACTATGTTCTCCTTGCTTAAACTTTCAAGAACGCTTTTGTAAACAGGTTTAAATCTATAATAAGCTGCTTTTTCCTCTTCGGGTCTAAATATTATTATTTTGTCTTTCTTCGAAATTCCCAGATCTTTTAGGGTTTCTTTTTCACCTAGACTATTAATGAAGCTGTCATCTATCCATTCTAGCTCATCTACACCATTGTATGTTACTTCTTTAACGTATTTTTTAAGGATAAATCTTCCTATAGCGTTTTGAGGTATGCATTTAGAGTAAATTACGTAATCTGCTAAGGGTAATGTTAGTCTGCTTACTTCCTCGGCGTGCGGCGTATCTGTCATTATGATTACCGGTATTTTGAGTCCGAAAGCTACTCTTACAGCACTTGGACTTGGATAAGATATCAGTATTGATGGTTTTTCCTCTTTAACGTACTTCACTAATTTATTCATACGCTTAATATCTTCCCTTAATTTTCCTACAAGACTTCTTCCACCATATTTACCCAAACACACATGTTTTTCCATAAATAGTTTAAGAAGAGATTCTGTGTATTCGTATTTTCTACAAGTAATAATAGTTTCGTATCCCTTTTTCCTAAGTTTCCTAGCTAAGCTAAGCATAAGTAATGCTTGTTTTGAAGTTAATGCATCAAGCCATATTTTCAACACTATGACACCTAAGTTTTTCACTGTCAATATTTTTTGATTTTTAGAAGAACTTAATAATGTTAATTACCTTATGATGGTGGAGAATATTACTGAAAATATTTTGTAGGAAATATATGTGAAAAGCAAAATTAGAAGAGTGTAAGTTGTTAACCTTAAATATTCAATATTTTTAGCTTTCTTTAAAGACCATAATGTTAACATGAAGGTTACAAGGAATCCTAACATAAGTATGAGTTTAAAGTATTCTTCAAACATTCATAAATACCTCAATTACACCTCTAATGGCTTATAAGTTATTAATTACACTAGTTATAAAGGTTTTATCTCCGAAACTTCTATTATTTGTGCTAAATATATGATTATAAAGGTGATTTTCATGGAGAAGCTTTTCGGAACTGATGGTGTTCGAGGAATAGTTAATGAAAAATTAACTCCTGAGCTGGCGCTTCGACTTGGCTTATCTATAGGAGCTTTTTTCGGTGAAGGCTCAAAAATTCTCATAGGTCGCGATGTTAGACGCGGTGGAGAAATGCTATTTAGAGCAGTTGTTTCTGGACTGTTAAGTTCAGGAATTAAGGTTTACGATGCAGGATTACTTCCTACACCAACACTTCAATATGCAATTAAACACTTTAGCTATGATGGTGGAGTTATGATTACTGCAAGCCATAATCCTCCAAAGTATAATGGAATAAAGGTAATGGGACCTAATGGTGTTGAAGTAAGTAGAGAGCAGGAAAGAGAGATTGAGGAAATATTTTTTTCGGAAAAATGGAGAAGAGCTAGCATCTACAATGTTGTTGAAGAAGTGCCTAAGCAATTCGGTATAATAGATGTCTACGTGAATGCTGTATTAAGACATGTTGATGTTGTAAAAATAAGGTCTAAGAGATTTAGGGTTCTCATAGATCCAGCAAATAGCGTAGGTGCTTTAACAAGCCCCAAAATAGCTAAGAAACTTGGATGTAAAGTGTATACAATAAACGGACATTTAGATGAAGACTTTCCCGGTAGAGAACCTGAACCAACAACAGAAACTCTAAGGGAAACGGCAGAAGTAGCTAAATCATTGAATGTAGATGTAGCCGTAGGGCATGACGGAGATGCTGATAGAGCAATATTCATAGACGAAAAGGGAAGAGTTCATTGGGGAGACCGTAGCGCGGCAATTATTTGCAAGTATTTTGCTGAAAAAGGCTTTAAAGGAAAGGTTGTTACCGCAGTTTCTTCATCGATTCTTATAGAAGAGGTCTTAAAACCTTATGGCCTTGAAGTAGTGTGGACAAAGGTAGGCAGCGTTGATATTTCCCACTTAATGCTTAAAATGGGAAGCGAAGTTCTATGCGGCTTTGAGGAAAACGGTGGCTTCATGTATCCGCCTCACATACCAGTAAGAGATGGTGGCATGACATTAGCATTAATGCTTCAAGTATTAGCTGATAGTGGAAGAAAGCTTTCAGAACTGTTTAATGAATTACCACATTATTTCACTTTGAAAACTAAAATACCTATGCTTAAAAGTGAAGCATTAAAAGTTGTTGAAAAAGTTGCTGAATACTTTAAAAAAGAGAGGCTCATAAAAATAGATGGTGTAAAGGTTCTAATGAAAGATGCATGGGTTCTCGTGAGGCCCTCTGGAACAGAACCCATATTAAGAATTATGGCCGAAGCTAGAGATGAGGAAAAATTGAAAGAAATAGTTGAAACAGTTAAGAAAATAGCTGAAGAAACGGTGGGTAAGAAATGAAGTACAGACTTATGGATATTCTGGCTTGTCCTATGTGTAAACATTTTCCCCTAGAACTTTACGTTTTAAATGAAAACATCTATGAAAATAGGTCACTTGGTAGTAGAGAGAAGCCATTATGCGAACTATATTGCGGGTTTTTAGGGAAAAATGTTAATGATGTGAAAGGGCCTCCTTGTGAGGAATGTATTAGAAAAGAGGTGGATATAGGTGTTCTTTACTGTCCATCATGTGGCAGATGGTACCCCATAATAGAGGAAATTCCAAGAATGCTTCCTGACGAATTAAGAAATAAGAGGGAAGAAATTGAATTTCTAAGAAAATATAAGGACAAAATTCCAGAGAAAATAGTTTATGAGGGGAAACCATTTAGCCTCAAGACTTCATGATAAATTTTAAACTATTACTCACTTAAATTAGGTAAGGAAAGTTTGGAGAGATGATATATAGTGTATCCTTCCCCTGAAGAATCCTTTGCGGCCCATTTAACAGAATGGGTTAAGATGCAGAAAAACCTACTTGAAACAGCGAGGAAACTTAATGAGAGTATAAGGAAAGGTGATAGATTAACGTTAATTATAGCTACTAGAACAGCTTTTCAACATATGATGAGAACTCTTAAAGCATTTGACCAGTGGTTGCAAGATCCCTTCATAATAGAACATATGCCCAGAGAAATGCTTGAAGAAGTTTGGAATAATGTTTTTCAAATATTTACTAAGCTATTAGAATTAGATATTAAACACACAAGTTCCTTTAGAGACCACATATTGAAGCTTGCTAAGGAGGAAAAGCTTAATCCACTACTTTGGCCTAAGGAGAAGAGAAGACCCGAGAAAAAGCCTTCACTACATACAACGATTTAAGTAAAATGCTTAAAACCTTTTTTCTAAGGTAAAATCGGGGATCATTGCAGAATGCACATTAGCATCTTAGAAGAGTACCTAAAACTTCAAGAAAAATCGTTTAAAATAAGTTTTGAAGAAGCATATAAGATCTTAAACTCATTTCTTGAAGTTTTAATTAATGATAGAGGTAAGGTTTCAAATAATTTTCGCAGATCTAAAGGACTAATATATCTAAATGAAAATATCGAAACACTTTATGTAATAGGGGATTTACATGGCGATATTGAAAGCTTAAATTTAATTTTAACCAAGATAAAGAATATCGGGAAAGATGATGTTATAGTTTTCCTTGGAGACTATGTGGATAGGGGTTACTTATCTTTCGAAACAGTATTTTCAATAATATTGTTAAAAATAAGGTTCCCGGAAAACATAATTATGCTTAGGGGGAATCATGAACCTCCTATAAATTTAAAACCGTATCCGCATGATTTTCCTTACTTTTTAAGATTAAAGTTTCATGATAAATGGAAGGACATTTACGAAATATTCATGAGTATTTTTCAAGAATTACCTCATGCAGCATATATGAGGTCAAAACTTTTCCTTGTACATGGCGGAATACCAGTTAAAGAACATAGCTTAGAAATTATAGACAAAGCATCGTTAGAAAACTACTTTTCAATACTAGAGGAACTATTATGGAATGATCCAAGCGACTACGTTGATTACTGGGTTCCTTCACCTAGAGGTGCTGGTATGCTTTTTGGCATAAGAGTTTCCAGAGAGTTTACGAGAAAAAATAAAGTCATAGCCGTTATTAGAAGTCACGAACCATGTAATGGGTATAAGCTGAATCATGGAGGACTTGTTATAACAATTTTTTCTAGAAAAGGACCCCCATATTTCAATGAAAAACTAGGTTACGGTAAATTCAAAATAGACAAGCTAAATACTATCGCCGATGTCGTAAGAGGTTTAGAGCTTTTGGAATAAAGTTTGTGAGCTAGTATGCTCTCCTCCTTCTCCTTCTACCAGATCTCATGAGTTTAAAAGTTAATTCCTGTTCTGCATCTATCGGTATAATTTTCGGTTTAAGATTCTCTATAGCTTCAGCTATTTTTTCTACGTTTTCACCGAGCTTTTGAAGGTTTTGATCTAAGAAATCTAGGCCATCAGCTGTTACCCTTAGTTTCTTATTTCTCGGATTTGTTTCTAAAAGTCCTAGATAAAGTAGTGCTATTAAGTCTTCTTTAAGTTCTTTAGAGGATAAAATACCAGCTATTTCGAAGAATCTATATCCTAAATCTATTTTTTCCTCTTCTTGCACATCCCTTACAAGATAGTATAATGCTTTTTCTGTGATTTCACCAAAACTCTTTACTATGTGAAGTAAGGCAATTTTTCTAGAATCATTTACAATATCATTTATTGTGAGTGCTGGTCTAGTAATGATTTTTAGCTCTTTAGACTTACTTGGAGTTGACATTAGTTTCACCTGAAGCCTCAGTAGTCTTAGTTTCTTCGTGAATATTTAATCTATCTGCTATTTTTCTAACTGCTTTATCAAAGCTTAAGCCTGAAAGTATTAATGAGTCTATCTCGTACTTAAGCATCTCGCTACCATAAGACCCAAACATTTCATTGTATTTCTTAACGAGTTTTTCATAGATTTCCTTGGCTTTACCTTCAAGCTTAAACATTTTAGTCACTTCTACTCTACCTACTTCCTTAATACTTAACTCAGCTTGTATTTTAGGTAATGTCGTATTAATTAAAATGCCTATAGATAGGAGAAACGTAAAAACACCTATAGCTAAAGAAACAACTCCTAACACTTGTAGAGTTGTTAAGTAAAATCCTAATCCCTTATCCGCACTTGCCATGAAGGTATATACTAGCAGTGATGAATATGGAGCTAAAACCATCACTGCAAATGATGTGACAGGAGAGTATTTTGGTTTTAAATGTAATATGTTTAATGCTAAAACAATGGATGTGAAAGCTACTATCGTAATTAACGTGTAAATAGCTGCAATTAGTCCGTGACTGCTAAAGAATTTTTCAAAATCTATGAGAGAAGCTTCAGTAATCACTATTAGTGCTAATACAATGTAGGATATGATACTTAGCTTCTTATAGGTCTTTATGACTTTTCTTGTTCTCTCCAAATTACTTTTAAGACCGCCTATTTCATCTTTTAATTTCTTAACTTTTTCACTAAAGTCTTTCATGTTTTCTTCGGATAGTAGAAAACTTATTGAATTTGCTACTTCAGTCAATCTCATTGTTAATGTTAAAAGTGATTTGTATATTCTAAAACCCCCTACGTCTTTAATTTTAGAAATGCAGGTTTTTATTTCTGAAATTGCCTCTTTTAACTCGTTAGCTACATTTTTTGCTTCATCCTTAATCTCTAATGTATTAAGCGTGTTTTCAATGTGTTGAGCTAACGAAAGAACTACATCAATAGAGTCTGTTTTTCTCATATGCTTTTCTACCATTTCCTAAAAGCACCAGTAACATATTCTGATTATAAGGTCAGTGCCGCTGAAGGCTCATCAAGCCCCCAACCCCTAAGGGCATCAGGGTGAAGGGGTTCATCATTCCCATAGTGTAGTCGTGCTCTACTTCGTTCTTAAAGTTTACTCATAAGTTAAATTTTAACTCTCCCCTAATCTTAAGTTATTTTTGCTGGGAGTTGAAAAATAAAGGGTGATTTGAACATGAGCCCCAGTATTGCTGAAGCTTCTGTTGAATCACGTTTTGAAAGAATAGGAGCACATAGCCACATTAAAGGGCTAGGTCTTACCCCTGAAGGTAAAGCCCTCAAAAAAGCCGATGGCATGGTAGGTCAGATTGAAGCTAGAGAAGCAGCAGGATTAGTTGTTGAAATGATTAAAGAGGGACGTATGGCTGGAAGAGGAATTCTCTTAGTAGGTCCTCCAGGCACAGGAAAAACAGCAATAGCTATTGCAATAGCTAAGGAGTTAGGTGAGGACACTCCCTTCGTGAGTCTTTCAGCATCTGAAGTTTATTCTGCTGAAATAAAGAAAACCGAGGTTCTAATGCAAGCTATGAGAAAAGCTATAGGTGTTAAAATTAAAGAAGTAAGAAAAGTGTATGAGGGTGTTGTTAAGAATCTCAAAATAGCCTTTAAAAGACACCCATATAACCCATACTATAAGGTTCCAAGTAGTGCTAAAATAACCTTAGCTACAAGAGACGAAGAAAAAACATTTACCGTCGATAGAGACATAACAATGGAGCTACTAAATAAGGGTGTTTCAGTAGGCGACGTAATATGGATTGATAGTGAAACAGGAAGAGTAACTAAAATAGGTAAAGTTAGAGGATTTGAAAAAGCAAAGTACTACGATATTGAAACGGAAGTTCTCGTTGAAATGCCTAAGGGGAGAATACTTAAGGAAAAAGAATTTGTCCATACTGTAACACTGCATGATTTAGACATGAGCGTAGCTGCTAGAAGAGGAATAGTTTCCTTACTCTTCGGAATGCCTACTGAAAGAGAAATTTCACCTGAAGTAAGAAAAACAGTAGATGAGGAAGTAAGGAAGCTTGTAGATGAGGAGAGAGCGGAAATCATTCCCGGTGTACTTTTCATAGATGACGCACACATGCTAGATATTGAAAGCTTTGCTTTCTTAAGCAAGGCTATGGAAAGCGAATTAGCTCCAATAATAATATTAGCAACGAACAGGGGAATTACAAGAATTAGGGGAACAGACATAGAATCACCCCATGGTATGCCTTTAGACTTACTTGACAGATTACTCATTATATTAACGAGACCCTATACTAAAGATGAAATAAGAGAAATAATAAGGATCAGAAGTAAGGTTTTAAAGATAAAGCTTTCAGATGAAGCAATCGAGAAATTAACGGAAATAGGTGCTGAAACATCTCTGAGATATGCAGTACAATTAATGGAGCCTGCTTGGGAAAGAGCTAGGAAACTGGGTAAAAACACTGTGGATTTAGAGGACATAGAAAATGTGAGAAAACTCTTCGTAGATCTTAAGGAGTCAGCCAAGTATGCTAAGGAGTTTGAAGAAAAAATGCTAAAGTAGCTAAAGTCCTGCTAAAGCAACTATTCCGGCAACATTCACTGCAATTAACCCCCCAACGATAAGTGTTGAAACTATTTTAACAAAGGATGATGTTGTTTCACTCATTCTCCAATAAAGAATAACTATCATTAGCGCTGGAACCCATGATGTAAAGCTTATTAAAATTGAGGAATCCTTTACCATATCTATGAATCCGTATTCATTACATTCTCTTAGAAGAACGTGAAATAATGCTGTTACAGATGAGAAAATTATGGTTAAGAAAGCTGAGAAACCATAAACTTTGCTTTTAACAACGTCACTTAAACTGAGTGTTAAGTATTTATACTCATACGTTATGTAGGCATTACATAGTATTATTGCTTCAATAGCTAAAACTGAGGATGCAAAAACACCTACTGAGAAAAGTATTATTGCATAGGGTCCGAGCGCTCTAAGCGCCAGAATAACTTCGTAAATGGATGAAGTATTTGGAGGAGCATAAGTTGCAGCTACAACTGCAATTGAAATACTTGCAAACGTTGCAAAGATAAGTCCAGTAAATATGTCTAAAAACTCTTCAGGAACATCCTCAAACTTCATACCTTTCATAATGACGCTTGATGATTGAAATATTAACGCATAAGGTGCTGCTGCAGCACCAAATATCGCTAAGATATCTATGAATAACTCTTTAAGGGGGGTCTTTGGTGGTATAGTTATGCTTAAAGCTATTTTTACTATTTCACCAGGATTTTCTATAATGTAAAGAATCATTACAAAGATGTAAGCTGAAAGAACAAGACTCATAATGGTTAAAACTCTCTCAAGATACTTATACTCTTTCTGTAGCGAAATCGCTAATACTATGAGCGATGTTGAAACTAACCCTAAGGGCCAAGGTATTTTAAGTATCAATTGAAGTGTAAAAGCTACACCTATAAGGTTTATTTCTGCAGTAACTATGTTGGCTAATATGAGAAGAATAAGTAAAGCTAATGTAATCTTTTTTCCAACAATCCTTTTTATTTCAGAAACAATGCCTTCCCTAGTGTAAACACTAACATGAACAGCTAATTGCTGTAAAAGAGCCATAATTGATGATGCAAAAACTATGATCCAAAGTAGTTTATAACCATAGGTTGCTCCAATATATGAGAAGGCGCCAATATTTGTTATTTCAAGTCCAGATACGGCAGAAATGAGTCCTGGACCAAGAATTCCGAAGAACTTCCTAATTTTACTTACATGCACATTGCACATTCCTCACGCTTTAGTATGGCTATTTTTTGTTCTCAAAGGACCCCATTATTTTAGGTACATCAGATATAACCTTATTTAAAGCTTCAGGGTTATTCATAGTGTTCTGATCTATTACCAATAGTACATAAAGAGGTGTTGCAGTGTTTCTTGTAATTCGCTCGTCTCCAAGATAATGTAAGCTCAGCGTATTTGATAACGTAATAGGCTCTATGGTTCTCTTTTCTTCCTCTCCAGTAACCTTGTTTGATCTTAGCTTATCATGACCACTAAGGGTCTTATCACTCTCCTTCGTTATTTTCTCTGTGCTTTCTTTATCAACTCTCTTCTTAACGAAGTAGTAATTGTAAAGGAACGGTATAAATCCGCCGACGATATAGATAAATACCTTGAGAACAAGACCAACATCTATGAACATCGCTGCATCACCCCCTCCTATCCCTAATTAACATTATTTATCGTAATTTATTTTTAAGCTAAACCACTTAGTTTCGGAGAAGACATATGATAGCCAATTATACTTTGTTCTATTGTGGAGTAACACTTAAGTATTAGCGTAATCTACAACACGTAAATACCTTTACTAAGTGTTTTTAACTTTCAATAAATTTAAAAGATTGTTTAAACACTTCTTAACTCTCTCATTATTTCTTTAACAACTTCTCCGGGATTGTCTGACTTAGTTATGGCTGAACCCACAATTACTATGTTAGCGCCCGCATTGATTAGTGGAGCTATTTTCCCTGGCCGTAAGCCTCCGGCAACAGCTATGGGTTTTTTGGAAAGTTTTTTAACATGCTTGACTATTTCTACTGTGGCCTCCGATGCTGCCGTTATTCCGAGTTTTCTTTGAACATCTATACCCAAATGTATTCCTAAAATGTCTACGTCCATTTTACTTAATTCTAATATTCTAGACTCTATATTTGGGTGAGAAATTAGGTCAACCATAATGAGTACTCCGTATTTTTTACCATAGTTTAAAGCTTCAATAATTGTTGCATCGCTAGCTACAGCTAAAACCGTGACTATGTCTGCTCCTGCTTCATGCGCTATTTTTGCTTCTAATTCCCCAGTATCCATAGTTTTCATGTCGGCTACGATTATTGCTTCTGGAAATTTTTCTCTAAGAAGCCTTATGGCTTTAGTGCCTTCCTTCTTAATTAAAGGTGTTCCGGCTTCAAGTATTTCTGCACCATTATCCCATGCTTCCTTAGCTATCCTTAAAGCGTCCTCAACAGATAATAAATCTAGTGCAACTTGAAGTCTAGGTTTACGAAGAAGCTCCTCCACTGAAATACGCATTCTTAATACGCCTACACAAATTTTTCTGCATTCTGAGTTTTTAGTGTCTGCTAATTAAACATTTAGGGATGAATATTTAAAGCGAACTCACACTATATCATTTATTGTTGTGATACAGTATGACAAAGTATGTTTTCGTCACTGGAGGCGTACTTTCCAGTGTAGGTAAAGGAATAGTTGCTGCATCTATAGGTAAGCTTCTCAAAGCTAGAGGATATAGCGTTACAGCAGTGAAAATAGACCCTTATCTTAATGTTGATGCTGGTACAATGAATCCTTTCATGCATGGTGAAGTTTTTGTAACAGAAGACGGAGGAGAAACCGATCTAGACCTAGGACATTACGAGAGATTCTTAGATGTTAATCTTTCAAAAATAAACAATATAACAACAGGGCAAATATATTCAACAGTTATTGAAAGGGAAAGAAAAGGAGAATATTTGGGCCAATGCGTTCAAATAATACCACACATTACTGATGAAATCAAAAGGAGAATACGTTTAGTAGCTAAGGAAACGCAAGTAGATATTGTTGTAGTTGAAATCGGAGGAACAGTTGGAGATATTGAGGGACTACCTTTTCTAGAAGCTATAAGGCAAATGAGGATTGAGGAGGGTTTTGAAAACACATTATTTGTTCATGTAGCTCTTGTCCCGATACTTGAAGCTACCGGTGAGCAGAAAACTAAGCCTGTACAACATAGTGTCCAGGAACTTAGAAGAATAGGTATACAACCAGACATTATAGTTGCTAGATGCAGGGTTCCATTGGAAAAGGAAGCTAAGCATAAAATAGCATTATATGGGAATGTTCCGGAAGATTCGGTGTTTACATCGTACACTGTAGAAACAATATATGAGGTCCCATTAGTACTTGAGGAGCAAGGGTTAGGCCGCAAAATTACATTAAAACTTAAGCTCGAAAATAGAGAGCCTAATCTTTCGGATTTTGAATGGTTTGTTTCCAAACTGAAAAAACTTAGTAAAAAGGTAGTAATAGGCATGGTTGGAAAATATACTAAGCTTAAAGACAGCTATCTTAGTATAAATGAGGCCCTTGTTCATGCAGGGGCTTTTGCAAATACAAAACCTGTGCTCAAATGGATTGAAGCCACAGATGTTGAAAGAGGTAAAATAGCTTCTGAGGAAGCGTTAGAAGGCGTTAATGGAATAATTGTTTTACCCGGTTTCGGACGTAGAGGAGCTGAAGGAAAAATAAGTATAATAAAGTATGCTAGAGAAAACAATATTCCAACTCTTGGAATATGTTTTGGCATGCAACTTATGGTTGTAGAGTTTGCCAGAAATGTTGTCGGCTTAAACGGAGCAAATACTACAGAAATTGATCCAAAAACTCCATGTCCGGTTGTAGATTTAATGGAGGAACAATTGAAGATTGAGAAATTAGGTGGTACTATGAGGTTAGGAGCTTATAGGATAGATATAGAAGAAAACACTTTAGCTTATTCACTTTATAGAACAAAAAGTATTTACGAAAGACATAGGCATAGATACGAAGTCAACCCTAAATACATAGATAGACTTGTCGACGAAGGCTTAATAATTTCAGGTGTAAGTTTTGATGGAAGAGTAGAATTTATTGAGTTACCGATAAAGAATCATCCCTTCTATTTAGGTACGCAAGCGCATCCAGAGTTTAAGTCTAGACCTTTAAGACCTTCACCACCTTATTTAGGGTTTTTAAAGGCTTTAAGTAAAAGAAAATGAGTAAAGGTAACCTTTAAAACCGGCTAATCTATGAGAATCACTATTTTCTTCACATTAGTTTTAGATATCTTCTTCACTCCTCTTCTTCCAGGCTCATACACTGATTTCACAAGTCCTGCTGCTTCTAGAATACGTATTTGAGCACTAGCGTTTGCTTTGCTTTGAGATATTAACTCTGCTGCCTCCCCCACATTTGCTCCTTTATTACGTAAGAAGCGTAGTATTTTTAATCTCGTAGGTGATGATAAAGCGGAAGCTATCCTCCTAATATATTCATCGCCTCTAACAACAACAAAGTCTGCAAATTCGTAAACACCAGGTGTTTTAGGTACTTCTACTTTTATTTCAATACTTTCTTTTTCCTGCATCAATACTCACCATGTATTCTATGTTTTTCAACTTATTAAAAGTTTAGATCAGTAAGATTACAGTTTAATCATTGTCATCAGAATGAATACATGTTTTAAGCGGAGATACTTTAATAGTACATGCTAACTAAACTATGTTTAGAAGGGTGTAGTTAAGGGAAAATGTTCAGAAACCCTGGAGAAGCATATAGAGTGCTTAGTAAGAGAGACCTACTAGTTCTTAGAATTATAGAGAGGTTCATGAAACAATATGAGTATGTTCCATTAGAACTAATAGTGTCTAAAGCTAAACTTCCCGATAAGGAAGTTTCACTATCGCTAATTAAACTAAATAAGTTAAAACTAGTTAGACGTTACAGAGGAGAGTATACAGGCTACTTACTAACATACTTAGGTTATGATTGCTTAGCAATAGATGATCTTGTGAAGAGAAACATTGTTTATGCATTAGGACCAAAGCTTGGCGTAGGTAAGGAAGCAGATCTTTTTAAGGCGCTTTCACCGGTGAATGAGAGAATAGTTGTAAAGTTCCATAGAATAGGCAGGTCAAGTTTTAAACAAACCCGTAAATTTAGACCTTACGTTGAGAATAAGCCTCATATATCATGGCTTCTTCAATCAACAATCTCAGCCGAAAGAGAGTTTAGAGCGCTTATAGAGTGTGAGAAAGCAGGTGTTAATGTTCCTAAAGCTTTAGGTAGAAGCAGACATGTTGTAGTAATGAAGCATATTGAAGGAGTTCTTCTATATAAATACCGTAGTCCTCAAAACCCTGAATCAACACTCTTAGAAATAATTGAAAGCATTAGGAAAGCATTCTTGGAAGTAGGTATAGTGCATGGTGATTTAAGCGAGTTTAACGTAATGATAGAGTTTAACACTGAAAAACCCATAATAATAGATTGGCCCCAATATGTTGAGAAAGATCATCCAAGCGCTCAAATGCTTCTTGAAAGAGACGTTAAATACATTACATGGTTTTTCAAGAAAAAATTTAAGGTAGAGTTAGAGTTAGAAAAAGCTCTTAGATATGTGAGGGGGGAAAGTGAGTCACTCTAGAGAAAAAGTAGTGTTTGGAATAGACATACTTCCTTCAAGCTCTCCTGCATCTTCAAAGGAACCTCATTACGCCTTGGTTATCCTTAGGAATGGGGAAGTTTTTGATAAAAACCCTAATGTGGCTTTGCGCCGAATCATTAGGTTAGCTTGGGAATATAGGCCTTCAATAATAGGTGTAGATAACATATATGAGCTTGGAGAAAACGAAAGAAGCGTAGTTAAGATTATTAGTCTTCTTCCTCCTGAAACCTCTGTTGTTCAAGTTAATGTTGACGAGGATAAAGTAAGTAAGCTCTGGGAAAAGGCTAAGGAAGCAAATCTAATATCAGAATACAGTAAGTTTCCGCCTTTAAAAACAGCGTATTTAGTAGCTAAACTAGCTGACATGGGTTATGGATTGAAGATAAGGGTTTTTGAAGAGAAAACGAAAATCATAATCTCTAAAGGAAGAAGCTTAGGTTCAGGAGGCATGAGTCAAGGTAGATACCAGAGGCATATTAGAGGGCTCATACTTCAAGCCGTAAGAAAAATTAAAGAAGCTCTTGACGAACATGGATTAGACTATGACATGGTTGTTAGAAAAAGCGAGAGCGGATATGATGGTGCTGTATTCATAGTTTACGCTCCTAGAGAGAAGCTTTATGGAATAGTTTCTTCAATGAAAGGACATGACATAAGGGTAATAATAAAGCCTGTTTATAAGGAGAAAATAGAGTTTGAAACTGTAAAGAAGCATGTAAGAAGAAAACCCCTCATAGTAGGCATAGATCCTGGAATATTCACCGGAGTAGCAATACTTGATTTGGATGGGAATGTACTAGATGTTTTTAGCGGGAAAAACATTGATAGATACGATATTATAAGGAGAATTGAAGAGTACGGTAAACCATTAATCATAGCATCAGATGTTTCACCTCCTCCGGATACTCTAGAAAAACTTTCAACAACGTTTAATGCTAAATTATATGTTCCACCTGAAAGTCTCTCTCAAAGCGAGAAAGAGGATCTTGTCAAAACTTATTTGCAAAAAATAGGTAGTGCTATTTCCGTAACAGATAGTCATCAGAGAGACGCTTTAGCTGCAGCACTATATGCACTAAGGTTCTTTAAGCAGAAGTTTGAACAAATAGATAATTATCTCAAAAAACTGGACCTTGACCTAGATGTAGACAAGATACGTGCCGATGTAGTTAAGGGAGCCACAATAGCTTCAGCAATAGAGAAGGAAATATATAGAAAACTTTCTCATGAACTTAGACAGAAAACTATTGAAGAGAAAAAGTATAGACAGAAGCAACATAAAGAAACTAATATAGAATCATTATTAGGGGAAGTTGAAAAGCTTGAAAAAGAGAAGGCGTTACTTAAAGAGAAATTAAAACAAGCTAAAGATGAAATATATGAGCTTAAAAGGCAACTAGATAGTTATCATAGACAAACAAATATTCAGTTAAAAGCCATAAGAGAAATACAGTCGCTTTCTGAAGAGGTTAGAAGACTCAGCGAGGAATTGAAGAAAGCTGAGAGGGAAAATGCTGAGTTAAGGGAGAAACTAAGAAAGTTTGAAAATGTTTTAAGAGAAGTTTCGAAAGGCAACTATAAGATAGCTAAAACGATCACTACATTAACGCTGACATCACTATCTAAAATGGAAAGGGATTATGGAGAATTGAAAGATGATGACTTAATTTATGTTTTAAACCCAACGTTCATTCAAGAAGAAGCTGTAGAGAGAGTAGTTAAAGAAAATGTGTTGGCAATACTTGCCGAAAAACCAACTGAAGAATTCAAGAACACCTTAGAGTCAAAAGCCGTGCCTGTAATAGAACTTAGCGAAGTAAGAGATTTCATTACTAAACTAGGGGATATGTTAATGTTTAAAAACGAGCTCGTTGAAGAAGCAAAGGCGAGGAAGAAAGCTCTCAGAGAACTAATGCTTAAAAGAACAACTATTGATTTAGAAAAAATCGTTAAGGAATATAGAAGCGAGCGATGGGGGTTCCCTTCTAAAACACTTTAACCTTACCCTCTAAAACCTCTTTTGAAATCTTGACTACATTATCTATTTCCTCTATAGCTATAGATTCTACCTCATTTTTAATATTCTGTGGAAGTTCTTCGACATCACCTATAACTTTAATGTTCGCCATCCATGGATCATTTATTGGTCTGCCTATTTGGCTTAAAAGTTCAACATAAACTTCTTTTATTTTGGGTATTTCCTTAACAATTTTATTAGCTATTTTCTGTGCTAAAATATTATAAATCTTGCCTACATGGCTTACTGGGTTTTTTCCTGCAGCTGCTTCTAAAGACATAGGTCTATTGGGTGTAATAAGTCCATTAACTCTATTTCCTCTGCCTGTTGAGCCGTCATCTCCGTGTTCAGCTGATGTTCCAGTTACTGTAATGTAAACTATTCCTTTCTCAGGTTTATCGCCAGTATTTAAGTGAACAGTAACCTCATAATCGGGAATATATCTTTCAGCAAGTTTCTTAATCTCCTCAATAACCTGTTCTTTCACAGAAATGTAATGGTCGAGATCAGGTATTAGTCTGGAAATCATTGCTGCAGCAACAGTTAACTCTACTTTATCTCCTTTTCGCAAACCCATTACCTTAATATCTTCACCGACTTCAGGAAGTTTTCTTTTAAACTCTTTCGAATTAAGGTATCTTTCAACATTTAATACAAGGTTTTCTAGGGGAGTTAGAGGAGCAAAAGCTACACCAACAGAGGTATCATTTGCTAAGGGGACCTTCTTACCTAGTTCAAAAATTCTAACAAGATCTGCAGAGCCTTTACCTATTTTGTAGTCAACAATTACATGTTTTTCAGGATCTAAAAATCTAAAGTTACTCTTAATCCATTCTTTAACAGATTCAACAACTATTCTACCTACAGGAACGGGCTCTATCTTCCCTTCACGAATAACCTCTGTTGTTGCTCTACCTGAAACAATAATGTATATGGGATGAAGAACTTCACCACCACCAAATACGGGATTAGCTTGACCTCCAACTAAAAGTGTTTTATCAAGATTATGGTGAAGTATTATACCAAAGTTCTCTAAATAGTATTTTGAAAGACTCCTACTAGCTTCTTCGGAAACAGCGTCAGCAATGTAATCGGGATGGCCTAAACCCTTTCTTTCAACAAACTCAACATAAAATTCAGCCGTTGATTTTCTTTTCTCGTACTCAACAATAATGTTTTTCATAGCATACCCCGCTTAACATTAAAAATAATGCTGTTTAAAAATTTATCTAAGAAACACTGTGCAGAATATTATTCTCAGTAATAAATATTTTTATTACTCATTTTAACTATTTCGGAAATACTAACTAGCTTATTTTAGTTTATGGCTGATAATCTGTGTTAATAAATAAAATGTTACTGCCTCGAACAAGTACTCTACCATATTTAGCTATAGGTTCTGATGAGCCCTCTTTAACCTCTACACAATCACTTAATAAGAGGTTCATAGTGTTATCACATTGTTCAAGTCTTCCAATATATTCTGAACCATCTTTTAACCTTACTAGAACGGTGTTGTTTATTGCGCTTCTTAAGTATTTTAGCGGTGAATCCATAGGCTTCATAGTTATCTCCTAAAAAACATTTACTGTGTTGTTTCAACTAATGTGTGTAACTATATCTACTTCAGAATCCTTTTGATAAGAGGTATTTAAAAGTTTAGGTACAAGAGAATGAGGTTAAAATGTCAGATAACGTATATTATGTCATATTTTTCCTCAAAAACTTCTTTTCCTTTAACGTTAATGTTTATATTTACTTTTTTAGGAACAGATATAACCGCTATAGAGGACTTACTTCTTAAAGTTCTCTTCACTTCTAATATCGCAAGCTCTACATCAGGTACATTTTGAAACGTTGTAAACGATAAAATGAAGTCGAAGCACTTATTTCTAAACGGTAAAAACTCCGCATCACCCTGTAATAAATCAGACAAAATAACAGTGTTTCTCTTGATTTTTCTTTTTGCTATTTTAAGCATGTTTATGCTTAAATCTAAACCTACATAGTATGTTAAGCAGTTTTCATCCAACATTTTTAAGGCAAATTCGTATAGTAAGCTTGTTCCGCAACCTAAATCTAAAACAGTAGTTTTCCCCTTAAAGGCCATTTTAACAATGCTCAGTACAGTCATGTATTTTCCGTACTGTTCCTCTCTATGAAGCTTATCATATGATGAAAACGTAGTATCGTACTTTCTCATCACATCTAGTTTATGTTTTACCTTTTCCGAGAAACTCAAGTATTCCTCTACGTTCTGCTTTCTTCTTAGCATATTCCAGAATCACCTTCAAATTTATTTGTTTGAATTCTAATTTCTCTTTTAAAAGGAGCTCATAGGCTTTAGATGTTATTGAAGGTGCAGTAATTATTCCTCTAATTCTCTTAGAACCCATATGCTTTCTTAATGCCTCAATGTACTTCTTAAGCTGTCTTACTGCATCAACTCTAG
The DNA here is from genome assembly GCA_964564025.1 of uncultured Desulfurococcales archaeon. Taxonomy (GTDB): domain Archaea; phylum Thermoproteota; class Thermoprotei_A; order EX4484-217-1; family EX4484-217-1; genus DRYM01. Next base: position 55,914 of record CAZLZO010000006.1, read on the forward strand.
CTGTTGACCTCTTAATTTCAACTACAACAACGTTTCCACGCTTATCTCTTAAGTATAAATCAATAAATCCCGGTTCAACTTTTTTCTCAATATCTATCGTAACGAAGTCTTCACCTAACAGTGAAGGGTTGGATGCTAAAACATCTCTTATTTCCCTTTCTGAAACATGCATATAGAATGCTCCATAATCGTGGAGAATAGAAGTTACTATTAAAGATATTTCGGAAGCTCTAACAATAACTGCCTCTCTAGGCTTAGCTCTAATAGCTCTAATTATAACCTTCTCTTCTTCTTCATCGAAGGAAACATCAATATACGATGTTTCTGGTTGCCAATTCACTGGAGAATGTCCGGTGGGTCTATGAATTAAGAATGCTCCATCGGACTTAATTATTATTTGTCTTTCTCCTTCCTCAAGCTTAGAAGACGATCTACCGAAATATTCTACATCACATTTAGCTATAATGTAAATATTCTTTTTGCTCTTAATACCTTTCCTTAAAATTTCCGCAGCCTCTCTTAGATCTAGGTCCTTGTAAACATCTACTTTAGCCATAACTTACCTTCTCCAAGTGTTTACTCATTAGAAACATCTATTTAAGCGAAGTTGTACAATCTCCCTTACTAGGAATAGGTGGGAAAGGGAAATTATTTTGAAAAAAGCTATTTTCATAATAGAGCATTTAGAGGAAAAATTAGGACAGTGGATACTTTTAGAATATGAAAATGTAGCTAAAATAGTCGGTAAAGAGAATCTCATAGTAACAAACATTAAAGACAACAAGGAAATACTAACTAAAATAGCTAATACTATTGTTTCGGAAAGCGCTGTAGAGTTTTTGAACAAATTTAAATCGGGGAACATCATAGTTTTAGACCCTCAAGCAGAAAGAGTCTTGGAACCTGAAGACTTCGTCGGAAACAGGTTAAACACTGTAATAGTAGGGGGGATATTAGGGGATCACCCACCTAAAGGTAGAACACGTGAACTACTTACCAAAAAGTTTCTGAAGAAAAATTATGAAGTTAAAGTAAGGCATTTAGGTAAAGAACAATTAACCATAGATGGAGCAGTTTACGTAGCTTACCAAATACTTAAGGGTAAAAGAATTTCAGAAATACCTTTCACTATTGGACTAACTATTATACGTAAAGTAGGTTATGTGGAACATGAAATCATACTGCCTTACAAATACCCTTTAGTTAACGGTAAACCTTTAGTTAACCCTAAGCTCATAAATTACCTAACTAAAGGAATAGTTGTTGATGAAATAAAGCAGCTGGGTAAGCCATGAAGAACTCTATGAGTACACTGGATATTTATGTGTGGATAGAGAAATGGGGTAAAAGTATTGAGAAATGCTTTGTAGATAACATTTATAGTTTAGAAAATAACATCCTAGTTTTCAAACTTAATTGTAAAGGTAAGGCAGAAAACCCCATGATTCTCATTGAAGCATCTAAAAGAATTCACTTAACAAAACATGTCATAGTAGGGAAGTCTAAACATACCCCTTTAATTCAAGCTATGAGGAAAAGACTTAGAAACGCAATATTGGAAAGCATTGAGCAACTAGGTTGGGAGAGAATTGTTAAATTAGTGTTTAAAAAACATAGTGAAACATACTTTGTTTATTTAGAAATTATACCCCGTGGGGTAATAGTCCTAACAGATTCTGAAAACACAATAATCTATGCTTCAAAATTCGTTAAAATGAAGGACCGTTCAATAGTGCCTAAGGGAAAATACTCCTTACCTCCAGCTAAAGGCATGAACCCATTAGCTGAACCTATCGAAAAATTATACAACGTCTTTTCAGGAGAAAAGAATGTTTCAAAAGGCTTTATCAAGTGCTTTGGAGTACCTAGTGAGATTATTAACGAAATACTCTTTCGATTAAATATGGGTAAGGACAAAGATAAATGGTCTTTTAAAGATTTTCTAAAGGCATATAGTGTTTTTAAAGAAATAATTGATGAATCTATGGAGGGTAAAGGGTACATTGTTAAGACAGACAAAGGAAACTATGTAACTGTAACACCATTTAAACCTAAGCATATAGAGAAGCATGTTGTTGAGGAATATTCTGATTTTAATGAAGCTCTTGACGAATACTTTACTGAAGTACTCAAGCAAGCTAGAATGATGGAGATGATAAAAGCTAAGCATGATGAAGTAACGAGGCTTGAAAAGTCCATAGAGGAAGCACTTAAAGTAAAGGAGAAGTATGCTGAAGAAGCTGAGATTTGTAGAAGAATGGGAGATTTAATAATGCATTACATGAATGATGTAGCATTAATTATTAATTGCTTAAGAAGTAAAAATATTAGAAAACTTGAACCCAATGATGCTGTTAAAGCGTGTAATAAGGTTTCAAGGAAGCTAAGGATTCTTGAATATCTTAAAGATAAAGGGAAAGTCGTTGTTGAAGCGGATAATGTGAAAATCCCTATTGACATAAGGTTGTCACCTTATGAGAATGCCGCAAAATACTATGAGAAAGCTAAGGAGAGGAAGCGAAAAGCAAGTAAGGTTGATGAAAAAGTATTTGAACTTAAGATGAAACTTAAAAGGCTTCTTGAAGAAGAAGCGTTTACTGTAGAAGAAGAGAAAGCTAGAATTAAAAGGAGAGAGTGGTTTGAAAAATATCACTGGACTATATCTAAGGATGGATACTTAATTTTAGGAGGGAGAGATGCTAGTCAAAATGAAAGTTTAGTAAGGAAGCTCTTAGAACCTAATGACATATTTATGCATGCAGATATTCATGGAGCCTCTGCAGTCATAATTAAGTCTAAGGGCAAAGCTTCGGAGGAAGCATTAAAGGAAGCTGCAGTAATTGCCGCTTCATATTCTAAAGCGTGGAAGGAGGGATTGGCATCAATAGACGTATATTGGGTTTGGGGAGATCAGGTTTCTAAGAAGCCTCCAGCCGGAGAATACTTAACTAAAGGGGCATTCATGATTTATGGTAAGAAGAATTATATTAGAAATGTTCCACTAGAATTAGCTTTAGGATTGCAGGTAATAAATGATTCTTTAAGAGTAATTGTGGGTTCTGAACAGAATGTTAAGGAAAAAGCCATAGCTTACGTAATATTGTCTCCAGGTAGTGAAGAGCCCTATAAGCTTGCTAAGAGAATTAAGAAAATTTTCTACGAAAAGCTTCCAGAAAGCTTCAGGGCAAAAGTTAAAGTGGTTTCTGAAGAGGAAATAGCAAGGGAGATTCCAGGTTTATCTACCATTAGAAAAGTTGTTATTCTATTGTCTTCTTAGCCTTATCTTGTGGTGGAAATTTCTTGTCAGAAACAGGAGAAGAAATTCTTGTAGAAGAAATTATGAGTACCCCACCAATAGCAATATCTCCTAATGCCTCAGCATCGGAAGTAGCTAAAATTATGACTGAGAAGAAAATAGGTTGTTTAATTGTTGTAGAAAACAAGAGAGTTGTAGGAATAGTTACGAGAAGGGATCTTGTTGAAAAGGTTTTAGCTAAGGAAAAGAACCCTGTGAAAACGAGAGTTAGAGAAATTATGTCTACTCCTGTAATATATGTTAAACCTGGAACACCAATTTTAGAGGTTGCTAAAATTATGTCGCGACATGATATAAGGCATGTCCCCGTTATAAATAATAGAGGCCTTGTAGGTGTAATTACTGATAAGGACATTTTATCAGTAGCACCGGATCTCATAGAGGTACTTACTATTAGAAGGTATACTTCGTGAAAGTTTCAAGAAAAATATATTTCGTGCAAAAAGAAACTATAATATTTGAGGTAGCTTAGTGTGGAACTTCTAAAATATGTTAACGTAAACTATCCTCAATTATCCCCTAATGATTTAGCAACAAAAGCACGTGCCTTAATGAGAGATTTTGGGTTAAGGATAATACCGATAGTTGAAAATAATAAGTTAGTAGGTATTGTTTATAGAATAAATGTACTTAGCATGACTTCTTCTAAATCTAATCTCTTAATAAGAAACATAGTTGATGAATCTAAAATTATTTTGAATCCAAACTTTAGCGTTAGAGTAGCTGTGGAAAACATGCTTAAAGTTGATGAATGGTATGCTCCAGTAGTTGATGAAAAAGGTAACTTCATTGGAATATTTGAAATAGATAGTGTCATAAGAGAATTTTGTTCAAGAAACATTTTAATAAATAATAAACCTATTAAGGAGATTATGACAGAAAATGTAATATATGTTAATGAAGATGAGGAGCTTTCTACAGTTTTCTATAAAATGCTTAAGCATCAATATGCGGGAATGCCTGTAGTTAATAAGAGGAAAAGGGTGGTTGGAATCATAACCCAACATGATCTTTTAAAATCAGGGTTTACGCGTTTACAATTGGAATCTGAAAGATCAGGTGGGTATAGATCTATTAAAGCCAGAGACATTATGAGCACAAATATTGTTAAAGTGTCTCCTACGGCTACACTAGGTGAGGTAGCTAAACTTATTGTAGATAGGGATATAGGTAGGGTAATTGTTGTTAATAAGGAAAACAAGTTACTAGGCATAGTTGATAGAGAGGATATTGTTAAAGCGTATCTTCCCTATATTTAAAACTTGGTTAATTAGGAGGTTTCTTTAAATTGTCAAGACCTACGAGATTTGTGAGCCCAAAGAAAAGGAGGTTTCCTGAAGGCCAAAGGTTTTTAAGAAGTAATGGTAAACCTAGTTTTTCAACTAGGGTTTATGAAAAGCCTGGAGAGCTTTATTTAATAGCTAAGAGGCCAGTAGTTACAATAACGCATGTTGAACCTATAGGTAAAGCAGTAAGAACAATGACTAAAAAAGGTTTTCGTAGGCTTCCTGTAACTAAAGCAACAGGTGAGCTTCAAGGCATAATTACAGCAACAGATATTGTAAACTATTTTGGCGGTGGAGAATACTTTAACATAATAGTTAATAGACATAGTAAAAACATATATAAGGCGTTTGATGAGCCCGTTTCATCAATAATGAATAGGAACCCTATCTATGCAACAACAGAAGACACCTTAACCTACGTCATAGAACTCATGGTAAAATACAATGTGGGAGGAATACCCGTTGTTACACCTGATGAAGGAAAAATTTACGGAATAATAACAGAACGTGATGTAATAAATTATCTTGGGGGTAAAGTGTTAGGTATGAAAGTAGCGGAAGTTATGACTAAGAGTGTAATAACTTTACCTTATGATGCTTCAATCAAGGAAGCAGCTAAAACAATGATAAAAATGGGGTTTAGGAGAATACCATTAGTTGATAGAAACGGATATGTTAGAGGCTTAATAACTGCAAGAAGTATTGTAAGATTTTTCGGAACAAACAAAGTTTTCGACTATATAGTCACTGGAAACATTGATGAAGTACTAAGTGTGCCTGCTTATGAAGCAGCTATTCATGAAATAATAACGTTGTCTCCTGATGCTGATGTCGGCGAAGCAGCATCAAAAATGGCTGAAACAGGAATGGGCTCTGTTCTTGTAGCTAAAGGATCTAGACTTGTAGGAATACTTACTGAAAGAGACATTATGTTACTTCTCGTAATTAAGAGGTGAAATATTGCCTCCAAGAATACAGAATTATATGTCCTCACCAGTAACTGTTGCTTCCCCACTCGACAGCTTAGCACATATAAGGAATTTAATGTTACGCCATGATATAAGTACAGTCGTGATAGTTGATGAAAATGAGAAACCTATGGGCTTAGTTTCGAGAAAGGATATTTTAAAAGCAACAATGACTAAGGATTGGATATCTAGACCTATTGATAGAATTTATGCTTCAGAAGTTATGACAAAACCTTACAGTGTTAAGCCAAGTTTAAGCATAAAGAGGGCAGCTAATTTAATGTTGAAAAAGGATTTATGGTCTCTAGTGGTTACGGTTGAAGAAAAGCTTGTTGGAATACTCACTAGAACAGACCTTGCAAGAGCGTATGCAGAAAAATACTATGGTAAAGCTAGGGTAGAAGAATTCATGGAAAAAACTGTCCCTACGGTTTCACCAACACATACAATATATTACGTAGCAGATCTTCTATCAAGAACCAATCTAAGAAGAGTTGTAGTTGTAGATAATGAGAAACCTATAGGAATTATTACCGAATTCGATCTAGCATTCGTCGAAACAGCACTAACGCGACATAGAGGTGAGTCTTTTAGGAAAAGACTAGGTAGGTCCCCGAGAGGGAAGTATTGTGTAATACGTTACTACCTTGTCCCATTAGCTATAGACGTTATGACCTCTGACCTTATTACAATAGAGCCAGAAGCGGACTTAGCAGAAGCTGCACATGCAATGATAGTAAACGGTATAAGTAGCTTACCTGTAGTTAGCAATGGTAAGCTTTTAGGGATAGTAACTAAGGCAAATATTTTAAAGGCTATAACTGAGGTTTCATAGTTATGAGCGTTAATTTGAATTTGAAAGTTAGCGAAGTAATGCTAAAAGAATTCCCTGTTCTTGATAAAGATGACACATTGCACCATGCTTTAAAGCTTATGGGAAAATACGGCATGGACAGGGTTGTTGCAATAGAAAAAGGAAAGATTGTCGGTATAGCTACAAAGAAGGATATTATGGAGAGACTTGGAACTTTAAGGACAAGAAACATAACCCCTTCAAGACTTTATGTTTCAAGTGTTATGACCTCTAATCCCATAACACTTAAGCCTGAAGCTAGGGTTAAATCGGCCGTAAATCTTATGGTGGAGAATGATGTAAGTAGCATACCTATAGTTGATGATGAAAATAGACCTTTAGGATTAATAACTAAGGTTGAAATAGCTAAGCTTTGTGTTAAAGAAAAAGTAAAAGTAGCTGAAATAATGAGTTGGAACCCCATTTATGTTAAGCCTACAGATAGGGTTTTACATGCAAGACAACTATTAATACGAAATAGTATAACAACATTACCTGTTGTTGAAGAAGATAAGGTTGTAGGATTAGTTACTATAGATGACGTAGCTGACGTATTAGCTGCATTTCACGATATAGTTCCTGAAAAATACAGGAAAGAAAGAATAATGAACCTATTAGTAGCTGACATTATGAGGATAAGATTTCCTAAACTCTATATTGACACAACACTTGGTGATGCTGCTAAAGAAATTGTAATGAGAAGGTTAAAGGGAGCACCAGTTTTAGGTAGAAATAACATGTTAATAGGAATTTTAACTTTAACTGATATTACAAGATATGTTGCTGGAAAATAATTTAAAACACTTTAGAACAACAATTTTCTTAAGGAATTTTAAAATGTTTAAGCTAAAATTTGTAGCCGACGCAATGTTAGGTAGTTTAGCTAGGTGGCTAAGAATTTTAGGCTATGATACAGTGTATTCGAAAAACATTAGTGATAAGGATATTTTAGAGCATGCGTCTAAGGATAAAAGGATAATTTTGACACGGGATTACAGTCTTTACAGGAGGGCTAAAAAATACGGATTAAACGTTGTGTATTTTGAAACGAATGAAATAGAAAAAATGCTAACTGTACTCGCTAAAAGGTATGGCATAAACTTAGCAATAGACCCTGATAGAACTAGATGCCCAATATGTAATGGTGATTTAGTAAGAGCTTCTTCAGAAAAGGTTAAAGGTAGAGTACCCGAAGTCGTAATAAAGGAACATAAGGATTTTTGGATATGCACTAAATGTGGCAAAATATATTGGAAAGGCACTCACTGGATAACAATGGAGAAAATACTGGCTGAAGTTAGAAAAGAGGTTTCCAAGGTGTAATAAGATGGTTACATTAAAAGACTTTACACTTGACGACGGCGTATTCTTAGTTAAACTTTCAAGAAAAGCTGTTGAAACATTTTTAAAAGCTGGAGTTAAAATTTCACCTCCTAAAAATATTCCTGAAAAGTTTAAAGAAAAATTCGGTGTTTTTGTAACCATAGAAAGACTTAGCCATATAGGGCCCAAGGTTTATAAGGAATTAAGAGGATGCATAGGTTTCCCATATCCAATAAAGTCCCTCATAGAAGCAACCATTGACTCTGCAATATCTGCTGCTGTTGAAGATCCTAGGTTCCCCCCTATGAAGCTTAACGAGCTAAGTAATGTTATATTTGAGGTCTCCATTCTTTCTCCTCCAGAGGAAGTAGTGGTAAGAAACAGGAAGGATTTACCTAAAGAAATAGTTATTGGCCGCGATGGCCTCATAGTAGAGTATGGCTGGTATAGAGGCTTACTTTTACCCCAAGTACCAGTAGAGTATAAATGGGACACTGAAACCTTTCTTGCAGAAACATGTATGAAAGCTGGTCTACCTCCAGATTCATGGCTCATTGACGATGTTAAAATTTACAGGTTCGAGGCAAGGATTTTTACTGAAATAGAACCTAATGGTAAAGTAGTTATGAGAGACTTATTTAAGGAACTTAAGGTAATGAAGGAGAGTGAGAATTGAAAACAGTTTTTGTCCCATTACTTATGCCATTTTTTAATTTCAACGGCAACATCGTAGGTGCTGCAAGAATATACTACGGCGTTATAGTTTCTAACTCTTTTGCTCTAATTAATTGTCCATCTGATGAGGCTTCTACAAAGTTTTTAGAAAGCCTCGGCATTGAAGCATTAAGTTACTGTGAAGTAAAAAATAACCCGACACTAAATTACGCTTTAGAATACGCTATTGAAGTATTTACTGGTAAGAAGCTGAAGACTGCTCGAAAGGATGCTTTAAACTGTTTATATAGGAAGGAGGGCCCGCTAGTAGCTTATCCCCAAAACATAGTTGTTGAGAATTATTTAACTAATAATGGCGTACTTATGGTATTCGTAGATCCTGGAGAAAAATTTTCAATAGAGGAGCTTGAATGCAGAAATTATGTTCCTTCAGGGAGAAAGGTATTATTTAAAGAGTTATCAAAGAGATATGCGGAAATAATGTGTGATATCGAGGATGTTTTGGAAAACACCGCAACCCTTGCTTTATGCTATTCATGTTTTAAGAAGTCACTAAGCTATATTGTAAAGAGAGAGAATGTTGGTAAGCTTATTAGTAAGCTTATAAATTTAGGTGTTAATGTTGACTCTATACATGTTGTAGGTCTTTTTAGTAAAAGCTTCGTGATTTATGAGAGATCACCGCATGTACAAAAGACTTCGTGAACTATGTAGTGTAAGTCTTCTATTCCCTCCATTGTTTTTGCTGAAACTAGTATAGGCCTTAAGGACTGGCTGAAATCTCTTATTATATCTATTAGCTGAACTGCTGTATCGGCTATTAGACCTTCTTTAGCCTCTAAAATTTTCCTCTTGAACACCTCAGGATATTTAATGAATAGTTCAACTATGTTTCGATCCTTTACTAAATCGGATTTATTAACTATAGGTACGACTGGTATGTCCAATTTTAATTGAATGAGAATCGAAGTCATCCATGAAACAACTAGGTCAACATATGAAGCCACGTTTTCACCATCAATAATAAACACACCCATAACTGCAGCTAACTTTTTAAGTTTAGAAATAAAGTATTGGCCACTTTTTCTATAAACAAACATTTCCATTTGTCCTGGCGTATCAATTATTATAAAATCATGTATTTTTCTAACAAATATTTTGTTCAACAATATTTTATTTGAGTATTCTAAAAGCATATCACTAGCTTTCATAAAAGCGCCATTCGGTCCTAAACCATACTTATCCATTATCTCATCTACTGTAAAGTAATCTCTAATGTCAAGATCTGGTGCATAAGGAAGTTTTCTTGATCCAGGATCTAAGTTAACTATGGCTACCTTATATCCGTTATTTTTAAGCCATTCAGCATATGCTTTAGCTAAAGATGTTTTACCGGAACCTGCAGTACCTAACATTATAATGCAAGTCAATGACCTTAAATACCCCGCTTCATAGCTAATGAGTTATAATATTTTAGCGTTAACAATGTATTTTAAAGTTTCCTAACAGTGTTTAATTAGTCTAATTTTAGATTTTAGCTCTTGCAGCTTGAAACTCCTCTATTCTCCTAAGTTGCTTCTTATACATCTCCATAATTTCATGTACTGTTGTAGCATCCTCCGGTCCTTTATCAGGCCTCCACCTTATGAACCTTGGAAACCTAATAGCTAAT